>NZ_DASXWU010000021.1:0-37604 GCF_036503465.1 Nocardioides sp.
CTCGACGTCGGTGTGCCCTGCGGCGGTGACGAGCGCGTCGACCGCCGCCTCGGAGAGCGGGGCGCGGCCGAGGTCAGTGGCCGTGCCCGTGACCGTGGCCGGCCGCGGGGGGCTCCTCCTCCTCGGGCTTGTCGACGATCAGGGTCTCGGTCGTCAACAGCATGCCGGCGATCGAGGTGGCGTTGACCAGCGCGGAGCGGGTGACCTTGACCGGGTCCAGGACGCCCTGGGCGACCAGGTCGCCGTACTCGCCGGTCTCTGCGTTGTAGCCCTCGCCGACCTTGCCCTCGCGGACCTTGCTGACGATGACGTAGCCGTTCTCGCCGCCGTTCTCGGCGATCCAGCGCAGCGGCTCGTCGGCCGCGCGACGCACGATCCGTACGCCGACGGCCTCGTCACCGGTCAGGCCGAGGTCGCCGTCGAGCACCGACACGGCGTGGATGAGCGCGGAGCCGCCGCCGGGGACGATGCCCTCCTCGATCGCGGCGCGGGTCGCGGAGACGGCGTCCTCGATGCGGTACTTCTTCTCCTTCAGCTCCACCTCGGTCGCCGCGCCCACCTTGACCACGCACACGCCGCCGGCCAGCTTCGCGAGGCGCTCCTGGAGCTTCTCGCGGTCCCAGTCGGAGTCGGTGGTCTCGATCTCGGCCTTGATCTGGTTGACCCGGCCCTCGACCGCGGAGGTGTCGCCGCCGCCGTCGACGATGGTCGTGTTGTCCTTGGTGACCACGACGCGGCGGGCGGTGCCGAGCACGTCGAGGCCGACCTGGTCGAGCTTGAGACCGACCTCGGGAGCCACGACCTGACCGCCGGTCAGGGTCGCGATGTCCTGCATCATCGCCTTGCGCCGGTCACCGAACGCCGGGCTCTTGACCGCCACCGCGGTGAAGGTGCCGCGGATCTTGTTGACCACCAGCGTCGACAGCGCCTCGCCCTCGACGTCCTCGGCCAGGATGAACAGCGGCTTGCCCGCGGCGATGACCTTCTCCAGCAGCGGCAGCAGGTCGGCGATCGCGGAGATCTTCCCCTGGTGCAGCAGGATGTAGGGGTCGTCGAGGACGGCCTCCATCCGCTCGGGATCGGTCACGAAGTACG
The DNA here is from genome assembly GCF_036503465.1 of Nocardioides sp. Lineage (GTDB taxonomy): Bacteria > Actinomycetota > Actinomycetes > Propionibacteriales > Nocardioidaceae > Nocardioides. The sequence goes on from NZ_DASXWU010000021.1 coordinate 1,096, forward strand.
CCGAGATGTAGCCCTTGTCGAACTGCATGCCCTCGGTGAACTCCAGCTCGGTGCCCATGGTGTTGGACTCCTCGACCGTGATCACGCCGTCCTTGCCGACCTTGTCGAAGGACTCGGCGAGCAGCTCGCCGATGTGCGCGTCGCGGCTGGAGATCGTGGCGACCGACGCCATGTCCTCCTTGGAGTCCACCTCGCGGGCGGCCTCGCGCAGGGCGTCGCCGATCGCCTCCGCGGCGGCGTCCATGCCGCGCTTGAGCGCCATCGGGTTGGCACCGGCGGCCACCGCTCGCAGACCCTCGTGGACCATCGCCTGGGCGAGGACGGTCGCGGTCGTGGTGCCGTCACCGGCGATGTCGTTGGTCTTGGTGGCGACCTCCTTGGTCAGCTGCGCGCCGAGGTTCTCGAACGGGTCGTCGAGCTCCACCTCGCGGGCGACCGTGACGCCGTCGTTGGTGATCGTGGGCGCGCCCCACTTCTTGTCGAGGACGACGTAACGGCCCTTGGGGCCGAGCGTCACCTTGACCGCGTCGGCGAGCGCGTCGACGCCGCGCTCGAGCGAACGCCGGGCGCGCTCGTCGAACTCCAGGATCTTGGGCATTGAAGATGCTCCTTGCTACAGAGAAGTCAGTGGATTTCGAGACGGTGGAGGCACCCCGTCGCTGGCGCGCCGGTGTGCCTCCCCCTCCTCAATCTCCTCGCTGATCGAGGCCTGGCCTCGCAAGCTCGGCCAGACCCCGGCTCGGATTCAGGACACGACCGCGAGCACGTCGCGGGCCGAGAGGATCAGGTAGTCCTCGCCGCTGTACTTGACCTCGGTGCCGCCGTACTTGCTGTAGATGACCTTGTCGCCCACCGCGACGTCGAGCGGGACGCGGTTGCCGTTGTCGTCGATGCGGCCGGGCCCGATGGCCAGGACCTCGCCCTCCTGGGGCTTCTCCTTGGCGGTGTCGGGGATGACCAGGCCGGACGCCGTGGTCTGCTCGGCCTCGAGGGGCTTGACGACGATCCGGTCCTCGAGGGGCTTGATGTTGACCGACACGATGTCGACCTCCACTTTCTCCACTGTGTTGTGCGAGCTGGGAGCCACACGCTCCCGGACGTTGGAGCCTGCACTGACGTACGCCGTCGCGGGGGTCGTCCGTCGGGGCAAGCGCTGGCATTCTCGGGTCGAGAGTGCCAACGCCGAAACTAGCACTCACCGACAACGAGTGCCAACGGGGTCCGGCAGGACGGCGTCGGCGTACGGTGCTCCCATGCCATCGCTCCTCTCCTCCCTCACCGACGCCCTCGCCGACGGCTCCGTCGAGGTGGTCGACCTGACCGCGCGGCTCAGCAGCGACACCCCGGTGATCCAGCTGCCGCCGGAGTTCGGCCAGACCGCTCACTTCGAGCTCGAGGAGATCAGCGCGTACGACGACCGCGGGCCGGCGTGGTACTGGAACAACTTCCGCTCCGGCGAGCACACCGGCACCCACTTCGACGCGCCCAACCACTGGGTGACCGGCAAGGGCGGGCTCGACGTGGCGAGCGTGCCGGTGGGCCACCTGATCAGGCCGGCGGTGGTGCTCGACTTCAGCGCGCAGGTCGCCGACGACCCCGACTTCCTGCTCGAGGTCGACGACATCACGAGCTGGGAGCAGCAGCACGGGCCGCTTCCCGACGGCGGCTGGCTGCTCTACCGCACCGGGTGGGACGCCCGCTCCGACAGCCAGGAGCGGTTCACGAACGCCGACGAGAACGGCCCGCACACGCCCGGGATGAGCCCGGAGTGCGCGCGCTGGGTCGCCGAGGACTCGCCGGTGATCGGCGTCGGGGTCGAGACCGTCGGCACGGACGCGGGCGCCGCGCACTCGTTCGACCCGCCGTTCCCCTGCCATGCGAACCTGATGGGCAGCGGCAAGTACGGCCTGACCCAGCTGCAGAACCTCGCGTCTCTCCCGCCGACCGGCGCGGTCCTGATCGTCGGGCCGCTGCCGATCGTCACCGGGTCGGGCGCACCGGCTCGGGCCGTCGCTCTCGTCGAGCGCTGACGTGGCGCCCGGTCCGACCGTCGCCGAGGTCGTCGGCCGGACCTTGGTGGACTCCGGGGTCGACCATGTCTTCGGCGTCGTCGGCTCCGGGAACTTCCACGTCACCAACGCGATGGTCGCCGCCGGCGCCCGCTTCGTGGCCGCTCGGCACGAGGGCGGAGCCGCCACGATGGCCGACGCATTCGCCCGTACGTCGGACCGCCCGGCCGCGGTCACGGTCCACCAGGGCTGCGGCCTGACCAACGCGATGACCGGGATCACGGAGGCCGCCAAGAGCCGGACGCCGGTCGTCGTCGTGGCAGCCGAGGTGACCGAGCCGCGGTCGAACTTCTTCGTCGACCAGGAGGCGCTGGCACGGGCGGTCGGAGCGGTGCCGTTCCGCGTGAGCGACGCGACCACGGCGAGGGAGGTCGCGCGCCACGCCGTGCGCACCGCGGTGACCACGCGCCGTACCGTCGTGCTGAACCTGCCCCTGGCGGTCCAGGCCCTCACAGCAGGCCAGGCGCCGAGCTCGACCCACGGGCGCGAGGAGGCGGTCGTCACGCCCTCCGGCGAGGATCTCGACCGGCTGGTCGACGCGGTACGCCGCGCCGAGCGACCCGTCTTCGTGGCGGGGCGAGGCGCCCGGGGCGCCGGTCCCGCGGTCGCCGAGGCTGCCGAGCGTGCCGGCGCGCTGCTCGCCGAGTCGGCCGTCGCGAAGGGACTGTTCACCGGCCACCCGTGGTCGCTGGGTGTCTCCGGCGGGTTCGCCTCACCCGGCGCGGCGGAGCTGATCGGAGACGCGGACCTCATCGTCGGGTGGGGCTGCACCTTGAACATGTGGACGATGCGCCACGGGAAGCTGATCGCTCCCGGGGCGACCGTCGTCCAGGTCGACGACACGGTCGAGGCGCTGGGAGCCCACCGCGAGCTGACCTTCGGCGTCCTCGGGGACGTCGAGGCGACCGCGACAGAACTCGAAAAGAGCCTGACCGGCGACCTCACCGGTTACCGCACAGACGAGGTACGCCGACGCCTCGAGGCCGGCATCGGGTGGGCGAGCGCGACGTACGACGACCTCGGCGGTCACGGCCTGATCGACCCGCGTACCCTGACCCGCGACCTCGACGTACTGCTTCCCGCGGACCGGGTCGTCGCGGTGGACTCCGGGAACTTCATGGGCTACCCCGCGGCGTACCTCGGAGTCGGCGACCACCACTCGTTCTGCTTCACCCAGGCGTTCCAGTCGATCGGCCTCGGACTGGCGACGGCAGTCGGCGCGGCGATCGCGAGCCCGGGCCGGCTCACCGTCGCCGCGCTCGGCGACGGCGGCGCACTGATGTCGGCGATGGAGCTCGAGACGGTCGTCCGCCTCGGGCTCGACATGCTGGTCGTCGTCTACGACGACCATGCCTACGGCGCCGAGGTGCACCACTTCGGCCCCGACGGCGCGCCGCTCGACACCGTGGTCTTCCCCGACACCGACATCGCGGCGATCGGCCGGGGTTTCGGGTTCGACGCGGTCACCGTGCGTGCCCCGGGCGACCTGGACGCCGTACGCGCCTGGCTCGACGCCGGCCGCCCTCGCCCGATGCTGGTGGATGCGAAGGTCGTCGACAGCCAGCCGTCGTGGTGGCTGGAAGAAGCCTTCCGGGGTCACTGAGCCCATGGAGCTGGAGACGTTCCGGTGGCTGCTCACCGACGACGGTCAGAGGCTGCTGGATGCCGCGACCGCTGCCGAGGGGACGCCGCTCCAGGTGCAGCGAGTCCTGCGTGAACGAGCCGCGCCGGAGCAGGTGGCGGCGGCCCTGGGGCAGGTCGAGCTGCGCCGGCACGCGATCGCGAAGCTCGGCGACGACGCGGGCCGGATGTACTTCACGCGGGAGGGACTCGAGCAGGCCACCCGGAGCACGGTCGCGCGGCACCGAGCCTCCCGTGTCGGCCTGGTCGGGCCGAGCGTGGTCGACCTGACCTGCGGCATCGGCGGCGATCTGGTGGCGTTCGCACGAGCCGGGCTGACCACGGCCGGCATCGACCTCGATCCGCTGCGGGTCGAGATGGCGCGGGCCAACCTGGCCGCGCTCGGACTCGGTGGCGCCGTCGAGGTCGGCGACGCGACCGCGCTCGACGTCACCCCGTTCGCCACGGCGTACGCCGACCCCGCACGACGCGGTGCGCGCGGGAGGTCGTTCCGCGCCGACGACTGGACGCCGCCCTGGACCTTCGTCGTCTCGCTGCTGACCGGGCGGGCCTGCGTGAAGGTCGCACCCGGCATCCCGCACTCGCTGCTCCCGGACGGCGTCGAGGCCGAGTGGGTCAGCGACCAGGCCGAGGTGAAGGAAGCGGTGCTCTGGTCGCCGGTGCTGGCGACCGTGCGGCGTCGCGCCACGGTGATCGGGCAGGGCGGTCTCGCCACGTTGACCGAGGAGGACGACCCGGGTGCGGACGTCGGCGGCGTGGGCGCATTCCTCTACGAGCCCGACGGCGCGGTGATCCGAGCCGGTCTGGTCACCGCAGTGGCCGCCGGAGTTCGGGGCCACCTGCTCGACCGGAGGATCGCCTATGTCAGCGGCGACGCGGCGTACCACACCCCCTTCGCGCGCGGCTATCGCGTCCTCGAGGAGCTGCCGTACCGCGAGAAGCAGCTGCGGGCCGCCCTGCGTGAGCGGAGCATCGGCACGCTGACCATCAAGAAGCGCGGCGTCGACGTCGCGCCGGAGCAGCTGCGGCAACGGCTCGCCCTGCGGGGCGACGAGACCGCGACCATCGTGCTCACCCGGGTCGCCGGCGAGGGCACCGCCCTCCTCGTCGAGCCGATCCGGGGGTGATGGCGCTGGGCGTCGGACGCTCGCGAAGCAGTACGCGCTCAGGCCCTCCACGGGGGCTCTGACACGATCGACGAGTGACCCCGGACGATCAGCGCGGCCGCTGGGTCGCGCTGATCGTCTGCTGCAGCGCGATGTTCATGACCCTCCTCGACGTGAGCGTCACGAACGTCGCGCTCCCCTCCATCGGCCGCGACCTCGACGCCGGCTCGGCGGAGCTCCAGTGGATCGTCTCCGGGTACACGCTGGCGTTCGGGCTGGTCCCGGTGCTCGGGGGCAAGCTCGGCGACGACCACGGACGCCGGCTGATGTTCCAGATCGGCGTCGGAGGGTTCGCGGTGACCTCGCTCCTGTCGGGACTGGCGCCCGGGGCGGGCCTGCTGATCGGTGCCCGCGTTCTCCAGGGGCTGTTCGGCGGACTGATCAACCCGCAGACCTCCGGCTTGGTGCAGCAGATGTTCCACGGTCACGAGCGCGGCCGGGCGTTCGGCGTCCTCGGCACGACCGTCGGGCTCGGCACCGCCGTCGGTCCGCTCATCGGTGGCGCGCTGATCGGTCTCGGCGGCCCGACCCTGGGCTGGCGACTCGTCTTCTTCATCAACCTCCCCATCGCGGTAATCGTGATCCTGTTGGCCCGCCGGCTGCTCCCGGCGCCCACCGAGAGCGTGCGGCACCGGCTCGACGTGCTCGGCGCGGGCATGCTCGGCCTTGCCACCTTCTGCATCCTCTTCGCCTGCGTGGAGTACGACGTCGCGCACGACGCCCGGCTCGCCTGGCTGGCCGTGCCCGCCGCGGTGCTCCTGGCGATGTTCCTGCGCCGGGAGCGGCGCCTCACCCTGCTGGCACGTGACCCGCTGGTGGACCTGCGGCTCTTCCGACGGCCCTCCTACGTCGCGGGGAGCACGCTGGCGCTCACGTTCTTCCCCGCGATGGCCGGGCTGCCGCTGGTGCTGGCGATCTACTACCAGTACGGCCTCGGCTACACGCCGATCGAGTCCGCGCTCGGGGTCACGGCGTACGCCGTCGGAGCCGGGATCTCGGCGCCACTCGTCGGCCGCGTGGTCACCCGGGTGGGGCGGCCGCTCGTCGTGGGTGGTGCGGTCACGTTCGGCATCGGCGCCGTGGCGCTGGCGCTGGTGCCTCCCCATGTCCCGCACGACGCCGCCCTGGCCCTCGCGGCACCCTTGTTCGTGATGGGCTGCGGCCAGGGAGCGGTGATCACGCCGAACCAGACCCTGGCGCTGATGGACGTCGACCCGCTGATGGGCAGCACCGCCGGGGGCGTGCTGCAGACCAGCCAGCGGATCGGGCTCGCGATCGGTCAGGCGGTGATCGGGACGGTCTTCTTCAACTCGATCGCCGGCTCCGGCCCCGCGGCGTACGCCCACGCACTGGGCCACGCCGTCCTCGCCGCCCTCTGCTTCATCGCCCTCGCGGTCGCGATCGGCGTCCACGACCTCGTGCGCGCACGACGTCGTCAACCGCAGATAGGTTGAGCGCTGTGACCGACGCGGACCCGCGGGAGCAGGCAGCGCAGGCGGCCGGACGGATCGCCGACCTCACGGGTGTCCCGCGTCACGACGCGGTGGTGGTCCTGGGGACCGGCTGGGCTCCGGCGGCGGACGCCTTCGGCGAACCGGTGGCCGAGCTGCCGATGACCGACGTGCCGGGCTTCGTCGCGCCGGCCGCCGACGGACACCGCGGCACGATCGCGTCGTACGACGTCGAGGGCGTGCCGACGCTGGTGCTGTCGGGGCGCACGCACCTCTACGAAGGCCTCGGTCTGCGGCCGGTCGTCCATGGCATCCGCACCGCGGCGGCCTGCGGCTGCACCCTGGCGCTGCTGACGAACGCGAACGGTTCGCTGCGCGACGACCTCGACATCGGCCAGCCGGTCCTGCTGCGCGACCACCTGAACCTGACCGGCACGTCCCCGATCGAGGGCGCCCATTTCGTGGATCTGACCGACTGCTGGTCCGCGCGCCTTCGGGGGATCGCCCGGGAGCTCTACCCCTCGCTGGTGGAGGCGACGTACGCCTGGCTGGCGGGCCCGCACTACGAGACGCTCGCGGAGGCCGAGTGGGTACGCCGCGTCGGCGGCGACGTGCTCGGGATGTCGACGGTGCCCGAGGCGATCGCGGGAAGAGAATGCGGTCTGGAGGTGCTCGGACTGTCGACGGTCACGGCGATCGAGGGTCAGGACTCGGGCATCGACCCGCGCGAGGTGGTGGCCGTCGCTGAACGCACGGCCGCACGGATGGGCCCGCTGCTCGCGGACCTGGTGAGAAAGGGACTGCCATGACCACTCTCGACGAGTCGTCCGCCCAGAGGGCACCGGTCGCGCCGGGTGCCATCGAGGCCAACGGGATCAACGTCATCGCCGAGTCCGAGCGCAAGGGCACGTCGGCCGGATTGTTCTGGCCCTGGTGCGCCTCGAACATCTCGGTGCTGGCAGTCCCCTACGGCGCGTTCATCATCAGCTTCGGCGTCAGCTTCGGCCAGGCCGTGGTCGCGGGGGCGCTCGGCGTCGTCGTCGGCTTCCTGCTGGTCGGTCTGGTGTCGATCGCAGGCAAGCGCGGCTCGGCTCCGACGCTGATCCTGTCGCGGGCGCCGTTCGGTCGGTACGGCAACAGCCTCCCGGCCATCGTCTCCTACTGCCTGCTGGTGGGCTGGGAGACGGTGCTGGTCTCGCTGTCGACCAAGGCGGTGGCCACCGTGTTCCAGCAGCTCGGCTGGAGCAGCGGGAACGCCGTGAAGGTGATCGCCTTCATCGTCGTGGCGGCCGCGATCGTCGCGGCCGGCGTGCTCGGCTTCGACGCGATCATGAGGATCCAGCGCTGGCTGACGATCGCGATGGTGATCGTGACCGCGGTGTACATCGCCCTGACGGTGGACGAGATCGACATGAACAAGGCCACCGACCTCTCGACCGGGTCGACCGCGGCCCTCCTCGGCGCGGCGATCCTGGTGCTCACCGGCTTCGGACTCGGCTGGGTCAACACCGCGGCCGACTACTCCCGCTACCTCCCGCGGAGCACGCGCACCGGCGGCGTGGTCTTCTGGCCGACGTTCGGGGGCAGCCTGCCGGTCCTGATCCTGGTCGGCTACGGCCTCCTGCTCTGCGCCTCCTCGTCGTCGCTCAACAATGCGGTGCAGAACGACCCGATCGGCGGCCTCGCGACGGTGCTGCCCGACTGGTTCCTGGTGCCGTTCGTGCTGGTCTCGGTGGCCGGCCTGATCAGCGGCGCGATCCTCGACCTCTACTCCTCCGGCCTCACCCTGCTCTCGCTCGGGCTGCGGACCCCACGGTTCGTCGCCGCCGGCATCGACGGGGTGCTGATGATCCTGGGCACGATCTACATCGTCTGGAGTGCCGCCGACGACTTTCTCGGCATCTTCGAGGGCTTCCTGATCACCCTGGGCGTCCCGATGGCTGCGTGGTGCGGAGTGTTCCTGGCCGACCTCCTGGTGCGCCGCCGCGACTACGACGAGCCGTCGCTGTTCACCGCCCGGGGCCGGTACGGCGCGGTCGGCTGGCCGGCGTTCCTGCTGATGGCGCTGGCGACGGGCATCGGGTGGGGCCTGGTCGTCCAGCCGTTCGGCGCCAAGGGCCTGGGCTGGCTCGGCTACCTCCTCGACCCGCTGGGCTTCACCGACGGCAAGACCGGCGAGTGGGCCTTCGCCAACCTCGGCGTCCCGCTGGCCCCGGTGATAGCGTTCGTGGGCTACATGCTGGTCGGGACCTTCCGGGTGCGGTCCCAGGAACGCGCCGCCGCCTGAGAAGGCTCCCTCGGGCCGGGGTCGGACGCTTCATCACGCTGGGTAGGTGAACGGGTCGTGGGCCAGCGGAGTTCCGCTTGCCCAGCGACGGCTCGACCACTCAGCGTGATGAACCGGCCGACGAGGACCCGGGGGAGCAGGAGCCGTCAGAAGATGACCACGGAGCGCAGCACGTCGCCTTGGTGCATCTTCTCGAACGCCGCCTCGACGTCACCGAGGCCGATCTCCTCGGACACGAACGCGTCGAGGTCGAGCCGGCCCTGCTGGTAGAGCGAGACCAGCATCGGGAAGTCGCGGCTGGGCAGGCAGTCGCCGTACCACGACGACTTCAGCGCACCGCCGCGCCCGAAGACGTCGATCAGCGGGATGTCCGGGATCCGCATGTCCGGGGTCGGCACGCCGACCAGCACCACGGTGCCGGCGAGGTCGCGGGCGTAGAAGGCCTGCTTCCAGGTCTCCGGCCGGCCGACCGCGTCGATCACGACGTCCGCGCCGTTGCCGCCGGTCAGCTCCTGGATCGCCGGCACCGGGTCGACGTTCTTGCTGTTGATCATGTGCGTCGCGCCCATCCTCCGGGCTCCCTCGAGCTTCCGGTCGTCCACGTCGACGGCGATGATCGTGTCCGCGCCGGCCAGCGCGGACCCGGCGATGGCGGCCGTGCCGACGCCTCCGCAGCCGATCACCGCGACGCTCTTGCCGCGTGAGACGTTGCCGGTGTTGATCGCCGCGCCGAGCCCGGCCATCACACCGCACCCGAGCAGGCCCACCGCTGCGGCACGAGCCGAAGGATCGACCTTCGTGCACTGACCCGCCGCGACCAGCGTCTTCTCGGCGAACGCCCCGATCCCCAGCGCAGGCGACAGCTCGGTGCCGTCGGCCAGGGTCATCTTCTGCGTGGCGTTGGCGGTGGCGAAGCAGTACCACGGCTCGCCGCGGTTGCAGGCACGGCAGTTCCCGCAGACCGCGCGCCAGTTCAGGATCACGAAGTCACCGGGCGCGACCGAGGTCACGTCGTCCCCGACCGCCTCGACCACGCCGGCCGCCTCGTGCCCCAGCAGGAAGGGGAAGTCGTCGTTGATGCCGCCCTCGCGGTAGTGCAGGTCGGTGTGGCAGACCCCGCACGCCTGCACCTGGACGAGCGCCTCGCCCGGCCCGGGGTCGGGGACGCTGATCGTCTCGATGCCGACCGGCTCGCCCTTGGCGCGGGCGACGACTGCCTGGACCTGGTGCATGCGGGCTCCTCCCCCAACGACGGTGCAGCGACCCTCAACGAGCGCTCGGGCAGCCTACGAGGCCGAACGCGCGGGCAGGAAGGTGCCCTGGCTCCGACAACTTTCAACCGCCCGGTGCGGTCCCACTACCGTGAAGGCGACCAGGTCACTGCTCGTCGCGGCCCCGACGCTGGCGCTCGCGCTGGCCCCCGCGGCCACGTCGTACGCGCTGGAGCGGCCGCACACGCGCGCGGAACCGGGCCGGTACGCCGCGCCGGCGCCGGCCGACCGGCCCTTCCCGGTCACCGGGCTGGCAACGGGTGACCGACCGCGGATCCCCTACGCCGTCGCCTCGTCAGTCGACTTCCTGGGCGGCGACTGGGTGCTCCGGCATCCGGACGGAAGCACCCTTCGGCTGCCGACGCTCACCTGGAGCGTCTGGGCACCCATGGGCGACGGTGCGATCGGGATGGCGGGCACCGAGGCGGGTCCGGAGCTGCAACGCGTCTCCGGCACCGGCGCGGTCCGGTCGCGACTGATCCAGCACTTCGGACTGGCGGTCTCCCCCGACCACGAGATCGTCGGCTGGCTGGGCGACCGTGGCAGCCCCCGCGTGGTCGAGGGTGGAGGCACCCGTTCCTCCACGATACCGCGAGTCGGGCGAGGCACCGTGATCGCCTCGATCGAGGGCCCGGGCACCTGCCAGGAGCAGGCGCCCGAAGGCGGCGGCTGCACGGTGTTCGTGAACGGCCGTCGCCATGCCTGGGCGTCCACCTCCCACGGTCTCGTCGACAGGGTCGCGCCGGCGCTCAAGGTCTCGGATGTCTCACAGCGGGGACGCGTCGCCGGCCTGCTGTCACGGCGTACCGACACGCACCGTGCCTGCTGGGGCGTCGTCCGGGCCGACGGGCACCGGGTCGTCCGGACGTGCAACTACTACCTGGACACCTTCTCCCCCGACGGCCGCCGGGTGCTCGGAGAACGGTCGGAGACCCGGTGGGCCAGCGTGAATCGCTTCGCCGTCTTCGGCCGCGACGGGCACGTGGTGCGCTCCTGGGTCTTCGACCCCGGTCGACACCGCAGCCTCTCCCAGCTCACCTGGGAGGACAGCCGCCACCTGCTCGGCGTGCTGCACACCCGCGGTCGGTGGGGCATCGTCCGGATCGGCACCGACGGCACCGTGGAGTACGCCGGCGCGACGGTCGCTGCGACCGACGAGCTGACGCCGTTCAGCCTGCCCCTCCGATGACGGTGCGCTGAGCTGCCCGTCCATGCCGATGCAACCCTCTGCGCGCCGTTCTCGTCCACGGGGTGACACCGGACGAGGATGGTGAGCGCATGGTGCACGCGGCAGCGGGCGGAGGCGTGATGGACATCCCTGGGCTCTCCCGCGACCGCGACTTCGAGTCGTGGCTGGCGGCCCGCGAGCCGGCGCTCCAGCGCACCGCGCACCTGCTCACCGGCGACGTCCACTCCGCGCAGGACCTGGTCCAGAACACCCTGGCCAAGCTCTACCTGGCCTGGGGCCGTCTGGACCACGTCGCGGACGTGGACGCCTACGCCCGCCGGATCCTGCTCAACGAGCACCGCACGGCCTGGCGCCGGCCGGTACGCCGCCGCGAGCAGATCACCGACGTGGTGCCGGACCGTGCGGCGCCGTCCCAGCCGGAGTACGACGGGCAGCACGAGGCGGTCTGGAAGTTCGTCTCGTCCCTGCCGCCCAAGCAGCGCGCGGTGGTGGTCCTGCGCTTCTACGAGCAGCGGACCGAGGCCGAGATCGCCGACCTGATGGGCATCTCGCTCGGCACGGTGAAGTCCCAGAGCAGCCGAGCGCTCGCGGCACTGCGGGCCCATCTCGCCGAACACCCCGAGATCGCCGGGAAGGACGAGTCATGAACGCCGATCACACCGAGGACCTGCTGACGCAGACGCTGCACGAGCACACCGAGCGCACCGACTACCCGACAACGCCGCTGCTGACGGTGGCCGCCCGGGCCCGCGCCGTGCGCGCCCGGCGACGGCGTACGACGGTTCTGGCGGCGGCCGCCACCATCGCCGCCGTCGCGGTGCCGGGCGCCGTGTGGCTGGGCCGCTCGCCGGACGCCTCGACCGAGCCCACGGTGGCCCCGAGCACGACCACGTCCTCGGCGACGGTTTCGACCAGTCCCTCGACGGCACTGGCCGACCTGCCTGTGGGTCACAAGCCCGGCATCGACTACCTCGACGGCGACACCTACATCGACATGAACGGGGGCCGCCTCCAGGATCCGGCCTTGACCACCGCGACCGTGGCAACGCCGGTCCGCGGAGGACTGCTGTTCGCCTTGCCCGGGAAGACCCCCGACCTCGCCGAGCTGTGGGTCCACGGGCAGAACGGCGATCAGCAGCTCGGTTGCGGTCGGGGCCATTTCGCGATGTCCGCCGACGGGGTGCAGTCCGCGTACTGGGTGAAGGACTCCTGCAGCGACAAGGACGCGGGGAGGCTGTACGACGGTGCGGACAACACCATGGGCGAGGGGGGACCGGGATTCGTCCGTACCCCGCTGGGCGACCTGATCGACCCGGTGGGCATCCAGCCGGGGAAGGTGGTCGTCAACGCCTGGCGCGGGCAGACTCCCACGGCGGAGCTGATCGACTCCTACACCGGCGAGGCCACGCCGCTCTCCGCACTACGCGTGGTCACCGGGTCCGACGAAAACAACCAGGTCGTCTCCGGCGAGCTCGCGGGTCAGCCCGCCGACCAGGTGGGCGAGAGCGCGGTGGTCGACGTCCGCACCGGTACGGTCAAGTGGCGGGCGGACTGGCAGCTCGGTCAGTTCTCCACTGACGGGAAGTATGTCGTCGGGCTGCGGTCGGGCGACGGGTCCGCAGACTCCTACGCGGTCTTCAACGCCGCGACGGGAGCGAAGGTCGCTGACCTCGGGGGGTGGACCCCGGGCTGGATCACGCAGGTCGCATGGGACTTCGACGACACCCTCCTCGCGGTGGCCGACGACGGACAGGGCCAGACCGCCATCGTCAGGTTCGACCTGAACGGCCACGTCACGCGAACCACAGCGGTGCGCCAGCAGAAGAACGCCTCCCTCGAGGTCTACCGGCTCGCCACCCGTCCCTGAGGTCTCGCCCTCTGGCACCATTGCAACCTTCCCGCCCCGGGTCGCGTCTTGGTCGCGACGTGAGGAGGGGCAATGGACCGACCACCCGAGCATGGGACGGGGACCGTGGGAGTGGCCGACCGCAAGAGCGCGCGAGACACCCGTGACGCCGACTTCGCGGCGTATCTGGCGGCCAGGCAACCGAGCTTGCTTCGTACGGCGTACCTGCTGACCGGCAACCGGCACGACGCCGAGGACCTGGTGCAGACCGCCTTCGCCAAGCTGTACCTGTCGTGGGACAAGGTGCGCCAGCAGGGCTCGATGGACGGCTACGTCCGCCGGATCCTGGTCAACGAGCACAACTCGCTGTGGCGCCGCGCCTGGAAGAAGCGCGAGCACAGCGCCGACGACGACACGCTGCACCGGCTCGACCGGCCCCACCACGACGTCCAGGACGACGGCGTCGGCGCCGCGCTGTGGGACGTCGTGCAGACGCTGCCGCGCAAGGCGCGCGCGGTCGTCGTGCTCCGCTACTACGAGGAGATGAGCGAGGCCGAGACCGCGGCCGTGCTCGGGATCTCCGTCGGGACCGTGAAGTCCCAGACCAGCCGCGCACTCGCGGCCCTGCGCGAACGCGCACCCCAGACCCTGAACCCCCGCGCCCGCGAGGAGGAAGACCGATGAACGACCACGACGAGCTGGGCACCCGGCTCACCCGCACCCTGACCGAGCACTCCGACGTGATGTCCGGGTCCTCGCTCGGCCTGGCCGACGTGAAGGGCCGCGCCCGCTCGATCCGTCGCCGTCGTACGGCGACCGCCGTGGTGGGCGTCGCGGCGGCGGTGGCCGTGATCGTGCCGACCGCCTCGCTCGCCGCCCACACCAGCGGCAAGCCCGAGCCGGCCCCGGCCATCACCCAGACGCCCAGCCCGACCACGACGGCCTCACCCGACTCCGGGCACCAGCCCGCACCGGGCGTGCTCGACGTCTCCGACCTGCCGACCGGCGACGCGCCCCGGATGGACTACGTCGCGAACGGCGTCTTCCACACCGCCGATGGCGACAGCTTCGGGGTGGGCACCCGCTACCGGCCCGACCAGTTCGTGGAGCTCGACGACGGATCCCGGGTCTGGCACACCACCGCCAACGGCAAGGCGTACGTCGAGATCCAGGACTCGGACGGCAACTTCCACGACCCGGTCGCGAGCGGCTGGGGTCTCACGGTCAACGCGTCGCACAACGTCGTGGCCTGGCTGGACCCGTCGGGCCAGGTCATGCTGTGGGAGGGTCGGGCGACCGAGCCCCGGCCGCTCGGAGACCCGATCCAAGGCTCGGACCTGCGCCTGGGTCCGGTGTTCGGCGAGGGCATCGGAGCCAACGGTGGCAGCGGGCCGGGGTGCACGGTCACCGGCTGCACCGTCTACGTCAACGTCACGGACAACCAGGGCCACCGGCAGGTCTGGGAGGTCTCGGACGCCGCTACCCAGCAGCTGCGCGATGGCGGCTACCTGGTCCTCAACGACGAGAGCGAGGCCGGTCTGTCGATCGGGCTGACCGAGATCAAGGACTTCGAGAGCTGCTCGAAGCTGTTGGGCGGCGGCGAGTTCCAGGGCTTCGAGACCTGCAAGAACCAGCTGCAGTCCTTCTCGCCGGATGGAAAATTGATCCTGGCCCTGCCGACCAACTACGACGGATTGGGCCCGACCGCCATGGCGATGTACCGCCTGGACGGGACCCGGTTGTTCGAGCGCCAGGCCACGGTGCACGCCCAGGCCGCCTATCCCGGCGCCACCTGGGAGGACGACACCCATGTGCTCGCCCCGTTCTTCCAGGACGGCACGTGGTCGATCGTCAGGGTCGGTTCCGACAGCAACATGGAGTACGCCGTCCCGCCCGTGTCGGGTGACGACGTGGACAACCCGTTCATCCTCCCGACCGGTGGCGCCCTCTCGGCCGGCAGCTGAGTCGGTCAGGCGACGACCTCCGTCACCGGCTGGGACGAGTCGGCCGGCAGGTCGAGGGCGGACGGCGTACGGCCCCGGGCGACCAGCTCGGCGCCCAGGGCGGCGACCATCGCGCCGTTGTCGGTGCAGAGTCCGGGTCTCGGGACCCGGACCCGGATGCCCGTGGCCTCCGCCCGCTCGGTGGCCATCGAACGGAGGCGGGAGTTCGCGGCGACGCCCCCTCCGATCAGGATGTCCTCGATGCCCTGGTCGGTGGCGGCGTCGAGCGCCTTGCGCACCAGCACGTCGCAGACGGCCTCCTGGAAGCTCGCCGCGACGTCGCCGACGTCGATGCTCACGCCGTCCCGCTGCTGGGTCTCGACCCATCGGGCGACCGCGGTCTTGAGGCCGGAGAAGGAGAAGTCGAACCGGTGCCGCTCGAGGTCGCGTCGGCTGGTCAGGCCGCGTGGGAAGTCGATCGTGACCTGCCCCTCCCGGGCAGCTCGGTCGATGTGCGGGCCGCCGGGGAACGGCAGACCGAGCAGCCGCGCCACCTTGTCGAACGCCTCGCCCGCCGCGTCGTCGATCGTGGAGCCGAGAGGATCGACGCCGCCTCCGTGGCCGGTGACGTCTTCCACGCGCAGCAGGCTGGAGTGGCCGCCACTCACGAGCAGCGCCAGACAGGGCTCGGGAAGGGCACCGTGCTCGAGCTGGTCGACGGCGACGTGCGCGGCCAGGTGGTTCACGCCGTAGATCGGCTTGCCCAGCGCGAGGGCGAGACTCTTGGCGGCGGCGACACCGACCAGGAGGGCGCCGGCGAGGCCCGGGCCGCTGGTGACGGCGACCGCGTCCACGTCGTACAGCTGGATCCCGGCCGTCTCGCAGGCCCGCTCGATGGTCGGCACCATCGCCTCGAGGTGGGCCCGGCTGGCGACCTCGGGGACGACCCCACCGAAGCGGGCGTGCTCGTCGACGCTGCTGGCGACGGCGTCCGCGAGGAGGGTGCGGCCGCGGACGATCCCGACGCCGGTCTCGTCGCACGACGTCTCGATGCCGAGGACGAGGGGCTCGCTCACCGGGCCCATTCTGCCGGGGTCAGAGGCGTGCCTCGTCGCGGGTCGGCTGGAAGAGCTCGACGAGGTTGCCCGACGGATCCTCGACCAGGACCTGCCGGCCGCCGATCCCTTCGATCAGCTCGCTGCGCAGCGTCACTCCTGCCTCGCTGAGCCTGGTCATCTCGCCCTCGAGGTCGTCGACCTGGAGCGTGAACCGGTTCCAGCCACCCGGTTGCGGGGTGCTGCCGTCGGCCAGCTGCCGCCCGCCGCCGCCCTGGCTGTTGGGCGCGCTGAGCAGGAGTCGCAGGTCGTCCTTGGTGAGCATCGCGAAGGCCGGCGCCGGATGCATCACCTCGGTGAAGCCCAGCTGCCCGCAGTAGAAGCCGATCGCGGCGTCCACGTCGTCGACGATGTACCGCACGCTGATGCTGCTCATGACCCTCCGTCCGAGACGTCGTCGGTGAGACGCCGCTCAAGCACGATCGCGGTGGTGCCGTCGGCGTAGTAGCGCGGGCGCCGGTTCACCTCAGTGAACCCCCGACGGGCGTAGAACGCCAGGGCCCCGGCGTTGCCCTCGCGGACCTCGAGCAGCAGGCGCTCGGAGTAGCGGAGACGGGCCTCCTCCTCGACGCGCTCGAGAAGTGCCGACGCGATGCCGGTACGACGATGGGTCACCGCCACCGCGATCCGCTGCAGCTCGGCGACGTCAGCGAACAGGCTCGCGGCGGCGTAGCCGAGGACTCCGGCCTCGACGGCGACCAGGTAGAGCGTCCCGGGGATCTCGCCCGAGAGGCCCTCGGCGAGCAAGTCGTCGGACCAGGCATCGGAACCGAATGCCTGCTTCTCGAGGGCCGCGATCGCGGGCCCGTCGCCCCGCTCTGCCGGCCGGATCACGAGACTCGCTTGGGCGCACCCGGGGCGATCGCGTCGGGACGGCGGAGGTACATCGGCTCGGGGTCGTGCAGCTCGGCCAGCTCCTCCGCGACCGCGCGGGCCAGCCAGGCGGCGCCGGGCAGGGCGGGATCGCGCCGGTCGGGGAAGGCGTCGGGGTAGAGCACGGCACCTTCGCCGGCCACCGGGCCGTCGGTCGCCGCGTCACTCTGGCGGAGCACCTCGGGACCGTCGAGGCGGACCCCCTGGTCGTCGTACGTCGCGAGGTAGACCTCCTTGCGCCGCGCGTCGGTGGCGACGGCGAAGTCTCGGCCGATCGGACGTGGCCCGCGTGCGGCCTCGAGGGCGACGACGTCCAGCGAGCACACGCCGTACACCGGGATCTCGAGGACGAAGGCGAGCGTGCGTGCCGTGACCAGCCCGACCCGCAGTCCGGTGAACGGGCCGGGTCCGACGCCGACCGCGATCGCGGTCAGGTCCTGGCGGACGATCCCCGCGTCGGCCATCACCGCCTCGATCAGCGGCGCCAGCCGCTCGCCGTGCTTCATCCGCTGCTCCGACCTGCGCTCGGCGACGGTGTCGTCGCCGTCGTGGAGGGCGACGGTCACGTACGGCGTGGCGGTGTCGAACGCGAGCAGCACGCGTCCGAGGTTACTGAGCCGGCAGTGCCCGCCAGTGGGTGGTGACGCGGGGCGGGCTCTCGGCGTCGTCGACGAGGTGCAGGGCGAAGCTGGCCGGCGCGCCGTACCAGAGGGTGTCGACCTGCTCGGCGTCGGCGGTCACCGTGGAGACGATGCCGCCGCCCGTCAGCAGCGGCCGGCCCGCGAACGACGTCGTGCTCATCGTGTGGGCATGGCCGACGAGGGTGGCGACGACGTGCGGATGATGGTCGATCACCGCGGCGAGAGCGTCGCCGTCCATGAGCCGGATCGGGTCCATCAGCTCCAGGCCGATCGTCGTCGGCGGGTGGTGCAGGCAGACGAAGGCCGGGACGTCGGACTCGCCGAGTCGTGCGTCCAGCCAGCCGAGCTGCTCGTCGCCGAGCCGTCCCTCGTCGACCCGTTCACCGGCGACCGCATCGATCAGCGAGTCGAGCATGACGAAGCGGTAGCCGTTCGTCTCGACGACCGACCGGGCGGCCACGCCGAGGCCCTCGACGAAGGCGGTGCGCACGTCGTGGTTGCCGGGACACACCGTGACCGGTCCGGGCCAGCGGTCGAGCCAGGCGCGGGCTTCGGCGTACTCGTGGGCGAGGCCGTGGTCGGCGACGTCGCCGGTGTGCACCAGGACGTCGGGGCGCGGGTTCATCGCGAGCACGTGATCCATCACCGCGGTGGCGCGCTCGGAGGGATCCTGGACGTCGTTGCCGACGTGGGTGTCGCTGACGTGAGCCACGACGAACATGCACACACCCTCGCACGCCGTCTTCCGAGGCTCACTAGGGTCGCCCCATGACCGACTGGGCGGCCAGGTTCCCGACGCTGTTCCGGCCGCGGTTCGAGGGGTATGCCAACGCCGACCTGGAGTTCCGGCTCGGGGCACCGCCCGACGGCCAGGTGAGCCGGCTGCACCTGGTCGCGGTGGACTCCGAGGGCCTGGTGGTCGTCTGCCGCTCGGTCGAGGAATGGCGCTTCCTTCCCGGTGGCCGCCGCGAGCCCGGTGAGGCGCTGGCCGAGCTCGCTCGCCGGGAGCTGCTGGAGGAGGCCGGATGTCTCGTCGTCGGCGACCCGGGCCCGGTGTTCTGCCACCAGCGGGCACTCTCACGTAACCCCGAACCCCACCACGCCCACTTCCCCCACCCCGAGTCGGCGTGGGGCTACGCCGTCGCCCGGGTCGAGCTGACCGGACCGCCGACCAACCCCGAGGGGGCTGAGTCGGTGGTCGAGGTACGCCGGATGCCCGCAGCCGACGCCGCCGACTGGTTGCGCGTCCACGACGAGGAGCACGCCGCCGTGGTGCTGCTGGCCGACGCGATGGGCCTCCTCGGCCCCTGACGCTTGGGGGGTCGAGTGGGCTCGGTCGGGCTGACCGGGTCGTCCGCTCCAGGGGGCACCAGAGGTGCCGCTCAGGCGGACGACCCGGGCGTGCCCAGCCAACGGCGGCCCACCGGGGCGATCCGTACCCGCCTCGGGTCGAGCCCGTCCTGACGTGCCGCGTCGTCCGCGAGCGCCCGGTCGATGCGCACCTCGACCCGGTCGTCGGCGAGCCCTTCGGCGATGCCCTCGCCCCACTCGATCACGGTCACGGCCTCGTCGAGCGAGGTGTCGAGGTCGAGGTCGTCGAGCTCGGCGACGCCGCCGAGCCGGAAGCCGTCGACGTGCACGAGTGGCGGGCCGTCACCGAGGGCGGGATGGACCCGCGAGATCACGAACGTGGGCGACGTGACGTCGCCGCGCACCTCGAGACCCGCGCCGAGACCCTGGGTGAACGTCGTCTTCC
This sequence comes from Nocardioides sp., assembly GCF_036503465.1. Lineage (GTDB taxonomy): Bacteria > Actinomycetota > Actinomycetes > Propionibacteriales > Nocardioidaceae > Nocardioides. Next base: position 20,344 of record NZ_DASXWU010000021.1, read on the forward strand.
CGGCGCCGAGCTCACCCGCGAGCACCACCACGTCGCCCGGGCGGAGCCGGGCGGCGAGGGTCGCTCCGATCTCCCGCATGGAGTCGGCGTCCGGCGCGTCGTAGGTGCGCGGTGCGGGGCGCCGGAGCTCGACGTACGGCCTGGCGGCACCGACGGGCACGAACCCGTGCTCCCGCCAGAACCTGCTGGTCCTCGGAAGCTCCTCGCGCGCGAGCACCGCGACCTCGTCGTACCCCTCGGCCCGCGCAAGGGCTTCTTCGACCAACATGGTCGCGACCCCGTGGTCGCGGACCTCCGGCAAGACGCCCACCCGGCGCAGCCACAGAGTCGAGCCCTGGGGGTCGAGCACGAGCGCGCCGACATCGCGGTCGTTCTCAGGCCCGGCGCTGACGTCGTACGACGCGACCAGGCCGCCGCCGTTCGCGAGCGCCTTCGCCAGGGACTCCTCGGTGTCTCTGAGTGCATCGGCGGGAGGATCGAGCACGGGGCGTGTGGAGAACGCCGCGCGCACGATCTTCAGGAGCGCCGGTGCCGCTTCGGCGCCGACCGGTCGGATGGTCGTCACGAGGCGTCCGCCTTCTGCCCCGCGGCCGCGAGCAGCCGGTCGAGCTCGGCGTTCACCTCGTCGTGCCGCTCCATGATCACCATGTGGCCGGCGCCCTCGCACTCGAGAAGCGTCGATCCCGAGATCTGCGCATGCAGGTTGCGGCTGTGGTCGACCGAGGTCAGCTTGTCGCCGGTGCCGCAGATGACCGCGGTCGGCACGACCGACAGCGCCTTGACGGTCTGGAACTTGTCGAGTGCGGCGAAGTTCGGGAAGAACTCCGCGACCACCTCGAACGGCGTCTCCGACAGCATCCGGTCGACGAACTCGACGTACGACGCCGGTACGTCGTCACCGAAGGCGAGCTCGTCGGTCGCCACCAGCGCGATCGAGCGCCCGACCCGACGAACCCCGTCGACGGCCCGGTGGCCGCGGGCGAGCAGGGCGATCAGACGCGAGGCGAGCTGACCGCCGACCGTCGCGGGCAGGAGCGGCAGCAGGACCCGGTGCGGCTCGAGACCGCCGGCGGTCGTCGAGATGAGACCCACGCCGACGACGCGGTCACCGAACAGCTCGGGGTGCTCCTCGGCGAGGGCGACGATGGTCATCCCGCCCATCGAGTGGCCGACCACCACGACCGGTCCCTCGGGCGCGACCGCGTCCAGGACGGTCCTCAGGTCCCGTCCGAGCTGCTCGATCGTCGCGTGTCCCGGCGCCGAGCGCCCGGAGCGGCCGTGGGAGCGCTGGTCGTAGTACACCGTCCGCACGCGGCCGCGGTAGGCGGCGCGCTGGAAGTGCCAGGAGTCGAGGGTCAGCGAGTAGCCGTGGACGAACACCACCGTGAGCTCCGGCGCGCTGCTGCGGCGCTTCGCGGCGTACTCGTCGATCTCGACGTGGAGGTCTACGCCGTCCTCGGTGGCCACCGTGATCGGGGTCGAGTGCAAGGATCCGAACGGCGTGAGGTCGCCCGCCCCGCGGCGGCTGATGACCTTCCGGCGTCGGGCGACGCGGTACGCCGTCCCGGCGGCGGCGACACCGACCGCGCCGGCGGTGATCCCGCCGGCGACCGACAGGACCTTGCGGGTGGTGCTCACCGGGCGGCTCCCGTGTAGCGCCGGGTCAGCCGGCCGCCCATCCGGGTCACGATCTCGTAGTGGATGGTGCCGCAGGCCCGCGCCCAGTCGTCGGCGGTCGGCTCGCCCGACGCACCGCTTCCGAACAGCACCACCTCGTCACCCGGAGCGACATCGGTGCTGCCCGGGTCGCCGAGGTCGATCACGAACTGGTCCATGCAGATCCGTCCCCGGACCGGCCGGCGCTTGCCGTCGACCCAGACCTCGGCGGTGTTCCCCGCGTGGCGCGGGACGCCGTCGCCGTACCCCAGCGGCACCAGGCCGACGCACGTCTCGGTGGTGGCCGTCCAGGTGTGGCCGTAGGAGATGGAGGCGCCGGCACGGAGGTCCTTGGTCAGTGCGAGCGGAGCCGTCACCGTCATCGCGGGCTCCAGGCCGAGGTCGGGACTGATGCCGGGGGCGGGGTCGAGGCCGTACGCCGCGATCCCGCAGCGCACCAGGTCGAACCGGCTCGACGGGCGCAGGACCGCCCCCGCCGAGTTGGCGAGGTGGCGGACCTCGGGGTGCAACCCGGCCGCCTCGGCGCCGGCGAGCGCCTCACGGAAGGCGCGCTCCTGCGCGGTGTTCGCGGGGTGATCCGGTTCGTCGCTGCACGCGAAGTGCGACCAGATGCCGGTGACCCGCCAGACCCCGTCCTCCTCCCCGGCACGGGCAGCCTCGAGGAGGTCGGGCCAGAGATCCGTGGTCGAGCCGCCACGCGAGAGCCCGGTGTCGATCTTGAGCTGCACCCGGGCCGGCGTACCAGTCGCGGCGTCGCGGATGGCGTCCAGCTCGGCGACGGTGTACGCCGTGACGTCGACGTCCCGCTCGATCGCGGCCGCCCAGTCGTCGCCCGGGGTGTTCAGCCAGCACAACATGCGGCCGGTGTCGCCGGCGACGCGCAGCCGGACCGCTTCGTCGATCGTGGCGACCCCCAGCCAGGGGGCGCCCGCACCCCGCGCGGCGGCCGCGGACTCGACGAGACCGTGTCCGTAGCCGTCGGCCTTGACCACCACCATCACGTCCGCACCGTCCGGCGCGACCAGGTCGCGGAGGATGCCGACGTTGCGCCGGATCGCGTCCAGGTCGACCACGATCTCGGGTCGACGGACCTCGGCGCTCATGGAGGCCATCCTCCCATCCGCGGCTACCGCAGCAGGTCGGCGACCACGCTCGGCAGGGCGCCCGCGACGGCCGGTGCGCTGACCGGTCCGCCGGACGAGACGTACGTCGCGGCAGCGCCGTGCAGCCAGGAGCCGGCCGTCCCGGCGTCGTACGGCGAGAGCCCCGCCGCCATCAGGGCGCCGCAGAGCCCGCCGAGGACGTCGCCCGCGCCGGCGACGGCGAGCCACGGCGTACCGGTCGTGGTGACGCCGACCCGTCCGTCCGGATCCGCCACCAGGGTGTGGTGGCCCTTGAGGAGGACGGTGGCGGCGTACTCGGACACCGCCCGGCGGGCGCAGGCGAGGCGGTCCGCCTCGACCTCCGCCCGCTCGACATCGAGCATCGCCGCCAGCTCGCCGGCGTGCGGCGTCAGCAGCGCCGGCCGGTCCAGCGGGGCGTCGAGGTGCTGGAGGGCGTCGGCGTCGATCACCAGAGGTACGTCGTCGCGCAGCGCCGCGGCGAGTATTCCGGCCACGTCGTCGCCCCCGCCCGATCCGACCACCCAGGCCTGGACCCGCCCCTCCCCCACGACCACCTCGGGGTGGGTCGCCAGGACCGCGTCGGGTGCCCCACCGGCGTACCGGACCATCCCCACCAGCCCGCAGGTCGCTCCGGACGTCGAGAGCACGCCCGCGCCCGGATAGCGCTCCGAGCCGGCGCGGATGCCGACGACTCCGCGGCGGTACTTGTGCGTCTCGGGCTCGGGCCTCGGCAGCAGCGCGGCGACGTCGTCCTGCTGCAGCGCGGTGACCCCGGCCTCGGGCAGGTCGAGCCCGATGTCGACCAGCTCCACGACGCCGCAGGCCGAGGCGGCGGGCTCGACGAGGTGGCAGACCTTGTGGGTGCCGAAGGTCACCGTCAGGTCGGCCGTCACGTACGCGCCCTCGAGCTGGCCGGTGTCGACGTCGACCCCGCTCGGGACGTCGACCGCGACCATCGGGACACCTGCGACCCGATCGACCGCTTCCCGGGCGCGGTCCCGGAGACCCGGCCGTCCGCCGATGCCGACGATGCCGTCCAGCACCACGTCGGGCCGGGCGATCCCGGCGAGCTCGACCCGATGCCCGCCCGCAGCCAGCAGAGCCGCCAGACCCGCTTCGTGCAGCGAGTCCGCCACGGCGACCACCTCGACCCGGGCGCCTCGCCGGGCGAGCATCCCCCCGGCGTACAACGCGTCCCCGCCGTTGTCCCCCGACCCGACCAGGAGCAGCACCCGGCGCCCGTACGCACCACCCAACAGGTCGATCACCGACGTCGCCAGCCCGGCCGCCGCCCGCTGCATCAGCGTGCCCTCGGGCAGCTGTGCCGCCAGCGCCCGTTCCGCCGCCCGGACCTGCTCGACGGTGTGCGCCGACCTCATGTCCCGACCCTAGTGGGGCACCTGGGGGTCGTGGGCCTGAGAACGCGTCAGGACGCGTTCTCGGGCAGCGGGCGCGCTCCATCACTGCGCGCGGCCGGATCGTGGCCCGCTGCACGTCGTTCGAGCTCCGGCACGAGGCCGATGACGTCGCCCGCGACCTGATCGCCCTGGGCGTGCCGCGCACAGATCCGCCGCGCGCTGCGTGACCGGTCCCTCAACCGGTCGACCTCACCCCTCCAGCACCACCATCGCCGAGGCGATCCCGGCGTCGTGGGAGAGGGACAGGTGGACCGAGGTGGCGCCGAGCTCGGTCGCTCGGGCGGCGACGGTGCCGCGCAGGGCGAGCAGCGGCCGGCCCGACGACTCGGAGACCACCTCGGCGTCGTGCCAGTCCAGGTTGCCCGGGGCGCCGAGTGCCTTGGCCAGCGCCTCCTTGGCCGCGAACCGGGCGGCCAGCGACGCGAGCGGTCGGCTCGCCTCGGCGGGGGTGAAGATCCGCTCGACCAGTCCCGGCGTGCGCCGCAACGCGTCGTCGAAGCGGGAGATGTCGACCACGTCGATGCCGACGCCGACGATCGCCACCGGACCTCTTACTCGACCGTGACGGACTTGGCCAGGTTGCGCGGCTGGTCGACGTCGTGGCCGAGCCGCGAGGCCAGCTCGCACGCGAAGAGCTGCAGAGGTACGACGGCCGCCACCGGCTGCAGCAACGTCGACACGCGCGGCAGCCGGATGATCGTGTCCGCGAACTCCTCGATGCCGGGATCGTCGTCCTCGACCAGCACGATCGTCCGCGCCCCGCGCGCCCGGATCTCCTGGATCGCGCTGACCATCTTGTCGTGCAGCTGGTCGCGGCCGCGCGGGGGCACGACGCAGAACACCGGCAGCCCCGGCTCGATCAGCGCGATCGGCCCGTGCTTGAGCTCCCCCGCTGCGAACCCCTCGGCGTGCAGGTAGGCCAGCTCCTTCAGCTTCAGCGCACCCTCGAGCGCGATCGGGAACCCGACGTGCCGCCCGAGGAACAGCACCGACCGCGCGCCCTCGAGCTCCTCGGCGAGGGCGTAGAGGTCATCCGCGCCGTCGAGGATCCGCTGCACGTGGTCCGGCATGTCGCGCAGCTCCGCCACCACCCGCGCGATCTCGTCGGCGTACGACGTGCCGCGCACCTGGGCGAGGTACAGCCCCAACAGGTACGCCGCGACCATCTGGGTGATGAAGCCCTTGGTCGACGCGACCCCGATCTCCGGGCCGGCGTGGGTGTAGATCACCGCGTCGGACTCACGCGGGATCGTGGAGCCGTTGGTGTTGCAGATCGCCAGCACCTTCGACCGTTGCTGGCGCGCGTGCCGGATCGCCATCAGCGTGTCGGCGGTCTCGCCGGACTGGCTGATCGCGACCACCAGCGTCGACCGGGTGAGGATCGGGTCGCGGTAGCGGAACTCATGCGCCAGCTCGACCTCGCAGGGGATGCGGGTCCAGTGCTCGATGGCGTACTTCGCGACGAGCCCCGCGTAGAACGCCGTCCCGCAGGCGATCACGATGATCTTGTCGACTTCCCGGAGCTCGTCGTCGGAGATCCGCACCTCGTCGAGCTGCAACCGCCCGGACCGGTCGTGACGCCCGAGCAGCGCGTCGGCGATTGCCCGCGGCTGCTCGAAGATCTCCTTGCGCATGAACCAGTCGAAGCCGCCCTTCTCGGCGGCCGAGAGGTCCCAGTCGACGTGGTAGCGGGTGCCCTCGGCGGGAGCGCCGTCGAAGCCGATCACCTCGACGCCCTCGCGGGTGATCGTGACGATCTGGTCCTGCCCGAGCTCCATGGCCTCACGCGTGTGCTCGATGAACGCCGCCACGTCGGAGCCGATGAAGTTCTCGCCCTCACCGATCCCGACCACGAGCGGGGAGTTACGTCGTGCCGCCACGACCCGCGACGGGTCCTCGGCGTCGACGGCGACCAGGGTGAACGCCCCCTCGAGCCTCGCGCAGACCTGTTGCATCGCCCCGGTGAGGGTGGCGCCCGTGGACAGCGCGCTCTCGAGCAGGTGCGCCGCGATCTCGGTGTCGGTCTCGGATCTCAGCTCGTGGCCGGCCGCCTCGACCTCGGCCCGGAGCTCGGCGAAGTTCTCGATGATGCCGTTGTGCACCAGCGCGACACGGGCGTCGTTGCCCAGGTGCGGGTGTGCGTTGGTGTCGTTGGGGGCGCCGTGCGTCGCCCAGCGGGTGTGCCCGATGCCGGTGGTGGCACCGGGGAGCGGCGACTCCGAGAGCACCTTCTCGAGGTTGGCCAGCTTGCCGGCCTTCTTCGCCCAGGCGATCCGGCCATCGCTGACGAGGGCCACCCCGGCGGAGTCGTAGCCGCGGTACTCCAACCTGCGCAGTCCCTCGATGACGACGTCCTGGGCCTGCTTCGGGCCGACGTACCCCACGATGCCGCACATGGGCGGGATTCTATCGGCGACTGGGCCCGGAGCATCCCGCGGCGAGGCGGTCACCGCGTGCGCGGTGACCGGCCCTGCCCGAGTGGCGTCAGCCGGTGTGGCTGATCAGCTGCGGCAGGAGCAAGGCCGCGTCCGGCGTGCCGAGACCCGTGACCGCGTCCCAGCCGTGGTCGGCGTTGAACCCGAAGCCGCCGAGCTCGACGACGTCGTTGTTGCCCGTCGTGACGTCGTGCAGCGCACCACTGCGCTGCGCGGTGCCGGCGATGCCGTACAGCGCCGGGTTGAGGTCACCCATCCGCCGGCCGGCCATCTGGTCCCCGATCGCGGTGATCCCGGCCCACTGCGGCGTGCCCGCGCTGGTGCCACCGAACAGGAAGACCGCGGTCTTGCCGTTGTTGCAGACCGAGCAGACGGTGAGGACACCGCCGTTGACTCCCGCGTTGTAGGCGACATCCGGGACACCTCGTCCAGTGCCACTCACGAAGCCCTTCTGGAAGTCCGGCCTCGGGAAGACGGCACTGTGGCCGCCGCCGCTGCAGTTGATGTCACCGGACGCCACGGCCGGCGGGTTGCAACCGAAGAGCTGCTCGGTCCACGCGGTCTCGCCGACGTAGGTGCCGTCATCGGCGGCGTTGAGGGTGGTGCCGCCGACCCCGGTCACCAGCGGGTCGGACGCCGGGCTGCTCGCGGCCGCGGTGGCACCGCTGCCGTCGCAGGTGAACTGGGCCGCGCCGGAGTCACCGGACGACGCGATCGGGGTGATCCCCTTGTCGACCGCCGTCTGGAACATCTGGTGCTGGTCGGCCAACAGCTGCGGGTCGACACAGGTGTCGTTCTCGCCGAAGCTCTGCGAGATGACGTCACCGAGGTCGTGGTCGACGGCGTACTGCGTCGCCGACAGGATGTCGGTGTCGTTGTTGCTCGCGGCCGAGACCAGAACGATGTTCGCGGCGGGTGCGATCGCGTGGGACCACAGGACGTCCAGCGTCGTCTCCTCTCCCCAGCCGACCTGGTTGGCGTCGTGCTTGTTGAACCTCGGCGTCCCCGGCATCACGATGTTCGTGAACGACGACGTGGGAAGGTCGAAGGTCTGGTTGAACGTCGCCAGGTCGTCGGCGATGTACGGGTTCTGGTAGGCGTCGATGATCACGATCGTGCGGCCGGCACCGTTGTTGCCGTCGGCGAGCAGTGGGGAGACGCCGTATGCCTTCTGGATCTCCGCCGGCGAGTAGCAGCGCGGGCCCTTCGACCCGTCGATCGGCCTGGACTGGCACGAGAACGTCGCGGCGTGCGGCAGCGTGGCGACCTTTCTCGCGTCGGGGTGGACCTTGACCGGGTGAGGATGGAGCTTCGCCGGCGCAGCACCGGCGTTCGGGCTCTGAGCGAGCGTCAGGGCGGCCGTCGCCGCGGTAGCGGCGAGAAGGGCGAGCCCCTGGGTGAAATGGGTCTTCTTCACGTGGATGTCATCTCCTGCATGCGTGACAGGCCCCCGGCGGGTCACCTGGGCCATTTCGGACAATCGCACCGGCGGTTGCGCAGGTCAACCAGTGACTTTTGTCGCGATCCGAGGTATAGGAGGCCTCGCACCCACCGCGGCGGCGGTCCGGGGCGATGCGACAATGCCCGCCATGCCCACCGCAGCGGCCCGGGGAGCCAACGGCGCAGAACCCTCAGGGCCCTCGCCGTACGTCGAGCTCGACCGCGACGCGTGGGCGGCCCTCGGTGAGCGCGTCCGCCAGCCGCTGTCGGCCGAGGAGATCGGCCGGCTGCGCGGGCTCGGCGACCAGCTGGACCTCGACGAGGTGGAGCAGGTCTATCTCCCCTTGTCGCGTCTCCTGAGCCTGCGCGTGGAGGCGGCACGCAGGCTGCACCGTGAGCAGGAGGACTTCCTGCACCAGCCGCAGCCGCCACGCACGCCGTTCGTGATCGGGCTGGCCGGGTCGGTCGCGGTCGGCAAGTCGACGACCGCCCGCGTGCTCCAGCAGATGCTCGCGCACTGGGAGGAGCACCCGAACGTCGCGCTGGTCACGACCGACGGCTTCCTCCACCCCAACGCGGAGCTCGAGCGCCGCGGGCTGCTGCAGCGGAAGGGCTTCCCGGAGTCCTACGACCGTCGGGCACTGCTGCGCTTCGTCGTCGACATCAAGTCGGGCAAGGAGGAGGTGGAGGCCCCGACGTACTCGCACCTGGTGTACGACGTGGTGCCCGACGGCAAGGTCGTCGTGCGCTCGCCGGACATCGTGATCCTCGAGGGCCTGAACGTGCTCCAGCCCGCCCGTCCGGCCGAGGACGGCCGCGCGGGTCTCGCGCTCAGCGACTTCTTCGACTTCGGGATCTACGTCGACGCCGCCACCACGGACATCCGGTCCTGGTACGTCGAGCGGTTCCTCCGGCTGCGGGAGACCGCCTTCGCCGACCCCGCGTCGTACTTCCGCCGGTACGCCGGGCTGTCGGCGGAGGAGGCCGTGGCCACCGCGGAGGGCATCTGGGACTCCATCAACGGGCCCAACCTGGAGCAGAACATCAAGCCCACCCGTTCCCGGGCGACGCTGGTGCTGCGCAAGGACCGCGACCACTCGGTGCGCTACGTCCGCCTCCGCAAGCTGTGACGGCGCGCCTCAGATGCTGCGGTGGTACTCCAAGAGGTGCTCGACGACCCGGTAGCCGAGGGCCTGGTTGACGGCGTTCATGTGCTCGTTGACGTCGGCGTTGCTGGTCACCACCAGACGGCACTCCGGGAAGTCGGCACGGAGCGCCCGATGCGTCGCGAGCTTCATCGCCAGGCCGAGCCGGTGCCCACGGTGCTCGGGCAGCACCATGGTCACGCCGACGTGGGCCACGCGCGGGTCGTGGGTGCTGACCTGCAACCCGGTGAGACCGACCACGGAACCGTCCGGCGCCACGGCGGCGGCCTCGAGGGGGATCACGCCGATCTCGACCTGGTGCCGCTCGTGCGCGCGGACCCGGTCGACCGTCCAGTCCCGGTCGCCGATGTCGAGGTCGCCTTGCGGGATCAGGCTCATCACCCGGCTCAGCGCGGCGCCGTAGCTCGCGACCAGGTCCTCCGGGCACTCCGTGCGCCAGGCGACCACCTGGTAGCCGCCGGTCGCGTGGGCGACCTCCCGCTCCAGCCCGGCCCATGTCGGCTCCGACGCGACCGCGTCGAGCGCCTTCGTCTCCTCGCGGTTCGCGAGCGAGTAGCCGCGCGCCTGGGCGAACCGGGTGCCGGCCGACTCGATGCCGGGCGGCGGCAGGTGCACCTCGACCAGCACCCGACCCCGACCGGCTGCCCGCGACCTCGCCTCCACCTCCGCCAGGACGGCCGAGCCGACGCCGTGGCCCCGATGGTCGGGATGGGCCGTCACCTCGGCATAGGCGAGCTCGGGGTTGTCCGCCATCGGCAGGTTCACCAGGCCCGCGCCGACCGGGACCTCTCCGTCGTACGCCGTGAGCAGGACGACCCGGAACTCCGGATGCTGCCGCGCCAGCCCGACCCGGGCGATCTCCCACGACGTCACGAGCTCGGGCGGCCGGTGGGAGACGGAGGTGGCCCAGGTGGAGTACCACTCGTGCAGCCGCGACTCGTCGGACCGGTCCACCTCGCGCATCTCGAGCACCCGAGCACGTTAGGAGGCGAGCCGCGGGCGCGGCACCGGATTTAGCCCCGGCTCACAAGGACAGTCGCCGGCGTACGACGTCGGCGAGGCGCTCGGCGACGTCCGTCGCCTCCTCCGACGAGGCGGCCTCGACCATGACCCGCACCAACGGCTCGGTGCCGGACGGGCGCAGCAGGACGCGGCCCGTGTCCCCGAGCTTCTCCTGCTCCCGGGCGACGGCGTCGGTGAGCTCGGCGTCGTCGGTGCGGTCCTTGTCGACGTCGGGCACGTTGAGCAGCACCTGGGGCAGGACGCTCACCACGGACGCCAGGTCGCGCAGCGAGGACGCCGTGCCGGTCATCCGCTGGAGCACCTGCAGGGCGGTCAGGATGCCGTCGCCGGTGGTGGCGTAGTCGCGCATGATGATGTGGCCGGACTGCTCGCCGCCCAGCACGAACCCGCCCTCGCGCATCGCCTCCAGCACGTAGCGGTCACCGACCGCGGTCCGCTGGACGACGATCCCGGCCCTCTGCATCGCCTGGACGAAGCCGAGGTTGCTCATCACGGTGGCCACCACCGTCTCGTGGGCCAGCCGGCCGCGCTCCTGGAGGTCGAGCGCGAGCATCGCCATCAGCTGGTCGCCGTCGACCGTCGCGCCGGTGTGGTCGACCGCCAGGCACCGGTCGGCGTCACCGTCGAGCGCGAACCCGACGTCCGCGCCACGGGCGAGCACGGCCTCACGCAGGGCATCCAGGTGGGTTGACCCGCAGCGCTGGTTGATGTTGAGCCCGTCCGGGTCGTCGTTGAGGGCGATCACGTCGGCCCCCGCGGCCCGGAGGGTGTGCGGTCCGACGACCGCGGCCGCACCGTTCGCACAGTCGAGCACCACGCGGATGTCGGAGAGCGGCTGGTCGAGCGTGCCGACCAGGTGGTCGGAGTACTCCTCGACCGAGCGGGCGTACGGCGTGACCCGGCCGACCTGGGCCCCGACCGGCCGTTCCCACGGCTCCCGGAGCCGGACCTCGATCTCCCGCTCCAACGCGTCGTCCAGCTTCACGCCGCCGCGCGCGAGGAACTTGATGCCGTTGTCGGGCATCGGGTTGTGCGAGGCGCTGATCACCACGCCGACGTCGGCGCCGAGCGCGTCGGTCAGGTACGCGACGCCCGGGGTCGGCAGGACGCGCAGGCGGATCACGTCGACCCCGGCCGACGCCAGCCCGGCCACCACCGCGTGCTCGAGGAACTGCCCCGAGATCCGGGTGTCGCGGCCCACCACGGCCACCGGACGCTGGCCGGTGAAGCTGCCGTGTGAGACGAGCACGCGAGCCGCGGCCACCCCGAGGTCGACCGCGAGCTCGGCGGTGATCTCACCGTTCGCGAGCCCGCGGACCCCGTCGGTGCCGAAGATCCGCTGCGTCATCACCCGATCATCGCAGGCTCATCGGCGTTTCAGGCGAAGCGCGGACCGGATCAGCGCTTGCTGAACTGCGGAGCCTTGCGGGCCTTCTTCAGACCGGCCTTCTTGCGCTCGATCACCCGCGCGTCGCGGGTCAGCAGGCCGGCCTTCTTCAGCGTCGGGCGGTTGGCCTCGACGTCGACGGCGTTCAGGGCACGCGCCACGCCCAGGCGCAGCGCACCGGCCTGGCCGGTGATGCCGCCGCCGTGGATGCGGGCGATCACGTCGAAGCGGCCGTCGAGCTGGAGCGCGGCGAACGGCTCCTTCACGACCTGCTGGTGCAGCTTGTTCGGGAAGTAGGAGTCGAGGGGACGTCCGTTGATGGTCCACACGCCGCTGCCCGGGACGATGCGCACGCGGGCCACGGCCTCCTTGCGGCGGCCGGTCGCGGCGGCCGGGGCGATGGTCGCCGGGCGGCCGGCGTCGGCGGCAGGGGTGCTCTCGGAGGTGTAGGCCACGCCCTGCTCGTCGGTGGTGAACGTCTCGGCCTCGGTGCCGTCGGTGGTGGTGGTGTCAGCCACGTTGGTTCCTTCGCTTCTCTGCTCTGCGGTCGGCGGGGTCACTGGGAGACCTGGGTGATCTCGAACGGCTTGGCCTGCTGGGCCTGGTGCGGGTGCGTGGGGCCGGCGTACACCTTGAGCTTCTTGAGCATCTGGCGGCCGAGCTTGTTCTTGGGCAGCATCCCCCACACGGCCTTCTCGACCACCTTGCGGGCGTCCTTCTCCAGCTGCTGGCCCACGGGAACGGCGGTGAGGCCGCCCGGGTAGCCGGAGTGGCGGTAGAGCAGCTTGCTGTTCTTCTTGTCACCGGTCAGCGCCACCTTCTCGGCGTTCACCACGATGACGAAGTCGCCCATGTCCATGTGCGGGGCGAAGGTCGGCTTGTGCTTGCCGCGCAGGAGGTTGGCGACCTGGACGGCGAGCTTGCCGAGGACGACGTCGTCGGCGTCGATGACGTGCCACTCGCGCTGGATGTCGCCGGGCTTGGGGCTGTACGTACGCACGTGCGTGTGCCCTTCTCGTTCGTTGGGTCCGGCGGGCGGTCGCCCACCAGGGTGCTGCCACGGCCTCTGACGAACGCCTCCTCGGAGGGAGGTAATCTGCCGGGCTCACCCCGTCAACAGCAGGGCGTCCCGGTCTGCCCTGGCCCGTGGTCACTCGACTCGCCCGAACGACGGGGCCAGAACGGCAGGGGTCGCGACCGCACAATCTACCGGTTGCCCAGGTCAGCGGCCAAAACGAGCCGGAACCGGACGGATACCGGATTCGCTCTCCGCAGGAGCCCGGACTAGGTTGAAAGAGTGAACGACTCCCTCACCGTCCGCGACAACCGCACCGGCCAGGAGTACGACGTACCCATCGAGAACGGTGCGGTCAGAGGGGCGGACCTCGGCAAGATCAAGGACGGCGAGGGCTCTCCGCTCGCCGTGTACGACCCCGGCTTCGTCAACACCGCGTCGTGCAAGAGCGCGGTCACCTACATCGACGGCGACCAGGGCATCCTGGAGTACCGCGGGTACCCGATCGAGCAGCTGGCCGAGAAGTCGACGTTCCTCGAGGTCGCCTACCTGCTCGTCCACGGCGAGCTGCCGACGAAGACCCAGTACGAGACCTGGGTGCACGACATCACCTACCACACGTTCGTGCACGAGAACGTCAAGAGCTTCATGGAGGGGTTCCGGTACGACGCCCACCCGATGGGGATGCTCCTGGCCTCAGTCGGCGCGCTCTCGACGTTCTACCCCGACGCCCGCGACATCAACGACGACGAGATCCGCCAGCTCCAGATCGTGCGGATGATCGCGAAGATGCCGACCCTCGGCGCCTGGTCGTTCCGGCACGCGCAGGGCAAGCCGTTCGTCTACCCCGACAACGAGCTCGGCTACACCGCGAACTTCCTCTCGATGCTCTTCAAGATGAGCGAGGACCGGTTCGCCGCCGACGAGCGGCTGGTCAAGGCGCTCGACGTGCTGTTCATCCTGCACGCCGACCACGAGCAGAACTGCTCGACCAACGCCGTACGCTCCATCGGCTCGTCGCAGGTCGACCCCTACTCGGCGGTCGCCGGCGGCGTCGCCGCCCTCTACGGCCCGCTGCACGGCGGCGCCAACGAGGCGGTGCTGCGGATGCTGCGCCGGATCGGCAAGAAGGAGAACGTCTCCGACTTCATCGACGGGGTGAAGAACGGCGACGAGCGGCTGATGGGCTTCGGGCACCGCGTCTACAAGAACTACGACCCGCGGGCGAAGATCATCAAGAAGGCCTGCGACGACGTCTTCGAGGTGACCGGGGTCAACCCGTTGCTCGAGATCGCGATGGAGCTGGAGAAGATCGCGCTGGAGGACGACTACTTCGTCTCCCGCAAGCTCTACCCCAACGTCGACTTCTACTCCGGGCTGATCTACGAGGCCTTCCAGTTCCCGCCGGAGATGTTCACGGTGCTGTTCGCGATCGGGCGCACGCCGGGCTGGCTGGCCCAGTGGCTCGAGCTCGTGCAGGACAAGGAGCAGAAGATCGCGCGGCCGAAGCAGATCTACACCGGCCACCGCACCCTCGAGTTCACCCCGGCGTCCGAGCGCTGGGCTTGAGGCCTGCTGTCGCTGCGGACGGTTCATCACGCTGAGTGGGTGAACCGGATTCTGGTTTCTGACGGTTCATCACGCTGAGTGGGTGAATGCGCGCTGGGCCAGGTGAACTCCGCTGGCCATGTGCGGGCTCCACCACCCGACGTGATGAACCGTCCATGGCCGAGTCACCAGCACCTGGTTTCCGGAGACCGGAAATGGGGCGCACGGGATGCATCGGAGTTGGCAGGATCGACCCGTGCCGACCCTGACCAGCTCCGCCGACCTCGAGGCCCAGCTCGACCACCTGCGTTATGCGCCCGCCGAGGTCGGGAGGCTCGAGATGATCGTCCGCCGGCCTGACACCGGACTCCGCGAGATCCTCGACGAGGGCGTCCTCGACGAGGCGGACGGGCTCGTCGGCGACAACTGGCTGACCCGTGCGACGTCCCGCGCGATCGCCGAGGGGCGCCACCTCGACGCGATGATCACGGTGATGAGCGCGCGGATGGTCGGCCTGCTCGGCGACACCGACGAGGTCAAGGCGCAGGCGGGCGACCAGCTCTGCGTCGACCTCGACATCTCCCACGACAACCTGCCCGCGGGCGCCCGCCTCGCGATCGGCGACGAGGCGGTCCTCGAGGTCACCCCCAAGCCGCACGCCGGCTGCAAGAAGTTCCTGGCCCGGTTCGGCCCCGACGCGGTGGCCTTCGTCAACGGCGAGGTCGGCACCCGGATGCGACTGCGCGGTCTCAACGCCCGGGTCGTGCGCGGCGGCGTCGTCCGGCGAGGAGACGTCGTACGCCGGATCGGCTGAGGCTTCTCGGGCTTCTTCAGGACACCCCAGCGGCATCTCAGGCTCCTCCCAGACTCGACCGGCAGCCTTCGGGACATGACGCACGACCCGTACGGCCGGAGTGAGCCGGAGAACCGACGTGAGTGGGGTCAGGAGCCGCCGACACCACCCGCGAACTGGTCGCCGTACGGTTACGCAGCCCAGCCGGAGGACGGCCGCTCCACCCTCGGCCAGGACGTCGCAGGTCCGGTTCTCCCGCCGGACCGACGTCCCCGGGGCAGGCTGCGAGGCAAGGGGCTGGCCGCCACGGTCGTGGCGGCCAGCCTCCTCGTCGGCGGCGCGGCGGGTGTGGGCGGGGCTGCGGCGTGGACCTCGACCCACGACTCCGTCCAGACGTCCCCGGTGCTGACGCAGACCGGCGGTACGACGGCCCAGACCGCGTCCACCGGCTCGATCGAGAAGGTCGCCCAGAACGTGCTGCCGTCGGTGGTGATGATCGACGTGAGCGGACCCAACGGGTCGGGCTCCGGCTCCGGGATCATCCTCAGCCAGGACGGCAAGATCCTCACCAACAACCACGTGGTCGCCATCGCCGGCAGGTCGGGCAGTCTGAGCGTCTCGTTCAACGACGGGTCGCACGCGAACGCGAAGATCCTCGGCACCGACCCGCTCACCGACACCGCGGTGATCCAGGCCGAGAACGTCAAGAACCTCACGCCGGCGACGCTCGGGCACTCCTCGAGCCTCCAGGTCGGGCAGGGCGTCGTCGCCATCGGCTCGCCGTTCGGGCTCGACGCCACGGTCACCAGCGGCATCGTCAGTGCGCTGAACCGGCCGGTCAACGTCGGCCAGGTCAGCCAGGGCAACTCCACGGTCTACCCGGCGATCCAGACCGATGCGGCGATCAACCCGGGCAACTCCGGCGGACCGCTGGTGGACCTCTCCGGCGCGGTCGTCGGGATCGACGCGGCGATCCAGACCGCGACGAACGGCACGGGGACCGGCGAGCCCGGCTCGATCGGCCTCGGCTTCGCGATCCCGATCGACGAGGTGCTGCCGATCGTGCAGCAGATGATCAAGGGTGAGACCCCGACCCACGCACGGCTCGGGATCGGCGTCGAGAACGCCGCGTCCAGCAACGGCGCCCAGTTCACCGACGGCGCCAAGGTGGCCTCGGTCAACAACGGGTCCGCTGCTGCGAACGCCGGGCTCAAGGCCGGAGACGTGATCACCAAGATCGACGACCACCTGATCACGTCGTCGGACGGGCTGGTCGCGATCATCCGGTCCTACCGACCCGGCGACCACGTCACGGTCACCTACGAACGCGGCGGCGACAGCCACACGGTCCAGGTCACCCTGGACTCCGACGCCGCCACCCAGAACTCCTGATCTCGAGGCCCGGGCCGGGCGTCCGAGCGCCGGTGACGCCCCCCGGGTCTTGAGCATCGCGGGTGAGGAACGGACGAAGTCCGCGCCTCACCCGCGATGTGAACGGCGCAGCGAGCGTGCTCGCAAGCCGCACATCTAGCGCGCCCGGCGGACCCGCGTCTCGTCCCAGACCGGGCCGTCGGACTCGTAGACGTCGCCGTCGGCGCCGTAGACGAGAAACCGGTCGAAGCCGCGGGCGAACCAGCGGTCGTGGGTGACCGCGACGACGGTGCCCTCGAAGGCCTCGAGCCCCTCCTCGAGGGCCTCGGCGGACTGGACGTCGAGGTTGTCGGTCGGCTCGTCGAGCAGCAGCAGGGTGGCTCCGGACAGCTCGAGCAGCAGGATCTGGAAGCGCGCCTGCTGACCGCCGGAGAGCGACTCGAACCTCTGCTCCGAGGCGTGGGCCAGCTCGTAGCGGTCGAGCACCCGGGCGGCGGCCTCACGGCCCATCCCGGCGCGGCCGTCCGGCCGGCCGTCTCCGCGATGCAGGATCTCCAGCAGCGTCCGCCCCACCAGCTCCGGGTGCTCGTGGGTCTGCACGAACCAGCCCGGTCGCACGCGCGCACCCAGCTTGGCCTTGCCGGTGTGCCGCACCGGTTCGATCGGGGTGTCGTCCACTGGGCGATGCTCGACATCGGGGTCGGAGCCGCCCGCGGCCAGCAGCCGCAGGAAGTGCGACTTCCCGGAACCGTTGCTGCCCAGCACCGCGACCCGCTCGCCGTACCACACCTCGAGACCGAACGGATGCATGAGGCCGGTGAGCTCGAGGTCCTCGCAGACGACCGCGCGCTTGCCGGTGCGACC
>NZ_DASXWU010000022.1:0-4700 GCF_036503465.1 Nocardioides sp.
GGCATCACCAGGCTGAGGAGCACGAAGGTGCGCGCTCCGACGGCGAGCCAGGTGTACTGACGCCTTGGACTGCCCCAGATCATGGCCCCGGACTCAAATCCCCTTGAACGAGTCCATGATGTGGATCGCAGCGGGTCCCAGGACCACGATGAACAGCGAGGGGAGGATGCAGAAGATCAGGGGCACCGTCATCTTCACGGGCACCTTCTGCGCCTTCTCCTCGGCCCGCTGACGACGCTTGGTCCGCATCTCGGAGGACTGGATCCGCAGCACGTTGGCGATCGGGATGCCGAAGCTGTCGGCCTGCACCATCGAGGTCACGAAGCTCTTCACGTCCTCGACCTCGGTGCGTTCGGCGAGGGCGCGCAAGGCAGCCGCCCGGCCCTGGCCGATCTGCATCTCGCGCAGCACGCGGGAGAACTCGTCGGCAAGGGGACCCTCGGTGTTGCGGGCCACCTGCTGGACCGCGGCGTCGAAGGCGAGGCCCGACTCGACGCTGATGGTCATCAGGTCGATCGCGTCGGGGAGGTCGCGCTGCATGATCAACGACCGCTCGTAGACCTTCTGGTAGAGGTACAGGTTCGGTGCGAACCAGCCCACGAGCGTCGCGCAGACGACGAACAGGATCTTGATGGTGAAGCTCATGCCCATCGCCGTGGACAGGAGGCCGGCGACCAGGAACAGCGCGATGGCACCGATAGTCTTCCCCGCCTGGACGCGCTCGACGGTCCAGCCCGGTGGGTTGCCGGCGACGTCCAGACGCTTGCGGATGCGCTCCGGGGCGTCACCGCCCGACAGTCGGCGAGCCAGCTTGGACGCCTTCTCCTGCAGGGGCTTCATCACCCGGTCGGCGAAGGGCTCGTCGTACTCCTTGGTGAGCTCCTTCGGCGAGTTGGTCAGCGCCTGCACCAGGGCGACCGAGCGATCGACGCCGGTCATCGCCTGACCGCCGGCCGTCGTCCCGAGGGAGGCGGAGACGAGCACGAGAGCGAGGATCACCAGGGCAGCGCCCAGGACCAGTAGAAGTGTCATCTCAGACCTCGACCTTGACGATCTTGTTCATCCAGAGGGCGCCAACTCCGAGGATCACTGATCCTCCGACCAGCATGAAGATCCCGAGGGTCCGCGTGAAGAGGACCATGACGTACTCGCGGTTGGCCAGCAGCAGGTATCCCAGGAAGGCGGGCGGTAGACCGCCGAGCACCAGGGCGGACAGCTTGCCCTCTGCGGCGAGTGCGGCGACCTGGCGGCGGATGTACTCGCGCTCGCGCATCGTCCCGGCGACCGTGCTGAGCAGCTCGGCGAGGTTACCGCCGACCTGACGCTGGATGTTGATGGCCATCACCACCCACTCGAAGTCCTTGCTCTGGAACCGGTCGGCCACGCCCTGCAGCGCGGTCTCGAGGGAGAGACCCAGCCGGGTCTCCACCAGCACCTTCCGGAACTCACTGGTCACCGGCTCGGCGCCGTCGCGGACGATGGTGTCGACCGACTGCGCGAGGGAAAGACCGGCCGCCAGCGACCCGGACATCAGCTGGAGCGTGTCCGGGAGCTGCCGCTCGAACTTCTTCTTGCGCCGGTTCCGCTTGAAGCTCAGGTAGAACCACGGGCCGATCGCCCCGATCGCGATGAAGATCAGTCCGATGACCAGGTTGCCGCCGCCGATCAGGAGCCCGAGGATCGAGACGCCCAGGAAGACTCCGGCGTGCATCAGCAGCCACTCGGCCGGACGCCAGCTGCTGCCGGCACCGTCGAGCCGCTGGGCGATCTTGGTCTCGAGCCCCTTGTTGCGCTTGAGGACGTTCGCCGCGGCGGACTTGGCGGACTGGAGAGGAGAGTCGTCGGCGGTGGGAGGCGGGATCGGCGCACCGCCGGACGGCATGCCGGCCGCCGCGCGCGCGGCGTACTGGACGACGCGCTCCTCGGTGGTCAGCCTCCGCTCCCGCGGGACCGCGAGCACCAGCAGCACCAGCAGGCCCAGGCCCAACGTGCCGAGCCCCGCATACATCAGTCCGCTGGAGTCGCCCGCGGCGAGCGGAAGAACGGCGGCGTGCACTGCGATCACCGCAACCCTTCCATCGCGAACAGCATCGGGTCGATGCGCACGTTGGAGTGCTCCATCTTGTCCAGGAACTTCGGCCGGAGACCGGTGGACCGCAGGAAGCCCTGGGCCTTGCCGTCCGCGTCGAAGCCCGCGGAGTGGTCGTAGACGAAGATGTCCTGGAGGGTGATGATGTCGCCCTCCATCCGCTCCACCTCGGTCAAGCTGGTGATCTTGCGGCTGCCGTCCTTGAACCTGGTCTGGTGCACGATCAGGTCGACGGCGGAGGCGACCTGCTCGCGGATCGCCCGCACGGGCAGGTCCATGCCGGCCATCAGCACCATGGTCTCCATACGGGCCAGGGTGTCGCGGGGGCCGTTGGAGTGCAGCGTGCAGATCGAGCCGTCGTGACCGGTGTTCATCGCCTGGAGCATGTCGAGCGCCGAGGCGTCACGGACCTCACCGACGATGATCCGGTCGGGACGCATACGCAGGCTGTTCTTGACCAGGTCACGGATCGTCACCATGCCTCGGCCCTCGATGTTGGCCGGGCGGGACTCGAGACGCACCACGTGGTCCTGCTTGAGCTGGAGCTCGGCGGCGTCCTCGATGGTGACGATGCGCTCGTCGGCGGGAATGAACGACGAGAGCACGTTCAGCGTCGTCGTCTTCCCAGCGCCCGTGCTGCCGGACACGATGATGTTCAGCCGGCCGCGTACGCAGGCGTCGAGGAACTCGACGGCGCGCTCGCTGAGCGTGCCGAACGCGATCATGTCGTCCGCAGTCAGCGGGTCGGCAGCGAACTTACGGATGGTCAGCGAGGATCCGTCGACCGCGAGGGGAGGAATGACCGCGTTCACACGGCTGCCGTCAGGCAGGCGCGCGTCGACCATCGGGCTCGACTCGTCGACGCGACGGCCGATCCGCGAGACGATCTTGTCGATCGTGCGACGGACGTGGGCCTCGTCGCTGAACTGGGCGTTGGCCTTGAGCAGCTTGCCGCCTTTCTCCAGCCAGATCGACTCCGCGCCGTTGACCATGACCTCGGAGACGTCGTCGTCGCGCAGGAACGGCTCGATCGGCCCGTAGCCCAGGATGTCGTCGCTGATCTCCTGGGTGAGCCGGTTGCGATCGGCGTTGCTGATCGGCCGGTCCTGCGAGCTCATCAGCTGGGAGAGGACAGTGCGGACCCGCTGGTCGAGATCGGCCTGGTCGAGGTTGGCGTCGTAGAGCTGCGGGCCGAGCTGCTTCAGCAGCTCGGTGTGCACGTCCTGCTTGAGCTCCTCGAGGCGCTCGTGCTCGGCGTTGCCGCGACGGGCGCTGACGCGGCTGGTCGGGACCGGCGCGGTGCGGGTGCGAACGGCGCCCTCCTCGCCGTCGCCGCTGCCACCCCGCGGCGGCGGAGGTGCGGCAGCTGCCTCGTCCTTCTCCTCAGGGCCCCGCGGCGGCGGAGGAGGCGGCGGGGTCTCGCCGGACTCGCTCTGCTTGCGGGCCGCGGCCAGGCGTTCGGCAAGACTGCTCACGATGTCACCTCTTGATCCTGAAGAGCTTGGCGAACCTGTCGTTCTCCGAGTCCGCGGTGCGGTTGCTTCTTCCCACACCGACGACGCCGGCGGGCTCGCCGACGATCAGCGTGGAAAGGCTCCGGAACGCCGAGCTCGACGGGTGGTTCGGGCTCGCCGCGATGATCGGCGTACCGGCGTTCGTCGCAGCGGCGATGTCGATCGAGGTCGAGATCTGCGACGCGACGTGCATCCCGAGGATCGTCTCCACCTTCTCCGCCCCGATGCCGACGGCGTCGTCGGCGCGGTTGAGGAGCAGGTAGCGGTGACCGCGCCCGATGTTGAGCATCTCGAGCGTGTCCAGGGCGACCTTGACGTTCTTCAGCGTGGGGACGTCGAGGGTCGCCACGATGATGCATTCGTCGGTCTCGTCGAGCGCGGTGAGGGTCTGCTCGTCGAATGCCGGCGCGGTGTCCACGACGATGAAGTCGTACATCGTGCGCAAGGTGCGCAGGACCTTCGAGATCAACAGCGGGGTGATCCGCTCGCGGACGTCCGGATGACTCGGGGCCGCCAGCACCTTCAAGGAGTCCTGGTAACGCGTCAGCAACGAGTTGAGCATCGGCGCGTCGAGGTCCTCCTCGGACCCGATGGCGTGCTCGATCGTGTGGGACGGAAACAGCTGCAACGTGATCGCGACGTCGCCGAAGGCGAGGTCGAAGTCGACCAGGCACACCTGGCGTGCACCGTTGTCGGTGAGCGCCAGCGCCAGGTTGACCGCGACGGTCGTCTTCCCGACCCCGCCCTTGGGGGAGAAGATCGAGATCACGTGGCCGTTGTGCTTCGAGGCCTCGGGGCCGCGGAGCGCCTGCGAGAACTGGTGGGCACGAGACACGGCACCGGCGACCAGGTGCAGGTCGTCCATCGCCACGACCTCGCGCGCGCCGGCCTGCATGGCGCGAGCCAGCAAGGCGGTGTCGAGCGCGGGGCGGACGAAGACGACGCTGGTGGTGGGTCGCGAGGTGCGCAGGCTCTCGCAGACGGTCACCCCGTCGCCGAACGAGATGTTCGGCCCCAGCACCACGACGTACTCCTCGGGGTGCTGGGCGAGCCACGGCAGGAGCCGCTCGGTGGTGTCCACCGACTGGCAGCCGGGG
>NZ_DASXWU010000023.1:0-110227 GCF_036503465.1 Nocardioides sp.
GCGCCGCGGAAGTACTTGGTGGTGACGATCGTGCTGGCGTTGACCGACCAGAAGTCGGGGAACTCCACGCCGCGCTGCTCGAAGACGGTCTCGCCGGTCTTCCAGTTCTGCTGGACGACGTCGCGGCGCTCCCAGGTGACCTCGTCGTAGGGGTGGGTGCCGGCCGTGCTGAAGACACGGTCGATCGTCAGGCCCTTGCCGGCCTGCTTCCCCTTGACCTTCGGGTTAACCGTCTCGGTCATCTGCGCTCCTCGTTCTCCCGTGTGTCCTGCTTCTTCGATGGTCTCTCCGACCACCGACACCCGTCTGGGTGGAATGTCCTTGGCTGGGTCGTGCTGGGTCTTGCTGAGGTGGTGCACCCGGCGCGCAGCTTCCCCACTACGCGCCGGGTGGTCTGTGGGTCATCCAGTGGGTACGGCGTCTGGTTGCGGCTCGTGGTCGGCCGCGGCGGCCTGCTCCATGCGGAGGAGGGCGATCTCGTCCTCGAAGTCGTCGGGCGAACTGAACGCCTTGTAGACGCTGGCGAACCGCAGGTAGGCGACCGGGTCGAGCGCACGCAGCGGCCCGAGGATCGCCATCCCCACCTCGTGGGCCGGGATCTCGGCGGCGCCCTCGATGCGCAGCGCGTCCTCGACGGTCTGGCCCAGGCAGGCCAGGTCGTCCTCGGAGACCGGGCGGCCCTTGCAGGCCTTCCGGACGCCGGTGATCGCCTTCTCGCGGTTGAACGGCTCGGTCGCACCCGACCGCTTGAGCACCGTCAGCTGCATCAGCTCGATCGTGGTGAACCGCTTCTCACAGCTCTCGCAGCGGCGCCGGCGGCGGATCGCCGTACCGTCCTCGGAGACGCGCGAGTCGAGGACCTTGGTGTCGGTGTGCCGGCAGTACGGGCAGTGCATCTCGGTCCTCCTCTCCCGCTCTCGAACGCCCTCTGACACAACGCTCAGAGGGCGCGCCGAAGTCCCCCGTGGAGGGGGTGTCTTCCTGTGGACCGGTACCCCTTCGACTGTGGAGAACCGGCTCATTTCTGTGGGTCCAGCACCCTGTAGATGTGAACTACATGTGGAGAACCACAACCGTGTAACTACTAGATGTAGTGGTAACCGTACGTCGGGTGCCGGGGCTTGGCAAGCGGTTCGGGACAACAAATCTCCGCGGACCCGGCGTACCGGCAAATGCACAGGTCAGCGGCACCGGAGCGGCTTCGCGCGGGTCTGCGGATCGGCGTGTCGGGTGCTCCGGGCATCGGTCACAATGGCCCGGTGACGACGGGGAAGCGGGCCGCACCGAGGCACGCCGGGCCCGCGCGTCTCGAGGAGTCCGGAGGGGGTACGCCGCGTGCCCCCTCGTCGCGGGGTCCGCTCCTGCTGATCGCGCTCGGGATCACCGCCGCGGTGGTCGCGTGGGGCTACCTGGTCTACCTGGCCATCGACTTCGGCACCAGCGCCCGTAACGGCGATCGCACCGCGTGGTGGTTCCTGGCGATGGCCACGGTCGGCGCGATCGCCTGCCTGTTCTTCGCGATGATGCTGGGCGCCCGGTTCGTGGCGCGGGTCCGGGCCGCGGCCGTGCCCGCTGCTCCCCCGCGGGCGCCGGGTGGGCGCCGGGCGGCGCGCTGATGGCGGGTGCGACCGCCGGCTACTCCGGCACCCCGCTGGCCACGAAGCTCGGCGTGAAGCCTGGTCACGTCGTGCTGCTCGACCGGCTGCCCCACGGCCTGGACCTCGGGCTGCCGCCGTCCGCTCACCTCGTACGCCGACTGCGGGGCGGGCTGGACGTGACGGTCACGTTCCACACCCGGCTGGCGACGCTGGCCGAGCGGCTGCCGGCCGTGTGCGAGCGCACCGTGAGCGACGGGATGGTCTGGGTGGCGTGGCCGAAGCAGGCCGCCGTGAAGCGGCTCGGCATCGACACCGACCTGAACGAGAACGTCGTCCGGGAGCTGGGGCTCGGGATCGGGTGGGTGGACGTGAAGGTGGCCGCGATCGACGAGACGTGGTCGGGGCTGAAGTTCGTGCGGCGGCTGGTCGATCGATAGAACCCGACCATCCGGGGACGGCAGTCAGCCTTGCTTCTCTCGCACGGTGGCCTCGCAGGCTCGGCCCCCGTGCTCGGGAAACCGCGGAGGACGGCGTGGGTAGGGCACGCCGTCCTCCGTCTTCCCCGGTGGCCCCTGAGGAGCTCGCGCAGCGAGCGTCTCGAAGGGCTCCCCGCACCGGCCGGGGTCGAGTCGGCCGGGGCGGAAGTTCGTGGCTGCTACTTCGGGACGCGGAGGTGCTGGCCGACCTGGAGGGCCGGTGAGTCGAGATGGTTGATCGCCTCGAGGTGGGCGACGGTGGCTCGCACGTCGCCGCCGTCGGAGCCGCGGGCGGCGATGTCCCACAGGGTCTGGCCGGGCTGCACCGTGACGACCCGGGTCGGCTCGGGCTGGTCGTCGGCCAGCGAACCGGTGGCGGCGACGAAGCCGAGGCCGAGCATCGCGGCGAGGCCCGCGCCGAAGACGACGAGGCGGCCACGGCGGGTCAGCCGGAGCGAGCTCGGGCGGGGCCGGGCGATCGCGACCGAGACGTCGTCGCCGTCGTACTCCGCCGCGAAGAAGTCGGCGAGATCGACGCGCCGGTGGGTCTCGACACCGCCCACCGGCTCGACCACCGAAGGGAGTGCGGGCTCGACCGTCGGTGCGATCCGGGTGAGGACCGGCATGCGCTCGTCGTCGGCGACGATGCGCAGCACGGGCCGGTCGGCGCGGCCGACCAGCGACGCACCCTGCCCGACCGTGCGCCGCCGGGGCGTCGCCTTGCGGGTGGGCGCGGCCGGCGGGGTCAGGCGCGGGGTGCGGGCGGCGCCTGCACTGGTGGCCAGAGTGCTGCTCATCGGTCCTCCTGGGGAAGTGTTGATCTGTGTCTAGTGGCCACCACCGACAGTCGCCCCCGAGAGCGGCTGGCTGGGTCATCCGGTGGTGTCCGATCAGACGTTCGATCGAACAGGTGTACGACGTTAGAGCAGGTGTTCGAGCGGTTTCAAGCAGCGACACGAACAAATGTTCGAAACTCCGTCATGCCGACGGCGGTGAGACAGGACCCGTCCGGTTGCGGGAAACCGGTCCCAGGTCACCGCTCCTGGGCGTGGCGCCGGATCGCTCGGCGGCCGAGGGCGGCGAACAGCCGCGTGCCGTGCCGGGCGACCGACGGCGCGAGGGTCGTCGACCGGACCAGTCCACCGCGCCAGCCGGGCACGGTCCGGACGATCCGCCGCGAGCCGAGCAGCGCGACGGCCGCCGCGGCTGTCTCGTCGACGCTCAGGATCCGGCCGCCCGAGTGCACCAGCTGCGCGCCGAGCCGCGTCGTGTCCTGTCCCTCGAGCAGGGCGGTCTGGACGCCGTCGGGGCACAGCGCGTGCACCCGCACGCCGCGCGGCGCCTCGCCCGCGACCGACATCGTGGCGGAGACGATCGCGGCCTTGGTGGCGGCGTACGCCGAGTAGCCCGGCACCGGGCCGAGCCCGGACAGCGAGGCGATGTTCACGATGTCGCCCCGGCCAGAGAACGTCGACAGCGCGGCGCGCATCCCCCACAGACAACCGAGCAGGTTCACCTCGACCAGGCGGCGTATCTGCTCGTCGCTCAGATCGGCGAGCCGACCGTCGTCGCCGACGCCGGCGTTGTTGAACCACGCGGTCAGCCGGCCCAGGTCGCTCGCGGTCGTGGCGACGAACCGGTGCCCGGCCGGGTCACGCACGTCCTGCTCGAGCCCGACGGCGGCGCCGATCTCCTCGGCCGTACGACGCGCGCCCTCGCCGTCGACGTCGGTGACCACGACGGCGTACCCGCGCCCGACCATGCGCTCGGCGATCCCGCGCCCGATCCCCCGCGCCCCGCCGGTGATGACACAGCTGTCCATCCCGGCGAGTCAACCAGACGTGGCCGGGTACCGATCCGCAGGAGGTGACCTCATGGCCACGACGAAGCAGAGGCAAGCCGCCCGGAAGAACGTGCAGAAGGCGCAGCAGGGTGCCCGGCGGAAGAAGTCGATCTCGAACATGCCGGCCTCGACCAGGACCGCCCTCGGCAAGCAGGGCGCCGCGGTGGCCCAGCGCAAGCGCACCGGGTCGTCGAGCCCGAAGACCCGGCAGGAGCTCTACGAGGAGGCCAAGCGGCGCAACATCCAGGGCCGCTCGAAGATGGGCCGCGACGAGCTGGCCCGCGCCCTCGGTCACGGCTGAGCCGGGTCGTACGACGAACCCGGTGGGTCGCCGGATCCGGCACCGACACGCCCGATTCGAACAGGTGTTTGATCACGACGTCTCGCCGCCGTACGGTGTCCGCCATGACGAAGAGCACGGGCAGGCGCGTCAGCGAGCTGCCGGACGGTCCGCCCGACGCCACCGGGCTCACCCCGCGCCAGCAGCGGGTCCTGGCCACGATCAAGGAGGCGATCGAGAAGCGCGGCTACCCGCCGAGCATGCGCGAGATCGGCCAGGCGGTCGGGCTCACCAGCAGCTCCAGCGTCGCCCACCAGCTCCGGGTGCTGGAGGAGAAGGGCTTCCTCAAGCGCGACCCCAACCGGCCGCGCGCGCTCGAAGTGTTCCTGCCCGAAGTGATGGCCGCGCGCCGGTCGATCAGTGGGGCCGACAGCGCCGAGTCGTCGTACGACGAGACCGGGGTCGGCGACGCGCGCCCCCAGGCGGCGTACGTCCCGATGGTCGGCCGGATCGCGGCCGGCGGCCCGATCCTGGCCGAGGAGACCCTGGAGGACGTCTTCCCGCTGCCGCGGCAGCTGGTCGGCGAGGGCACGCTCTTCCTGCTCGAGGTGCGCGGCGACTCGATGATCGACGCCGCGATCTGCGACGGCGACTACGTCGTGGTGCGCCAGGAGCAGACCGCCGACAACGGCGAGATCGTGGCCGCGCTGATCGAGGGCGAGGCCACCGTGAAGACGTTGCAGCGCAAGGACGGCAAGGTCTGGTTGCTGCCGCACAACACGGCGTACGACCCGATCGACGGCACCCACGCCACCATCCTCGGCAAGGTGACCGCGGTCCTGCGCCGCGTCTGACCCAGGCCTGAGCCGCGCGATCGAGCCGAAACTCACACCCCTCATCGGGAAGTATCTGGCGACTGTCGGTGCTCTCTTGTAGATACGGGGTACGTCACAGGGACGCCGCTCTGTACGTCATAGGGATGATGCAAATGCTTTGCATCTCCTGAGAGGATGGGTCGGTGAGCGTTCGATCGAGCGTGCAGACGACGATCGCCCGGGGGAACTTCCTCGGGCGTCGTGGTGTGCGCGAGATCCTGTTCATCGGCATCCTCTATGTCTTCTACTGCATCACCCGCACCTTCGCCGACGGTGACCTCGCTCCCGCGCAGGACCGGGCCGGCGACCTGCTCTCGCTCGAGCGGGTGCTCCACCTCGACTGGGAGCACGCGATCAACAACTGGTTCGTGGCGCACGACTGGGCCGCGATCCCGGCCGACTACTGGTACGCCGCCTGCCACTACGTCGTCACGCTGTGGGTGCTGGTCTGGCTCTACCGCAAGGGCGCTCAGCACTACTCCCCCGCCCGCTGGGCGCTGGTCGTGTCCTGCCTGCTGGGCCTGGCCTGCTACCTGCTGCTCCCGACTGCACCGCCGCGGCTGACCGGCGGGTACGTCGACGTGCTCAGCCTGCACGCCGCCGACGGCTGGTGGAGCACCGACGCCTCCGCTCCGAAGGGGATGGGCGGGCTGACCAACGAGCTGGCCGCGTTCCCGAGCCTGCACGCCGGCTGGGCGCTGTGGGTCGCGCTGGTGGTCCGACGCTCGACCCGCAACTACTGGGCGCGCGGTCTGGCCTGGGTGCACGCCTTGATCACCGCCGTCGTGGTGATCGGCACCGGCAACCACTGGATCCTCGACGTCGCTGCCGGCTGGGCGCTGGTGATCGTGGCGATGTGGCTGGTCGACCCGTGGTTCGCCGACAGCCGTCACCAGGCGAAGGCCCGCAGCCTGGAGCTCCGGCGCCGGATCGCCGGCTCACCTGCTCACCGGCAGATCACCCACGAGCAGATCCTCGGCGAGCGGGTCGCGCACGAGCCGATCGCGCCCTCCTCGATGGCGCCGGAGGTCGGCGACACCGTCCCGGCCGAGCCGCCCCCGAAGCGCCGTTACAGCTGCTAGCGCGCCGGGGCGTCCTCGGCGGACGGTGAACGCCCGCGCGTCAGGCGGTGTGTTGCTCCGCGTGGGCCAGTCGCTTGAGCGCCTGGCGCACCAGGTCGCCGTCGTACGTCGTCCACATCGGCGGCAGGCTCGCCTTGAGGAAGGAGCCGTAGCGCGCCGTCGCCAGCCGGGGGTCGAGGATCGCCACGACCCCGCGGTCGGTGGTGGTGCGGATCAGCCGGCCGGTGCCCTGCGCGAGCAGCAGGGCGGCGTGGGTGGCGGCGACCTGCATGAAGCCGTTGCGGCCCTCGCGGTCGGCGGCCCGCTGCCGGGCGCTCATCAAGGGGTCGTCGGGCCGCGGGAACGGGATGCGGTCGATGAGCACCAGTTGACAGGTGTCGCCGGGCACGTCGAGGCCCTGCCACAGGCTGAGCGTGCCGAAGAGACACGTGTGCGGGTCGCCGACGAACTGCCGGGCGAGCTCGGGCAGCTGCGCCTCGCCCTGAGCGAGGGTGGTCAGGTGGGGCAGCCGTTCGCGGATCGCCTCGGCGGCGGCCTCCGCGGCCCGGCGTGAGCTGAACAGCCCCAGCGTCCGCCCGTCGGCGGCGTCGACCAGCGACGCGATCTCGGCGAGCTGTGCCTCGCCCAGCCCGTCGCGGCCCGGGGGCGGGAGGTGCCGCGCGACGTAGAGGATCGCCTGCTGCCCGTAGTCGAACGGCGAGCCCACGTCGAGCCCGGCCCACGGCAGCGCGTCGCGCTCGTCGCCGCCGGGTGCCGCGGGGTCGCCGGTGGTGGTGTCGACCCGTTCGGTGGGCCGCAGCCCGACCGAGGTGGCAATCGCGTCGAAGTCGCCGCCGAGCATCAGGGTCGCCGAGGTCATCACCACGGTCTTGTCGGTCATCAGCTTGTCGCGCATCGGGCCCCAGACCTCGAGCGGCGCGACGCACAGGCGCGGCGGGATGCGATCGCCTCCCTCGCTCAGCCAGAGCACGTCGGACTCCGATCGAACGGCCATCCGCTCCGCGGTGACGAACACCTCCTGCACCGAGCCGCGCGCCTGGGTGCGGCCGGCGTCCGGCTCACCGGAGTCGGTCTCCTTGGGGTACGCCGAGAGGCAGGCCCGCGCGGCGTCGCGCACGAGGACCAGCGCGTCGGCCAGCATCTCGGGCACCTCGTCGAACCGCCCGGGACGACACTCCCCGATCGCCGCCCCCAGGGCGTCGCCGGCGTCGGCGAGGTCGTCGGCCGGGGACAGGTCGGCGGAGTCGGACTCGACGTACCGACGCGAACGGCGTGCCGCCCGGTCGACGTCGGAGGCGAGCAGCTCGTCGGTGGCCGCCTGGGTGACCCGCGCGACGACCTCGTGGGCCTCGTCGACGACCACCACGTCGTAGTCGGGGATCATCGGGACGCCCTCGATCGCGTCGATCGCGAGCAATGAGTGGTTGGTGACGATCAGGTGGGACCGGTGGGCCTGCTCGCGGGCGACCTCGACGAAGCACTCCTCGCCGAACGGGCACCGGGACGCGCCGAGGCAGTCGCGGTGGCTGACGCTGACCTGTCGCCACTCGCGGTCGGTGTGGCGGGGCGCGCGGTCGCGCTCGCCGCTGCCGCCGTGCTCGGCCTCCTCCTCGGCCCAGGCGCGCAGCTCGAGCACCTTCTTCCCGAGCGTGCTCTGGGGGAGCTCGACCAAGGCGCCCTGGTCGTCGTCGGGCGCACCCTCACGCACCCGGTGCAGGCAGGCGTAGTTGGAGCGACCCTTGAGCACGGCGTACGACGTGTCGACCTCGGGGTGGACCTCGGAGACCGCCTCGACCAGTCGCGGGATGTCGCGCTCGACCAGCTGGTGCTGGAGGGCCAGTGTCGCGGTCGCGACGACGACTCGCTTGTCGTGGAGCAGCGCCGGAACGAGGTAGGCCAGGGACTTGCCGGTGCCGGTGCCGGCCTGCACGACGAGGTGTCG
Organism: Nocardioides sp.; assembly: GCF_036503465.1. Taxonomy (GTDB): domain Bacteria; phylum Actinomycetota; class Actinomycetes; order Propionibacteriales; family Nocardioidaceae; genus Nocardioides. The sequence goes on from NZ_DASXWU010000023.1 coordinate 8,097, forward strand.
GTGCTCGGTCAGCGCCTCGGTGACGGCCTCCGCCATGGCGACCTGTCCGGGGCGTTCCTCGCCTCCGAGCGCGGACACCGCCGTCCCCAACACGTCGGTGGTGGGTAGACGGACGGCGGGCACTGGTGCACCCTATCCGCGACGGGGGACAAGGGTTTCCGCACGGAACCTCGCTGGGGAGAGCCCACCCGGGCATGTGGGTGGCGACGTATCCCGTGAGGTGACCGACCCTTGACCGAAAGACGTTGACCCGCGATGACCACCATCCTCGTGATCGAGGACGACCCCTCGATCCGTGCCGCGTTGGAACAGGGGCTGGTCGAGCGCGGCCACTCCGTCCAGTCCGCGGCGACCGGCATCGCCGGTCTCGAAGCCGTGCTCGGCGACCACCCCGACCTCGTCCTGCTCGACCTCGGCCTGCCGGACGTCGACGGGCTGACCGTGATCGGGATGATCCGTGCGGCCGGCTCGGTGCCGATCATCGTGCTCACCGCGGTCGACGACGACCCGACGATGGTCGCCGCGCTGGACGCCGGGGCGGACGACTACGTCGTGAAGCCGTTCGGCTTCGAGCAGGTCACCGCCCGCGTCCGGGCCGTGCTGCGGCGTACCCACCGGCACGCGTCGTCGGACCCGATCCGGGTGGGCGAGCTGACCATCCACGCCCCCACCCGCACCGCCACCCTCGCGGACCGGCCGCTGGAGCTGACGCGGCGGGAGTTCGACCTGCTCCTCGCGCTGGCGGCGCGCACGGGCGAAGTTGTCAGCAAGCGCACTCTGCTGGCCGACGTGTGGCAGCACGCCGACGGCTCCGACCGGACCGTCGACGTCCACCTGTCCTGGCTGCGCCGCAAGCTCGGCGAGACCGCGGCCCAGCCGCGCTACCTGCAGAGCGTGCGCGGGGTCGGCGTACGCCTGGTCGACCCGACCGCCCAGCAGGACCGCAAGTCCTCCTGATCGGGGCCGGCGTCGGCCTCAGCTCTCGAGGATCTCCTTGAGGCGGGAGAGGTCCTTCTTGTTCGCTCGCCGCATCGCGGCCGCCATCACCGGGGCGCCGACCGCGGCGAAGCCAGACGGCGTGCCGCGGTTGCGCAGGGTCATCCGGGTGGAGTCGGGCCCGGCGGGCTCCCAGGTGTAGGTCGTCTCCATCGGGAACGGCCCCTCGGCGGTGCGCATCACCAGCCGTTCGCCCGGCTCGAGGTCGACGACCTCGTAGGTGTAGGAGAGCGTGCGCCCGAGGAACCTGGCCACGAAGTCCAGCCGCGACCCGACCGCCACGGGCGGGTCGGTGCGCCAGGTGATCGACTCGATGTTGGCGTACCACTCCGGCGCGTGGGCCGGATCCGCGGCGTACGACGACACCTCGGCGACCGGGCGGCGGATCACCGTCCCCGTGACGACGTCGACGTCCGGCACGCCCTCACTCCGCCCCGAGGATCGCGAACGTCTCCTCGGCCGCGCCGAAGGTGGCGTGGCCGTGCCCGCCGGGTACGACGTGCATCTCGCTGTCGGCGAGCCGCTCGCGGAGCCACTCGCCGTGCTCCGACGGGACCATCCGGTCGCTCTCGCCGTACACGAGCCGGACCGGGACCGTCACCGCGGCGAGGTCGAAGTCCCAGGGCCCGAGCCAGGAGACGTTGTCGCGGACGTAGCCCTCGGAGGTCGTGATGCCTCGCTGGAAGTCGGCGTTGAAGGCGGGGCGGCTGTCCGGATGGTCGTCGAACCAGTTGGGCCCCGGCGGCGCCATCTGCCGGAAGGCCGCCGCGAACTCCTCGGTGCTCAGACCTCTCAGGCCGGCGAGCTGGTTGTCCGCCGCTGCCGTCTCGAGCGCGATCGCGTCGTCGACGTCCCCGTCCGCGATCATCGCGAGCGCGCGGCGGTCGTCGTCGTCCAGGTCCTCGGGGTTCACCTCGGCGTGGCTCCCGGGACCCCCGAGGACGGCGACCGAGCTCACCCGGTCGGGCGCGAGGGCCGCGGCGGCGAGGGCGTACGGCGCGCCGCCCGACACACCCATCGCCACGAACCGCTCCACGCCCAGCTGGTCGGCCAGCTCCACGGCATCGGCGGCGGCCGAGGTCAGACCGGGCGGGGTGTTCGTGGATGCGCCGTAGCCCGGCCGGGAGACGGCGACGAGCCGGACGCCGTTCACGCGGGCGGCGTCGGCGACGACGGCACCCTGCGCAGCGGTCGCGGGCGTTCCGGGGAAGAAGACGACGGGCCGACCCGCCGGGTCGCCGAGATCGGCGTACTCCAGGGTGCGTCCGTCGTGCAGCGTGACCATGCTGAACACGGTCCGAGCGTAGGACCGCGCCGGCCCCGCTGGGAATGGGTGGGAACGGTCAGACGGGGTACGCGGCCAGCTCGCCCGCGAGGTCTGCGTGCGCGCGGCCGCGGACCACGGTGCCGTCGCCGGTGTGCTCCAGCGACTCGATCTCACCGTGCTGGTGCAGCCGGTCGAGCAGGTCGCCGCGCGCGTAGGGCACGAGGGCCTCGAACTCGACGCCCGGCCGCGGAAGGTCGTCCTCGACGACGGCGAGCGCCTCGGCGATGCCCTCGCCGGTCTTGGCGCTGACGACGACGGCGTGCGGCTCGCGCTGCCTGACCCGGGCGAGCACCAGCGGGTCGGCGGCGTCCGCCTTGTTGATCACGATGATCTCGGGCACCTTGTCGGCGCCGATCTCGGCGAACACCTCGCGCACCGCCGCGATCTGGCCCTCGGGGTCGGGATGGGATCCGTCCACGACGTGCAGGATCAGGTCGGAGTCGGCGACCTCCTCCAACGTGGAGCGGAACGCCTCGACCAGCTGGTGGGGCAGGTGGCGGACGAAGCCGACGGTGTCGGACATCGTGTACACGCGGCCGTCGCCGGTCGTCGTACGCCGGGTGGTCGGGTCGAGGGTGGCGAACAGCGCGTCCTCGACCAGCACCCCGGCCCCGGTCAGCCGGTTGAGCAGGCTGGACTTGCCGGCGTTGGTGTAGCCCGCGATCGCGACGCTCGGGATGTGGCGGCGGCGGCGCTCCTGACGCTTCGTGTCGCGGGTGCCCTTCATGTGCGCGAGCTCGCGACGTAGCCGGGCGATCTTGGTGTTGATGCGCCGGCGGTCGGTCTCGATCTTGGTCTCGCCGGGACCGCGACCACCGATGCCGACGCCGCCCGCGGCCCGGCCGCCGACCTGGCGGGACAGGTTGCCGCCCCAGCCGCGGAGGCGCTGCTTCATGTAGTTGAGCTGGGCGAGCTCGACCTGCGCCTGGCCCTCTTTGGACTTCGCGTGCTGGGCGAAGATGTCGAGGATCAGCGCGGTGCGGTCGACGACCTTGACCTTGAGCCGGTCCTCCAGGTTGCGCAGCTGGCTCGGCGCCAGCTCGCCGTCGCAGATCACGGTGTCGGCGCCGCTGGCCCGGACGATCTCGCCGAGCCCCTCGACCTTGCCGCGGCCGACGTACGTCGCGGGGTCGGGCTTGTCGCGGCGCTGGTAGACCGCGTCCAGCACCTCCGAGCCTGCCGTCTCGGCGAGAGCGGCGAGCTCGGCCATGGAGTTCTCGGCGTCCTCGACGCTGCCGTCGGTCCAGACGCCGACCAGGACGACCCGCTCGAGCCGGAGCTGGCGGTACTCGACCTCGGTGATGTCCTCGAGCTCGGTGCTGAGTCCCGCCACCCGCCGGAGGGCGTACCGCTCGGCGAGGTCCTGCTCGCCACCGGTGAGCTCGGGGTCGTCGTCGGCGTACCCGGACTCCCAGCCGTCGCTGTCGTCGGCCGGGTCGTCGAGGTTCTCGATCCCGTCTCCGTCGTCGAGGTCCCAACCGGCCGTGTTGGCCAGCTCGCTGTCGAGGGAGAAGTCACGTGCGTTCGTCATCTGCGTCAAGGGTAGGTCGGCCCGCTCCCCCGCGCGAACCGGTTTGCTCCCGGCGTACCCCCTTCCTCGGCCCGGACGCTTCCGCTTGTAACGCCCTGTTATACGCGCGAGGGCGCCGTCCTGCGGGCGCCCAGGGTGGGGGTAACAGGGCGCTACAAGCGACGGCGGCGCCCGGACAGGCACCCCGGTAGGTTGTGCCGGTGACCCAGACTTCCGCGTCATCTGCAGTGCCCGACCGGGCCCGGGTCGTCGTCATCGGGGGCGGCGTGATCGGGTGCTCGGTCGCCTACCACCTCGCCCACGAGGGCTGGACCGACGTCGTCGTGCTGGAACGCGACCGGTTGACGAGTGGTACGACGTGGCACGCCGCCGGGCTCATGACCTGCTTCGGGTCGACGTCCGAGACCAGCACCGGCATCCGGCTCTACTCCCGCGACCTGTACGCCCGACTCGAGGCGGAGACCGGGGTCTCGACCGGGTTCAAGCCGGTGGGGATGATCGAGGCGGCGGCGGACGCCGACCGGCTGCACGAGTACCGCCGGGTCGCGGCCTTCCAACGCCACCTCGGGCTCGAGGTCGAGGAGATCGGGCCGCGGGAGATGAAGGACCTCTTCCCCTGGGCCGAGACCGACGACCTGCTCGCCGGCTTCCACGTCCCCGGCGACGGACGGGTCAACCCGGTCGACCTCACCCAGGCGCTCGCCCGCGGCGCGAAGAACCTCGGCGTCCGGGTCGTCGAGGGCGTCCGCGTCGAGGACGTGCTCGTCGACCACGGCGAGGTGCGCGGAGTCGTGGTCGGTGGTTTAGAAACAGGCGCCGGGGCGCCTTCCTCAACCACCGGATCTGCCGGCCAGACGATCGAGTGCGAGTACGTCGTGAACTGCACCGGCATGTGGGCCCGCGAGCTCGGGGAGAAGAGCGGCGTGGTGATCCCCAACCAGGCGGCCGAGCACTACTACCTGATCACCGACACCATCGACGGCATCGACCCCGACGCACCGATCTTCGAGGACCCCGCGTCGTACGGCTACTACCGCGAAGAGGGCGGCGGGATGATGGTCGGCCTCTTCGAGCCGCACGCCGCGGCCTGGTCGGTCGACGGCATCCCGCGCAGCGCGAGCTTCACCACGCTCAAGCCCGACTGGGACCGGATGGGCCCGTTCCTCGAGAAGGCGATGGCGCGCGTGCCGGTCACGCTCGAGGTCGGGGTGCGGACCTTCTTCTGCGGCCCCGAGTCGTTCACGCCCGACCTGATGCCGGCAGTCGGTGAGGCGCCGGGCATCAAGAACTACTTCGTGGCCGCCGGCATGAACTCCGTCGGCGTGCTCTCCGCCGGCGGCCTCGGCCGGGTCATGGCGCACTGGATCATCGCCGGCCTGCCGGACGTCGACGTCACCGCCTGGGACGTCGCGCGGTTCCGCACCGACCAGCTCGAGCCGGCGTACCGGCGCGAGCGCACCACCGAGATCCTCGGCACCGTGTACGCCGCCCACACGCCGGGCAAGCAGCTGCGCACCATGCGCGACCGGCTCCTCTCCCCCGTGCACGACCGGCTTGTCGCCAAGGGCGGCTACCTGCGCGAGGTCTCCGGCTGGGAGGGCGCCGACTGGTTCGCCGGCCCGGGCCGGACGCCGAGCGCCGAGGCGACCTGGGGCCGGGCGCCGTGGTTCGAGCAGTGGGAGGCCGAGCACCGTACCGTCCGCGAGGGCGTCGGGCTGATGGACATGTCGTTCATGGCGAAGTTCTCCGTCACCGGCCCGGAGGCCGGCGCGATGCTCGACCACCTGTCGGCCGGCCACGTGAACGGCGACCCCGGCTGGATCACCTACACCCAGTGGCTCAACGACGACGGTCGGATCGAGGCGGACCTGACCGTCTCGAAGCTCGCCGACGACCGTTTCTGGGTCGTCGCCTCCGACACGGCGCACGGGCACGTCGCCGGGATGCTCGGCCGCGCGGCGCGAGGTCGCGACGTACGCGTCGAGGACGCCACCACGGCCTACGCCCAGCTCAACCTGCAGGGCCCGCTCTCCCGCGACGTCCTCGCGAAGCTGACCGACGCCGACCTCACCAGCGACGCCTGGCCGTTCCGCGGCGTGCGCGAGGTCGACGTCGCCGGCGTCCCGGTCACCTGCGCCCGCATCACCTACCTCGGCGAGCTCGGCTACGAGCTGTACGTCGCGGCCGACCGCGCGCTCGACCTGTACGACGCGCTGGCCGCCGGCGAGGGCGTGCAGCCGGTCGGGCTCAAGGCGCTGGCGTCGTTGCGGATGGAGAAGGCCTACCGCGACTACGGCCACGACATCGACAACACCGACTGCCCGCTCGACGTGGGCCTCGGCTTCGCGGTCGCGTGGGACACCGACTTCCGCGGTAAGGCCATGCTGGAGAAGCGCCGCACCGACTTCCCCTCGACCCAGCGCCTGGTCCAGATCAAGCTGGTCGACCCGGAGCCGCTGCTGTACCACGCCGAGCCGGTGCTCCGCGACGGCGAGGTGGTCGGCTACGTCCGCGCCGCTTCGTACGGCTGGACCCTGGGCGCCTCCGTCGGGCTCGCCTTCGTGAACGCCGACGAGAAGGTCACCAAGGACTGGCTCATCGCCGGCCGGTGGGAGGTCGACATCGCCGGTGAGCGGTACGCCGCGGAGGTCTCGCTCCGCCCGCTCTACGACCCGACGTCCGCCCGCGTCCGGATCTGACCCGCGGGACGTCATACGGACTGGCTCGTCCGTATGACGTTACGAAGGGTCAGAGGGTGACGACCAGCTTGCCGCCCACGCGGCCGGCCTCGAGCCGGCGGTGGGCGTCGGCGACGCGCTCGAGCGGGTAGGTGTCGGTGACGTGCGGGCGTACGCCGGCGCTGATCGCGGAGGCGAGCTGGTAGAGCCGGTCGCGGCCGGGACGCATCAGGACGCCGTGCAGGTCGATGTTGCGGTCGATCGCAAGCTCGAGGTCGCCCGAGAGGTCGACGATGGTGGCGGCGTGGCCACCGACGCGGACGTAGGGCAGCGACGGCTCGAGCTGGCCCCCGACCAGGTCGACGACGGCGTCCAGCTCGTTGCCGAGCTTGTCGACCGCGGCCTGGGCGGGTGACGGCTCGGAGCGGTCGAGCCAGAGGTCGACCCCGAGCTCCTCGAGGCGACGGCGGTCGTCATGACGAGCGGCAGCCGCGACCCGCAGGCCCCTGCGGTGCGCCATCTGCACGAGCAGGTGCCCGACCCCGCCCGCGGCCCCGTGGACCAGCAGCCAGGACCCGGCCGCGAGCGGCATCCGCTGGAGCACCTGCTGCGCCGTACACCCGGCCATCGGCAGCGCCGCCGCGACGATCGGGTCCAGCTCGGGCGGTCGCGGCGCGAGGTACTCCCGAGGTACGGCGATCCGCTCGACGAGGGCGCCGTACTGCACCCCCTGCACCGGGAGCAGCCCCCAGATCGGCTCACCTGTCTCGACGACACGGCCGGCGAACTCGTAGCCCAGGATGTACGGCGGAACGAGGCCCGCCCAGGACGGGTCGGTCCGGTTGCCGATGTCGACCGGGTTCACCCCGACCGCCTCGACCTCCACCAGCACGCTGTCCGGGCCGGGGACGGGTTCGGCGAGGTCGGCGAGCGTCAGCACCTCGGGGCCGCCGGGGCGCTCGACGAGGACGCCCCTCACAGCACGATCTCCGGGCGAGTCACTTGGGAGGCATCCGGATGCCGCCGTCGACCCGCACGACGGCACCGTTCATGTAGGAGTTCCGCAGGCACTCGAGCACCATCGACGCGAGCTCGTCCGGCGTACCGAGCCGCTTCGGGAACAGCACCGACTCCCCCAGCCGCGCCTTGAACTCCTCGGCCTTCTCGCCCTCGCCGTAGATCGGGGTGTCGATCAGTCCGGGCGCGACGGTGTTGAGGCGGACCCCGATCGCCGAGAGGTCTCGCGCGACCGGCAGCGTCATCCCGACGATGCCGCCCTTGGAGGAGGAGTACGCCGCCTGCCCGATCTGGCCGTCGAACGCCGCGACGCTCGCCAGGTTGACGATCGCGCCGCGCTCGCCGGACTCCAGCGGGTCGAGCCGCGACATGGCCGTGCCGGCGATCCGGGTCATGTCGAAGGTGCCGATCAGGTTGATCGCGATCACCTTCTTGTACACGTCCAGGTCGTGCGCGGAGTCGTAGGTGCCGTCGCGGCCGACGGTGCGCGAGGCGGGACCGATGCCAGCGGAGTTCACCAGGATCCGCAGCTCGCCGAGCTCGGAGGCCTGGTCGACGGCCGCCACGATGTCGTCGGTGCTCGTGACGTCGACGTGCGCGAACGCCCCGCCGATCTCCTCCGCGAGCGCCTTCCCCTTGTCGTCCTGGACGTCGGCGACCACCACGGTCGCGCCCGCCGCGGCCAGCTGTCGGGCGACGGCGGCCCCGATGCCCGACGCGGCCCCGGTGACGATGGCGGAACCTCGGATCTCCATGCGACTGACCCTAGCGAGGGCCAGTGTCAGCCTTGCGAGCAAGCCCGCTGCGGCGTTCGCTGCGGTTGCCGGCCCCGCTTCCGCCGGTCCGGCAGTCCTCGCTCAGCACACGACCTCACAGGTCGGTCTGCCCGCGGGCGACGAGAACGGCCGGCCCGGTCAGGAAGACGTGGCCGGCGGCGTCGCGGGAAACCTGCAGGGTCCCGCCGGGTACGTCGACGCGCCAGCGCCCGGGCCCCGGCGGCGCGGTGGCGACCGCTGCCGCGCACGCGCCGGTGCCGCAGGACCGGGTCTCGCCCGAGCCGCGCTCGTGCACGCGCATCGCCACGTGGTCGGGCCCACGGCGTACGACGAACTCCACGTTGACGCCGTCGGGATACACGCGCACGTCGTACGCCGGCTCCTCGAGCAGCGGGCCGGCCTCGGCCAGGTCGTCGACCATCACGACCGCGTGCGGGTTGCCCAGGTCGACATGGACGGCGGGCCACGAGCGATCTCCCACCGACACCTTCGTCTCGCCGAGGATCGTGGCGACGCCCAGGTCGGCGCTGAAGAGCTCGCCGTCGCGGGTCACCGTCTTGACGCCGGAGCGGGTCCCGATCCGCACCGGCTCGTCCGCGGGCACCAGCCCCTCGTCGTACAGGTGCAGCGCGAAGACCCGGATCCCGTTGCCGCACATCTCGGCGATCCCGCCGTCGGCGTTGCGGTAGTCCATGAACCACTCCGGGAGGTCCTCGTCCTCACGGTGGTTTCGAGACGCTCGCACATCTCGCTCCTCAACCACCGCGGTCCGGATGACGCGGAGCACGCCGTCGGCGCCGAGGCCGGCACGGCGGTCGCACAGGGCGCGGACCCGATCGGCCGGCAGCTCGCCGTGCACCGATCCGTCGCGGTCGGGCAGCAGCACGAAGTCGTTCTCGGTGCCGTGGCCCTTCAGGAACGGGTAGCTCACGCGGCCATTGTCGCAGCCGCCTCCTCCTCCGAGCGCTCTGCGGCGCGCGGCCGGAGCCGCCCCGCCACCAGTGCCGTGACCAGCACCAGGACGACGGACGCGGCCAGGACGACCTCGACGGGCATGGCGCTCCCGGTGGCTCCACCCAGCTCGAGGAACACGGTGCCGACCAAGGCGGAGCCCAGGCCGAGCGCCATCTGCATGGTGGTGATCAGGACGCCGCCACCCATGCCGGCGTGGTGGGCAGGCACGCCACCGAGGACCGTGCCGAACAGCGGCACCACGAGCATGCCCTGGCCGGCGCCGAGGACCAGCATCGGCACTGCCAGCTGCCAGGAGGAGAAGCCCGGCCAGGTCACCAGCAGCACCAGCGCCAGGGCGGCAAGCGCGACGGCAGCGATCAGCGCGCCACGCTGCATCATCCGCACCGGGTCACGCTGCGCCGCCCGGCTGCCCAGCAGCGAGGCCCCGAGGAAGGAGACCGCGAACGGCGTCAGCGTCCAGCCAATGCCGAGCGGATCCATGCCGGCGGCCACCTCGGCGACCAGCGCGAAGACGAACATGAAACCGCCGAAGACCGTGAAGAAGATCGCGGTCACGGCGAGCCCGGTGACCATCGCCCGGGTGCGGACGAGGCTCGGCGGGACGAGCGCGTCACGGCCGCGGCCCTCCATCCGCCACTCCCAGGCCGCGAAGGCCCCCAGCACCGGCACGCAGGCGGCGAGCATCAGCCAGGTCCACCAAGGCCATCCGGCGGCGCGTCCCTCGGTGAGCGGGAGGATGACGAGGACGACCGCGACCGCGAGCAGCGCCGTACCGATGGCGTCCACCCGCTGGGGGCGCTCGGCGCGCGACTCCGGCACCCACCGCTGGGCGACCAGGGCGGTCAGCACGAGCGGTACGTCGAGCCAGAACGCCGCGCGCCAGCCCAGGCCGCCGGGGTCGGCCGACACCAATGCGCCGCCCACGATGAAGGCGACGCACGTCGCGAGGCCCGCCATGGCGCCGAACCACGCCATGGCCCGGGCTCGGCTCGCACCCTCGGTCCGGGCCTGGATCGTCGCGAGCACCTGCGGGGCCACGAGCGAGGCGCCCAGACCCTGAGCGATCCGGCCGGCCACCAGGAGCCCGGCGGACGGGGCCACCGCGCACCACACGGAAGCCGCGCCGAACCACACGAGACCGAGCCGGAGCACCCGACGCCGACCGAAGTTGTCGCCCAGACGGCCACCGAGCACGACGCTGCTCGCATACGCGACCCCGAAGCCGGCGACGACCAGCTCCAGCACGCTCTGGCTCGCGTGCAGCTCGGACTCCAGCGACCCGAGGGCGACGGTCACGACGAAGAAGTTCAGCACCTGGAGGGCGTAGGAGATCAGGACGGCGACGAGGCCGAGCCCGCCGAGGTCGGGCGCCGCCGCCGGGTCGCTCCGCTGCCCGCGACCCGTGCTCGTCCCGGTGATCAGAGCAGTAGTCATGGTTCGACTGTCGCGCTGTCGGAGGGGGGTATCCAGAGTGCGGTTATCCAGGTACCAGCCGACCCTGGCTAACGGTGTCCGTGTCGTCCTACCGTGGACGTCGTGACCCATGCCGACCACGAACGCCGGGCCGAGCTCGGGTCGTTCCTGCGGGCGCGGCGCGAGCGCATCTCCCCCGAGGCCGTCGGGCTCCCCGGCGGGGGGCGGCGTCGTACGCCGGGACTGCGCCGCGAGGAGGTCGCCCAGATCGCCGGTGTCGGGGTCACCTGGTACACCTGGCTCGAGCAGGCTCGGGACATCAACGTGTCGGCACCCGTGCTCGACGCCATCTCGCGGGCGCTGCGGCTCGACCAGCGCGAGCGCGCGCACCTGTTCACGTTGAGTGCGACGGTCGATCTGGAGGCGGAGTCCCGGCGTTGCGCCGCGCTGGCGCCCGGCTACCAGCGGTTCCTCGACCAGCTCGACCCCTATCCGGCCGTGGCCCTGTCCTGGCGTTACGACATCCTCGCCTACAACGCGGCGTACCGGTTCCTGCGCTGCGACCTCGAGCAGATCGCCCCGGAGGAGCGGAACTTCCTGTGGTTGTTCTTCACCCACCCGGCGTACCGCGACTTCGTCGAGGACCGTGACAACGGCGCCCGGCACGCGGTCGCGAGGTTCCGCACCCACCTGGCCAGCCACCTCGGCGACCCGCTGGGGCAGGAGCTCGTGGGGCGGCTGCTGTCCGCCTCGCCGTTCTTCGCCGAGATCTGGTCACAGCACGACGTGGCTCCCGAGGACCCGGGATACAAGGTCTTCCCGACCCCGATCGGCCGCCTCCGGGTGCAGCCGCAGCGCCTGCTGCACTCCGAGGGCGACGGCTGGACCATGGTCTACACCCCGGCGGACGACCGCACGGCCGCGTTGATGCCGAGACTCCTCGACCGGGCCGGCCCGGCGTCTGCCGCGAGCGCCTGAGCCCGTCAGGCTCGACGCCGGAGCAGCCGCACCCACCAGCGACGCCTGGGTGGCGGCGTTGGAGCGGTGGACCTGCGAGCGTCGGCCTCCGCGAGGTGGCCCAGCCCGACCACGATCCCGTCGCGGTCGTCGGCCCGCACCGGCGCCTCGATCCCGCCGTCCTGGCCGAGCTTGATCGCCTCGACGTTCTTCCAGAGACTCGACCCGAACCCCTCGTCGGCCATGGCGGCTCCCCTCATCGAGCAGCAGTATCGACCGCCGCGACCGCCCGGTCGAGGCGATCCGGAGCATCCCACGGGATCCAGACGACGCGCGGGTCCTTGCGGAACCAGCTGTCCTGCCGCCTCGAGAAGCGTCGGGTCGCGGTCGTCGTGGCCTCGACCGCCCGCTCGAGGCTCGTCTCGCCGGAGAGGTACGCCGTCACCTCGCGGTAGCCGATCGCGGTGCGGGCGGTGCGGCCGTCCGCGAGCCCGGCGTCGAGGAGGCGTCGTACCTCGTCGACGAAGCCGGCGTCGAACATCTCCTGCACCCGCTGCTCGATCCGCGGGTCGAGGGTGGGCCGGTCGATGTCGACGCCGATCTGGATGCTGCGCGGGTCGGCGTACTCGTGCTCGGGCAGCGTGGCGCTGAAGGGCCGGCCGGTGATCCGGACGACCTCGAGCGCCCGGACGATCCGGCGACCGTTGTCCGGGAGGATCTGGGCGGCCGCGTCGGGATCCGCCTCGGCCAGCCGCCGGTGGAGGGCGGCCGCCCCGACCCGGGCGAGCTCGGCCTCGAGCTCACGGCGTACGCCTGCATCCGTGCCCGGGAACTCGAAGCGGTCCAGCACGGCCCGCGTGTAGAGGGCCGAGCCACCCACCAGGACCGGCGTCCGGCCCCGGCCGCGGATCTCGGCGACCGCGGCGCGCGCCCAGCCCTGGAACTCTGCGACCGTCAGCGGCTCGGTGACGTCGAGCAGGTCGAGCAGGTGGTGGGGCACGCCGCGACGCTCTGCCACCGGAAGCTTCGCGGTGCCGATGTCCATGCCGCGGTAGACCTGCATCGCGTCGGTGTTGACGATCTCGCCGTGGATCCGTTCGGCGAGGTCGAGGGAGAGCCCGGACTTGCCCGCTGCGGTCGCTCCGACCACCGCCACGATCGGGCGCGGGTCCTCGCTCGACATGCGGGTCAGTCTGACAGTCACGACCGGGGGCCTACTGTGGTGGCATGGCGGGGCTCCGCGAGCACGATGTCGACGAGGACCACGGTCCCGACGATCCCCCCGATGACCCGGCCCCGCCGTACTGGTTCCCCGGCACGCGGATGCCCGACGAGGCCCGCCGGATCGGGCTCACCCCCCACGTGCCGGACGGCGCGCTGCTCGACTTCGCCACCAAGCTGGACTCGAGCCGGCCGTCCCACCGTGCCATCGCGTGGGTGCTGCTGGTCGTCTTCTGCTTCCCGGTGCTGACCTACGTCGTGCGGCTGGTGGAGCTCCTTCGGGTGCACTGAGAGCGGCTAACCTCCGGCTATGGGTTTCCTCGACGACGCCAAGAAGTTCCTCGACGAGCACGACGACCGGGTGGACCAGGCCATCGAGAAGGCGGGAGACCTGATCGACGAGAAGACCGGGGACAAGTACGCCGACAAGGTCGACAAGGTGCAGGACATCGCCGAGGAGAAGACCGGCGACGGCGACACCGCTCGCTGAGCTCGCTGAGTGAGCGACCGCTTCCGCGTCGTCCCCGCGGCGTACATCTTCCTTCTGCGCGCGGGTGCGAGCAGCGACGAGGTGCTGCTGCAGCTGCGCCAGAACACCGGCTACATGGACGGCCACTGGGCCGCCGCCGCGGCCGGTCACGTGGAGCGCGGCGAGACGGCGTACGACGCCGCCCGGCGCGAGGCGCGTGAGGAGATCGGCGTCGAGCTCGGCGACCTGACCTTCGTGACCTCGATGCAGCGCACCCAGCACGCCGAGCCGATCGACGAGCGCATCGACTTCTTCTTCAGCTGCCGGTCGTGGACCGGCGCCCCGCGCATCGTGGAGCCGGCGAAGTGCGCGGCGCTCGACTGGTTCCCGCTCGACGGGCTGCCCGATCCGGTGGTCCCTCACGAACGCTTCGTTCTCGACCGGCTGGGTACGGGAGTGGAGAGCTACACCACGTTCGGCTTCTGAAGGGACGCGCCTCTCTCAGCGACGGGAGAGCGCGCAGAAGGCACGTGAGGGAGAGATGGGGAATGGTGACCGACTTGGGCGAGCAGCCCGCTCCGGAGATCGAACCCGCCGAGCCACCGCCCGGCGGGGTGGACGCGGTCGAGGAGCGCGAGTTCGAGGAACAACCGCTGGTGCCGGACCTCTCTCGGGTCGGCAACGAGCAGTCGAAGGAAGCGATCCCGGACGCCGTGACGGAACCGAACGATACCGACACGCGCGCGACGCGTGAGGGCGACGGCGATCACGAGCAGGAGGAGCCGGCGTGAGCGACGAGCCTGCCCCGGGCACCGGGAACGAGCAGCCGACCGAGCTCCGCGACTCCAGCCCCAACGCGTCAGGACCCGACCGCGCGGCTGGTGGGATGGGTGTGAGCAGCGAGCGGGTCGGCCCGACCGGTGGTGGCGGCGAAGGCACCGACGGCGAGAAGGACACCACGGCCGCCGACCACCGCGACCAGTCCGGCGACGTGGTCGGAGCGGACGCCGAGTTCGACCAGGAGCCCGAGGAGAACCCCGAGGGCATCGACCCGAAGGCCGGCTACCCCTCCCACGATCCACGCAGCAAAGACCTTCCGTACAAGGACGCGTGACCCGGCGGGGTTGCGGCTGTGTCGGATTACCCGGCTAGCCGGGTGATCCGACGGTCGGCATCCCGAGGCCCACGGCGCTGCTCGGCGCCGCGGTCCGCGCCTCCCAGGCGTCGCCGGAGCGGGTACGACGGTGGGTCAGGACCGGTCCGTCGGCGACCAGGTGGTGAGGGGCCGCATAGGTGACCTCGACCTCCACCAGGTCGCCCGGGCGGATCGCGCCGGCGGCGGCGAAGTGGACGAGGCGGTTGTCGCGGGCACGGCCGGTCATCCGCCGGGTGGCGGCGTCCTTGCGGCCCTCGCCCTCGGCGACCAGCAGCTCGACGCGCCGCCCGACGAGCTTCCGGTTCTCCGCCCAGGCGATCTCGTCGACCAGCTCGACCAGCCGGCCGTACCGCTCCCGCACGACCTCCTGCGGCACCTGGTCGGGCATGGTGGCGGCGGGCGTGCCGGGGCGGATGGAGTACTGGAAGGTGAACGCCGCCGCGAATCGGGCCTCTCGCACGACCTCCAGTGTCTGCGCGAAGTCCTCCTCGGTCTCACCGGGGAAGCCGACGATGATGTCGGTCGACAGCGCGGCGTCGGGCATCGCGGCGCGGACCCGCTCGATGATGCCGAGGTACTTCTCGCGACGGTAGGAACGCCGCATCGCGCGGAGCACCCGGTCGGACCCCGACTGCAGCGGCATGTGCAGCTGGTGCATGACGTTCGGGGTCTCGGCCATCGCCGCGATCACGTCGTCTCGGAACTCCGCCGGGTGCGGGCTGGTGAACCGCACCCGCTCCAGCCCGTCGACGTCGCCGCAGGCACGCAACAGCGAGGAGAACGCCTGCCGGTCGCCGAACTCCACGCCGTACGCGTTCACGTTCTGCCCCAGCAGCGTGACCTCGCTGACGCCCTCGGCGACCAGCGCACGCACCTCGGCCAGGATGTCGCCGGGCCGGCGGTCCTTCTCCTTGCCGCGCAGGCTCGGGACGATGCAGAACGTGCAGGTGTTGTTGCACCCGACGCTGACGCTCACCCACGCGGCGTACGCCGACTCGCGGCGGGTCGGCAGGGTGGACGGGAACACCTCGAGCGACTCGAGGATCTCGACCTGCGCCTCCTGCTGCACGCGGGCGCGCTCGAGCAGGACAGGCAGCGACCCGATGTTGTGGGTGCCGAAGACGACGTCGACCCACGGCGCCTTCTTCGTGATCGTGGCGCGGTCCTTCTGGGCCAGGCATCCGCCGACCGCGATCTGCATCCCGGGCCGCTTCGCCTTGACCGGCGCGAGATGGCCGAGGTTGCCGTACAGCTTGTTGTCGGCGTTCTCCCGGACGGCGCAGGTGTTGAAGACGACGACATCGGCGGACTCACCGTCGGAGGCGGCTATGTATCCGGCCTCCTCCAGTAGACCGGTGAGCCGCTCGGAGTCGTGCACGTTCATCTGGCACCCGTAGGTGCGGACCTCGTACGTGCGCGCGCTCATGACAGTCGCCCAGCGTACGGTCCTCGCGGAGGATCACCGGAATTGAGTGGGGGACCCGGCGGGGGCTTCAGAACCAACTGGCCCACAGACGACGCAGGACGGACCCGATCTGCGTCGTCTGTAGGCCAGTTAGTTCTTGGTCGTCACCCACAGCAGGATCACCCCCTCGACCACGACAGTCCCGTCGGCCAGCTCGCCGCGCACGCGCACGGGGACATCGGGATCCTCGTCGGTCCAGGTCTCGGGAGACGTCTCGGCGATGCAGGTGACGTCGCCGGCGGCCTTCGCGGTGTAAGAGACCTCCATCCCCTGCGGGATCCACCGCCGCCCCTTCGGAATGCTCGCCTCCGCCAGGGCGCCCATCGCCGCCTCGAGCCCGTTGCAGAGCGCGATGGCGTGCACCGTGCCGAGGTGGTTGCGCACTCGTCGGCGGTCACGGATCACCAGCTCCGTGTGGTGGGGCTCGATCACGGTGAATCGCGGCCGGACGGAGCCGAAGTACGGCGCCCGGAACGCGAAGGCCCGCGAGAACAGGCGGTCGCCGGCGGGGAGCCGCCGGACCGTGTGCCAGAGGCTGAGGACATCGGTCATCGACGCATATTACCAGCGAGTAATATGCGATCTCGCGCCGGGCAGCGGACCGCCCCCGGATTGGTATCGTCCGCACGTGACCGACACCTGGATGCGACGCGAGATCGCCGAGCAGGGCGAGGCGGTGGCGGCCACGCTCGAGGAGGTACGCCGTCAGGCCGAGCGGGTGCGGGCGGCGATGTCGGGACGCAAGCGGATCCTGTTCGTGGCCCGCGGGTCGTCCGACAACGCCGCGATCTACGGCCGCTACCTGGTCGAGACCCAGCTGGGTGTGCCCACCTCGCTGGCGGCCGCGAGCATCGCCACGCACTACCGGGCACGGCTCGACCTGTCCGACACCCTCGTCGTCAGCGTCTCGCAGTCCGGGCGCACCGAGGAGATCGTCGAGGTCCAACGCTGGGCCACCTCGCTGGGCGCGGCCACGGTCGCCGTCAGCAACGACGCGGAGAGCCCGCTGGCGACCGAGGCCGACGTACCCCTGACCACGCAGGCCGGCACCGAACGAGCCGTGCCGGCGACCAAGTCCTACACGTCCCAGCTCGCTGCCCTCGCGGGACTGGCGGCGAGCCTCGACGGCGCGGAGGGCCTGTGGCCGCTGCTCGACCGGGCGGCGGCGGAGGTGTCACGGCTCGAGGAGGCCGAGGACGGTGTCGCCGCCGCGGTCGACGTGCTCGCCGGCTCGGAGGAGATGCTGGTCACCGGACGCGGGCTGGTCTTCGGGACCGCGCTGGAGCTCGCCCTGAAGCTCGAGGAGACCTGCCTGCGGCCGGTGCGCGGCCTGTCGTACGCCGACCTGCGGCACGGACCGATCGCCGTGGTCGGTCACGGCCTGACCGCTGTGGTGGTGGCGGCCGAGGACGGACCGCTGGTGACCCCGATCGCCGAGCTGGCCCAGGATCTGGCCGGACGAGGCGCCCAGGTCCTCGCGATCGGCGGCGACGAGAGCCTGGCGGCGGCGTCGGCGTACCACGTGCGCGGCCCGGACCTCCCCGAGCCCGTCGCCCCGATCGGCCTGATCGTGCCGGCTCAGCTGATCGTCGAGTCCCTGGCCCGCAGGCTGGGTCTCGATCCCGACTCCCCGCGCGGCCTCTCGAAGGTGACCACCACCGATCCCACCTGACCGGATAGTCCCCGACGTTCTGGTCGGGTTACCGGTCAGTAACCCGACCATTTCGTCAGGGACTATCCGGTCGGAGGGATCCGGACCACGGCATCGGGCAGCCCCGGTGCGCTCACCGTGACGGTCACGTCGAGGACGCCGGGACTCGTGTACCGGCGGCTGCCCGAGATCGTGTAGGGGCTGTTGACGCTGGTGGGCGTGGCCGGGGTCCCGTCGACCGTCCCGGGGCTGGTCGACCCGTCCCCCCAGTCGATCGAGACCGTGATCGAGGCGACCGGAACTCCGGGTGCCGACAGGAACGCCACTGTCCCGTCGACCTCTCCGTGCACAGCGCGTACGTCGGGCGACGCGGCCAGGTCGAGCCGCCAGGGGACCTGGGGAGTGGGATGGAAGTTGGTCCCGGCCAGCGTCAGCCGCGTCCCCTGCGCGGCCAGCCGAGGCAGGAAGCCGGCGTAGTCCCGCGCCGACTCGGGGGTCCAGCCGACCTCGGACAGCGCGATCAGCCGCGGGAAGACCAGGTACTGGATCTCGCTGAGATCCCGCACGGTCTCGCTCCACAACGCGCCCTCGACACCGATCACGTCCTGGTCCGTCACGCCGGTGACGTAGCCGCCGGGGTCCCAGTCGTAGAAGTCGTCGACGTCACAGCCGAGTTCGCACGCCCAGCTCAGCCCGAGGCCCGGGGGCACGTCGCCGTCGGGGCCGGCGACGTACTTCAGGTCGAGATAGGTGTGGTTGGCCGGCGCCATCACGATCTTCATGCCCTTGGCGGCCGCCTCGCGCGCGCTCGCCGTGTCCGGATGGTCGCCCGACGCGGGGTTCCAGTACTCCGCCACCGAGCCGGCCGGCGGCTCCGTGCCCGGCCCCGCGAGCTCGGCCCACCCCATCACGGTCTTGCCCTGGGCGGTGACGAGCGGCATCTCGGCGTTGAGGAACGCGGCGTACCGGTCCTGGCTCAGCACCGTCGACGGCACCTCGTCGCCGCCGACGTGGAAGTAGGGGCTGGACGACATCGCCGCGAGCTGGGTGATGATCGCGTCGTAGATGGCGAACGTGTTCTCGCTCTCGGGACACATCGCGCTGTGCCCGACGTCGCCGGTGAAGTTCCACTGCGGCGGGTCGTGGGCGCCGCAGTTGATGTCGTGCGGGTGCCCGTCCAGCAGCTTGTTCGCGCTGTCGTCGTACTCGGACATGATGATCGCGTTGTTGTGGCCGGGAGAGTCGACCTCGGGGACCACGCTCATGAAGTGCGCGGCGGCGTACGCCACGACGTCGCGGTAGTCCTGCTGGGTCCAGAACCCGCCCGGGTCCATCGTCCGGCCGTCGGTGCCGACGGATCCCTGGCCCCCGATGTCGGTGAGCTTCGGGAAGCCGTCGATGACGATCCGGAAGCCCTGGTCGTCGCTGACGTGCAGGTGCAGGGTGTTGAGCTTGTACGCCGACACCTCGTCGATCAGCCGCATCACCGTCCCGGGAGTCTGGAAGTGACGGGCGATGTCGAGCATGAAACCGCGATAGCCGTAGCGCGGGTGGTCGACGACATGGACCGAGGGGATCGTCCACGGACCTCGGACCGTCGTCCGGCTCTCGATCCACGCGGGCAGCAGCTGCCGGATCGTCTGGATGCCGTTGAACAGCCCATGCTCGGTCTCGGCCGCGACGGACAGACCCTCGGGGCCTGCGTCGAGGACGTACCCCTCGGCAGCCTGACCCGGCGTGAGCTCGGAGGTCTCGCCCAGCTCGAGCCGGATGTCACCGCCACCTCCGGGACCCGACACCACCGGCAGCGGAAAGCCGGTCGCCGGGCGCAGGTACGCCGCCAGAGCGGCGGCCACAGCCTGTGATCGCGGCCCAGCAGCGATGTGCGTCTGCCCGGTGAGGGTGAACCCGCCCGGGCCGACGGTCATCGAGACCGGCCTCGGCACCACCAGGGGGGTCGCCGCCGAGGCCGGCGGCGACGAGGACAAGGACACGACGTACCCCAGGACAGTGGCGAGGAGGGAGAGGACCAGACAGAACCGAACTCGGTCTACACGGTGCGCCCCGCGCCGACAAGCGTCTCCGGTACGTTTCGTTCGCGTCAGTTCGAATCCCGAGGAGGACGCCCGTGACCAGCGGCTCCGGGTCCGAGACCACCCACGTGCGTGCGGAGATCGCGCGGCAGCCCGAGGCGTGGACCCGCGCCGCCGACCTGGCTGCCGACGCGGCCGGACTGCTTCCCAGGCCCGGAGAGTCCGTCGCGGTCCTCGGCTGCGGCACCTCGTGGTTCATGGCCGGCGCGTACGCCGCGTCGCGCGAGCAGGCGGGCCAGGGACGGACCGACGCCTTCGCGGCCAGCGCGTTCCCGATCGACCGCGACTACGACCGGGTCGTCGCCATCTCCCGGTCGGGCACCACCACCGAGGTGACCCGGGCGATCGAGGCGACCCGAGCGCCCACCCTCGCCATCACCGCCGTCGCCGGAACGCCCGTCTGTGAGGTCGCCTCGGACGCGTTGGTGCTCGACTTCGCGGACGAAGAATCCGTGGTGCAGACCGTCTACGCCACCACGACGCTGACGCTGCTGCGGGCCTCGCTGGGGATCGCGCCGACGCCCTCGATCGACCAGGCCAGCGAGGTGCTGGCGGGCGACCACCACCTTGCCCCGGCGCTCCTCGAGACCGGGCAGATCTCGTTCCTCGGCTCCGGCTGGGCGTACGGCCTCGCGCAGGAGGCGGCGCTCAAGCTGCGGGAGGCCGCCCAGCTCTGGACCGAGGCCTATCTCCAGATGGAGTACCGCCACGGACCCGTCTCGGTGGCCGAGCCGGGTCGCACGGTCTGGGTCTTCGGGAGGCCCGTGGAAGGCCTCCTCGAGGACATCGGCGTCACCGGTGCCACGCTGGTCGACGACGACCTCGACCCGCTGGCCGACCTGGTGCGCGGTCAGCTGCTCGCCGCGGACCGTGCCGAGATGGTCGGCCTCGACCCCGACCATCCGCGTCACCTGAGCCGCTCGGTGGTGCTGACCGACCCGTGATCGTCTGCGTCTGCCCGAGTCCGGCGGTCGACGTGACCTACCACATCGACCGGATGGTGCCCGGCGCCACGGTTCGGGTCGCCTCCGTGGCGGAACGCCCCGGTGGCAAGTCCGTGAACGTCGCCCGGGTGCTGCACGGACTCGGCGAGCAGGCCCTTCTGGTCGCTCCGGCCGGCGGTTCCACGGGTGAGCAGCTCCGCGAGTCGCTGGCCGAGTCGGACCTGCCGTCCCGTCTGGTGCCGGACCGGGCGCCCACCCGCCGTACCCTCACCGTCGTCGACGCCGACGGCGCCGCGACCTGCTTCACCGAGCCCGCCACCATCGAGTGCTGGCCCGAGCTCCAGGACGCCGTCGCCGTCTCCATGGGCGACGCGCGTGCCGTGGTCGTCAGCGGCAGCCTCCCGACAGGAGTGCCTCGGGAGGGGCTGGCCACGCTGGTCCGGCGGGTGAGGGAGCGGCAGCTGCCGATCATCGTCGACACCCACGGCCCCGCCCTGCTCGAGGCTCTGGAGGCCGGATGTGACCTGGTGAAGCCGAACGCCGACGAGCTGGCGCAGGTGACCGGCACCGCCGACCCGACCCCGGCCGCGCGCCGGCTGGCCGACCGATACGGCACCGCGGTCGTCGCGTCGCTGGGCAGCGCCGGCGTCGTGGCGGCACTGCCGCACGGCACCTGGGCGGCGTACCCAGGAGCCGAGGTGATCGGCAACCCGACCGGCGCCGGCGACGCCCTCGTGGCCGGTCTCGCGCGGGGACTCGCCCGCGACCGCACCGCCCTCGAGCACCCCGAGCGGCTGCTGCGCGACGCGGTCGCGCTGGCGACGGCGGCGGTGCGGGCGCCCACCGCCGGAGACATCGATCCGGCTCACTACGCCGACGAGCTCACCCGGGTCGGCATCAGAGCCCTGGACGGTGTCGGATGAGCCTGACGACGACCGGCGACCTGGTCGCTGCTGCCTCGGCCCGAGGCGCGGCTGTCGCGGCCGTGAACGTGATCACGCTCGAGCACGCCGAGGCGATCGTGGCCGCCGCCGTCGAGAGCGGCCGGTCGCTGGTGCTCCAGCTGAGCGAGAACGCCCTCGCCTACCACGGCGGTCCCCACGCCATCACCGGCGCCGTGCACGCGCTGGCCGAAGCCGCGCCGGTGGCGCTCGCGCTCCACCTGGACCACCTCATGGATCCCGACCTGGTGACGGCAGCCGTCAGCGGGCCACTGCGGCCTCTGGTGGGTTCGCTGATGTACGACGCGGGTGCGCTCCCGTACGCCGAGAACGTCGCCCGGACCCGCGAGGTGGCGACCGCGGCCCACGCCCAGGGGCTGTGGGTCGAGGCGGAGCTCGGCTTCGTCGGCGGCAAGGCGGATGCCCCGCGGAGCGCGCATGAGCACGGCGTACGCACCGATCCGGCGGAGGCCGAGAAGTTCGTGGCGGCCACGGGGGTCGACGCACTCGCCGTCGCGGTGGGCTCGTCGCACGCGATGACCGAGCGGACCGCGCGCCTCGACCACCACCTGATCGCACAGATCGCCGACCGGGTCCCTGTCCCGCTGGTGCTCCACGGATCGTCCGGGGTCCCCGACGAGGACCTGCGCCGGGCCGTGACCGCCGGCGTCCGGAAGGTCAACGTCGGCACCGCGCTGAACGTCGCGCTGACGACGTCGTTGCGGGCCACGCTGGAGGCCGACCCGTCGGTGACCGACCCGCGGCGCTATCTCGCACCCGCCCGGACCGCGATGCGCGACGCCGTTCTCCACCTCCTCGACCTGATGGGCTGAGCTCGGGCTCAGCGCACCGCGGTGAGTGAGGCCGTCAGCTGCTGGAACACGGCCGCGTCGACGAGCGTGCCGGCGTGGCGGACAGCGAGGACGCAGGCGCCGACGGCGCCGTCGGCCACCGCACGGACCTCCTCCGCACGACACGCTGCGGCGAGCCGGTCGGCGACCTGGGGGCTGCGTCCCAGGATCCCGCCGCCGAGCACGACCGGACCGGAGACGCCGGGAGATCTGACGGCGGCGAGGGAACGCGCGAGCGCGGCGGCCGCGTCGTCGAGGATGAGCTCGGCGGCGCCGTCCCCGTCCGCCTCGAACGCCAGCCCGGCGTAGTCGGCGAGCCGGACCGGCGGTCCGGCGTACAGGGCTCGAACCGCCGCCCTGATCGGCTCCCGATCGCCGGGCTCCGACGGCGCGGGCACGCCGAGCCGGTCGAGCATCAGCGGCGTGAGCGCCGTCGACGGGCCACGGCCGTCGAGGTCGGCCAGGGCCGCGCGTACGACGCGTCGTCCGATCCAGAAGCCGGAACCCTCGTCACCCAGCAGCCAGCCGAGCCCGTCCGCGACTGCGACCTGACGCCCGTCCTCCACGCGGATCGCGCCGGCTCCGGTACCCGCGATGACGGCGTAGCCCTCCGGTCGATGGGTGCCCGAGAAGTACGTCGCCAGCAGGTCGGACTCGAAGACGAGCGGCGCGTCGAGCCCGATCCCCGCGAGCCGGCTGCTGATCTCGGGTGCGACATCGGTGCTGCCCGCGCCCGCCATCGCGAGCACGACCATCCGGATCCGCGTGCCCGGCACCTCCGCCGTGCTCAGCGCCCCGATGACGCTCTCCGCGACGGACGCGGCGGCGGCCTGCGGCCCGACGGCGATCGGGTTGCCGCTGCCCGCGACGGCGTAGCCGAGGCACTGGCCGGGAAGACGGACGACCACGGCGCGGGTGCTGGTGCCGCCCGCGTCGACGGCGACCACGGCGATGGGCTGCTCAGGCATCGTTACCTATTCGTGACATTCAGGTGATTGTGACCGCGACCACAACGTGTAAATAGTTTTCTCTACGAGCGGCTTCGCTGAGAAGGATTTTCAATGACGGCTCCGGAAGGGCCCGCGGCCCGTGCGCTGGAAGGCTACGGCGCCAGCAGCAGGATCCGTGCTGCCCTCCCCCAGATGCCCGAGGGCATGGCCAAGATCGGCACCCTCCTGCTCGAGGACCCCTCCCTCCCCCTGAGGCTGTCGATCACCGAGCTCGCCGAGCGCGCCGGCACCTCGCCGGCGACGGTCACCAGGTTCTGCCGCGCGATCGGCTACACCGGCTACCTGGCCCTGCGGGTGGGCGCGGCCGCCGAGCAGGGCCGGTCGAGCGCCCACGAGACGTGGGACTCCGACATCGGGCGCGCCTTCCACCCCGGCGACACCGCGACCCAGGTCATGCGCACCCTGGTCAACGCCCACACCGTGGCGCTCACGTCCACCTCGGAGCGTCTCGACCCCGCGCTGGTCGGCCGGGTAGCCGACGCCGTCGCCCAGAGCACGCACGTCGACATCTACGGCATCGGCGGCAGCGCCGGCATGGCGGTCGAGCTGCAGGCCCGGCTGTACCGGATCGGGATCAACGCCCACGCGTGGAGCGAGGTGCACGTCGGCCTGACCAGCGCCTCGCTCCTGGGAGAGTCGAGCGTCGCGATCGCCTTCTCCAACACCGGCCGCACCGAGGAGACCATCGAGATGCTGGCCCTGGCGAAATCGTCGGGTGCGTTCGCGGTGGCGGTGACCAGCGACCCGGCCTCGCCGATGGCGCAGGTCGCCGACGCCCACCTGACCAGCCACGCACCGGGCGAGTACCTCCAGCCCGACGACCTGTCGGCCAAGCACGCCCAGCTCTTCGTGATCGACCTGCTCTACCTCCTCGCGGCCCAACGGGACTTCTCACGTACGACGAGCCTGCTGGCGGCTTCCGCAGCGGCCGTCGCACCCCATCGCCGTCCGTTCCGCACGGCGACCCGGCCTCGGACGGCCGCCTCGTCGAAAGGAACCGCCACAGCATGACTTCCACCCCGATGAGCGCACTTCTCGCCGACTTCTCCACCGAGGTCCGCCGTCGGCTCGACGACCTCGACCAGGAGGTCCGTGCCGGTGGCCTCGACCCGGCCATCGACCTGATCGTGTCCTCGTTGCAGCACGGGGGCGTCCTCCAGGCCTTCGGCACCGGTCACTCCCAGGCGTTCGCCATGGAGGTCGCGGGCCGCGCCGGCGGCCTGATCCCGACGCACGCCATCGCGTTGCGCGACGTCGTCCTGCGCGGCGACCGGGACGTGTCGGAGCTCCGCGGCGCCACCCTCGAGCGCGACGAGTCGGTCGTCGACGAGCTCTACGGGCTGTACTCCTTCGACCCGGCCGACGTCTTCCTGATCGCGTCGAACTCCGGCGTCAACGGATCCATCGTCGGCCTCGCCCTGCGCGCCAAGGCCGACGGCCACCCCGTGATCGCGGTGACCAGCCTGGAGCACACGAACGCGGTCACCCCCAAGCACAGCAGCGGCAAGCGGCTCTCGGAGATCGCCGACATCGTGATCGACAACCGGGCGCCGTTCGGCGACACCACGATCGGCCTCGGCGAAGGGCTGTCCGCCGGTGCGGTCTCCTCGATCACCGCCGCGTACATCGCCCAGCTCCTCACCCTCGGCGCTGCCCAGCGAATCCGGGACGCGGGTGAGGTCCCGCCGCTCTACATCTCGGCGAACATCCCAGGAGGTGACACCCACAACGACGCCCTCAAGGCGCGGTACGGCGATCGCATCGCCGGCCTGGCCTGACCTCGACGACGGCAGGCCGCACCCGGACACCCGCACGACCCCGCACCACCTCGCACGACGCAGCACGACCCAGCACGACCCAGCACTCAGCAGAAGAGTTCATCACGAAAGGGAATCCCACGATGAGCCGAGAAACCGCACAATTCGACCGCCGAACCCTGCTCCGTGGCGCCCTTGCGACGGCAGCGATCGCACCGCTCGCCGGAGCGCTGGACGCGTGTGGTGGTTCGTCGCCCAGCGGAGGTGGTGGCGGCTCCTCGGCCGGCCCCAAGTCGGCCACCAACCCGTTCGGGCTGGCGGACAACTCGAGCGTCGAGGCCGTCATCTTCAACGGCGGCTACGGCTACGACTACGTGAAGTTCGCCGCCGCCCAGGTCCCGAAGCAGTCGGGCTTCTCGGGCGTCACGATCAAGGTGTCGCCGTCGACGCAGATCGCCCAGCAGCTGCAGCCGCGCTTCGTCGGCGGCAACCCGCCGGACCTGATCGACAACTCGGGTGAGAACGCCATCGGGTTCAACGCCATCGAGCAGCAGCTCGAGACGCTCGACGACGTCTTCGAGGCCGACAACTACGAGGGCACGAAGATCGCGGACACGCTGTACCCGAACGTCAAGCTCCCGGGCACCTTCGACGGCAAGTTCCTCGCGATGAACTACGTGATGACGGTCTACGGCATCTGGTACTCCGCCACCCTGTTCCAGCAGAACGGCTGGACCCCGCCGAAGACGTGGGACGACGCGATCGCCCTGGGTGCCAAGGCCAAGGCCAAGGGCAAGTACCTCTGGGTGTGGGGCAAGGAGGCGGCGACGTACTACCAGACGATGGCCGTCGACTCGGCCATCAAGGAGGGCGGCGACGACGTCCGGCTCGCGCTGGAGAACCTCGAGTCCGGCTGCTGGTCGAAGCCGCAGATCCAGGACGTCTTCAACGCCCTCGGCGAGTGCGTGCAGAAGGGCTACTTCGTCCCGGGTGGCGCCGGCACGCAGTTCACCGCCGCGCAGGCGAAGTGGAGCAACGACGAGCAGGCGATCCTCTACCCGTCGGGTGGCTGGATCGAGAACGAGATGAAGAAGGCCACGAAGAGTGACTTCCAGATGACCGGCGCGCCCGAGCCGACCGTCTCCTCGAGCCCGAAGATGCCGTACGAGTCGCTCCGCGCCGCTGCGGGCGAGCCGTACATCGTGCCGTCCCAGGGGAAGAACGTCGCCGGTGGCAAGGAGCTCCTGCGCGCCATGTTGTCCAAGGCGGCCGCGACCAACTTCTCCAAGACGCGTCTCGCGCCGACCATCGTCAAGGGCCTGGTGCCGTCCAACGGCTTCGGGTCGACGGCGCTGGTCTCGCAGACCAAGATGCTGGACGCCGCGGGCAGCAACACCTTCAACTATCAGTTCGTGGACTACTACGGCATGAACACCGACCAGCTGGTGCCCTGGAACTCGTTCCTCTCCGGCCAGCTCGACGTGGCAGGGCTCACCAAGGCCCTGCAGGGCATCACCGACAAGATCGCCAACGACTCCTCGGTGAAGAAGCTCAAGATCACGTGACCGCCACCACGACGAACGTGACGACCACCGGCGGCCGGCCTCGGCCGGCCGCCCGGCGGCGTCGCCGGATGCCGAGCCTGGACCGGCTGAGCTTCATGACGGTCTTCCTCGGGGTGCCGCTGGCGATCTACGTCATCTTCGTGGTGTACCCGTTCGGCCAGGCGCTGTACTACTCGATGACCGACTGGAGCGGCTTCACGCCGACGTACAACTTCACCGGCCTGGACAACTACACCAAGCTCTTCCAGGACGACACCTTCATGCGCGCGCTGCGCAACAACATCGAGCTGGCGATCGTGGTGCCGTTCGTGACCATCGTGCTGGCGCTCGCCATCGCGACGGTCGTCACCGTGGGTGGCCCCAGCCGCGGCACGATCCGTGGGATCCGTGGCTCCGGGTTCTACCGGGTCGTCTCGTTCTTCCCGTACGCCGTCCCGGCCATCGTGATCGGCCTCATCTGGGCGCAGGTGTACGACCCCTCGGCCGGCATCCTCAACGCCTCCCTCACCAAGGTCGGCCTGAGCGGGTTCGAGAACTTCGCGTGGCTCGGCGACACGCGTACGGCGATGCCGGCGTCGATGTTCGTGATCATCTGGAGCTTCGTCGGCTTCTACACCGTGCTGTTCGTCGCTGCCATCAAGGGTGTCCCGGCGGAGATCTACGAGGCGGCGCGCATGGACGGCGCCGGCCGGTTCCGCACGGCTATCTCGATCACGCTGCCGATGGTCCGCGACACCGTGCAGGCGGCGTACATCTATCTCGGGATCACCGTCCTCGACGCCTTCGTCTACATGCAGGCCCTGAACCCGAACGGCGGCCCCAACAACACCACGCGGACGATGAGCCAGGACCTCTTCAACACGGCGTTCCGGAAGGGCCAGTTCGGCTACGCCACCGCCATGGGTGTCGTGCTCGCGGTCGTGACGCTGCTGTTCGCCGCGATCGTGTTCACGGTCAACCGCCTCACCGGAGGCGGCGAGAGGAGGCTGCGACGATGACCGCCGTCACGACCGACGAGAGCGTCGCCACCGAGAGCCGGAGCCCGTGGACCGGTGGTGACCGGGCCGTCGAGGCCACCTCGCACGCGCTCCTGACGATCTGGTCGATCATCGTCATCGTCCCGTTCCTCTGGGTCCTCCTGTCGTCCTTCAAGACGACCAAGGAGATCCTGGCCTCGCCGTTCTCACTCCCAGCTCACTGGAGCTTCGACAACTACGTCAATGCGTGGACCGACGCCGGGATCCGCCACTTCTTCCTGAACACGGTCATCGTGGTGGGCGCCGCCCTCGTGCTGGTCATGTTGCTGGGGGCGATGTGCGCCTACGTGCTCGCGCGGTTCGCGTTCCGCGGCGCACTGTTCATCTACTACGCGATGCTCGCCGGGCTGACGTTCCCGATCTTCCTCGCCATCGTGCCGCTGTTCTTCATCCTCAAGAACGGCGGGCTGCTCAACACCCTGCCCGGCCTGATCATGGTGTACGTCGCGTTCGCCCTGCCGTTCACGGTGTTCTTCCTCTATGCGTTCTTCAAGACCTTGCCGCACGAGGTCTACGAGGCGGCGCTGATCGACGGCGCCGGCGACTGGCGGATCTTCTTCCAGATCATGCTGCCGATGGCGCGGCCCGGCATCGCAGCCGTCGCGATCTTCAACTTCCTCGGACTGTGGAACCAGTTCCTGCTGCCGGTGGCTCTGAACACCGACCCGAACCGATATGTGCTGACCCAGGGGATGGCGGAGTTCGCCTCGCAGGCCGGCTACGCGGTCGACTTCGGGGCGCTGTTCGCCGCCGTCGTGATCACGGTCGTGCCGGTGCTGGTCGTGTACGTGATCTTCCAACGGCGGCTGGAGGGGTCGGTGTCCCAGGGCACGTTCCGCTGACCGCTCTCCCGTGCCCGGGACTCCGAACGCCGACAAACGCCGGTGAGCCAGGACCGGTGCGACCTGTCCGAACCGATCCGGCCTCACCGCTCCCCGGCGTCGGACATCCGGAAGTCGAGGTGCCCGGGAAGTGGCTCGCCCGGATGCAGTGCGTCCCAGACCTCGCCGAGGACGGTGTCTCCCTCGGCGAGGTCCTCGACGACCAGCGAGTCGAGGATCCGGCCGGCATGCTCACGGTCGCCCTCTTCCAGCAGTGCCCGGGCCTCGAGCAGCCGGGTCCGGCCGTGTGCGCGCATCGCCGGGTCCAGGGCCGCGATGACGTCCACGCAGGCACCAGGCCGGCCGGCGGCGAGCAACCGCTCCAGGTGCTCCACCACCAGGCCGCGACAGTCCTGTCGGAGCTGCCGCGCCCGCGCGTAGAGGTCGCACGCGCGATCGTCGTCGGCCAGCAGCGCCAGCCCTCGCAGCGCCCACGGGTTCTCGTCCTCGCGCAGGCTCGCGTCGTACTGCTCGGCCGCCCGTGCTCGCTCACCCCGCACGTGGGCGTTCACCGCGCGGGCCAGGTGCACCCAGGCGGAGTCCGGAGCCTCCTCGAGGACGGCGCGCCAGCGGTCGGAGACCGGCGGCACCGGCAGCCGGGAGGCAGAGATTGCGAGTCCCTGGGCGTCGCCGTCGAGCAGGTGGCGTGCCGGGAGGCTGTCGTCGTCGACCGGCGGGAAGGGCAGGGCCTGCGTCGGCACGGCGTCCGGGAAGTTTCGGAGCCTGAGCTCGACCTGACCCCAGCCGGACCCCGTGCTCACCTGCTCGGCCACCGCGGCGTCGGCCACCTCGCCGAGCCAGCGCTCGTGGACGGCCTCGAGGTGGTCGGGGTCCGTCACCTCGGTCACGGCTGCCTGCGCCGCCGCGCACGCGTGGTCGTATCCGCCCGCCACCGCGCCCGGGTCCAGGTCGACGCCGCCGAACGCCTCGGTCCACGACACGCGCGCGCCGCCGGCCAGCCGGTCGTGCTCGAGCTGGGTGGGACACCAGCCGGCCTGGATCTCGGCGTACCTCGCTCCCGGACCGCAGAGCCACTCCTGCCACCGGGAGCCGGCCGGTCCGCTCCCCCACAGGAACAGCTTCCGACCCCGCAGCCCGCGCGTCGAGGTCTGGGCGAAGCCGCTGCCGTCGGGCTCCACGGCCACGATGTGGAGACCGCCCTGTCCCTGCAGGTCGTAGAAGTAGTCGGCGGGGAACCCGGACGCCATCGGGTAGCTGATGTCGACGTCCGGGTGATCCGGATGGGGGACGGGCACCCGGCGCAGGGCCCCGTTGTACTCGGTGCGCCACGCGGCGTCCGCAGTGGTCAGCACGCGGGTCCCCGGAGACTCGGACACCGCGATGTTGGTCCAGTAGTAGAGGGGCTTCTCCTCGGGATCGGGGTTGACCACCCGGGTCGAGGCGTACAACCGGTCGGACCCCGGGGGCAGGGAGAGGTCGACCTGCAGCACCAGGTCACGGGTCCGCTCCCACTCCCACAGCCGCAGCAGGTCACCGTCCGGGCCGGCGACCACGGCGACGTGCATCGGCCGGCACGACAGTGTGGTGTGGCCGGTCGAGCCGAGATTCCACTCGATGCCTCCGGCGAACCAGGCGTTGGTGAGCCCGAAGTTGGCGAACTGCAGCACCGGGTTGCGGAACAACAGCTCACGCCCGCGGACCACGTCGTACAACGACCAGACCCGGCCGCCGAGCGTCGGCAGCACGGTCGCGCGCAGCCGCCCGTTCTCGAGCACGCACGCCGGCAGCTCGACCTCGCGCAGCGACCGGTCGTAGTCCTCCTGGATGCGGTACGGCAGAGGGCTCTCCAGCCTTCCGTAGGCGATCCGCTCGCGCATGTCCGCCGGAGCACCCGGGTCGAGGTCGGGGTACGGCAGCCGCCGCAGCCGCGTGAAGCGGGGCAACGGACTCGCGGGGCCGAGGCTCGCCGCCCGCACGGTCACGGTGGTGCGGCGTACCGTCGCCGCCGAGGTGCTCGCCACATGACATTCTTACGCAGTGGACGACGACGACCTCGCACTCGCCGTCGATGTCGGTGGCACGACCATCAAGGCCGCTCTCATCGACCCCGCGGGGTCGATGGTGGCGTCGGAGCACCGGCCCACACCACAGGGCGACCGCGCACGCGACGCGATCGCCGAGGTCGGACGCTCCCTGCTCGCGCAGTGCGCTCACGCGACGGTGGTCGGCGCCGGCGTCGTCGTCCCGGGGCTGGTCGACCGCGGGGCGGGCGTCGCGACGTACAGCGCCAACATCGGGTGGCGCGACCTCGAGCTGGTGCGGTCGCTCGGCGCCGAGTGGGGGCTGCCGGTCCGGATCGCCAACGACGTCGCCTCCGGGGGTGTGGCGGAGCATCGGATGGGCGCGGGTGTCGGCACGGACGACTTCGTGTTCGTGCCCGTCGGCACCGGGATCGCCGCTTCGATCGTCTCCGGGGGGCGGCTGGTGTCCGGGCATCGCGGTGAGACCGCGGAGATCGGACATCTGGCCGTCGGGACGGGCATCCCGTGCGCGTGCGGCCAGGACGGCTGCCTCGAGACCGTCGCCTCCGCGTCGGCGATCGCCCGCCGCTACGCGCAGCTGAGCGGTCACGACGTCACCGGCGCCTCCGACGTGGCCGCCCGGCTGAGCACGGATCCCGCCGCACGACAGGTCTGGCAGGACGCGGTGGACGGGCTCGCGGACGGGCTCGGCATCGTCTCGCTGGTCGTCGCCCCGGCCCTCGTGGTGATCGGCGGTGGACTCAGCCGGGCCGGCGACGCGTTGCTGCACCCGCTGCGGGACGCACTCCGGCGAGGGGCCGCTCTCGTGCATCCGCCCGACGTCGCCGTGTCGGCCCTCGGCGATCGGGGTGGCGTCGTCGGCGCCGCGCTCCTGGCCCGCGACGGATGGGCGGCCGAGTCATGACCGCGTCGGCGTTGGCCGGACGCCTCGTGACGACCGGCGGCGTCCTGGACGACGGCGTGCTCGAGGTCCGCCCCGACGGGACGATCGGGTACGTCGGCCCTGGGTCCGGGTGGTCGGGTCCAACGCCTGAGCCGGTCGACACGCTCGCGGCGGGGTACATCGACATCCACTGTCACGGCGGTGGCGGCCACACCGTCACCTCCGGTGACCCGGCCGAGGTCGCCGCGGTCGCGGCGCATCACCTGTCTCAGGGCACCACCACGATGCTGGCCAGCCTGGTGAGCGCGCCGACCCCCGAGCTCGTCGCCGCGATCGAGGCGATCGCCTCCATCGCCGAGACGGGGTCATCGGTCGTCGGGTGCCACGTCGAGGGGCCGTTCCTGGATCCGGCGCACCGGGGCGCGCACGACCCGGCGCACCTGCGCAACCCCGGGTCCGACGAGATCGCCCGTTGGCTGGCGGCCGGCGCGGACGATGCCGGTC
This sequence comes from Nocardioides sp., assembly GCF_036503465.1. Classification (GTDB taxonomy): domain Bacteria; phylum Actinomycetota; class Actinomycetes; order Propionibacteriales; family Nocardioidaceae; genus Nocardioides. The sequence goes on from NZ_DASXWU010000023.1 coordinate 40,198, forward strand.
GCCAGACGGTCCGGATGGTGACACTCGCCCCGGAGCTGCCCGGGGCCGCGGCGGCCGCCGAGCTGCTCGAGCGCTCCGGGGTCGTCGTGGGCCTCGGTCACACCGGCGCCGACGCCCGGGGCTTCGGTGAGGCGCTGGGTTCACTGCGAAGGCCGCTGGTCACCCATCTGTTCAACGGCATGGAGCCCTTGCACCACCGTCGACCAGGCCCGGTCGCCGCCTCCCTGGATGCGCTGGCCCGCGGGGCGACACGCGTGGAGCTCATCGCGGACGGCGTGCACGTCGCCGACGAGACGGTGCACCTGGTGTTCGCGGTCGACCCCGGCCGGCACGTCGTACTCGTCAGCGATGCGATGGTGGCTGCGGGCATGCCGGACGGCGACTACGAGCTCGGGTCGATGCGGGTGCGGGTCGAGGACGGCCGGGCGTGGACGCGCACCGAGCCGCCGTCGCTCGCGGGCGGCACCTCGCACGCCGCCGACCTGGTACGCCGCTGCGTGGTGCAGGCCGGCGTCGACCCCGTCGCGGCCGTGGCCGCGGCCACCTCCACCCCCGCCAATCTGCTCGGCCTGGACGACCGCGGCAGCCTGGCGACCGGTCTGCGCGCCGACCTCGTGGTGCTCGACCGCGACTGGCGGGTGCGGCGGGTGATGCGCGGAGGCGACTGGATCAGCTAGCTGGGTCGTCCGCCTCAGCAGCGCCCAGGGGTTCCCCTCATGCGGACGACCCGAGAACGGCAGGGGACGCCAACCAGGTCAGGACCTCGGCGGCCACGTCCTCCGGCGGCCGGTCGGTGTTGTCGATCCTCAGGTGCGGGCAGTCGGCGATGACCTCGTCGGCCGGGGACGGGACGCCGGTGCTCATCTGGACGCGCTCGAGGCCGCGCACGTTCTCGTCGGACCAGGCCAGGTCGCGCTTCGACTTCTTCTCGGCCAGGCGGTACGGCGTGCGGTTCCGCGCGAGGCGGGTGTCGAGGTCGGCGTACAGCTCCAGGAACGCCACCCGCTGACCGCGCTCCACGAACGGCCCGATGTGCCGCCGCACGTAGGCGGCGTCCTCGGGCAGGTCCAGGCCCCAGACGAGCGTGTAGACCAGGTCGATGCCGGCGTCGGCCGCCTCCTCCAGCACCCGGAGGCGGAGCCCCTCCAGGAGACGGTTGAACGGCGGGGTCCCGTAGTCGAACACGTCGAGCAAGGGCTCGAGGACGTGGTGGTTGTGGAACAGCCGGAAGTCGCCAGCGTCCGCGATCGCACGCCCGACGGTCATCTTGCCGACCGCCGGCGGCCCGAACACGAACAGCAGCGTCACGGAGCCAGGGTGGCGGACAGTCCACCGGGAGACGAACGGATTACGCCTGCTGTGCCTGCTGCTCGGCGACCTGACGACGTACGTCGTCCATGTCGAGGCCGCGGACCGCGGTGATCAGCTCCTCGAGCGCGGGGGCCGGCAACGCGCCGGCCTGACGGAAGACCAGGATGCCGTCGCGGAACGCCATCAGGGTCGGGATCGAGCTGATCTGGAGGCCGCCGGCCAACATCTGCTCCGCCTCGGTGTCGATGCTGGCGAAGGTGATGTCGTCGTGCGTCTCCGACGCCTTCTCGTAGACGGGCGCGAACATCCGGCACGGGCCGCACCAGGACGCCCAGAAGTCCACCAGCACGACGCCCTCCTGGGTCACCGTCTGCTCGAACGACTCCTCGGTCAGTGGGAGGGTGGCCATCAGATACCTTTCCGCCGGAGCACCGGCCTCGATCATCTGTCAGGCCAACATCGGCGCCCGCCCAGGCATTCCGTGGCCGCCGACCGCGGGCTGGAGCACCTCGACCCGGTTGCCGGCGTCGTCGTGGGTGTGGAAGCGGAGGTACCCGTCGAAGGTCTCGCGCTCGCGGTCGTCGACCTCGAAGCCGGCCCTCCGGACGCAGGCAGCCACGGCGTCGAGGTCGTCCACCACGAACGCGGGGTGGGCCTTGCGAGCCGGGCCGAAGGGGTCCTCGACGCCGACGTGCACCTCGGCGACGACCGCACCCCGCGCGCCGTACGCACGGAACCATGCCCCGCCCCGGCCGCGCAGCGCCATCGGCTTCTCGACCTCCGTCAACCCGATCCCGTCCCGGTAGAAGCGGCGCGCGCCGTCCTCGCCATGTGGCGGACAGGCGACCTGGACGTGGTGAAGCGCGATCATGGTCGCTCGGTGGTCGAGCTCGTCGAGACCCGCGCGACCACGAAGATCCGGCGGAACGCAAGGACGACGCGTCCGTGCCGCTCCGGGTACGCCGCGCGGAGACGCCGCTTGAACTCCTCCTCGAAGGCCGGGCGGAGGTCGTCCGGCAGCGCCTGGAGCGTCGGGCGGGCGCCGGTGCCCGACACCCAGGTGAAGACGGGGTCGGGGCCGGTCAGCACATGGAGGTACGTCGTCTCCCAGGCGTCGACCGTGCACCCGAGCTCGGCGAGCGCCTCGAGGTAGACGGCCGGGTCGTGGCTGCTCGGGACGGCGACGCCCTGCGTGTGCGCGGCGTAGGGCTCCTCGGCGGCGAGGTCGCGGCGGATGGTGTGGCTGGGTTCGTCGAAGTTGCCCGGCACCTGGAAGGCGAACCAGCCTCCCGAGCGGACGCGGCTCACCAGGTCGGGGAGCAGATCGAGGTGTCCGGGCACCCACTGCAACGTGGCGTTGGAGACGAGGACGTCGACAGGCTCGGCGCCGGCCACCCAGGTACGGAGGTCGGCGACCTCGAAGGTGATGCTCGGATCGGCGGACTCGGCCTTCGCGATCATCTCCGGGCTCGAGTCGACGCCGCGGACGTCGGCGCCGGGCCAGCGCTCGCGCAGCAGCGTGGTCAAGTTGCCGGGACCGCAGCCGAGGTCGACGACCGTGCTCGGCTCCGCGGCCGCGATCCGCGCGATCAGCTCGACGAAGGGTCTGCCCCGCTCGTCGGCGTAGGTCAGGTAGCGGTCGGGGTCCCACGTGTGCGACACAGCGCCTCCTTCTCCGTTGTCGGCTCCGTCCGCCAGCGCCGACGGTGATCTCTTGATGTCAAGACAACTACCAGTCTCGGAGTCATTCATCTTGATGTCAAGATTCTCGATCGCGCCCTAGGCTGTGAGCATGCGCGACGAGGTGGATGAGCTGCTGGAGGCGTGGGGCCGCGAACGCGGCGACCTGGACCTCGGGCCGGTCGCGGTGTTCAGCCGGGTCAGCCGACTGGCCCGCCGGCTCGAGCTCGCCCGGCGCGAGGCGTTCGCGGCGCACGACATCGAGCAGTGGGAGTTCGACGTGCTGGCCGCGCTGCGCCGCGCCGGCACGCCGTACGAACTCTCCCCCGGCCGCCTGCTCCGCGAGACCCTGGTGACCAGCGGGACGATGACCAACCGGATCGACCGGCTCAGCGCGCGAGGGTACGTCGAGCGCTACCCGGACCCCGACGACCGCCGCGGGGTGATCGTGCGGCTGACCACCGACGGCAAGTCCGCAGTCGACGCGGCCTTCACCGCGCTCCTCGATGCCGAACGCACCCTTCTGGAGGATCTCCCCGAGCGCGACCGGACGCGGCTGGCGAGCCTGTTGCGGACGCTGCTGGCGCCGTTCGGTGGTGGGTGAATCTGCGGCCGGTTCGCGCCCGATCGTCTAGCCCGATGGTGTCTCTCCGCGCGATCACGGTGTTCATTTGTCGGGTACGGCGGCACTGAGGCTCCCGCGCGCCTACGGGGCGCGCGTGGTTGCCACCGATGCGCGCGGGAGCCTCAGCGGAGATGCCGCCGTACCCGACGTGCTCGCTTCGCTCGCGTCTCGGCAGATCGTCTGCCGCAGACTCAATCGAGCAGGTCCGCGGCTTGGAGCCATTCGGACTCGAGGGAGTCGCGTTCGGCGGCGAGCTCGGCGAGCTGGGCGCCGAGGTCGGTGAGTCGCTGGTGGTCGGAGGCGTGGGCGAGCACCTCGGCGTTCAGCTGCTCCTCCCGGGAGGCGACCTGCTCCAGTCGCTTCTCGACCCGCGCCAGGGCCTTGCGCGCCTCCCGCTCCTCCGCGCTGCCCGCCCGCGCCTTGGCCGACGTGGGAGTTCTCCGCCCTCGCGGTGGGACTTCTGACGAGACGTCGGGGGCGGAGAGCTCAGCTCTCGGTGGTGGAGAAGTCCCACTTCGGCGTTGCAGGTACTCATCGACGCCGCCGGGGAGCAGGGAGATCCGGCCGTCGTCGAGTAGGCCGTAGATCACGTCGGTGACCCGCTCGAGGAAGTAGCGGTCGTGGGAGACCACGACCAGGGTGCCCGGCCAGCCGTCGAGGAAGTCCTCGAGCACGGTCAGGGTCTCGATGTCGAGGTCGTTGGTGGGCTCGTCGAGGAGCAGCACGTTCGGCTCGGAGAGCAGCAGACGCAGCAGCTGGAAGCGGCGCCGCTCGCCTCCGGAGAGGTCGCCGACGCGGGCGGTGAGCTTGTCGCCGGTGAAGCCGAAGCGCTCGAGCATCGCGGTCGCGGTCACCTCACCTGTCGCTGTGCGGGTGACCCGGCGCATCGACTCGATCGTGGCCAGCACCCGGCCCTCGGGGTCGAGCGTGTCCAGGGCCTGGGTGAGGTGCTGCAGAGCGACGGTCCGGCCGTGCTTCACCCGGCCCGCCGTCGGCGCCAGGGTGCCGTCAAGCAGCGCCAGCACCGAGGACTTCCCCGCGCCGTTGACCCCGACGACCCCGACCCGGTCGCCCGGCCCGAGCCGCCAGGTCGCGTGCGACAGCAGCACCCGCTCGCCGCGGACCAGGTCGGCGTCCTCGACGTCGACCACGTCCTTGCCGAGCCGCTGCGTGGCGAACCTCTGGAGCTCGAGCCGGTCACGCGGTGGTGGTTCGTCGGCGATCAGCGCCTCGGCCGCGTCGATCCGGAACTTCGGCTTCGCGGTCCGGGCCGGCGCCCCGCGGCGCAGCCAGGCGAGCTCCTTGCGGGCCAGGTTGCGCCGGCGTACCTCGGTGGCGGCCGCCTGTCGTTCGCGCTCCGCCTTTGCCAGGACGTACGCCGCGTAGCCGCCGTCGTAGGTGTCGACGGCGCCGTCGTGCACCTCCCACGTGCGCTGGCAGACCGCGTCCAGGAACCACCGGTCGTGGGTCACCACGACGAGTGCGGACGGGAGCGCCGCGAGGTGCGCGGCGAGCCAGGCGACCGCCTCGACGTCGAGGTGGTTGGTCGGCTCGTCGAGGACGAGGAGATCGTGCTCACGCAGGAGCAGCTCGGCCAGCGCGCAGCGCCGGCGCTCGCCGCCCGACAGCCCGGCCACGGCGCGGTCGAGCTCGATGCCGGCCAGCAGCTCGGTGACGATCTCGCGCGTGCGGGGCTCGGCGGCCCACACGTGGTCGGGCCGGCCGGCGAGGACGGCGTCGCGGACGGAGTGGGTGTCGTCGAGGGTGTCGCCCTGGTGGAGGTAGCCGACGTGCAGCCCCCGCGCGGCCGAGACGCGGCCGTCGTCCGGCGGTTCCTGCCCGGTCATCACCTGGAGCAACGTCGTCTTGCCCTCGCCGTTGCGGCCGACGATCCCGATCCGCTCACCCGCGCCGACGCCCAGCGAGACCTCGGTGAGGAGCGGGCGCACGCCGTAGGCCTTGGACACCCGCTCGAGGTTGACCAGGTTGCTCATGCCTCGACCACGTGCGCCCCGGCGACCGGGCCGTGCGCGACCAGGACGACGCGGCGCTCGTCCGCCGCGGTCAGGGCGCCGGCGACCACTCGCGCGTGGTCGCCCGACTCGCACAGGAACACGCAGGTCGGCCCCGACCCGGACACCAGGCCGCGCAGTGCTCCGGCGTCGACGCCTTCCACGATCAGCTGTGCCAGGTCGGGCCGGAGGTCGCACGCGGCCTGCTCGAGGTCGTTGTGCAGGGCGGCGGCGAGCCGGCGTACGTCGCCCGCGGCCAGCGCCGCGATCACCTCGTCGGGAGCGCCGGGCACCTCGGGCGCGTCCGGCCGCAGCTCGTCGTGGTGCCGATAGACCGCCGGCGTCGACATCCCCTCCTCCGACGGCACGACCACCCACCACCACGCGCCGCGGTCGTCGACCCGTGTCACGACCTCGCCGTGCCCCTCGCCGAGCGCCGACCCGCCGACGAGGGCGAACGGTACGTCGCTGCCGAGCCCCGCGGCGAGCAGCAGCAGGTCGTCGTCGGTGGTGCCGAGGTCGTGCAGCCGGTCCAGGGCGAGCAGCGCCGCCGCACCGTCGGCGGATCCGCCGGCCAGCCCGCCCGCGATCGGGATGCTCTTGTCCACGTGTACGTCGGCGGTGACCGGCCGGCCGTGGTGCGCCGCCAGCGCCGCCGCGGCCCGGTCGACGATGTTGTGGCCGGCCGGCGGCAGGTGGCTCGCGTCGATGTACGGCGCCACCTCGGTCGACACGGTCAGGTCGCCGGCCGTCTCGACGGTGATGTCGTCGTACAGGCTGACCGCCTGGTAGACCGTGACCAGCGTGTGGAACCCGTCCGCGCGCGGCGCACCGACGCCGAGCAGCAGGTTGATCTTCGCCGCAGCGCGCACGGTCAAACCGCTCACCACAGTGCCTCCGCGATCCGCGCGAAGTCCGCGATCCCCAGCGACTCGCCGCGCGCCAGCGGGTCGATCCCGGCCTCCGTCAGCGCCGCCGTGGCGGCCTCGCCCGAGCCGGCGAGGGTCCGCAGGGCACCGCGCAGAGCCTTGCGGCGCTGGGCGAACGCCGCGTCGACGACCGCGAACACCTGCTCGCGCGTCGCCGACGTGGACGGCGGCTCGTGGCGGGTCCAGGCGACGAGGCCGGAGTCGACGTTCGGTGCCGGCCAGAAGACGGTGCGCCCGATCGCGCCGGCCCGGCGGACGTCGGCGTACCACGCGGCCTTCACGCTCGGCACGCCGTACACCTTGGACCCGGGCCGGGCCGCGAGTCTGTCCGCGACCTCGGACTGCACCATCACCAGCCCCCGCTCGAGGCTCGGCAGCAGGGCGAGCAGGTGGAGCAGCACGGGCACCGAGACGTTGTAGGGCAGGTTGGCCACCAGAGCCGTGGGCGCCGGGCCGGGGATCTCGGTCACCCGCAGCGCGTCGGCGACGAGCACCTCGCAGTGCGCCGCCAGGTCGGGTGCGTACGCCGTCAACGTGTCGGGCAGCGCGGCGGCCAGCACCGGGTCCACCTCGATCGCCACGACCCGTCGCACCTCGCCGAGCAGTGCCAGGGTCAGCGACCCCAGCCCCGGCCCGACCTCGACGACGACGTCGTCCGGCCGCAACGCCGCCTCCCGCACGATCCGTCGCACGGTGTTGGCGTCGATCACGAAGTTCTGCCCGCGCTGCTTGGTCGGGCGTACGCCGTGACGGGCGGCGAGCGCGCGAACGTCCGCCGGCCCGAGCAGACTCGGGCCGGCGGACGTCATGTTGGCCAGCCTATGGGGGGTGTCAGGCCGGCCGGCGATGACCAGGAGCGCACGACTGGGACCCGAAGGGGGGTTCGGGGCCCGACGCTCGGTCACCGGGCTCTTTCGTTGTCGCGCTGTCGACGGGTGGCGTCAGCGGGGCAGTCCCAAGGACGCCGCGCAGGCCGGCCATGCGCCGTACCCACCGCTGGCGTCACGGACCTTGGTGGCGATCGCGATCTGCGTCAGCCGCGAGGCGTTGCTGGGAAGTCCGCTTCCACCGTACGCCTGCCACGTGCCGAGCGAGAACTGCAGCCCGCCGTAGTAGCCGTTGCCGGTGTTGGTCGCCCAGTTTCCCCCGGACTCGCACTGCGCGAGGCGGTCCCAGACGGTGTTGCCACTCGCGAAGTTCGTGGTCGCGACCGTCTTGGTGCCGACCCGCTCGATCTGTGCCACCGGGTCACTGAGCACGTCCTGCGAGAGCACCGTGCGCGCGACGAGCCGGCCGTTGCGGAAAAGGATCCGGTAGGTCACGTCGCGCAGCCCCTCACGGCCGTCGCGCACCACCGTGCTCGAGCCGCGGGCCATCGACGAGTCGTCACGGGTGACGGTCGCGAAGGGCATGGCCTCGCCCTTCACCTGCTTGCGCACGATCCGGACCCGGTCCAGCACCACCTTGTCGCCCTCGGTGAGGGTGCGGTGCAGGCCCGGGTGGACCACGTCGTCCTTGCCCAGCTTGACGTCGATCGCCTTCAGTGCCTGGGCGACGGTGTACGCCGGGACGGTCTCGTGCACCGGCTTCTTCCCGCCGATCACGAACGTGAGCCGCTTGGCGGTGGCGATCGAGATCCGCAGTCCGTCGCGGGTGATGCCGGCGCCGCGGCTGACCGACAGGTGGGCCCGGTCGAAGCTGCGGTTGATCTCGTCGAGTGCCCCGCGCACGTTCGTCGCGGTCACCCAGTACGTCGTGGTGTCACCGTCGACGTCCAGCTTCAACGGTTTGCCGTAGCGGACCGCGATGCTCGTGCCGTCGTGCACCGGTTGGTCGACGGCGGGGGCCACCTCGTCGTGCGAGCGCAGGGCGATCCCCTGGTCCTTCAGGACCTGTCCCACGGTGTCGCCCTGGGCGGTCACGTGCTCGACGTGGCCGTCCACGTTGAGGGTCACGTCGGACCCATGCGCCATCGACGCGTAGCCGACGGTCGTCCCGACCACCGCCGCGAGGGCGACCGCCCCGGTGGCGACCAACGCTGCCTTGCTCTTGCTGATTCGTGCGAGCTTCTGGCGCACAGCTCTCCAGACGTCGTACTCCCCGGGCCTCGGACGACGTCGGGCCACCGGCCCCGCTCCGTCATGCACGGTGTCATGCACGATGCGGGGCCCGCATGGAAAAGGCTGCGCAGCAGGTACGCAGCCCCGACGCCGGATTCGCATGCAGCACCCGATCCCGGCCAACAGCCACAAGACCCTACGTAGGCCCCGCCACGGGCCCAACTCCTTGACGCCGTTTGTGACGAGGCTCTCGTGTCCGAAACCCGCCGATTACTGTCTGGATCCGGGCGTCACCACGCGCCGTACGCCGCCTCCGTGTTCGAGTCGATCGCCGCGCACAGGGTCTCGAGGTCGTCGCCGCGCACCTCCGCCATCGCCCGCACAGTGATCGGCACGAGGTACGACGCGTTCGGGCGGCCGCGGTAGGGCGTCGGCGTCAGGAACGGCGCGTCGGTCTCGACCAGCACCCGGTCGAGCGGCACGACGGCGAGCGCGTCGCGCAATGGCTGTGCGTTCTTGAAGGTGACGGTCCCGGCGAAGGAGAGGTGGGCGCCGCGGTCGAGGCAGGCCTTGGCGAAGCGGACGTTGCCGGAGAAGCAGTGCATCACCCAGCGCTCGGGGGCGCCCTCGGCGTCGATCACCTCGAGCACGGCGTCGTGGGCGTCGCGGTCGTGGATCACCAGGGTCTTGCCGAGTCGCTTGGCGAGGTCGATGTGACGGACGAACGACTCCCGCTGGACGTCGCGGCCTTCGGGGCCGGTGCGGAAGAAGTCCAGACCGGTCTCACCGACGGCTCGGACGGCGGCGTGCGACTGCGCCAGGCGCTCGATCTCGGCGAGCGCCTCGTCGAGCCGTCCTTCCGCGGCGAGCCGAGGCGCCTCGTTGGGATGCAGCGCGACACCCGCCACCAGCGCGTCGTGCTCCTCGGCGGCTTCGACAGCCCACGCCGCCCCGGGCAGGTCGCAGCCGATCTGCACGATCCGGCGTACGCCGACCTCGGTCGCCCGGGCGATCGCCTGGCCGGTCTCGAGCCAGTCGCCGTCGGAGATGTCGAGGTGGCAGTGGTTGTCGACGACGGGGAGGGGCAGGGGTTCGGGCGGTGGTGGCCGTTCGCGGTCGCGACGCTGACCCTGCTCGTCGTCCGCCGATCGGCTGCGCATCGGGCCGCTCACACCTCCTCCTGCAGATCGGGCCCCACGCCGTGCACCGCGTCGTACACCCTCCGCTTCGGTACGCCGGCCCGGGTGGCCACGGCGCGGATCGCGCCCTTGCGACTCGTCCCGGCGGCCTCCTCGGCCTCGACCGCGGCGCGCAGCGCGTCCGGGTCGGTGGTGACCGACGCGGAAAAGACGGCGCCTGCCACGACGATCGTCACCTCGCCCCGCACGCCCTCCTCGGCCCAGGCGGCCAGCTCGGCGAGCCCGCCACGGCGTACCTCCTCGTGGGTCTTGGTCAGCTCCCGGCAGACGGCCGCCGGCCGGTCGCCGCCGAAGGCGTCCGCCATCGCCGATACGGCGGCCGCCGTGCGGTGCGGGGCCTCGAAGAACACCAGCGTCCGCTCCTCGCCGGCCAGCGCCGCGAGCCGGCGCGAGCGCTCGCCCGCCTTGCGCGGCAGAAAACCCTCGAAGCAGAACCGGTCCACCGGCAGCCCGCTCAGCGCGAGCGCCGTGAGCACCGCCGACGGGCCCGGCACCGCGGTGACCCGGATGCCCGCCTCGACCGCGGCCGCGACCAGCCGGTACCCGGGATCGGAGACGCTCGGCATCCCGGCGTCGGTCACCAGCACGACCCGGTCACCGGCCACGAGCCGCTCGACGAGACCCGGCGTACGGGCCGCCTCGTTGCCGTCGAAGTACGACGTGACCCGGCCCTTCACCTCGACGCCGAGCTCGCCGGCCAGCCGGGCCAACCGACGGGTGTCCTCGGCCGCGATCAGGTCTGCCTCGGCCAGCTCCGCGGCCAGCCGCGGCGGGGCGTCGGCCGCCTGTCCGATCGGCGTCGCCGCGAGCACCAGCACTCCCGCCTCATCGGATGTCCCGGCCACCGTCCGATCATCCCAGGCCCTCCGGGTCGTCCGCCCCACAGGCACCCAGGGGTTCCTCTCCGGCGGACGACCGGAAGGGCCCTACAGTTGCCGAACGTGACGACCGGAGCAGCCGCGCCCCCCGAGCGCCGTCGGATGACCGGTCTGTCGCACGACGCCGAGGGCAACCCGGTGCCGCTCGCCCAGCAGCGGGCGCGGTTGCGCGGCCGGTTCGAGGACCCGTTCGTCGGCTGGACCGCCACGGTGTCGATCACGCTGCTGTCGCTGTTCGTCCGGCTCTGGAAGCTGGGGACCCCGCACGCCTTCGAGTTCGACGAGACCTACTACGCCAAGGACGCCTGGTCGCTGTGGCACTTCGGCTACGCGCGTGACTACATCGCCAACGACGGCGGTGTGGCGAACAAGCACATCCTGGCCGGCCAGACGACCGGTCTCTGGAAGCCGGACGCCTCGATGGTGGTCCATCCCGAGGTCGGCAAGTGGCTGATCGGGGTGGGCGAGAAGATCTTCGGCTTCACCCCGCTCGGCTGGCGGGTCGTGCCGGCGATCGTCGGCACGCTGCTGATCCTGGTGATGATCAGGTTCGTCCGCCGCCTCACCGGCTCCACGCTGCTCGGCTGCGTCGCGGGGCTGATCCTGAGCTTCGACGGGCTGGAGTTCGTGCTCTCGCGCCTCGCCCTGCTCGACATCTTCGTGGCCTTCTTCACGCTCTGCGCCGTGCACTGCCTGGTGGTGGACCGCGACTGGTACCGCGCCAGACTCGCCGTCCTCGTCCCCGGGCAGGTCGAGGGCGAGGGCTGGGGTCCGGTCCGGGCTCTGCTGTTCCGCCCCTGGCTGCTCGCCTCCGGCGTCTGCTGGGGACTGGCCTGCGGCAGCAAGTGGGAGGCGGTGTACCCGATGGCGGCGTTCGGCCTCCTGGTCGTCGCCTGGTGCGCCGGTGCCCGGAGGTCGTTCGGCGTCAGCTTCGCGGGCCTCAAGTCGCTGTTGGCCGACGGCGTCCCGGCGTTCGCGCACATCGTGCTGGTCGGTCTGGTGGTCTACATCGCGACCTGGACCGGGTGGCTGATGCACTCGTCGCAGTACGTCGAGTACCTGTCCAACACGCAGTACACCCACTACGTCTCCGGGGGCTCGGACTGCGGCAAGAACATCGTCAGCGACGACTCGTTGCACTGGCCGACCGCGGATCAACCCGTGCGGCACGGCATCCCCGGGCTGGTCCAGGGCCTCGAGTCGCTGTGGTACTACCACCGCGACGTCTACGTCTTCCACACCCACTTCCTGACCGGCTGCACCCACACCTACGCGTCGCAGCCGCGGGGGTGGCTGCTGCTGAACCGTCCGGTGGGTGTCGACGCCCAGACCGGCATCAAGCCGGGGACCGACGGCTGCGACGCGCCGAAGGGCAGCGACTGCCTGCGCCAGGTGCTGATGCTCGGCACACCCGCGATCTGGTGGGGTGGTGCCCTGGCGCTGATCTTCGCGCTGTTCATGTGGGTGGGCGCCCGGGACTGGCGGTTCGGGATAGCCGTGGTCGGCACGGCTTCCACGTGGCTGCCCTGGTTCGAGTACGACGGCCGGCCGATCTTCAGCTTCTACGCGATCGTGACCCTGCCCTTCGTGGTGCTCGCCCTGGCGCTGACGATAGGCAAGCTCCTCGGGTCATCGCGAGACCCCACGCCACGACGTACCGTCGGCGTCGTCGCCGCCGGGTCGTACGTCGTGCTGGTGATCCTCAACTTCGCGTGGTTCTGGCCGATCTACACCGACGCCCTGCTCACCCACTCCGAGTGGCTCCAGCGGATCTGGTTCTCCCGCTGGATCTGATGGCCTGTCGAATTCCCCGCCTGAGCGGGGAGTTCGACACTTGTTGGCCCAGATTTCCCCCACTCAGTGCGGACTTCCCCGCCTGAGCGGGGAATTCGGCACGGCCCCTACTGGTGGCCGGCGATCGCGTGGGGGACGTAGCCCGAGCCCAGCTCGGCGACCTCGTCCTCGGTGAGCTCCAGCTCCACCGCGGCGAGGGCGTCGGTGAGGTGCTCGGGCCTGGTGATCCCCACGATCGGGGAGGTGACGGCGGGCTGCGCCAGCAGCCAGGCGAGGGCGACCTGCGCCGGCGAGACCTCACGTCTCGATGCGACGGCCAGGACCTTCTCGACCACCGCCTGGTCCTCGTCGCGGTACAAGGAGCGGCCGAACTCATCGGTCTCCGACCGCGCAGTGCGGCTGTCCCACGGCCGGGTCAGCCGTCCACGCGCCAGCGGGCTCCACGGGACGACACCGACGCCCTGGTCGGCGCAGAGCGGCAGCATCTCCCGCTCCTCCTCGCGGTACAGCAGGTTGTAGTGGTTCTGCATGGAGACGAACCGCGTCCAGCCGTGACGCTCGGCAGCGTGCTGCATCTTCGCGAACTGCCAGGCATACATCGACGAGGCTCCGATGTACCGGGCCTTGCCGGCCTTCACCACGTCGTGCAGGGCCTCCATCGTCTCCTCGACCGGGACCGCGCGGTCGAAGCGGTGGATCTGGTAGAGGTCGACGTAGTCGGTGCCCAGCCGCCCGAGACTGGCGTCGATCTCCTGCAGGATCGCCTTGCGCGACAGCCCCGCACCGTTGGGACCGGGCCGCATCCGGCCGTTCACCTTGGTGGCCAGGACGACGTCCTCGCGGTCGGCGTGCTTCCACAGCGACCGACCGGTGTACTCCTCGCTGGTGCCGGCGGCGTACACGTTGGCGGTGTCGAAGAAGTTGACCCCCGCGTCGAGGGCGGCCTTGATGGTCTGCTCGGCGAACGCCTCGTCCTTCATCCACGGCCGGTCCTGGCCGCCGTTCCCCCAGCTCATGCAGCCGATGGTGATCCGCGAGACCTCGAGCCCGCTGTCGCCCAGCCTGGTGTACTCCATGCGCTCCTCCTCGGACGTGCCTCTCCCCACCCTTGCACGCCCCGGGTCACCCCGGCGCCGTCAGCCGACCTCCGTGACCGCCTCGAAGAGCACCGGCGTGCTCGGGAACTCCTCCCAGCCTGGCGCGGTCACGACGTCGCGGAACTCCGTAGTGGCATGGGCGGCACGGAAGGACGCCTCGTTGTCCCAGCGGGCCACGTTCACCCAGCGGTACGCCGCGTCGTCGCTGACCGCGCGGTGCAGGCGCAGCGACAGGAAGCCGGGCTGCCGGGTGAAGTAGTGGCTGGTCCGCTCCCACAGCGCATGGAAGGCCTCGTCCCGGTCGGGTGGCACCCGGAAGCTGTTGATCAGGGTCACCGGTCCGGTGGTGGCCGAGCCGGTGGCGGCGGTGCGGGCGTCGGCGTCGATCATCGGGCCACCCCCTCGTCGGCGGAGACGGCGCGGCACAGTGTGGGCTGGGCCGTGAACGGCAGGTCGCCGCCGGCCAGCGCGCGGAAGCCGTCGTCGTGCGCGGCACGCCAGGCGTCCGGCGACTCCCACTCGACGACGTTGACCAGGCCGAACGGCGCGTCGTCGTCCAGGCGTCGGTGCAACCGGTGCCAGCGATAACCGGGCTTGCGCACCATGTAGTGGTTGACCCGTTCCCAGGCCGCGAACGCCGCGTCGTGCCGCTCCGGCGCGAACCGCATGCAGTTGACGAAGATGACGCTCTCGTCGTGCCGGTCCGGGTCGTACGCCGGAGCAGCCTGGTCGTTGACGTGGAAGGCCTCGTACCGGCCTGCGAGCGCCCCCGGCCGCCCGGCCGCGGAGGCGACGAGGAGCGCCGCGTCCTCCGCGGTGGCAGCCTCGCCCAGGTCGATCCAGGGGTACGCCGCGGGCATGCCGACGGCGCGGTGCAGCGTGTGCCCCTCGGCCAGTGCGGTCGGGGCCGGTGCCCCGTCGGGCACGTCGTACACGGTGATGACGGTGGTCATGGTCAGCATCCTCTCGTGGTCAGTGGAGTCGGTGGCCGGCGTACGGGCCCTCGTGGAAGAGGGCGGCGGTGTGCGCGGTGCCCGCGCCCGCGCAGACGACCCAGGCCTGTGGGGCATCGGGATCTTCCTGCTCGAGCGGCACGACGGCCACACCGAACAGCCGGGTCCAGCGTGGGATCCCGGACGGGCGGCGTAGCAGTCGGTTGACACGCGTAACGCCCCTGCCGGGGCGGGTGGGTGCGGCGAGTGCGCAGTCGGTCATCTCAGTTCCTGCAATCCTGTGTCGTTGTTGCACTTGTGTGTAATGAATGCACGTCGGTATAGTGAGACCTACAGATCGGGCTGTCAAGAGGAGAGGACGAACGCGTGACCCAGGAGCGCACCACCGGCCGGGTCGCCCAGCGGCGGCGTACCAGGCGGGCGATCCTCGACGCCACCGCGGGGCTGCTCCGCACCGGTGCCGAACCGTCGGTGAGCGAGATCGCGGCCGCGGCCGACGTGTCGCGGCGCACCGTGTACCTCTACTACCCGACCCTCGACCAGCTCGTGCTCGACGCGACCATCGGCACGCTGAACGTCGACGTGGACGCAGCACTCGCCGCCCAGGCCTCCGACGACCCGCACGAGCGGCTGCGCACGCTGGTCACCGAGACCTTCGCGACCATGGAGAGCTCGCTGCCGCTCGGGCGCAAGCTGATCAGGCTGACGGTGGACGCTCCGCCACCGGCCGGCGGCGGTCCACGTCGAGGGCACCGACGGGTCGGCTGGATCGAGTGGGCGGTCGAGCCGTGCCGCGAACGACTCGCCCGCGAGGACTACGAGGACCTGGTCTCCGGGTTGGCTCTGGTGATCGGGTGGGAGGCCTTCATAGTCCTGCTCGACGTGCGCGGGCTGTCGGCCGACGCTGCGCGGCGGCTGACCCTGCGCACGGCGGAGGCGATCCTCGACGCTGCCCTCGCGAGCTGACACCCTGCGGGGAGCGGAGTCGCCGGCGGTGGCCCGCGAAGCGGGGAGGCGGCGTGACCGGGGCCAGAGACACGTCACGCGTGCGTCGGAACGACGCACGCGTGACGCCTAGCCCCCCGGCCAAACATCGACATTCTATCCGCGAGCGGTTCGGATGCCGACGGGGTGAATCTAGTCTTTCGGTTGGTGCCGCGTAGTCCTTTCGGGCCACTTCACCCAAATTTGCCTCCAAAGATCCTCGTCTTGTCAGATTTCTTGCCCGGACGGCGCATCTCTCGGTCACAATCCCGCTATGGACGTGCTCGAGGCAGACCTCCTGAAGGAGATCGACCCGGCGGAGCTCGGTCAGCGCATCCGTGCTGCCCGGGTCGCCAAGGGGTGGACCCAGACCCAGCTCGCCGGCGACGACATCTCCGTCGGCTATGTGTCGCGCATCGAGTCCGGCCAGCGAAGGCCGAACAGCCAGACCCTCGAGGACCTGGCCGCGCGCCTCGGCGTACCCACCGAGCACCTGCTCCGCGGCGTCACCGCGCGCGAGTACGACGAGATCAAGCTGACCCTGGACTTCGCCGAGCTCTCCTTGGAGTCCGGCCAGCACCTCGAGGCCGAGTCGCAGGCGCGACAGGCGGTCGACCGCGCCGCTGTCGCCTCGCAGGAGGAGCTCGTCTTCCGCGGCAAGTACATCATCGCCCGCGCGCTCGAGGGTCAGGGCAGTATCGACGACGCGATCCTGCAGCTGGAGGAGCTGGTCTACTCCCGCAAGGGCGGCCTGGTCCGGATCAAGAGCGCGATCGCGATGGTCCGTTGCCTGAAGAACTCCGGCGATCTGACGCGTGCCATCGAGGTCGGCGAGCGGGTGATGGCCTCGCTCGAGGGATCCCACATCGGCAGCTGCGACGAGGCCGTCCAGCTGACGGTGACCGTCGCTTTTGCGTACTTCGTGCGCGGGGACGCGGGACACGCGGTCCGGATGTGCCGCAAGGCGATCGTCAAGGCCGAGGCACTGGACTCGCCGGTGGCCCGCGCCTCGGCGTACTGGAACGCCAGCATCTTCGAGGCCGAGCGCGGTTCGGTCAGCAACGCGGTGCCGCTCGCCGAGCGCGCCCTCGCCCTGCTCGCGGAGGGACAGGACTCGCGCAACCTGGCGCGACTGCGCACCAGCCTCGGTCGGATGCAGCTCGAGCTCGACCCGCCCGACGTGACGGAGGCGAAGCGTCACCTCGAGAAGGCCGCCGAGGAACTGGTCTGGTCGAGTGCCAGCACGATCGAGATCTCGGGCAACCGACTGGCGATCGCCCGCGCGCACTACTTGGACGGTGACCTGGCGCGGGCCGACGACATCTGTGCGGAGATCATCTCGTCGGTCAAGGACGAAGCTCCGATCCTGGCCGCCGATGCGGAATCGCTGGCCGGCCAGGTGGCCGCCGCGCGCGGAGACGGTGAAGGCGCCAAGCGGGCCTACCGACGTGCGGTCTTCCTGCTGACGGCCGTCGGCGCAGACCGCGATGCCGCACAGCTGTGGTTCGAGCTCGCGGATCTGCTCGAGGACGTGGGCGACCTCGAGGCGGCACGCGACGCCTACCGAAGCGCAGCGGCCTCGTCAGGCCTGCGCATCCGGCCGAAGAGCCGTGCGGGTGTTGCTCAGCTGTCGTAGCTGAACGTCAGCAGCAGCCCTCGTAGCCGCCGCGCAGCTGGGTGATCTGGCTGTGCCCGGCGTCGGCGCTGGTGGCCGGCCCGACGGCGACGATCCCGATCGCAGCCACGAACGAGGTGGCCAGCGCGGCGAGCTTGATCTTGGTGTGACGTGCCATGTCAGTGTTTCTCCCTGTGTGGTGCCTGTCCCGAGACGCTCCGAGAGAAGTTTGGGGTACGCCGTGGCAAATTTGGAAGTCTTGACAAGTACCCACGTGTCGTGTGTGGCGCCTGTGACGACCGCCCTGGAGCCCTCAAATCCCCTGCCGTGCGTCTTCCGAGCGTGAAATCAGATGCGTAAGGTAAAAAGCCGATCAATTTGCAGAAAGTGCATCGCGCGCAGGCGCGACGTGTAAACTTGAGTCAACATCAGATGGCAACCCCCCAGCCATCAGATGCCACCCATCGGATGGCAACCCCCCAGCCATCAGGTGAGAAGCTCGCAGGCGCCAGCCCCCCAGGCCGAATGCGAGACCGCGACTGGTTCCTTCCAATCGCGACCGGCCCCCCGCATCCGTGCGGGGGGTCCTTACATTTCCTGGACTTTTACCTTTTGACAAGACCCACTCGATAAACACGCCGAATATCGGCTTTGCCCACGCCTACAACTGGACTAGACCAGTTGGGCCGTTCGGGTAGGTGCCCATGGCCCGTTGTGCCCGTCCGGCGGGACCAACGGACGCCGCGGACCCGTCCGTACTGCCCGGACCGCGCTGGGTCCAAGGGCTCGACTTCGCTGGTACATCGGCGTCACCCCGCCAAATCGGGCCCGACACGGGCCACGTCGAGAGCCCGGAGGGCGTGTGGCAGGCTCGACCGCATGCTCGACGAGACGGCCCGTCGCACTCTGGATCTCGAGGCGGGATGGTGGCAGTACGCCGGCACCAAGGACGCCGCGATCCGAGACCGGTTCGCGGAGGAGCCGACCGCGTACTATCGGCGGCTCGCGCGGCTTCTCGACGACGACGAGTGCCTCGACCATGCGCCGGTGCTGGTACGCCGGCTCCGTCGCCAGCGAGCCCGTCGCCTCGACGCGCGCTCCGGACGGCGTCTGGCCGGCTGACCGTCTTGTGCCGTCAACCCGTCGTCCGAGTCGGCCACGGGGACCTGGTGGATCCGGATCGGGTGGAGCTGAGGGGACTCGAACCCCTGACCCCCTCGTTGCGAACGAGATGCGCTACCAGCTGCGCCACAGCCCCGGGTCAGCGTCGCCTGACTCGCCCTGACTCAGCCTGACCGGCCGGCGACGCGAAGCGAAAGGCTAGCACCGGCTGCGGGGCCTTCCCGAATCGGCCAGGCACCGCGGCGCGCTCAGGAGTTGACGGCCTCGTCGCCGGCTTCGTCCTTGCGGGAGACGCGACGACGGACGCGCTCGGCCGCCTCGGCGGCATCGGCCTCGCGGGCGAGTGCGGAGTCGGCCTCGGTGCGGCCCGATGTCCAGACGCCGGTGGAGTCGAGGTCGATGGTGCGGACGGTACGGCGTGCGGCCGGCTTGGAGACGTAGGTCGGGAGCGTCACGGGCACGGGGTCCCAGAGCTTCGGGTCTCGCACGGCCTCGGGTTGCGGCTGCTCGTCCGTGGACGCGTCGGGATCGCCGGCGAGGTCCTCCTCGACCTCCGTCCGCGCGACTGGGCGCCAGGCGCGCTCCTTGCGAACCATGAGCCGGCAGGCGACCAGCCAGGCGACCAGCAGTCCGGCGGGGATCGCGACGTACGTCCAGACGATCCGACCGTCGGCGCAGGCAGCGGTGACCGCGACCAGTGCGAGCAGCAGGAGGGTGAGCACCCGGCGGCGGCGCTTGGTGGCCTTGCGGACGGCGGCCCGGCGCGCGGCGTACTGCTCATCCGGCGAGGGCGACGCCGCGGACGGCTTGGTGCTGACGACCGCGGCGGCGGCTCGGGCCGGCGTGACCACCAGCTGGGCCATCCGCGCGCTGACCGGTTCGCGACGAGCCAGGACCCGCATGCTCTCGGAGAAGCGGTCGATCGAGCGGCCGCGGACGACGTCGTCGTGGTGACGAAGAGCCTTGGGGATCAGATAGGCGGCCCAGGCGACCGCCAGGGCCACGAAGATGAGTCCGCTCAGGTCCACGACCCGACCCTAGATTCGCTCGCACAGACGCCTGTGGATGTGAACAGGTGTGTCGCGAAATCACTCCTGTGACTGTTGGGACGAACCGGAGAGGCGAGCCAGCATCCCCTCGGGGCACTCCTCGACGGTGATCGCGTAGATGCGGTGGTCGCGCCAGGCGCCGTCGATGTGGAGGAACCTCGGCGCGTAGCCGATCTCACGGATGCCGAGCTTCTCGACGACGCGCAGGGAGTTGGTGTTCTCCGGACGGATCGCGACCTCGATCCGGTGCAGCCCGGCGGACCGGAAGCAGTGGTCGATCACCAGCGCGACCGCGGTCGGCATGACACCGCGTCCGGCGACGTCGCGGTCGAGCCAGTAGCCGATCGAGGCGAACTGGGCGGAGCCGCGGACGATGTTGTTGACGGTCACCTGCCCGGCGAACCGTCCGTCGACCTCGACCGCGAACGGCATCCCGAGGCCCTGCCGGGCGTGCCGCTGCATGCGGGCCACCAGGCTGCGAAAGGTCGCCGGACGCTCCGTGCCGCCGGGCGGCACGGTGGCGTCCCACGGCTGCAGCCACGCGGCGTTCCTCCGGCGTACGGCGCGCCAGGCGCGGGCGTCGCGGTAGCGGAGCGGGCGGAGCGTGACGTCGCCGTACTGCAGCGTCACCGGCCAGCCGGTGTTCATGCGGGGTCCTGAGGTGCTGCGGTCAATGGTCACTCCCCACGATCTGCTCCACGGCATGCAGGAGGAGCGGCTCGAGGACGGCGACCGCGTCCTTCACCCCGCCGCGCGAGCCCGGCAGGTTGACGACCAGGCAGTCACCGGCCACGCCGGCCAGGCCGCGCGACAGGGCCGCGGTCGGCACGCCCTTCCCGACGCCGTACGCGCGGATCGCCTCGGCGATCCCCGGCACCTCGCGGTCGAGCAGGGACCGGGTGACCTCGGGGGTGAGATCGGTCGGCGTGAGCCCGGTGCCTCCCGTGGTCAGGACCACCCGCGCGCCGCCCGCGACCTCGGCCGCGATGGCCGCGCCGACCGGCTCGCCGTCGGGGACCACGATCGGCCGGTCGCACGAGAACCCCAGTGACACGAGGAACTCCACGAGCAGCGGGCCGGTGGTGTCGTCGTACACGCCGGTCGCCGCGCGGTTGGACGCGACCACCACCGCGCCCCGAAGGGAGGTCATCTCACGAAGTCGCCGGACTTGCCGCCCGACTTGCGCAGGAGGCGGACGTCGGTGATCGCGGCCCGCTTGTCGACCGCCTTGACCATGTCGATCACGGTCAGACCTGCCACCGCGACCGCGGTCAGTGCCTCCATCTCGACGCCGGTGCGGTCGGTGGTGCGGACCGTGGCGGTCACCTCGACCGAGTCGTCGGCGACCTCGAGGTCGACGGTGACCGAGGAGAGGGCGAGCGGGTGGCAGAGCGGGATCAGGGACGAGGTCTGCTTGGCACCGAGGATCCCGGCGAGCCGGGCGACGGCGAGGGTGTCGCCCTTGGGTACGCCGGCACCGCGGAGCAGTGCGACCACCTCCGGGGAGACCTGGACCCGACCGGCCGCCACCGCCTCGCGGGCGGTGACGTCCTTGCCGGACACGTCGACCATCCGGGCGGCACCGGACTCGTCGATGTGCGTGAGTCCGTCTTCCATTCAGAACTCCTCGTCGAGAGGCTGCACGGTCACTGTCTCACCGGCCTCGACCCAGGTCACGGACTCCGGCACCACGATCAGCGCGTCGGACTCGGCGAGGTCGCCGATCATGTGCGAGCCCTGCGGCCCAACGGGGGTGACGGCCAGCCTGCCGTCGACGACCGAGAGGATGCCGCGGGCGAACATCCGGCGTCCCTCGGGCGCGCGCAGCCCGTGGGTGAGCATCGCGTCCGCCTCCGGCCGGGTGTACGGCGTGCGGCCCATCAGGCGCCGGATCGCGGGGAGCACGAACTGCTCGAAGGAGATGTACGACGACACCGGGTTGCCGGGCAGGGTCACGATCGGGATCGCGTCCTCGCCGACCGTGCCGAAGCCCTGGGGCTTCCCCGGCTGCATGGCGACGCCGCCGAACCAGACCGTCCCGAGCGGGCTGAGCGCCTCCTTCACCACGTCGTAGTCGCCCATCGAGACCCCGCCGCTGGTGACCACGAGGTCGGCGCGCACCAGCTGGTCGTTGAGCGCGTTCAGGAACGTGCGCGGCTCGTCCGGGACGATGCCGACCCGGTAGGCGATCGCTCCCGCCTGGCGGGCGGCCGCGGCGAGCAGGAACGAGTTGCCGTCGTAGATCGAGTCACGCCCGAGGGCCGAGCCCGGCTCGCGCAGCTCGGACCCGGTGGACATCACCACCACCCGCGGACGGGGCCGCGACCGGACCGAGGGTCGCCCGATCGCGGCGAGCAGGCCGATCTGCCGCGGCCCGAGCACCGTCCCGGCCTGGACGATCAGGTCGCCCTCGCTGATGTCCTGGCCCTTCGGTCGCACGTGCTGCCCCCGGTCGGGCGCCTGCGAGATCACGACGTTGGCGACGCCGTGGTCGGTCCACTCGTAGGGGACGACGGAGTCCGCGCCGGCGGGGACCGGAGCACCGGTCATGATCTTGACCGCGGTGCCCGGAGACATCGCGAGCAGCGACGCCTGGCCGGCGCCGATCTCCCCGACGACCGGCAGGTGGACCGGCGTCTCCCGGCTGGCCGTCGCGACGTCGGCGTGCGCCACGGCGTACCCGTCCATGGCCGAGTTGTCGAAGCCCGGCAGGGCGACCCGCGCGTACACGTCCTCGGCCGCCGCCAGGCCGAACGCCTCCATGAGCGGCTGGTCGAAGGCCGGGAGCGGGTCGACGGCGGTCAGGATCCGCTCGAGATGAGCCTCGACGGAGACCAGCGCGTCAGTCATGCTCCAAGACGCTACCGGGAGCGACCCGCTCGGCCGCACCGGTCCGGAGCTTCACGTCGCCGACCACCTTCACGTCGGCGCCGAAGGTCCAGTCGCCGCTGACGGTGAGCGAGGTGGCGCGACGCAGGCTCGGAGCACCTTCGGGGAAGCGGCGCTCGAACTCGGGCACCATCTTGTAGTAGTCGGGGTCGAGGTCGACGAACGGGATGTCGGACGCCGGGTCGAGCACGAAGTCGTTGCCGACGTCGTACACGTCGGAGCGCAGCACGAGCAGGTCGTTGGTTGTCTTCACCGGCACGAAGCGGTCGCGGCCGACCTCGATGGTGCGCGCACCTTCGAAGACCTCGATGGCGGCGCCCATGGCGGTCTCGATCTGGATCACCTCGGGGCTCGAGGGATCGGCCGGGTCGACGTGCTTGACGTTGCGGATCAGCGGCAGGCCGAGGATGCCGTGCCGGGCGTCGAGGGCCTCGGACATCGCTCGGAGGTCGAACCAGAGGTTGTTGGTCGAGCAGAACCGGTGCCGGTCGAGGTCGGCGAGCGCGGCCTGGTCCTCCTTCGAGGTCTGGGCCGTCTCCCGGAGCACGATCCGTCCGTCGGACTTCCGGCGTGCGAAGTGGCCGCCCTTGCGGTCCGAGGGGGTACGGCGTACCGCCTCGATCGCGAACGGCGTCCCGGCCCGGGCGAACCAGCCCGCGATCCTGGCGTCGGGGACCGCGCCGAGGTTGTCGCTGTTGGAGACGAAGACCCGCTCGTAGCCACGGTCGATCAGCGTCTGGAGGAGCCCGGTCCCGCGCAGCGCGGTGTAGAGGTCGCCGTGCCCGGGCGGGCACCACTCGAGGTCGGGCTCACGTCCCCAGCTGACCGGCGTCAGGTCGTCGACGAGCAGCTTGGGCTCGCGGTTCTGCAGGAACTCGAGTGGCAGCCCGTCGACCGGCAGGTCGGCGTACCTCGCGAGCGCGTCCATGGTGTCGGCCGACGTGCGGAAGCTGTTCATGAACATCAACGGCAGCGGCGCGTCATGGTCGCGACGCAGGTGCAGCACCTGGCGTGCGATCACGTCGAGGAACGACATGCCCTTGCGGACGCAGAGCAGACTCTTGGCGCGCTCCATGCCCATCGACGTGCCGAGGCCGCCGTTCAGCTTGATCACCGCCGTCGTGCGGAGCGCCGCGGATGCGGTCTCGTCGTCGACGTCGACGTCGGCCAGCGACTCGCTGTCGATCGGCTCGATCGACGACTCCGGGATCATCCCGGTCTCGCCGTGCTCGAGGAGGCGGTAGTAGTGGGCGAAGGTCTCGATCGCGACGGGGTCGATGCCTGCGTCGGACATCTTGGTGCGGGCGCGGTCGAGTCCGGCACTGCTCATCGTCCGATCGTAGGCTTGCGGGGTGCCACCACCGCAATCCCGACCAGGGGATCCGCCCGCCTCGGCCGTCGCTGTGGCGAAGATCGCTCTGCGCGACCAGATCCGCACCTCGCGCAACCGGCTGTCGGTCGCCGAGCTGGGGTCTCTGGGCCGCGACCTGGCCGAGGTCGTCACCACCCATCCGGTGGTACGCCGGGCGGCCACGCTGACGGCGTACGTCTCGATCGGGACGGAGCCGGCGACCGGCGCGCTGCTGGAATCCCTTGCCGCGATGGGGAAACGCGTCATCCTCCCGATCGTGCTCCCCGGCATGGACCTCGACTGGGGCACCTGGCGAGGACCCACGTCGCTGGCACCCGCGAGGTACGGGCTGCTCGAACCGGTCGACCGGCTCGGGGTCGACGCGATCGCGACCGCCGACGTGGTGCTCGTCCCGGGACAGGCCGTCTCCGGCACCGGGTACCGCCTGGGCCAGGGCGGCGGCTGCTACGACCGGGCGCTCACCCGGGTGCCGGTGGGCACGCCGATCGTGTGCCTGCTGTACGACGAGGAGGTCGGCCGCGACGTACCCGTCGACGACCACGACCGCCCGGTCACCTCGGTCGCCACCCCCACCCGCTGGCTCGACCTCCGCGGCTGATCCCGTTCGGAGAGCGAGCTCGAACCGTCGGTGGTCGAGCCGGAAGTGCGGTGGTCGAGCCGCAGTTCGGTGGTCGACCATCGAAGCCGACTAGGCCGCCGGATCAGCGTGGTCTCGACTGCGCTCGGCCCCCGAAGCCCGCTCGACCTCCGCTGACCGTCGGCGGGTCCGGGGCGTGCCGTAGAATTGGCAGTCGGCGGTGGCGAGTGCCAACCGCCGGACGTCCGACCCGAAGTCCACCTCAGCGAGGATCACCCGCGTTGCCCACCTACCAGTACCGCTGCACGGAGTGCGGCCACGCCTTCGAGCAGTTCCAGAGCTTCACCGACGACGCGCTGACCGTCTGCCCGGAGTGCGGCGGGCGGCTGCGCAAGCTGTTCAACGCTGTGGGCGTGGTGTTCAAGGGGTCCGGCTTCTACCGCAACGACAGCCGGAGCAATGGCACCGCGGGCGGCTCCTCGGACTCGTCGTCCGACTCCTCGGGTTCGTCCGAGTCGTCGGGCTCCTCCGGCTCGGGCTCGGGTGGCTCCACCGGTGGCTCGTCCGGTTCTGAGAAGTCCTCGTCGAGCGCGACCTCGAGCCCGTCGTCGGGCACCCCTTCCTCCTCGGGGCCGTCCACGAGCAAGGCAGGGTCGACCACCGCCGGCTGATCGGGCAGCGGCCTGTGGAGAGGCTCCGCGGGCAGGGCGCCGACGCGCCTAGCGTCGGAGGATGTCCTCCTCGACCGAGCCGTCGCCGAGCGGTGACCGACGGGCTCGCGTGCGCCGCGCCGTGCGCCGCACGGTCCTCGCCCGGCGCCGTCCGCTGGCGGCCGGCTGTGCCGCGGTCGCGGTGCTGGCGGGCGTGCACGCCGTACGGCCGCCGGCCCCTCGAGCGGTCGCGGTGACGGTGGCCGCCCACGACCTCCCGTCCGGCACGGTGCTCCGAGCCGAGGACCTGGTCGTGAGGAAGCTTCCCGCCGACTCCGCTCCCGTCGGCTCGCAGGCTGATGCGATCGGGCGGACGCTCGCCGCGCCAGTCCGCCGCGGTGAGCCGGTCACCGACGTCCGGCTGGTCGCGCCGTCCCTGATCGACGGCTACCCGGGCCGGGTGGCGCTGCCGGTGCGCATCGCGGACGCCGACGCGGTCGCGCTGCTCCGCGCGGGCGACCACGTCGACCTCGTCGTGGCCGACCCGCGCCGCGGCAGCGCGTCGTACGTCGCAGTGGACGTGCCGGTGCTGGCCCTACCCGCCCCGTCGGACCACGACGCCGGCACGCCGGGCCTCACCGGACGCCTGGTGGTGGTGGCGGCACTGCCCTCGGACGTCGACCGCATCGCCGGGGCCGCGGCGACCGATCTCCTCAGCATCGTGATTTCTCGCTAGCGTGACCGACGGCCGACCGTCCGGGGCGGCCCTGGAAGGAGAGAGAGTCATGACCGGGTTCAGGAACTTCATCCTCCGCGGCAACCTCGTCGAGCTGGCGGTCGCCTTCATCATGGCCACCGCGTTCGCCGCCGTGGTCACGGCGTTCGTCGCGATCATCCTCGACCTGATCGGCAAGGCGGGCGGCACCGCCGACTTCAGCAACTACACGCCGGGAGGCGTTCACGTCGGAGCCTTCATCACCGCCATCATCGCGTTCCTGGTGATCGCCGCAGTCGTCTACTTCCTGGTCGTCCAGCCGTACACGGTCGCCAAGGAGCGCTGGTTCCCCAGCCCCGAGCCCGGTACGCCGGAGGACGTCCAGCTGCTCACCGAGATCCGTGACCTGCTCGCCCGGCAGAGCGGCACGACCTCGACCGGCACCTCGACCACCCCTCCGACCGTCTGACTCCGGTCAGCCCCGTGCCGCGGTCAGCCGTGGTGCGGGGGCACCTGGCTGCGCAGCCACCGGTCCTGGGCCGCATCGTCGGCGGCCGCCTCGGGGTCGCGCTCGTCGCGGGTGGTCTCGGGCAGGACGTCGCCGAACACCGCTGCGAGGCGCTTCCTGCGCTGCCACTCGGGCTCCTGGCCGGGGCGCGGCGTGGCGGGGACGTGCTCGTCGCTCATCAGGCGCACAGACCATTGGCGAGGTTGTTGGCGGCCTGGGCCTGCTCCTGCTTGCCGTTCTTCGGGTGCTTGGTCACGCCCGGGATGTGCTTGGCGTTCAACGAGCCGTTGAGCATCGCCTTGGTGAGCACCTGGTCGTTCTTGATGGCACTCCACAGCGAACGGGCCGCGGGCGCCCAGACGACGCGGTTCGGGTCGCTGGGGTCCGGCTCCCAGGGCGTGGTCACGAATTGGATGTGGTCCAGGCCGATGTGGCGGAACTGCCAAGCCAGCCCGACCAGCTTGGAGATGTTCCCGATGTCGGGGTCGAGCGTCAGCGACTTGGTGGCCGCGTCGATGAACTTCGCGAGGTGGATCGGGTTGGCCAGGGTGTTCGCACTGATGGCCTGATGAGCCATCGAGGCGATGAACGCCTGCTGCCTCTTCATCCGTCCGATGTCGGACCCGTTGCCCAGTGAGTGGCGCTCGCGGACGTAGTTGAGCGCCTGCTCACCGGTGAACTTGTGGGTGCCGGCGGGCAGGGTGATGTGCCCGATCGGGTCGTTCACGGCATGCGGGATGCAGACCTCGACCCCGCCGATCGCGTCGACCATCGACCTGAACCCGTTGAAGTCGACCACGACGTAATGGTCCACCCGGACACCGGTCAGCTGCTCGAACTGCCGCACCGTGCAGCCCGGGCCGCCGATGTTGAAGGCCTCGTTCCACATCACGCCCGTCGCCTCGGGCGAGATCACCTTGCCGTTGTCGTTGAGGCACGTGGGCCGGTTGACGATGGAGTCGCGCGGGATGCTGACGCCGTACGCGTGCTGCCTGTCTCCCGACAGGTGCAGCAGGATCGTGGTGTCGGACCGCTTGCCGATGCCGGTCAGGTTGTCGATGTGGTCGCCGGGCGCGTCGCGGTTGTCCGAGCCCATGATCATGATGTTGATCGGGCCGTGAGGGCCCTTCGGTGCCGTCGGAGTCGGACGGTCGGTGCCGAGCTCGGTGGAGATGTCCTTGACGTTGAGGTTGCCGTTGTAGTGGCGGTAGAGGAAGACCACGGTCAGCCCGGTGATCAGCGAGATCACGACCATGGTCGCGCCCACGGCCTTGGCCACCGTGTGGTGGGCCTTGGCCCTGCCCTTCCGCTTCCCACCGACGGTGGCGTCGCCGGGGTTCCCGGGGCCGTCGGAGGGCGGGGCAGACATCAGCGAGGTACCTCGGGTCACGAAGATCGGGCCGCCGGCCGGGCACGACCGGGGCTATCCCAACATACGGGGCGTGACAAAAGTGTGACCAGGACGCGGCGCGATCACAACTCGCCGCCCTACCGGCCCGTAACCTGCGCGCACGGACAGGTGACGCGAGTGACGGGGGAAGCCAGACTGAGGTCATGCGTCGCCTGGTGTCGGTGGTCGTGCCCCTGACCTGCGTCCTGGCCGCCGCCTGCTCCTCCGCCTCGCCCGCGCAGTCACGACCCGACGCCGAGACCTCCCGCAGCGCCGCCTCGAGCCCCGCTTCGAGCCCCACCTCCCGCGAGACGACCCGCCCGACCTCTCCGGGGCAGCGCACCGGGAGCGCGTTCACCCCCTGGTCGACCTACCACCGGACCACGTCCCGCTCGGGCCACACCGACCATGCCGTGGGCACCCCGCTGGTGCATGCGTGGACGAAGGGTCTGGGCCACGCGGTGTACGGCGAGCCGCTCCTCGTCGGCAGCACCCTGATCGTCGCCACCGAGGGCAACCGGGTCTACGGGCTTAACGCCCGCACGGGACACGTCCGCTGGAAGAAGAGCCTCGGTACGCCGCAACCGCTGGGCGGACTGCCGTGCGGCAACATCGACCCGCTCGGCATCACCAGCACCCCGGCGTACGACGCCGGCACCGGGTCGGTGTTCGCCGTCGCGGAGACCGTCGGCGGGCACCACACGCTGTGGGCACTCGACGCGGCGACCGGTGCGAAGCGCTGGCACCGCTCGCTCGACCTACTGCCCGATCGCAACCGCAGGGCCGAGCAGCAGCGGGCGGCCCTGTTGGTCGCGCACGGCCGGGTGCTCGTCTCCTTCGGCGGCCTCGCCGGCGACTGCGACGACTACGTGGGCTACGTGACTTCGACGTCCGTGAAGGGCGGTGGCCGCACCTTCCACTACGCCGTACCCACGGCCCGCGAGGGCGGGATCTGGGCAACGCCGGGGCCGGGGCTGGGGCGCAACGGCCACGTGTACGTCGCTGCCGGGAACGGTGCGGAGGTGAACGGGCGTTGGGACAAGAGCGACTCGGTGACCGAGCTCAGCGGCAAGCGACTGATCCGGCGATCGGTGTTCGCCCCGGCGACGTGGAAGGACGACAACGCCAACGATCTCGACCTGGGCTCGATGGCCCCGATGTCGGTTCCCTCGGTGAGGCGGATCGTGATCGCGGGCAAGCGCGGTGTCGTCTATCTGCTGCGCGAACACTTCGGAGGTGTCGGTTCCGCGGTGGCCGGCCGCACCGGCTGCCGCGCGTTCGGCGGCGGCGCCCGTGTGGGACGGACGGTGCTGATGCCGTGTCTGGGCGAGAACCAGATCCGGGCACTCCGCGTCGGCCGTTCCGAGCTGCACTGGACCTGGTCGGCGGACAACGTATTCGGCGCCCCGGTCATCGCCGGCCCCCGCGTGTACGTCGCCGACCGCTACTCCGGTGACCTGGTCGTGCTCCGGCTGTCCACGGGCCACGCGATCCAGCGCATCCACGCCGGAGACCTCCCCAACTTCCCCTCCCAGATCGTCGACGGCGGGTTCGTCTTCGTGCCGACGCTGACCGGGATCACTGCGTTCCACGACTGAGGCGGCCGAGCCTGAACGCGCCGACTCGGTGCGTTCCCCCGTCGCCTGTCAAGATGGTGCGTCCGCCCCAGTAGCTCAGTGGATAGAGCAGCCGCCTCCTAAGCGAAAGGTCGCCAGTTCGACTCTGGCCTGGGGCACCAAGGCAGGCGAGCAGAGCAGCCGACTCCCCCAGGGCGACAGGCCCGCCAGTTCGACTCCGGCCTGGGGCACCACGGCAGGCCGAGCAGACACCGGTCACCGCCCCAGGCACAGTCACCGGATTTCGAGACGCGTGACACTCCCGTCGCTGCGCGCCGGTCTGCGTCCACCCTCCTCAACCTTCGAGCCGTGCTCGTGGTCTTCGCAAGCTCAGGCCACGGGCTCTGCGAATCGCCGTACGGCGGCGGCGTCCATGGTCGAGAATCGACACACGATTCCGCGCCGGAAACTACACATTTGTAGTTATCCGAAGCCTCTCCCGCCACGCCTTTCCCACAGTTAACGTCTGCCACATGCGCCTCAGACGTCGCTCGGATCGGCGTGCCTCCTTGACACGCCGGGCGGGTTTCGTCCTGCTCCTGGGACTGCTCACCGCGGTCGCCCCGATGCTGCACCCCGAGCCGGTGAGCGCGGCGTCGGGCGTCGACGACTATCCGACGCGGCTGAAAAACGCGCCGCAGGACTCGCTGGTCGATCCGTGGCAGTTCTACAACCGGGAGTGCACGTCGTTCGTGGCCTGGCGGCTGAACTCGGAGAACCAGGTCGCGTTCAACGACTACTGGCAGGGCCAGCACTGGGGCGACGCGTCCAACTGGCGCAAGGCCGCGGTCGCGCTCGACATCCCCGTCGACAACAACCCGACGCGTGGCGCGGTCGCCTGGTGGGCGGCCGGGTCCGCCGGCTCCTCCCGCGGCCACGTCGCATGGGTGCAGAAGGTGGGCGACGGCGCGATCACGATCGAGGAGTACAACTACCTCCGCCGCGGCGGGTACGACACCCGCACGATCTCCAGCTCCAGCTCGCTGTGGCCGAGCGGCTTCCTCCACATCCGCGACACCCAGATCCGCAACACCGTGGCACCGAAGGTGACCGGTACGGCGCAGGTCGGCCAGAAGCTCATCACCAGCAACGGGTCCTGGACCACGAAGAACCTGACCTTCAGCTATCAGTGGTACGCCGACGGCAAGCGGATCGACGGAGCGACCACGAGACGGCTCAGGGTCGGTGCCGACCAGCTCGGCGACCAGCTCCAGGCCAGGGTGACCGCCTCGAAACCCGGTGCGCACTCGGGCCGGGCCAAGTCCGCCGCCACCGACGACGTCATCAAGGGTGAGTTCGTGAACACCACCGTGCCGACGGTGGACGGCAAGGCCCAGGTCGGCATCCCCCTCGCCGCCGACCGCGGCACGTGGAGCCCGCGTGGCACCTTCAACTACCAGTGGTATGCCGGCCGCGACAAGATCGACGGCGCCACCGCCGCCAGCTTCACCCCGACCGCCGACCAGCTCGGCGACGGCCTGAAGGTGCGGGTCGCGCTCAGCGCCCCCGGCTACCGGACCCTGCGGGTGAGGTCCGACCCGACGGACGACGTGGTGCCCGGCCAGTTCGTGGCGAGCAGCCCGCCCAGTGTCTCGGGCGTCGCCCAGGTCGACCGGCCACTGACGGCGAGCGCCGGCACCTGGAACCCGCCCGGCTCGGTCAGCTACCAGTGGCTCGCGAACGGGACACCGATCTCCGGTGCCACCGGGACGGCGTACACGCCGACCCCGGGCGACCTGCGCAAGAACATCGCGGTCCGCGTCACCCTCAAGCAGCGTGGATACGGCGACGCGGTGGCCACGTCCGTCGCCACGGACGGCGTTGCGCCGGGCACGTTCCTCAACAGCGTCGCGCCCTCGATCTCCGGCACGGCCCAGGTCGGCGAGGAGCTGACGGCCGACAAGGGCACGTGGTCGCCGCGGCCCGCGGTCGGCTACCAGTGGCTCGTCGACGGCGAGCCGGTGCCGGGCGCCACCCGGAGCACCTTCACCCCGCGCCCCGAGGACCTCGGCAAGCCGGTCACCCTCAAGGTCCTGGCCTCGCGGCCGGGCTACCTGACGGCGGTGGTCACGACGCCTGCGACAGCGGACGTCCTGCCGGGCGTGATCCACAACCACCAGGCGCCGGTCGTCAGTGGCCGGGCCGTCGTCGGGCGGACGCTCCGCACCACGAACGGCACCTGGTCGATCACCCCGGACGGGTTCCGCTACCAGTGGTACGCCGGCAGCACGGCGATCGAGGGCGCCACAAGTCCGACGTACCACCCCACCGCGGCAGAAGCCGGCAAGCGCATCCACGTCGTGGTCACCGCCAGAAGCGCGGGCTACACACCGGCGTCGTCCGAGTCGGTGACCACGGACCGCGTCGTCTTCGGCCGGGTCGCGTTCGACAGGCCGACGATCCACGGCCGCGCGGTGGTGGGGAGCACCCTCACCGCCCGCCTCGCGAACGTCGCGCCGTCGGCGGCGACACCACGGTTCCAGTGGTACCGCGACAGCACGCGGGTCCGAGGCGCGCGCGAGGCGACGTACGTCGTCCAGACCTCCGACCTCGGACACCACCTCCATGTCTCGGTGACCATGAGCGCGGACAACTGGCTGTCGCGCGCGCGGCGGTCGGTGGCGGTCGGCGACGTCAAGACGACTCCACGCCTGCACGTGCGCACCTCGCTGCGCGGCGGCCGGGTCTTCCTCCGCCTGCTCGTGGAGTCGCCCGGGATCACTGAACCGAACGGCGTGGCCCGGGTGAGGCTCGGCGACCACCGGGTCGGGCTGTTCGACGTGACCGACGGACGGGGCAGCCGGCGGCTCGCGCCGATGCGGCGCGGGACGCACACCCTGACCGTGATCTACCGCGGCGGGCCGCTGGAGACGGTGGGCATCAGGACGGTGACCGTCACCATCCCGTAGGCGGCTTGCGCGCGAGCGCGCTGCTCCGTTTGCTGCGGTCGTCCCCTCCGGCGTCGCCGGATCGGACGGTCCTCCCTACAGGTTCTCGAACTTCAGGCCGGCGGCGCGGAGTCGCTCGGTGAGCGCGTCGCCCATCGCCTGGGCCGTCGTCACCTGTCCCGAGGTCGGCGGGTTGTCGTCGAAGGCGAGGCACAGCGCCGACTCGGCGAGCATCTTGGCCGTCTCGGTGTAGCCCGGGTCGCCGCCCGACACGCGGGTGCGGACGGTCTGGCCACCGCCCTCGCCGACGAAGTCGACGGTGAACCACGAGCGCGCCCGGCGCGTGGCGTCCGGGCCCTCGCCCTGCCTGATCCGGTCGAGGAGCGCCCGGCGGACCGGAGGCACGTGGGCGGCGACTCCCAGCGCCGCCACGGTCGACGCCCCGCCGACGGCGTACCGCAACGTCCGCGTACCGGCGTAGTGGGAGTAGCGGAACTCGGGGCCGTACGCCGGGAGGGCGGCGCCGCTGCGGGCCACGATCATCGGGTCGATGGTCGGCAGCGGGAGCAGCCAGCGGTGGAGCACCGGGTCGCGGTGCGGCTTCCCGGCGACGGGGCGGGAGCTGCGCCCCTCGGGTCGCGGCTCGACCTGGCGCCGCGCGGCGTACGCGGCCCGGCTCTGACGCACCCGCGCGAAGCCGTTCATCGCGGAGTGGAAGGTGCCGCCCGAGATCATCCCGCTCGCCCTGACCACGCCCCGCAGCGTGATCGGGACGTCGTCGGGCAGCTGCTGGACGGTGAAGTAGGCACCGAGGTCGTGGGGGATCGAGTCGAAGCCGCAGGCGTGCACCAGCCTGGCGCCGGTCTGCTGTGCCGTCGCGTGATGGGCGACGTAGGTGCGGTCGACGAACTCGGACTCGCCGGTCAGGTCGACGTAGTCCGTGCCTGCCTCGGCGCAGGCGGCGACCAGAGGTTCGCCGAAGTGCAGGTAGGGGCCGACGGTCGTGATCACGACGCGCGCCCGGTTGGCGATCTCCTTGAGCGACACGTCGTCGGTCACGTCGGCGGCCAGGAGGGGCAGCTCGCTCAGATCCGGGCCGAGATCGCCGCCAAGGGTGGTGAGGTGCTCACGGAGACCCTCGAGCTTGTCCCGGTTGCGGCCGGCGAGGCCCCAGCGCAGACCGGCTGGAGCGTTCCGGGCGAGGTACTCCGCAGTGAGGCGCCCGGTGAAACCGGTGGCCCCGAACAGGACGAGGTCGAGCTCGCGGTCCGACGAGGATGGGGACGATGACGCGTCGGTCATGCGCTCCATCGTCTCAGCAGAGGGAACCCCCGGGCCAGACCGGCCGTCCGATGAGCATGACCGGACCGATGATCCTGCGCAGGGTCGTGGCGTCGGTGACCGTGCTGGTGGCGCTGGCCACCGCCTTCGCCGCTGGCCTCCTGGTCGCGGACGGCCGCGGCGACCAGCCGTCGTACCGGCTCACCGGGGCGGGCCTCGACAGCGGGCTGACGTGCGACCGGGTGCGCCAGTGGTACGTCGACCACGGCGTCGAGCGGGTGACCGCCTGGGGGTGGCAGGGGCCGATGTATCGCGGACCGCTGGTGCCCCAGGTCGCGGCTCCGGGCACCGCCGCCGATGCGTCCGGCTCCACGTCGGACCCGCAGGCGGGGCTCGACACCACGACCGGCAGCAGCACCGGGACGAACGTGCAGGAGGCCGGGGTCGACGAGCCGGACATCGCGAAGGTGTCCGGCGACCTGCTGGTGCGGATCCATCGCGGCGTGCTCGAGACGGACGACGTGAGCGGGCCGGCACCGAGGTGGCTCGGCGTCACGCCGCTGGACCGGCTCGGTGATCCCATGCTGTTGCTGTCGGGTGACCACGCGGTCGTGATCGGTACCTGGCTGGAGGACCCGACGGCGGGAGCGCCGATGATCCCGCCACCGCCGCGGACGTGGGTGCGCACCTTCGACCTCGCGGATCCGAGCCACCCGACCCTCGTGGACTCGCGGTTGTACGACGGGTCCCTGGTCACCGCCCGGCAGGTCGGATCCACCGTCCGGCTGGTGCTCGAGGGTGGGCTGCCGACGCTGGACTTCGAGACGCCGTCGGGCTGGGTCAGCGAGACGGCGGCACTCGCCCACAACCGGGAGGTCGTGCGCGAATCCACGGTCGAGGACTGGCTGCCCGGGGTCACGTCGTACGCCGAGGGCGCCGGTCGGCGGAGTCCGCTCGTCGACTGCAGCCAGGTCGCGGTGCCGGAGACCTTCAACGGCCTCGGCACCCTGACCGTGGTGGGGTTCGACGCGACCGCACCGGCACACACCGACGCGACCGCCGTGGCGACCTCCTCGGACACGGCCTACATGTCGCCGACCCATCTGTACGTCGCGGCCTCGCCGTGGTCCGCGTACGCGCCACCCGGGCCGCTGCCGATGATGCCGGTCGACGGGAGCCGTCCGACCCGGATCTACGGCTTCAACCTCACCGGAACGTCCGCGCGCTACGTCGGGATGGGATCGGTCGACGGCACCGTCACCGGCAGCTGGTCGATGGACGAGCACGACGGTGTCCTCCGGGTGGCCGTCCGGGCCGGCTCGCCGGACGCGGCCACCTCGATCCGGCTGCTGCGGTCCGCATCGGGGCGGCTGGTCGAGGTCGGCCACCTGGACGGGCTGGGAGCCGGTCAGCAGCTGATGTCGGTGCGGTGGTTCGACGACCTGGCCGTGCTGGTGACGTACCGGCAGACCGACCCGTTCTACGTCGTCGACCTCACCGACCCGACTTCCCCGAGGGTGCTGGGGGCACTCCACCTCCCGGGCTGGTCGTCGTACCTGCACCCGGTCGCGCCGCACCTCCTGCTCGGGCTCGGGCAGACCTCAGCGACCGACGTGTTCGCGCCCCCTGCTCCCGAGCAGACCCTGCCGACGCCGCTGCCTCCGCCTACGGTGCCGGCTCCCCCGAAGCCGGCGCCCGGACTTCCGAACAGCGGCACGGCGACCGCGGAGCCCGTCGACCCCCCGATCGCGGGACCCGAGATCGCGGTCCCGCTGCAACGCGGGAAGGCGACGCTCTTCGACATCTCCGACCACGCGCACCCCCGCGACGTCGACACCGTCTCCTATCCCGGGGGCAGCGTCCCGATGGCTGCCACCCAGCCGCACCAGGTCACCTGGCTGCCAGACCGGCGCGTGCTGCTCACGGTGGTGTCCGGGTACGGCGTGTGGGGCGGCACGGCGCCTCACCCAGCGACGCCGGTGCCCCCGGCGTGGGTGTCAGTGCTGACCGTGCGCGACGGGTCGCTGGGAAGCCGGCTGGTGCCGGTCGCCGACCCCGACGTGAACGAGATCCGGACCCTGCCACTCGGCGACGGGAGGGTGGTGCTGGTCGCGGGCGACTCGGTGCGGTTCCTGGGCGTGTGATCGTAGGCTCGAGCCATGTGCCGCAACATCCGCCCGCTGAACAACTTCCAGCCCCCCGCGACCTCGCAGGAGGTCCACGACGCCGCGCTCCAGTTCGTCCGGAAGGTCAGCGGCACCACCCGCCCGTCGACGGCCAACCAGGAGGCGTTCGACCGGGCGGTGCACGAGATCGCCCACGTCACCCAGCACCTGCTCGACGACCTGGTGACCACGGCGCCGCCCAAGAACCGCGAGGTCGAGGCCGAGAAGCGTCGCTCCCGGGCGCGGGCACGGTACGCGAGCTAGCCTGATCATGACCGTCGAGGCACCCAGCGAGCTGCGCGCGATCGCCGTACCGGCGATCCTCCGGCACGCCCGCCTCGTCGTGCTCACCGGTGCCGGACTGTCGACCGACTCGGGAATCCCCGACTACCGGGGTCCCGGCTCGCCGGCGCGGCAGCCGATGACCTACCAGGAGTTCGTGAGCGGGCCTGCGGCCCGGCAGCGGTACTGGGCGCGCAGTCACCTCGGCTGGGGCCGGATGCGGGGCGCCTCGCCGAACGCCGGGCACCACGCGCTGGCCGCTCTTGATCCGCACCTGCTGATCACCCAGAACGTCGACGGCCTGCACGAGGCCGCAGGCTCCCGGCGCGTGGTCGCGCTGCACGGTCGCATCGCCGACGTGACCTGCCTGTCCTGCCGACGGACCTCCTCGCGGGCGGCACTCGACACGCGGATGGTCTCGGCGAACCCGGGGTACGCCGCGCGCCACGCGCACGCCGAGTCCCGACCGGACGGCGACGTCGAACTTGACGACACCACCGACTTCGCGGTGCCGTCCTGCGAGTCGTGCGGCGGCGTGCTGAAGCCCGACGTGGTGTTCTTCGGCGAGAACGTGCCGGCCGCCCGGGTCCAGCGCTGCTACGACGCCGTCGACGGTCTGGGCTCCGACGACGCGCTGCTGGTGGTCGGCTCGTCGCTGACGGTGATGAGCGGCTTCCGGTTCGTCCGCCGGGCGGTGCGGGCCGGCGTACCCGTGGTGATCGTCAACCGTGGCGCGACCCGCGGGGACGACCTGGCGAGCGTGAAGCTCGACGCCGGGTGCTCGGAGTTCCTCACCGCCCTGGCGCGGGTGCGAGGGGCGGGCGGCGAAATCCCCGCCTGAGCGGGGAACTCTGCACATAGTGGGGGAAATCTGCCCAGACAAGTGTCGAGTTCCCCGCCTGAGCGGGGAATTCGCGCCGCCCGACTCACACCCGGCTGACGAAGATGTGCCCGGCGGCCTCGAGGTCGAGCTCGGCGGTCTCGCCACCGGAGCCGACCAGCACCCCGGCGTCGGTCGCGGTGACCGCGACCACCTTGTCGGGGAGGGCGCCGATCCGGCGCAGCGTGCCCATCAGCGGCTCGTCCTTCTGCAGCTCCTCGGAGATGCGGCGTACCCGTACGCTCGCCTGCTCCTCCCCCGCCAGATCGGCCAGCAGCTCGGTGCCGTCCAGGAAGAGGGCGTCGGAGCCGCTCTCACCCAGCTCGCCGAGACCCGGGATCGGGTTGCCGTACGGCGACTCCGTGGGGTGGCCGAGCAGGTCGACCAGCCGGCGCTCGACCGTCTCGGACATCACGTGCTCCCACCGGCAGGCCTCGGCGTGGACCAGCTCCCAGTCGAGACCGATCACGTCGGTGAGGAGCCGCTCGGCAAGCCGGTGCTTGCGCATCACCCGCGTCGCCAACCGGTGTCCTTCCTGGGTCAGCTCCAGGTGGCGGTCCCCCTCGACCGTGACCAGGCCGTCGCGCTCCATCCGCGCGACCGTCTGCGACACGGTGGGTCCCGACTGGTGCAGCCGCTCGGCGATCCTGGCACGCAACGGCACGATGCCCTCCTCGACCAGCTCGTAGATGGTCCGGAGGTACATCTCCGTGGTGTCGATCAGGTCGCTCACCGGGTCTTCACCGCGTCCTCACCGACCCATTGTGACCCATGTCCCTGCCTGAGCCGAGGGCCTGGCAGAGTGAGGGACTCCGCACCACGAGGAGCCCGATGAGTCAGTCCGACCTGCCTCGCCTGGTCGTGCCGAGCCGCTTCTGCGGCCCGCCGTCCTCCGGGAACGGCGGCTACAGCGCCGGCGCGGTCGCGGCGTACGTCCACGACGGCTCTCCCGCCGACCACTCCCGCCCCTGGCCGACGATCACCGTCTCGTTGCTGGCTCCGCCGCCACTCGAGGTGCCGATGACGGTCGCGCCGTCTGATGACGGCGGCGTCGTCGCGACGTACGACGGTCGCCCCGTGCTGTCCGCCCGCCGCACCGACGACGAGGTGCCGGACGTCGCACCGGTGGCGTACGACGAGGCCCGCGCCGCGGAGGCGTCGTACGCCGGACTCGCCGGCCACCCCTTCCCCACCTGCTTCTCCTGCGGCACCGGCCGCGAACCGGGCGACGGCCTTCGCATCTTCCCGGGCCGCGTCCCGGACTCGTCCGACGTGGACGACGCGCCGCGTCCCCGCGTCGCCGCCACCTGGACGCCGGACGCCACGGTCGCCGAGGACTGGCATGCCTACGTCGACGCGCAGCGCCGCGCGAGCCTCCCGGTCACCTGGGCCGCCCTCGACTGCATCGGCGGGTGGGCCGGCGACCTCGAGGAACGGCTGATCGTGCTGGCCCGGATGACCACTCGTCTCGACTCGCTTCCCGTCGTCGGTGGGGAGCACGTGCTGGTCGGCATGGGCCGCGGCCGGGACGGCCGCAAGACCTGGACGTCGTCCACGATGTACGACGCCGAGGGTCGCGTCGTCGCCGGCGCCGAGCACCTCTGGGTCTCGGTCGACCCCGCGGCCTTCGCCTGACCGACATGGTGGACTCGACCACGATCTCGGGGCCCTGGTGGCGCGACGCCGTCTTCTACCAGGTCTACGTCCGCAGCTTCGCCGACGCCGACGGCGACGGCCTGGGCGACCTCCCCGGGGTCACCTCACGGCTGAGCTACCTGCGCGACCTCGGCGTCGACGCCGTGTGGCTCACGCCGTTCTACCCCTCGCCGCAGCGCGACGCCGGGTACGACGTGAGCGACTACCGCGGTGTCGACCCGCGCTTCGGCCGGCTCAGCGACGTCGACGACCTGCTCGGCCGCGCCCACGACCTGGGCCTGCAGGTCGTGGTCGACCTGGTGCCCAACCTCACGTCGTCCGACCACCCCTGGTTCCAGGAAGCCCTGGCAGCGGAGCCGGGCAGCCCCGAGCGGGCGCGCTACCTGTTCCGCCGCGGCCGGGGCCGCGGTGGCGACCGTCCCCCGAACAACTGGGAGTCGGTCTTCGGCGGCCCGGCCTGGACCCGGGTGCCCGACGGTGAGTGGTACCTCCACCTCTTCGACTCGTCCCAGCCAGACCTCGACTGGCGCAACCCCGAGGTTCCGGCGTTGTTCGAGGAGGTGCTGCGGTTCTGGCTCGACCGCGGGGTCGACGGCTTCCGGGTCGACGTGGCGCACGGCCTGTTCAAGGTGAAGAGCCTGCGCGACCAGCGCCGTGGCACCCACGGTGGCGGCAGCGACCTCCCCCGGGACCGCGAGGACCGCGCGATGGTCGAGCGCACGGTCCTCGACGAGCCGATGTGGGACCAGCCCGAGGTGCACGAGGTCTACCGCTCCTGGCGCCGGCTGCTCGAGGAGTACGACGGGGACCGGATGGCCGTCGCCGAGGCCTGGACCCGGACCCCGGAGTCGATGGCGCGCTACGTCCGGCGCGACGAGCTGCACCAGGCGTTCAACTTCGCCTGGCTGCTGGCACCGTGGTCGGCCGCAGCCTTCGCCGACGTCGTGCGCGGGACGCTCACCGCCGTCGCACCGGTCGACGCGGCACCCACCTGGGTGCTGTCCAACCATGACGTCGCCCGCCACCCGACCAGGTACGGCGGCGGCGCGCGGGGGCTGGCCCGGGCCAGGGCAGCCACGCTGACGATGCTGGGGCTGCCGGGATCGGCGTACCTCTACCAAGGAGAGGAGCTCGGGCTCCAGGAGGTCGACGTACCTCCCGAGAGCCGGGCCGATCCCTCCTGGTTCCGCACCGGGAAGCCGGGGCGCGACGGCGCCCGCGTGCCGATCCCCTGGCGGGGATCGCGTACGCCGTACGGCTTCGGGCCCGCCAGGACCACACCATGGCTCCCGATGCCCGACGACTGGGCTCCCCTGACCGTCGCCGCCCAGAGGAAGGACCCGCGCTCGACCTGGTCCTTCTACCGCTCGGCGCTGCGGGCGCGGCGTACCTTCGCCGGCGCCGGTGACGACGTCGAGATCGTCGAGGGCCGTTCGACCGTGCTGCACCTGCGTCGGGGAGAGCTCACCATCCTCTGCAACTGCGGCTCCCGCCCGGCGCGGATGCCCGCCGGCGAGGTCGTGATCGCGAGCGGCCCCCTGCACGAGGGTCTGCTCCCGCCCGACACCGCGGTCTGGCTGGCCTGACGCTGTCAGTCGAGGGCTTGGTTGTAGCGGGCGAGCGAGGAGACGAGGCTGCTCAGGTCGCTCTCCGACCACTCGGCCAGCTGACCTTCCAGCCACCGTCGGCGGTCGCGGTCGACGGCCTGCATCCGGCGTACGGCGTCCTCGCTGGCCGAGATCAGGATCGCGCGCCCGTCGTCCGGGTCGCGCTCGCGCTCGAGCAGGCCGAGGTCGCACAGGTGCTGCACCTGACGGCTGATCGCGCCCTTGTCGACGTTCATCCGCTCCGACATCACCGACGACCGCTGATGGCCCTCGGCGGCCAGGTAGGTGAGCATCAGGTACGACGCGGGGTGCAGGTCGGGATGCACGGCGCGGGCCCGCTCGCCGATCACCCGCTTGACCCGGCGGATCAGCACGCCGATCTCCTGCTCGAGACGGCCCAGCTCGTCAGCTCGCGACATTTCGACGCAATCTAGTACCCGGCCGGTCGGAGTTCACAAGACAAGGTTGCCACAGGCAACAACTTCACCGGAACCCGGTGCGCCACGAGCGGATAGTACGGATCAGCAGGCTGCTCCGGACCGACAGATCACCGGCCGGGCGATCCGTACTATCTCCGAGACGCAGACGACCCGCAGGTGTGACCACGGAAGAGTCCGGGTCCCTCCGGCCGGACGTTGGCCGGATCACCTGCGGGTCGGGTGTCTGCGTTGGGATTGCCAGCAGTACTTCGGGCTGGCCGGTTGCTGCTAGACCGCAGCCACCTCACGCGTCCTATAAGTACTCAACTCTGGACCACCTCCTTTCCCGTGTACGACGACGCTAACCCGTCGGCCCAAGACTGCTCAACAGGTTTCCGATGTGTCTTCTGCACGCCGTGTCCCGGGCGGCCGTCGACCCGACCACATGCCGCCGCCCCGGCCGGGTACCGAAGGGCATGACCACTACACCGAACGAACCCGTGGAAGACCCGGACGTCGTCCCCAGCGGAGACCCTGCGGCACCGCCAGGTGAGCCGGCGCCGGGGACCGAGCCCAGCCCGGAGCCGAACGCTCCGCCGCCGGACCCCGAGGTCAAGCCCGTCTGATCCTCGACCCGCTCGACCCGCGCCTCAGGCGACCGCGCTCTCCTCCGGCGCGACGAACTGCGCGTTGTACAGCCGCGCGTACGCCCCACCGGACTCGAGCAGCGACTCGTGCGTGCCCTGTTCGACGATCGCGCCGTCCTCCATCACCAGGATCAGGTCGGCGTCACGGATCGTCGAGAGCCGGTGCGCGATCACGAACGACGTGCGATCGGTCCGCAGCGCCGCCATCGCCTGCTGCAGGAGCAGCTCGGTGCGGGTGTCGACCGACGACGTGGCCTCGTCGAGGATCAGCAGGTCGGGGTCGGACAGGAACGCCCGCGCGATCGTGACCAGCTGCCGCTCGCCGGCCGACAGGTTGGTCCCCTCTTCCTCGAGCCGGGTGTCGTAGCCGTCGGGCAAGGAGTGCACGAAACGGTCGACGTACGTCGCGCGCGCGGCACGGAGGATCTCCTCCTCGGTGGCGCCGGGCCGACCGTAGGCGATGTTGTCGCGGATCGTGCCCTCGAACAGCCAGGTGTCCTGCAGCACCATCCCGATCTGCTCGCGCAGCGCCGCCCGCGGCATCGAGGCGATGTCGACCCCGTCGAGGGTGATCCGGCCGGAGGAGACGTCGTAGAACCGCATCACCAGGTTGACCAGCGTGGTCTTCCCCGCACCGGTCGGCCCGACGATCGCCACCGTGTGTCCGGGATCGGCGACCAGCGAGAGGCCCTGGATCAGTGGTGACCCGGGGTCGTAGGAGAACGAGACGTCCTCGAAGCGGACCTCCCCGTGTCGACGCTCGGCCGCCGCCGGCGTCCCCGTGGCGTCGGGCTCCTGCTCCGGCGCGTCGAGCAGCTCGAAGACGCGCTCGGCGCTGGCGACGCCGGACTGCAGGAGGTTGGCCATCGAGGCGACCTGGGTCAGCGGCTGGGTGAACTGGCGGGAGTACTGGATGAACGCCTGCACCTCACCCAACGAGATCGAGCCGTTGGCCACCTTGAGACCACCGAGCACCGCGATCACGACGTAGTTGAGGTTCCCGATGAACATCATCGTCGGCATGATCAGCCCACTCACGAACTGCGCGCCGAACGAGGCCTGGTAGAGCTTCTCGTTCTCCTCGGCGAAGGTCTCCTCGACCTCCCGCTGCCGGCCGAAGACCTTGACCAGGGCGTTGCCGGAGAAGGTCTCCTCGATGTGGGCGTTGAGCTTCCCGGTACGCCGCCACTGGTCGATGAACATGCCCTGGCTGCGCTTCATCACCTGGCCGCTGACCACCATCGTGATCGGCACCGTCACCAGGGCGACGAGCGCGAGCTCCCACGAGATCGAGAACATGAAGCCGACCACGAAGAGCACGGTCAGCAGCGAGCTCAGCAGCTGGCTCATCGTCTGCTGCAGGGTCTGGCTGACGTTGTCGATGTCGTTGGTGACCCGGCTCAGCAGCTCGCCGCGCGGCTGCTGGTCGAAGTAGCTCAACGGCAGCGCGTTGACCTTGTCCTCGACGTCGGACCGCATCCGGAAGATCGTGCGCTGCACGACGTCGTTGAGCAGGTACCCCTGGAGCCCCGCCAGCAGCGACGCCGCGGCGTACACGCCGAGGACCAGCAGGAGGACGTGCCCGACGGCGGTGAAGTCCACGCCCTGGCCGACCACGAAGTGCTTCATCGAGGCGATCATCGAGGCCTGCTTGTCGTCGCCCGCCTGCTGGAGGTGCCGGACCACCTGTTCCTGCGAGGTGCCGTCGGGCACCTGGCCGGCGAGGTTCCTGCCGAGGATGCCGGCGAAGATCAGGTCGGTGGCACGTCCCAGGATCCGCGGACCCAGGGACATCAGCGCGACGCTGCAGACCGCCAGGACCACGACCGCGATCGCCTTGGTCCGCTCGGGCGCCATCCGGCGGACGAGCCGCTTGGCAGACGGCTTGAAGTCGTTGGCCTTCTGGCCGACCATGCCGCCGCCGAACGGACCCCGGCCGGGTCCCCCGTGCCCGGCCGTGATCCGTTCGGTCTCCTTGAGCTGCCCGGTCTTGGACGCGGTGCCGGGCCCACCGACGGGGACCCCGCTGGGCTCGCCGCGGGGAACGGGCACGGGCCCGCGGCCCTTCGTCCCGGTCGTCATGCCACGGCCTCCTCGGCGCTCAGCTGGGATGCGACGATCTCCTGGTACGTCGAGCAGGTGTCGAGCAGCTCGTGGTGCCGCCCCCGCCCGACCACCACGCCGTCCTCGAGCACGAGGATCAGGTCGGCGTCGCGGATCGTGGACACCCGCTGGGCCACGATCAGCACCGTGGCGTCGCGGGTGACCGGGCGCAACGCGCTCCGGAGCCGCGCGTCGGTGGCGAGGTCGAGCGCCGAGAAGGAGTCGTCGAACAGGTAGATCTCCGGACGCCGTACGACGGCCCGGGCGATCGCGAGCCGCTGCCGCTGGCCGCCGCTGAGGTTGGTGCCGCCCTGGGCGATCGGGGCGTCGAGGGCCTCGGGCATGGCCAGCACGAAGTCGTCCGCCTGGGCGATCCGTAGCGCCTCCCACAGCTCGTCGTCGGTGGCGTCGGGCTTGCCGTGCAGCAGGTTGGACCTGACCGTGCCGGAGAACAGGTAGGCCCTCTGCGGCACCAGGCCGATCAGGGACCACAGCCGCTCCGGGTCGAGGCGGCGTACGTCGACGCCGTCGACCTGGAGGGCGCCGCCGGTGACGTCGAAGAGGCGCGGAACCAGGTTGACCAGGGTGCTCTTGCCGGCCCCGGTCGAGCCGATCACCGCAACCGTCTGCCCGGGCCGGGCCTCGAACGACAGGTCGCGCAGCACCGGCAGGTCGGCGCCGGGGTAGCTGAAGTCGACGCCGTCGAGCCGCAGCGTGCCGTGCTCGGGCAGGTCGCTCACCGGGTCGTCGGGCTCCGGGACCGAGGTCGTGGTCTGCAGCACCTCGTTGATCCGGTCGGCGCAGACCGCCGACCTCGGGATCATCATCATCATGAAGGTGCCCATCATCACCGACATCACGATCTGCATGAGGTAGGAGAGGTACGCCGTCAGCGCACCCACCTGCATGGCCCCGGAGTCGACCCGGTGCCCGCCGAACCAGAGCACGCCGACGGACGCGACGTTCGCCACCAGCATCACCGTCGGGAACATCAACGCGATGTAGCGGCCGGCGCGGACGGCCACGGCGGTGAGATCGGTGTTGGCCGTCGCGAAGCGCTCGGTCTCCAGCGGCTCGCGGACGAAGGCCCGCACCACCCGGACGCCGGTGATCTGCTCGCGCAGCAGCCGGTTGACCTCGTCGATCCGGCTCTGCATGAGACGGAAGCTCGGCACCATCCGGGTGACGATCAGGCTGAGGCACAGCGCCAGGACCGGGACTGTCACGGCCACCAACCACGACAACCCGACGTCCTCGCGGACGGCCATCACGATGCCGCCCACCATCATGATCGGCGCCATCACCATCAGCGTGCAGGACATC
Organism: Nocardioides sp.; assembly: GCF_036503465.1. GTDB lineage: Bacteria > Actinomycetota > Actinomycetes > Propionibacteriales > Nocardioidaceae > Nocardioides. The sequence continues at coordinate 84,474 of NZ_DASXWU010000023.1, forward strand.
AGCACGAGCATCTGCACCTGCTGCACGTCGTTGGTCTCGCGGGTGATCAGGCTGGGTGCGCCGAAGTGCTGGACCTCGCGCTGGCTGAAGCTGCCGACGCGGTGGAAGATTGCCGCGCGCACGTCGCGGCCGAAGCCCATCGCCGTACGTGCACCGAACCAGACCGCCCCGATCGAGCAGCAGATCTGGACGAGGGCGACGCCGAGCATGATCGCGCCCGTGCGGACGATGTAGCCGGTGTCGCCGGTGACGACGCCCTTGTCGATGATGTCGGCGTTCAGGCTGGGCAGGTACAGCGCCATCACGGTGCCGACGAACTGCAGGCCGACGACCACGGTGAGGGGGCCGCGGTAGGCCGCGAGGAAGCGGCGGACGAGGCTGGACAGGTCGCGCAGCATCAGACTTCCTTCTTCAGGACGCCGTCGAGGACGACCCCGACGATCTCGGTGGGGGTCAGGAGCCGGCCGTCGGCGATCTCGTGGTGGCTGGCCGAGAACGTGAGCAACCGGAGGATGTGGACCAGGTCCGCCGGCGGGATGGTGAGCTTGTCGGCGTCCGGCTCCACGAGGGCCACGAGCCGCCTGCGAGCCTCGGCGCGCGCCTTCGCGGCGCTCTTCGAGTCGTGGTCGGGCGGCGCCACCATGCCGACGGCGCGCATCAGCCCGAAGATCTCCTGGAGGCGGCGCTGGAAGACGGTCACCATCGCGACCAGACGGTCGCGCAGGGGGGCGTCGACGTCCACGTCGTCGAGGTCGTGCTCGAAGTGCCCGGGCCCGAACACCGACGTGATCGCGGCCTCGACCAGCTCCTCCTTCGAGGGGAAGACCCTGAAGATCGTGCCCTCGGCCACCCCGGCCGCCTCGGCGATCTGTCGCGTCGTCACCCCCCGCCCGTGCTCACGGAGCAGGGGCAGGGTGGCCTGGATGAGCGCCGTACGGCGGTCGTCGGGTGACATGGCGGTGGCACGAGGAGACATCGCCCGCCACAGTAACTGAGTGAGCGCTCACTCACAAATGAATTGTTCGGATGGTCCCCGACGAAATGGTCGTCCCCGGGGCGGTCCGGGCGACCAGGACGTCGGGGACCATCCGGCTCAGCGGATGATGGAGTGGCGGACGTCGATGGGGCCGTGGCCCTCGTAGAAGATCCCGGGCCGGGTCTCGAACCGCTCGCTGACGTTGTCCTTCAGCGTCGACCAGTAGATGTGCAGTCGACCGGTGCGGTCGTTGCTGACGTAGAAGACCGCCCCTCCGCCCTCGTTCGCGTGGTTGCGCCGCATCAGGGTGCCGCCGATCCGCACCGTGTAGTCCTCACCGTCGGTGTAGATCGCACCGCCGGACCCGCCGCCCGGGGTGTGCGGGCGTCGGGGGTTGGCGCCGTAGCCGATCGCCCGGTTCCCGCTGAAGACGCTGTTCAGGACGGTCCACGAGACGTTGATGCTGCTCAGCGCAGCCCCGTTGCTGCAGCGCCCGCCGACGAAGGTGCTGTGCACGACGTACACCGGCTCGTTGTGGTACTGGAATCGCGCCCGGACCGCCCCACCCCCGAGGTCGGGACCGGTCCGGTCGCAGCGGTTGTCGGTGAAGGTCACGTTCACGACCTTGAGCCGCCCGCCGTAGGAGAAGATCGCGCCACCACCGCCGCCGTAGTCGAGGTCGCCGCTCGAGTTGCCGTTGGCGAGCCCGATGTTCTGCACGACCAGCTGCGGGCGAGGGCTGTCCTGGCAGTTGCGCAGCCGCAGCCCTCGGCTCGGGTCACAGGCGTTCTCGTAGAGGATCCGCCGCTTGCCCGCGCCCGAGAGGGTGACCAGCCCGCCGCCGTCGAGCACGACGCGGCGGTGGGTGTTGTTGACCTTGACCGTGTGTCGCATCCGGATCACCACCGGGTCCGGGCCGCAGCGGAACGTGATGACGCCGCCCTTCGCGACGGCGCGCACCACCTTCCGGGAGGTGCAGCTCGCGGGTGTCCCGCGGCCGATGACGCGCGTCGGATTGCTGGTGTCCGCCGCTCGCGCCTCCTTCGGCACCGCCACCCGCTCGACGCCACGGTCCGTCGTGGTCGCGAGGGTGGTCCGCAGGGCCGGCTCGGCACCGTTCAGAGCTGGCGCGCCGGGGGCCGGGCGCACCGCAGCGCCGGCGTACGACGGGACAGCGACCGCCGTCGCGGCGAGCAGGGCCAGGGGAGCCAGCACCGAGAGACGCACCCGGCCAAGATAGGGATCGGAGCGTCCGTACGGGCGCTTTTCGACGGCGCGCCGCCGGAGCCCGGCCGGGGACGGATCGACTACGGCGCCAGGCGGTGCACCGACCAGCCGTCGCCGTCCCGGCGGTAGACCAGCCGGTCGTGCATCCGACCCGGCCTCCCCTGCCAGAACTCCACGGCCTCGGGCTCGACCCGGAAGCCGCCCCACTCCTCCGGCACCGGCACCTCGTCGGGGTACGCCGAGTCCGCGACCGCCCAGGCGTCGTCCAGCTCCTGCCGCGAGCCGACCTCGCGGGACTGGTGCGAGGCATGGGCGCCGAGCTGCGAGCCGCGAGGCCGAGTCTTGAAGTACGCCGCCACCTCGTCCCGAGCGAGCTCCGAGGCGGTGCCGTCCACCCTCACCTGGCGTTCGAGCGGATGCCAGGGGAAGAGCAGCGCGACGCGAGGGTTGGCCGCCAGCTCGGTCCCCTTGCGCGAGCCGAGGTTGGTGAAGAACACCCAGCCCGCGGGCGTGAAGCCCTTGAGCAGCACCAGCCGCGCCGAAGGCCGTCCGTCGGCCGACGCCGAGGCCACCACCATCGCGTTCGGCTCGTAGACCCCGGCTGTGACGGCGTCGTGGTACCACCGCTGGAACATCGCGAACGGGTCGGGAGCCAGGTCGGCCTCCGTCAGACCGCCGAGGGCGTACTCGCGGCGCAGGTCGGCATACCGGTCGGTCACATCGTCAATCCAACCACCGGCCACCGGCCCTCGTGATGCCTCCGTCCCCACCCCGGGGGAGAATCGAGCTGGCAACGACACAGGAGCGGCCGATGAGCGAGCAACAGCCCCAGATCCACGAGGGCCTCGAGGGCGTGGTCGCGTTCGCGACCGAGATCGCCGAGCCCGACAAGGAGGGGTCAGCGCTCCGCTACCGCGGCGTCGACATCGAGGAGCTGGTGGGGCGGGTGCCGTTCGAGAAGGTCTGGGGCCTCCTCGTCGACGGCCGGTTCGAGCCCGGGCTTCCGCCCGCCGAGCCGTACAACATCGCGATCCACACCGGCGACGTGCGGGCCGACGTCCAGGCGTCGGTGGCGATGCTCGCGCCGATGCTCGGCATGGGGCAGACCTATGACATCTCCGACGAGCAGGCGCGCCTCGACCTCTCTCGGGTAGCGGTGATGGTGCTGTCGTACGCCGCCCAGTCGGCCCGTGGCCTCGGGAGGCCGGTGGTCACCCAGCGCGAGGTCGACCAGGGCACGACGCTGGCCGAGAAGTTCCTGATCCGCTGGCACGGCGAGGCCGATCCCAAGCACACCAAGGCGATCGACGCCTACTGGAGCTCGGCCGCCGAGCACGGCATGAACGCCTCGACCTTCACCGCCCGGGTCATCACCTCGACCGGCGCGGACGTCGCGGCGGCGTTCTCCGGCGCCATCGGCGCGATGAGCGGTCCGCTGCACGGCGGCGCCCCGTCGCGGGTGCTCGGGATGATCGAGGAGGTCGAGCGCACCGGCGACGCCGAGGCCTACGTCAAGTCGCTGCTCGACCGCGGCGAACGGCTGATGGGATTCGGCCACCGGGTCTACCGCGCCGAGGATCCACGCGCTCGCGTCCTGCGACGTACGGCGCGCGAACTCGACGCCCCGCGCTACGAGGTCGCCGAGGCCCTGGAGAAGGCCGCGCTGGCCGAGCTCCGCGCCCGTCGCCCCGACCGGGTGCTCGAGACGAACGTCGAGTTCTGGGCCGCGATCGTGCTCGACTTCGCCGAGGTGCCGGCGACGATGTTCACCTCGATGTTCACGTGTGCCCGCACCGGCGGCTGGTCCGCCCACATCCTCGAGCAGAAGCGCACCGGCCGGCTGATCCGTCCGTCGGCGGTCTACACCGGCCCGCCGGCCCGACCTGCTTCCTCGGTCGAGGGCTGGGACTCCACCTGGGCGGAGTGAGTGCTGCAGGCGGCCGCGGCGGTCATGAGGCCCACCCTCCATACGACACGACTGACCCTCGAGCCGGTGGCCGACGAGCACCTGCCCCTGCTGGTCGAGCTCAACTCCGACCCCGAGGTGATGCGGTTCCTCATCGGTCGAGCGGCGACCCCCGAGGAGACGTACGCCGAGTGGGAGCGGCGGCGCGGGCCGCAGAGCGACGAGGAGCGCGGGCTGGGCTACTGGGCCGGGTTCGAGACCGCGGCCGGAGGCGGCTTCGTCGGCTGGTGGTCGACCAGCCACTACGCCGGCGACGACACCCTGGCCGGACTGGGATACCGCCTCCGGCGAGAGGCCTGGGGACGCGGGCTCGCCACCGAGGGCTGCCACGCGATGCTCGCCCATGCCTTCACGATCCCCGGGATCGAGCGCGTGGCGGCGGGGACGATGGCGGTGAACACGCGCTCGAGGCGGGTGATGGAGAAGCTCGGCATGGTGCACGTCCGCACCTGGCATGAGGACTTCGCCGCCCCGCTCCCCGGCACCGACCGGGGCGAGGTGGGCTACGAGCTCACCCGTAGGAGGTGGGCGGATCACACCGGCGGCATGAGCCCCGAACGGAGTGCGAACACCACCAGCTGAGCGCGGTCTCGCGCGCCGAGCTTGACCATCGCCCGGCTGACGTGCGTGCGCACGGTGTCGGGGCTGACGACGAGCTGCCGCGCGATCTCGGCGTTCGACATCCCGGTCGCTACCCATGCCACCATCTCGCGCTCCCGATCGGTCAGGTCACCCAGCCGCGGGTGAGGATCGGCCGCCGGAGCCGCCGAGCCGAAGTGCTCGATCACCCGGCGGGTCACCGACGGTGCGAGCAGCGAGCCACCGTCCGCGACGACCCGGATCGCGTCCAGGAGCGCGGTCGGCTCGGCGTCCTTGAGCAGGAACCCGCTCGCGCCCGACCGCAGCGCCTCGAAGACGTACTCGTCGAGCTCGAACGTCGTCAGCATCACGACGCGTACGGCGTCCAGGTCCGCGTCGGCGGTCACCTCGGCGAGCAGCGCCAGCCCGTCCAGCACCGGCATCCGGATGTCGCACAGGACCACGTCGGGGCGGGTGGCCCGGACCAGCCCGAGCCCGGTCCGGCCGTCACCGGCCTCCCCGACCAGCTCGAGGTCCGGCTCGGACTCGATCAGCGTGCGCAACCCGGTGCGAACCAGCGCCTGGTCGTCGACCACCGCCACCCGGATCATGGGACGACCGACGGGATGACCGCGCGCACCTCGAACCCACCTGAAGTCGGCCCGACGCTCAGCGTCCCACCGAGCCGCTCGACCCGGGCGCGCATGCTGCCGATGCCCAGCCCCTCGCTCACGGCACCACCCTGCCCGTCGTCGACGACGGTCACCACAACGGCCCCGGGCTCCTCGCTCACGTCGACCCGCGCCGACGTGGCTCCGCTGTGACGCAGCACGTTGGTCAGCGCCTCCTGCACGACCAGGTAGGCGGCTGCTCCGATCTCGTCGCGCACCGGCTCGGACGTGCTGTGCAGGTCGACGTCGAGCCCACCGGCACGGACCCGGGCGACCAGCCCGGCCAGGTCCGCCAGGCCGTTGCGCACGGTCCGGGGACCTCCGCCCGGCTCCGCCGAGAGACGGCTCAGCTCGGCTCGGAGGGCGTCCAACGACTCGCGGCTCGTCTCCCGGATGGCCAACAGCGACTCGCGGGCCTTCACCGGATCGCGGTCGAGCACGTGCAGCGCCACCCCCGCCTGCATCGCGATCACCGCCAGCCCGTGCCCGACACCGTCGTGCAGGTCCTGGGCCATCCGGAGCCGCTCCTCCGTCGCCGTACGCCGAGCGTGCTCGCGCCGCGTCTCGGTGCGGGTGCGCATCGCCGCGCCGATCGCCGCGGACGCCGAGAGCACCGCCACGAACCAGACGATCCGCGCGGCCACGGATCCCGGCGGCTGGTCCGCCCACCGGCTGGCGATGGCTGCCGCGATCGGCGCGGCGGCGAGGGCGTAGGGCCACCACCGGCGCGGCGGCCACCGCGAGGTGAGCGCGTAGGCCGAGGCGAGGATGCTCAGGTAGATCGGCCCGTCGCCGTACCCGAGCGCGAAGTAGGAGGTGACCGCCGCGGCGTTCGCCAGCCAGGTGAGCTCGGGTCGCCATCTGCGGCCGAGCAGCACGAGCACCGCGATCCCGGCCAGGATGCCCGCACCTGTCTTGGGCCGGTCGTGCCAACGACCGAGAGTCCCGGCAAGGGTCACGACGAGCAGCAGGAGCACCCACCAGTGCGCCCGCAGCCAGTCGCGTATCCCGGTCACGGCCCCGACCCTAGGCGCGGGGCGGGGCGCCGACGTACCGGCGGCCGCGTATCCGTCGTACGCAGATCCGCGTACGACGACGCCGCTCGTCGTCGGACGACGGGGAAGCCGCCACCGACGAGGCTCGAGGACATGGATGACCTGGTGCTCGAGACGAAGAGCCTGACCAAGCGGTACGGCGACCGCCTCGCCGTCGACTGCGTGACCATGACCGTGCGGCGGGGCGAGGTGTACGGCTTCCTGGGCCCGAACGGCGCGGGCAAGACCACCACCCTGCGGATGAGCCTGGGACTGGTGCACCCCACCTCCGGCTCGGCGACTGTCCTCGGCCGCCCGGCCGGCGACCCCGCGGCCATCGGCCGCGTGGGCGCGCTGATCGAGGGTCCGGGCTTCTACCCGTACCTGTCCGGCCGCGCGAACCTGCACGTGATGGCTCGCTATCGCGGCCTTCCTGACGCCGCAGCCGATGCGGCGCTCGAGCGGGTCGACCTGAGCGACCGAGGGGGCGACCGGTTCAAGACGTACTCGCTGGGCATGAAGCAGCGGCTCGGGGTGGCGGCGGCGCTGATGGGCGACCCCGACCTGATCGTGCTGGACGAGCCCACCAACGGTCTGGACCCGGGCGGCATGGCCGATATGCGTGCCCTGATCGTCGACCTCGCGCGGGGCGGCCAGACCGTCCTGCTCTCGAGTCACCTGCTGGCCGAGGTCGAGGAGATCTGCGACCGGGTCGGCGTGATCTCCCGTGGCCGGCTGCTCGAGGAGTCCACCGTGTCCGCCCTGCGCGGAGGGCGGCGGCTCCGCGTGGTCGCCGCACCGCTCGACCGGGCGCTGACGGTCGGCATGCGCTTCACGGAGAACGCCGAGCTGTCCGGCGACGCCGTACTCCTCGACGTACCCGACGACCGGACGCCGGACGTCGTCCGTGCCCTCGTGGCGGACGGCCTGGACGTGCACGAGGCGGTCGTCACCGAACGCACCCTCGAGGAGGTCTTCTTCGAGATGACCCGGCTCGAGCTCGACACCGACCGTGGGCTCGTCGAGCCCGGAACGGAGATCCTGCGATGAACGCACTGTCCCGAACCGTCCGCGCCGAGCTGTTCCGGCTCCGGCGGTGGCCCGCCTTCTGGGTGACGGTCACGGCGTGGCTGCTGCTGAACGCGATGTTCGGCTACGTGTTCAACTTCGTCACCTACACCAGCGGCGACAACAGCTTCTCCAACGAGGGTCAGACCCGCGCCGACGTGCTCGCCACGATCGTGCCGTCGGGCGTCGCCAACACGCTGCCGCAGGGGATGCCACTGTTCGGCGGCGCCATCATGATGGTGCTCGGCGCGATCGTGGCCGGCAACGGCTACGGCTGGGGCACCTGGAAGACCGTCTTCACCCAAGGCCCGTCGCGGGTCACCACGATGCTCGGCTCGATGTGGGCCGTGGTGGTCCTGGTCGCCGGCCTGGTGGTGGTCACGCTGGTTTCCGACACGCTGCTGGCGCTCGGTGTCGCAGGCTTGGAGTCGCAGCCGGTCACGTGGTCACATCCAGGTGATCTTCTGCAGTCCTTCGGCGGCGGGCTGCTGGTGATGGAGATGTGGGCACTCGCGGGCTACTTCCTGGGCACCCTGGCCCGGAGCCCCGCCGTGTCGGTCGGTCTGGGCCTGGTCTGGGCGCTGGTGATCGAGGGGCTGCTCCGCGGCGTCGGCACCTCGCTGCAGGCCGTCGCCGTGTTCACCCACTTCCTTCCCGGTACGGCGGCCGGCTCCCTGATCGGCAGCATCGTCGGCGCCGGCGGTCCCGACGCGACCCCGGGACTGCTCGACACCTTGCCCGCCGTCCGAGCCGTGGTGACCGTCGCTGCCTGGGCCGTCGTCCTCCCGGTGGCCTCGCTGTGGCTGGTCAGGCGCCGGGACGTCGCGTGAGGTGGGACCAGGAAGCAGCCCCGCATCGATCGTCACCGTCGCCCGAGCCACCCTGTCGATCTCCCGACAGCCTGGCACGACCGAGCGCCCGATCGCGTTCGTTGTCCACAGACCCCAGGACGGGCGTCAGCCCAGGCGGCGGGCGTAGCACCTGTTCTGCGGCGACCAGCGGTAGTGGCCGAACGGCTCGACGGGCTCGTAGCCGGCGCCCACGTACAGCTCCATCGCCTCCGGCTGGGCTGTCCCGGTCTCCAGGATCATCACGTCGGCTCCGGCCGCACGGGCACTGTCCTCGAGGTGGGCGAGCATCAGGTGGGCGAGCGCCTGTCGCCGTGCGGAGGGCGCGACGTACATCCGCTTCACCTCGGCCGGCCGGGTCGACCCCAGTCGCTCGACGTCGTCTCGGAAGCGCCAGGCGCCGGTCGCCACCGGCGCGTCGTCGAGGTAGCCGACGTAGAACGCCCCGGACGGCGGGGCGAGGTCGTCGGGCACCAGCGGCGAGTGGTCGGGGCCGCCGTACCGCACGACGTACTCCTGCTGGACGGCGTCGACCAGCACGCGCGCGTCGGGATGGGTGATCGGCACTTGCTCGATCCGCAGGTCAGCGGGCAAGCGCGGCACCACAGCTGTCGCAGAACGACGCGTCGTCGTCGTTGCGGGTGCCGCACTTCGAGCAGTAGGGGCCGGTCACGGCCGCCGCGTGCGGGGCGGGAGCGTCGTCGACTGTGCGACCCACGCCCAGGACGCCCTCGCCGTCGGTGAGGTACGCCGCGGAGTCCTTGATCACCGGTGCCGTCTCCCCGGCGACGTAGCGGGACGCGGCGCCCATGAAGCCGGCCTGCAGGCACCAGACGGCGATTGCCACGCCGAAGATGCCGACGAAGATCATCCAGAACTTGTGCGGACCGTCGAACGAGTCGGCACTCGCGAAGAAGTCCTGGAGCCCGACCGCGATGAAGCCGAGCGCGACGACCAGGGCCACCAGGCCGACGACGCGGAAGACGTTGCGGGTGACGCGCTGGCCGCGGATGCCCGGCGGCGGTGTGGTCGGGTCGGTGCTCATCTGGTGTCCTCCCGTGTGCCCGGATCAACGGCCCTGACACAATAGTCACCGCCGACAGCGTCGTCCGGCAGACCACCCCACCCCCTCCGGAAGGTTGTCCATGAGCGACGCGATCTCGATCCCCGCCGATCTCAAGCCGGCCGACGGCCGCTTCGGCGCCGGGCCGTCCAAGATCCAGACCAGCCACCTCGATGCGCTGGCGGCCACCGGCGCCTCCCTGATGGGCACGTCGCACCGGCAGGCTCCGGTGCGAGGACTGGTACGCCGTGTGCAGGAGGGACTCACGACGTTCTTCGACCTGCCCGACGGCTACGAGGTCGTGCTCGGCAACGGCGGCGCGACCGCCTTCTGGGACGTCGCGACGTACGGCCTGATCCGGGAGAGGAGCCAGCACCTGTCGTTCGGGGAGTTCTCCTCGAAGTTCGCGAAGGCGGCGAAGGCCGCTCCCTGGCTGGCCGAGCCGTCGATCGTGGCCTCCGAGCCCGGCACCCGACCTGACCCGGTGGCCGAGCCGGGGGTCGACGTCTACGCCTGGGCGCAGAACGAGACCTCGACCGCGGTGATGGCCCCGGTACGCCGGGTGGCCGGCGCCGACGACGACGCCCTGGTCCTCATCGACGCGACCTCGGGCGCCGGCGGGCTGCCGGTCGACCTCACCCAGGTCGACGCGTACTACTTCGCACCGCAGAAGTGCTTCGCATCCGACGGCGGGCTCTTCGTCGCGCTGCTGTCGCCGGCGGCCGTCTCCCGGGCCACGGAGCTCAAGGAGAGCGGTCGGCACATCCCGGCCTTCCTCGACCTGGTCACCGCGATCGACAACTCGCGGCTGAACCAGACCTACAACACGCCGTCGATCGCGACCCTGTTCCTGATGGCCGAGCAGCTGGACTGGATGAACGGGCACGGATCGCTGACCGGGATGGTCGAGCGCACGACCGCCTCGTCGGACGCGCTGTACGGCTGGGCCGAGAAGACGGCGTACACCACGCCGTACGTCGCCGACCCCGGCCAACGCTCCCTGGTGATCGGCACCATCGACTTCGACTACTCGATCGATGCCTCGGCCGTCGCGGCGACCCTGCGTGCCAACGGGATCGTCGACACGGAGCCCTACCGCAAGCTCGGCCGCAACCAGCTGCGGATCGCGATGTACCCGGCCATCGACCCCGGAGACGTCGAGGCCCTCACCGGCTGCATCGACTACGTCGTCGAGCGCCTGTAGGCCCCCGGTCGGATCACCCGGCTAGCCGGCTGATCCGACCAGCGCTCATGGCTGCGCCTTGGTCAGGTGCAGCAGCCAGTCGGAGCCGGTGTCGATGAGGGCGTAGCGGCGGGGGCCGGCGCGGCCGTGCAGGACGAACACGAAGCGCTTCTCGTTCCGGTCCTCGAGCTCCCACCACCCGGAGTCGGCGATCGACTTCGTCGCGTCCGTGTACGTCGCGTGGCCCAGGTCGTGGTCGGCGACGGCGACCGCGAGCCGGTCGCTCCTGGAGTCGGGCGGCATCCCCTTCGGGACCGCCCACGACTTCAGCACACCGTCCTCCTCGAGCCGGAGGTCGAAGTGGGGCTGCGGCTTGCGGTGGTCGTGGAGCACGAAGACCGGCCGTCGCTTCCTACGCATCGACCTACGCATCGACCGCCGCCACCAGCGCGGCGTACGTGCCGGCGTCGAACGCGACCAGCCGGGCCTCCTCGACCTGGGTCGGCGTCGACCTCAGCGTGCAGACGGCAGCGGCGATCGCGTCCTCCTTGGGCCACCCGTAGATCCCGGCACTGACCAGCGGGAAGGCCACCGACCGGGCTCCCAGCTCGTCCGCGACGGCGAGGGCGCGGGCGTAGCACGACGTCAGCAGCGAGCGGTCCTTCTCACCGCCGCGGTAGTTGGGCCCGACCACGTGGATCACCCACCGAGCCCGCATCTTCCCCGCCGTGGTCCAGCCGGCATCGCCCGTCGCCAGTCCGTGCGGGAATCGACGGATGCAGTCCTCGAGCACCTCCGGCCCGCCGGCCCGGTGGATCGCTCCGTCGACTCCTCCGCCGCCGCGCACGGCACGGTTGGCGGCGTTCACCACGGCGTCGACCCCCTGCTCGGTGATGTCTCCCTGGACCACGCTCAGCTCCATGACTCCCATCGTTCCCCAGGACGATGACGGCGACGCCATGGGTCGGGCACGCTGTCGCCATGCCCGAGCCGTACGCCGAGCAGGTCGCGGAGTGGTCCGACCTCGCCGAGCGCACCGAGGCCATGGCGATGCAGCGAATGATGCTCCACCAGTCCCCCGAGACGATCGAGCTGCTCGGCGTCAGCGCCCCGGACCTCGCCGACGGCGTGCACACCGTCGTCGTCCGCGACCCCATGTGGGGCTACTGGAACAAGGCGCTGGGCTTCTGCTCGCCCGTCGACGAGACCACCGTCGCCGAGGCGGTCGCGCGAGCGCGCGACCAGCGGGTCCCGGCGTTCGCGATCCAGGTCCAGCCGCGGGCGGTGCCGGACGGCTGGTCGGCCATCGTCGAACGACACCAGCTCACCGAGGGCACCATGTTCGTCAAGTGCTTCGGTGGGGCCGAGCCGCGCGATGTCGAGACCGACCTGCGCATCGGTCGTCTCGGCCCGGAGGACGCGACGTCGTTCACGCACGTTCTGTGCGTCGGCTTCGGTCTCGAGGAGACCGAGGAGGCCCACGCACTGTTCGACGGGCCGCAGTACTTCGACGGCGACTGGGCGGCGTACGGCGCGTACGACGGCGACCGGCTGGTCGCCGCGGCACGGATGCTCGTCGTCCCGGAGACCGACGCGGTGTCCCTCTTCGGCGCCGCGACGCTGCCGGAAGGACGCAACCGCGGCGCGCAGGGTGCGCTCCTCGACGCGCGCATCCGCGAGGCGCGCGACCGCGGGATCCGCTTCGCCTCGGCCGAGACATGGCTCGAGGCGCCCGACAACCCCAACCCGTCGCAGCACAACATGCGCCGCGCGGGACTCACGGAGGTCCACACCCGACCCAACTGGGTCTGGCGCAACCCGGACGTGGGGTGATCCTCACGAGTCCTTGAGCAGCCGGAGCACCGCGCGCTCGAGGATCGTCTGCCGTTCGTCCGGCGAGGCGGCCTTGCGGCGTACGGCGGACCGGATCGTGCGGCCCTCCTCGTAGGCGTCGACGATGCGCGGGTCGACGTACGACGCGCGCGCCTGGGCCGGCGTGTTCCCGAGGAACTCCGCGACCTCCTTCATCGCGGCCACCTCTGCCCGCTTGCGTGACGCCTTGCTGGTGCCGGGCTCCTCGCTCTCTGCGAGCGCCGCGGCAGCGATGACCGTGGCGTGCCAGGTGCGGAAGTCCTTCGCCGTGGCGTCCATTCCGGTGGCGGCGCGGACGTACTCGTTCACCTGCTCGGCGTCGAGGACGTGCCAGCGGCCGCGCTCCTTCCAGGCGAGGAGCGTCACGTCCGCCGGGGCGCGGCGCTTGCGCATCATCTCGAGCGCCTCGACCGTGGGCGGGTCGTCGATGGTGACCTCGTGCTCGACGCCGGACTTGCCGACGAAGTCGAAGACCAGCGAGGAACCCTTCCGGCGCACGTGGCGCCGCTGCAGCGTGGTGAGGCCGAAGCTGCCGTACCGGTCGGCGTACACGTCGTTGCCGATGCGGAAGTACCCGAGGTCGAGCATCCGGACCGCGGCCGCGCACGCCCGGTCGCACGACATGCCGGCCGTGCCGAGGTCGGTGATCACCCGCTCCCGTGCCCGCGACAGCACTCGGCCGAGCTCCAGCACCCGCACGTGCTTGGCCGCATCGCGCTGGGCACGCCAGTCGGGGTGGTAGAGGTACTGCTTCCGCCCGGCGTCGTCGGTGCCCACCGCCTGGAGGTGGCCGTTCGGCCACGGGCAGATCCAGACCTCCTCCCAGGCCGGCGGGATCACGAGCGCCTTGACCCGCTCCGCCTCCTCGGCCGGCAGCCGGGCGCCACGCTCGTCGAGGTAGACGAACCCCTTCCCGGCCCGACGGCGGCTCCACCCCGGGTCGTCGGGTGAGCTCCGCCTCAGCCGCGCCATGCCGCCCACGTAACCACGCGACGTACGCCGCATGCTTCCGGCCTGCACAGCGGCGTCGGACGGATAGTACGGATCACATGGCCGGTGGCGCCCGCGGGAAGACCGGCCGCGTGATCCGTACTATCCCGGGCTCCCGCTCAGTGAGGACGCAAGGCACGGACGAGGACGCCGAGCGCGACGAGACCGAAGAGGCCGCCGGCGACCCAGGGCCAGGCGTCGCGGGACGCCGGCTCGACCTCCGCCGGGTCGCTCGAGCGCGCGGCGTCGGAGTCGTCCGAGCGGGAGGACGACGGGTTGCTCGGCGCGGCAGACACCGCGGGGCGCACGGCGTCCTGGATCTGCTTCGGCAGTCGCACCCGGAGCACCGGTGCGTGCGGACCCTCCGACGAGACGTACACCTCGCCGTCCGACGCTACCGCGATCCCTTCGCCCTGACGCTGGTGCGGCAGCGCGAAGGACCCCACCGGCTGCAGCGACGGCCAGGCGTACACGACGGCGGTGGAGTAGTTGCGGACGACCAGGTGCTTGCCGTCGGGGAAGAACGAGCCGTCGGTCGCCACGGGCAGCACCCGTCCGATCGAGTGGAGCCGGTTGGTCGCGTTCGCATGCAGATGCTCGGGAACGGCGTACAGCACGCCGCCGAAGACGTTCTTGGTCGCGATGTAGAGCCGCCCGGTCGCGGGATCGCGCAGCAGGGTCTCGGCGTCCGTCGCGCCGTCGGGGTACGTCAGCCGGTACGTCGTGGCGTGCACCGTGCGGTCCCCCGGGCCGACCGGGACCCGGGCGATGTCGACCGAGGAGCGGTGGCCGAGGTTGTCACCGATGTCGCCGACCCAGACGAAGCCGTTGCCGGCGGGCGCTAGCGCCTCGGTGTCGGTGGGGTCGTCGGACCAGTGGGTGACACCGACCGTGCGCCCCGTGTCGTCGACAGCGAAGACCCGGCCGGTGTCACCCGAGTCGTTGGTGGTCAGGAAGAGTCCGTTCTCGGCGACGAGCGCGCTCGCCTCGACGATCGCGGGGTCGTCGAAGCTGAAGACGCGGTCGCCGGCCGGACCCGACGGAGTCACGGCGACACCGAGTGTGAAGGGGGCGGCGATCGCAAGGCCGGCCAGCAGGTGGTGCACCCGCGTCACCTCTGCTCGAGCAGCTCGCCGAGGCGCGGCTGCACACCCCAGGTCGCCACCAGCTCGTCGTACTCCCGGCGTGCCGCGCCACCCGAGGCCGGGCCACCCGTGCGGACACCGCGGAGCAGGGTGTTGCGCGGCGTGTGTTGACTGCCGACGAACTGCATGACGTCGACGCGATACCCCTCGAGCCGGAGCAGCGAGGCCCGCAGCGCGTCGGTGAGGGTGTCCGCGAACCTCTCACGGAGGATGCCGTGCCGGGTGAGCATCGCGTACGGCGCGGGCGTCGGCTGCTTGCGGAACTGCGCGGCGATGTCGTGGTGGCAGCAGGGAGCGGCCAGCACGAGCGGCGTCTCCCACTCCACGGCCCGGGCCAGCGCGTCGTCGCTCGCGGTGTCGCAGGCGTGCAGGGCCAGCACGACGTCGGGCCGTACGCCTGGACGCGCATCCCCGATCGAGGAGGAGATGAACGTCGCGTCGACGCCGAGCTCGGAGGCGAGCCTCTGGTTGTGGTCGCGCGACTGCTCGCGCTGGTCGATGCCCGTGAGGTGCACCGGCAGGCCGCGGACGTGGGTCAGGTACCGCTCGGTCACGAAGGTGAGGTAGGCGTTGCCGCATCCGAGGTCGACGATCTGCAGCGGCTCCTCGGGCGTCGGAGTGCGGAGGTGTCCCTTGGCGAGTGCGTCACCGATCGAGGCGTCGAGGATGCGCAGGAACTCCTCGACCTGCCGGTACTTGCCCTGCCGGCTCGGCTTCATCCGGCCCTCGTGGTCGGACAGTCCGAGCACCCGGAAGACCGGGTCGTCCTCCGCGAGCAGCCGCCCTTTGTCGCGGTCGTGGTCCCGATCGACCTGCTGCTCGGCGTCCCGGGCGCGGGAGTGGACGACCGCCTCGCCCTTCTTGGTCACCCGCAGCTGATGGGTCTCGGTCGTGGTCTCGACGTGCCAGTTGCCGAAGGGCTGGTCGAGCAGGTCGTCGAGGGCGGTCCGAGCCCGGTCGCCGACAGGATGGTTGCTGGTGTGCGCCTGTGCCTCGTCGTACGCCGTGACCTGGAGGTGGCGGCCGGACTTGAGGTCGACGTACCGGAGCTCGACGCGCCGCCACCGCGGCTGCGTGCCCCGCTGCCGGCCGGAGCCGACCGCGCGCACGAGCATCTCGTCGTCGAGGATCAGCCCGCGCATCCGGGTGAGGACGCGGAGGAGTGGCTCGCTCATCGTCGGGGTCCCTGCCTCGGTCCGAGCGCAGCGAGCGGCGTCGAGAGGTGGATCATCGCCGTACCACGGCGGCGATGATCACGATCAACAGCAGCCCCGCCAGGGCGACGGGGATGACGAGTCGCCGGTGCCGGGGGTTCACCGGGTCAGTCTAGGTATCCGCCTCCAACGCGGCCCGGACCACGTCGAGGGTGCGCACCTCGCCCGCCTCGATCTCGGCCAGCGGCACCCAGGCGGCGGCGTCGGTGGTCCCGTCCGTCTCGACCACCCGCGGCTCCGCCCCGACGGCGACGGTCCCGCGGAAGACGAGGTGCACCCCGTGGAAGTCCTCGAAGCGTCCGGACGGCGCGGTGCCCTCGAAGTGCGTGTCGTGGACGTCGAGGAGCTCGCCGACCTCGCAGTCGACGCCGCACTCCTCGCGGACCTCGCGGGCCACGGCGTCGCGCGGGGACTCGCCGTGGTCGAGACCTCCCCCGGGCAGCGTCCAGGCGCCGGGATGGGCACCGAGCGACGAGATCCGGGTCAGCAGCACGTCGTCGCCGCGGCGTACCAGCGCGTACACCGCGAGCCGCTGCAGGCGGAACGGTCGGTGGTCGGCGAGTGCCCCGGTGACGACGTCGGTGACCGGGAGCACCCCGGACAGGACGTCGGCGACGGGATGCCAGCCGACGTCGACCGTCGAGCCGCCGACCTCGACCACACGGGGGGCAGGGGCGTCGGCGGGCACCCAGGCGTCGTACACGATCCGGAGCGCCTGGTAGTCCCAGCGGCGCCCCTGCCGCCACATCGACGGGCGGTGCGCCGAGTAGACGTGCGCCGTCTCGCCGACCTCGGCCGCGAGCCCGGTCTCCTCGCGGATCTCGCGGACCAGGGCGTCGCGCGGGTCCTCGCCGTGGTCGACGCCGCCGCCCGGCAGGTGCCAGCGCTCGTCCGCCGAGATGCGGCGCGCGAGACGGGTCAGGAGGATCCGGCCCTCGCGGAGGATCAGTCCGTACGCCGCGACCCGCTGCACCTTCGGCAGGGTCTTCGGCATGGCTGCCTCCTCCGGACGGACCTCCGGCCCATCCTGTCAGGAGAAGGGTGGCCGGGTGTCCCGGGCTTGGGAGTGTCGGCCCGCCCAGCGCCAGACCCGGGCGGCGCGATCGCGGTCGTCGTCGGTGACGAGGTTGCCCATCCAGCGCAGGGCCAGGGTCATCAGCCAGTCGGAGCGCATGCCGGCCGGCCCGAGCGCGGCGAGGAGGTGCGGGATCGTGACCAGCCCGGCGAGGCGACGGGCGATCGAGAACGCCTCGCCGTAGTGCTCGGTGAGCGTGGCCGGCCAGGCCGTCT
Source organism: Nocardioides sp. (assembly GCF_036503465.1). Taxonomy (GTDB): domain Bacteria; phylum Actinomycetota; class Actinomycetes; order Propionibacteriales; family Nocardioidaceae; genus Nocardioides. The sequence goes on from NZ_DASXWU010000023.1 coordinate 101,600, forward strand.
CGAGGTCGGCCCCGTCGGCGATGAGCTCGGCGACGAGGCGGCCGCCCTCGAGGCCGTAGTCGATCCCCTCGCCGTTGAGCGGGTTGACGCAGGCGGCGGCGTCACCGACCAGGACCCAGTTGGGTCCGGCGATCCCGCTCACGGCGCCGCCCATCGGCAGCAGGGCACTCGTGGGCGCCCGGAGCTCGTCGCCGAGCCCGAACGCCTCGCGCACGTCGTCGGCGTACGTCGTCATCAGCCGGCGGACCGGCAGTTCGGCCGGGCGCTTGGCTGTGGCGAGGGTGCCGACACCGAGGTTGACCTCGGCGGTGCCGGACGACGAGCCGAGGGGGAAGATCCAGCCGTAGCCGGACAGCACCTCGCCGCGGTCGCCGCGCAGCTCGAGGTGGGAGCTGATCCACGGGTCGTCCGCCATCGTCGAGGTGACGTAGGCGCGTCCGGCCACGCCGTACACGGTGTCGCGGTGCCACTCCCGTCCGAGCAGCTTGCCGAGCGGCGACCGTACGCCGTCGGCGACGACCAGGCGTCGGCAGTCGACCTCGAGGGTCTCGTCGCCACGGCTGAACACGACCGACGCGACCCGGCCGCCGTCCCGGCGTACGTCGAGCGCACGGACGCCGTCGATCGCCCGCGCGCCCGCCTTGATCGCGGTGGTGCGGACATGGTCGTCGAGCTCGGTGCGGGCGACGGCCGAGCCCCAGTCGGGGAGATTCCCGCCCGGCCAGGGCAGCAGCAGGGTCTGGCCGAAGCCGTGGGTGCGGAGACCGCGGTTGACGGTGTGCGCGCGGAGCCAGTCACCGAGTCCGAGCCGTTCGAGCTCGCCGATCGCGCGTGGGGTGAGGCCGTCGCCGCAGGTCTTGTCGCGCGGGAACACCGCCGCATCGGTCAGGAGGACGTCGACCCCGAGCCGGGCGAGCCAGGCCGCCGTCGCCGACCCCGCCGGCCCGGCACCGACGACGAGGACGTCGGTCTCCTCCCGCGCGGTCATGCCCCGATTCTCTCAGGGGGCCCTTCGCCCTCCGAATCGACGCCGGGAGGGATCGTCCCCGACAACCGGCACCCCGGGGGGCGCTCCTGGGCGACCAGAAGGTCGGGGACCATCCCGTCAGACCCAGATCGCCGCCGGGATGCCGTCGGAGAAGACCTCGGGCGGGTCGGGCAGGGAGTACGCCGTGCCGGCGGCGTACCGGGCGGCGGTGAAGGCGACGACGCACGCGTCGAGCAGGTCGTCGGTCGCGTAGCCCCGGCCACGGTCGTACGCCGGAGGCTCCAGCCCGACGCTCCGGAGCGCCTGCAGCCGGCTCGCCGCTCCGTCCACCGTCGTCTTGCCCGGAAGCACGCAGGCCGGGTCGATCTCCGCGAAGCTCACCTCTGGGTGCGCCTCCACGACCGGTACCGGCGGGCCCGAGCGGACGTAGCCGTCGACCTCGAGGATCTTCGGCACGATCATGAACGTCTGCCGACTGATCCCCTTCCCGTCCGTCGTCGCCCGGCTGGCGTCGGTAGCCCCCGCGTACGTCGACTCCAGGGCCGTGGCGCGGGTCGGTGTCGGGAACACCGACGACTTGCGTCCCGCCGGGAGACGCCTGCGCGCCTGCAGGTCGGCCCGTCGACGTCCGCGATCGGGCAGCCCGATGGGGATGTCGACGGCCACCACCGCCAAATCGGGTTGACGGGTGCGGGCCGTCTCCACCAGGTCCTTGATCGCCGGCGCCACGAGAGCCTCGGCCGTCGTACCCGCGACGAGGACCCCGACCCAGCCCGCGCGGCACCCGTCCACCCCGAGCACGGATGGCCCGTCCGACCGTGTCGCCAATGCAACGGTCCACCCCGTCCGGGTCGCCCAGCTCTCGGCCGCACGCATCAGCAGCGGCTGCGCGGTCGCCTTGATCTGCCCGTACTCCATGAGGTCCGTGACGCTCGCGGCCAGCCGCGTCTTGAACTCGCCCCATGCGTCCCGGGCCGCGTCGTCGGCTCGCAGGAAGTCGCGGAACAGCAGCGCGTACCGGACGTTGCGACCACCGGCGACCCGGACGTGGACGTTCACAGCGCGACCTCCGGGGGGACCGGCGAACACCAGCTTGCGATAGCTGACCCCCTCGGTCACTTCGTCGTGGTTCCACGGCTCGGGGCGCATCCGGAAGCCGTGGCTCGCCATCGCCGTCGTGACGGCGTCCTCATCCAGCGCATCGACCTGCACCATCAGGTCGAGACAGTCCTTGGCCGGCAGGCCTGGGACGCTGGTCGAGCCGATGTGGTCGACCGACAGCGCGCCGGGCACGCGCTCCTGCAGGAGCCCGAGGTACGTGGCTGCCTCGTCGCCCCAGGTCCCCCGGTAGGCCGAGACCTCCACTCCCCGCTTCGTGAACGCCTCATCCGGGAACGGCATGAGGTCACCCTAGGCGTGAGGTTTCTGCCAGTTCAGCGCTGCTCGGCGTGCTTTGTCTGCCGGGTCAGCGTGGTGATGCTCTGGGTACACCGACTGGATCTCGACGCGACAAGGCCCGCCCACCTGCGTGGGCGGGCCTCGTCTTGCTCGATCGGGTTCCTCACACCAGAACTGAGCGCTTCGCGCTCAGTTCTGGTACGAACCAAAGTCGAAGTCGTCCAGGGCCACTGCCTGGCCGGCGCCGGTGTTGCCGAACTCGTAGTCGTACGAGTCGTACCCGGTCACGGCGTACGCCGCCGCGCGGGCCTCCTCGGTCGGCTCGACCCGGATGTTCCGGTAGCGCTCCAGGCCGGTGCCGGCCGGGATGAGCTTGCCGATGATCACGTTCTCCTTCAGACCACGAAGGCTGTCGGAGCGGGCGTTGATGGCCGCGTCGGTGAGCACCCGGGTCGTCTCCTGGAAGGAGGCTGCCGAGAGCCACGACTCGGTGGCCAGCGATGCCTTGGTGATGCCCATCAGCACGGGACGACCCGAGGCCGGCTTGCCGCCCTCGGAGACCACCCGACGGTTCTCCTCCTCGAAGATCACCCGGTCGACCAGGTCGGAGGGCAGCAGGTTGGTGTCACCGGACTCGATCACCGTGATCCGGCGCAGCATCTGCCGCACGATGATCTCGATGTGCTTGTCGTGGATCGACACGCCCTGGCTCCGGTAGACCGCCTGGACCTCCTCGACCAGATGCTCCTGCGCCTTGCGGACGCCGAGGATGCGCAGCACCTCATGCGGCTCCGGCGTACCGACCGTCAGCATCTCGCCGACCTCGATGTGGTCGCCGTCGGCGACCAGCAGGCGAGAGCGCTTCGAGACGGGGTACTCCAGCACCTCCGAGCCGTCGTCGGGAGTGACGATGACCTTGCGGGCCTTGTCGGTCTCCTCGATCTCGACCCGGCCGGCCGCCTCGGAGATCGGGGAACGACCCTTCGGGATACGCGCCTCGAAGATCTCCTGGACACGCGGCAGACCCTGCGTGATGTCGTCGGCCGACGCCACGCCACCGGTGTGGAAGGTCCGCATCGTCAGCTGCGTGCCGGGCTCACCGATCGACTGCGCCGCGATGATGCCGACGGCCTCGCCGATGTCCACCAGCTTGCCGGTGGCCAGCGACCGGCCGTAGCACTTGGCGCAGGTGCCGGTGCGCGCCTCGCACGTCAGCACGGAGCGGACCCGCACGGACTCGATGCCGGCCGCGACCAGCTCGCCGATCCGGACGTCGCCGAGGTCCTCCCCGGCCGGGGAGAGCACCTCGCCGGTCTCCGGGTGAGTGACGTCCACCGCGGTCGTCCGGGCGTACGCCGAGGTCTCGACGTTCTCGTCCTTGCGGACCACGCCGTCCTCGCCCCGGACACCGATCCGCTTCTCCATGCCGCGCTCGGTGCCGCAGTCGTCCTCGCGGATGATGACGTCCTGTGAGACGTCCACGAGACGACGGGTCAGGTACCCGGAGTCCGCAGTACGGAGAGCGGTGTCGGCCAGACCCTTGCGGGCACCGTGCGTGGAGATGAAGTACTCCAGCACGGACAGACCCTCACGGAAGTTGGCCTTGATCGGGCGCGGGATGATGTCGCCTCGCGGGTTGGCCACCAGACCACGCATCGCCGCCACCTGACGGATCTGCATCATGTTTCCGGAGGCGCCGGAGTCGACCATCATGAAGATCGGGTTGGTCCGGTCGAAGGACTTCTCCATCTCCTTGGCCACGTCGTTCGAGGCCTGGGTCCAGATCTCGACCAACTCCTGGCGACGCTCCTCGTCGGTGACCAGGCCGCGCTCGAACTGCTTCTGGACCTTGTTGGCCTGCGACTCGTAGCCCGCCAGGATCTCGCCCTTGCTCTGCGGGGTCGTGACGTCGTCGATCGAGACCGTCACGCCCGAGCGGGTGGCCCAGTGGAAACCGGTGTCCTTCAGGGCGTCCAGCGACGCGGCGACCTCGACCTTGGTGTAGCGCTCGGCGAGGTCGTTGATGATCGCCCCCATGGCCTTCTTGCCCACCTCGTAGTTCACGAAGGGGTAGTCGGCCGGCAGGGTGTCGTTGAACATCGCCCGGCCGAGGGTCGTCTCGAGCGTGATCGACTGGCCCTCCTCCCAGTCCGCACCGAGCTCGAGCTCAAGCGGCGGGACGATGTCGTCGAAGCGGATCTTGACCTTGCTCTGCAGGGTGATCTCGCCCCGGTCGAAGGCCATGATCGCCTCCGCGACGTTCGCGAACGCACGGCCCTCGCCCGGCTCGCCCTCACGGTCGGTGGTCAGGAAGAACAGACCGATCACCATGTCCAGGGTCGGCATGGTCACCGGACGACCGTCCGACGGCTTGAGGATGTTGTTCGTCGAGAGCATCAGGATCCGCGCCTCAGCCTGCGCCTCGGCGGACAGCGGCAGGTGCACCGCCATCTGGTCACCGTCGAAGTCGGCGTTGAACGCCGTGCAGACCAGCGGGTGGATCTGGATCGCCTTACCCTCGATCAGCTGGGGCTCGAAGGCCTGGATGCCCAGTCGGTGCAGGGTGGGCGCCCGGTTGAGCAGCACGGGGTGCTCGGTGATGACCTCCTCGAGCACGTCCCACACCACGGCGTACCGGGACAGGCCGGACGTCGCCCGCTCGACCATCCGCTTGGCGGACTTGATGTTCTGGCTGTGCGACAGGTCCACCAGCCGCTTCATCACGAACGGCTTGAACAGCTCCAGCGCCATCTGCTTGGGCAGACCGCACTGATGCAGCTTCAGCTGGGGACCCGACACGATCACCGAACGGCCGGAGTAGTCGACGCGCTTGCCCAGCAGGTTCTGCCGGAAGCGGCCCTGCTTGCCCTTGAGCATGTCGGACAGCGACTTCAGCGGACGGTTGCCCGGCCCGGTGACCGGACGACCACGACGGCCGTTGTCGAACAGCGAGTCGACGGCCTCCTGGAGCATCCGCTTCTCGTTGTTGACGATGATCTCGGGCGCCCCGAGGTCGAGCAGCCGCTTGAGGCGGTTGTTCCGGTTGATGACCCGGCGGTACAGGTCGTTGAGGTCGGAGGTCGCGAACCGGCCACCGTCGAGCTGCACCATCGGGCGCAGGTCGGGCGGGATGACCGGGACAGCGTCGAGGACCATGCCCTGCGGCTTGTTGTCGGTCTTGCGGAACGCGTCGACGACCTTGAGCCGCTTCAGGGCACGCACCTTGCGCTGACCCTTGCCGTTGGCGATGGTGTCGCGCAGGTTGGCGACCTCGGCCTCGATGTCGAAGCTCTCGAGACGCTTCTGGATGGCGGTGGCCCCCATGTGGCCCTCGAAGTACTTGCCGAACCAGTTCTTCATCTCGCGGTAGAGCATCTCGTCGCCCATGAGGTCTTGGACCTGCAGGGACTTGAAGGTGCTCCAGACCTCCTCGAGCCGGTCCAGCTCGCGCTGCGCCCGGTCGCGGATCTGCTTCATCTCACGCTCGGCGCCGTCGCGGACCTTGCGGCGGGCATCGGCTTTGGCACCCTCCTCCTCGAGGGCGGCGATGTCCTCCTCGAGCTTCTTGGAGCGGTCGTCCAGCGCGCCGTCGCGACGCTTCTCGAGGCGCTCACGCTCCAGGCCGACCTTGTTCTCCAGGGAGGAGAGGTCGCGGTGGCGTGCGTCCTCGTCGACGTGCGTGATCATGTACGCCGCGAAGTAGATGACCTTCTCCAGGTCCTTCGGAGCGAGGTCGAGCAGGTAGCCGAGCCGGCTCGGGACACCCTTGAAGTACCAGATGTGGGTCACCGGAGCGGCGAGCTCGATGTGGCCCATCCGCTCGCGGCGGACCTTGCTGCGGGTCACCTCGACGCCGCAGCGCTCGCAGATGATCCCCTTGAAGCGCACGCGCTTGTACTTGCCGCAGTAGCACTCCCAGTCCCGGGTGGGACCGAAGATCTTCTCGCAGAAGAGGCCGTCACGCTCGGGCTTGAGCGTGCGGTAGTTGATGGTCTCCGGCTTCTTGACCTCGCCGTGGCTCCACTGACGGATGTCGTCCGCGGTGGCCAGGCCGATCTGAAGCTGGTCGAAGAAATTCACGTCGAGCACGGTGGCTGCAATCCTTCGTTCGTTTCGAATTCTCTAGAGGCTGTGGACCGAGTCCCCTTCCCGGTGGTCTCGAGACGGCGCTGGCGCGCCTCCTCAACCACCGGGATGCGGGGCACTCAGACTTCCTCGACGGAGCTGGGCTCGCGGCGGGACAGGTCGATGCCGAGCTCCTCGGCCGCCCGGAAGACGTCTTCCTCGGCGTCCTTCATCTCGATCGCCGTACCGTCCTGCGACAGCACCTCGACGTTGAGGCAGAGCGACTGCATCTCCTTGACGAGCACCTTGAACGACTCGGGGATGCCGGAGTCGGGGATGTTCTCGCCCTTGACGATGGCCTCGTACACCTTGACCCGGCCCGGCACGTCGTCGGACTTGATGGTCAACAGCTCCTGGAGGGCGTACGCCGCTCCGTAGGCCTCCATCGCCCACACCTCCATCTCGCCGAACCGCTGGCCGCCGAACTGGGCCTTACCGCCCAGCGGCTGCTGCGTGATCATCGAGTAGGGGCCGGTCGACCGTGCGTGGATCTTGTCGTCGACCAGGTGGTGGAGCTTGAGGATGTACATGTAGCCGACCGCGACCGGGTCGGGGAACGGCTCGCCGGAGCGCCCGTCGAACAGACGCGCCTTTCCGTCCCGGCCCACCACGCGCTCGCCGTCCCGGTTGGGAAGGGTCGCGCCGAGCAGCCCGGTGATCTCGTCCTCCTTGGCGCCGTCGAAGACCGGCGTCGCCAGGTTGGTGTCCGGGTCGGCCTTGTCGGCGTGGATCTTGATCAGCCGCTGCTTCCAGTCTGCGTTCTTCGGGTCGTCGGACAGGTTGAGGTCCCAGCCCTGCTTGGCCAGCCAGCCGAGGTGCAGCTCCAGGATCTGCCCGATGTTCATACGACGCGGGACGCCGAGCGGGTTGAGGATCACGTCGACCGGGGTGCCGTCCTCCATGAACGGCATGTCCTCGATCGGCAGGATCTTGGCGATCACGCCCTTGTTGCCGTGTCGGCCGGCCAGCTTGTCACCGACCGAGATCTTCCGCTTCTGCGCGACGTACACGCGCACCAGCTGGTTGACGCCCGGCGGCAGCTCGTCGCCCTCCTCACGGTCGAAGACCCGGACACCGATGACGGTGCCCTCCTCGCCGTGCGGCACCTTCATCGAGGTGTCGCGGACCTCGCGCGCCTTCTCACCGAAGATCGCGCGCAGCAGCCGCTCCTCCGGGGTGAGCTCGGTCTCGCCCTTGGGCGTGACCTTGCCGACCAGGATGTCGCCCGTGGTGACCTCGGCGCCGATGCGGATGATGCCGCGCTCGTCGAGGTCGGCCAGCATCTCGTCGGAGACGTTGGGGATGTCGCGGGTGATCTCCTCGGGGCCGAGCTTGGTGTCGCGGGCGTCGACCTCGTGCTCCTCGATGTGGATCGAGGTGAGGATGTCCTCCTGCACCAGACGCTGGCTGAGGATGATCGCGTCCTCGTAGTTGTGGCCCTGCCACGGCATGAAGGCGACGAGCAGGTTGGTGCCCAACGCCATCTCGGCCTCGTCGGTGCAAGGTCCGTCCGCGATCGGGGAGCCCTCGACGAGCTTGTCACCCTCCGCCACCAGCGGCCGCTGGTTGATGCAGGTGCCCTGGTTGGAGCGGCGGAACTTCGACAGCTTGTACGTCGTGTAGGTGCCGTCGTCGTTCATCACCTCGATGGCGTCCGCCGACACCTCCTTGACGACACCGGCCTTCTCGGCGGTGAGCACGTCGCCGGAGTCGACCGCCGCGCGGTACTCCATGCCGGTGCCGACCAGGGGCGCGTCGCTGGTGATCAGCGGCACGGCCTGGCGCTGCATGTTGGCACCCATCAGGGCCCGGTTGGCGTCGTCGTGCTCGAGGAACGGGATCAGGGCCGTCGCGACCGAGACCATCTGCCGCGGCGAGACGTCCATGTAGTCGACCTCGTCGGCCAGGATCTCGCTGACCTCGCCGTGCCGCTGCCGGACCAGCACGCGCTCCTCGGCGAAGCGGCCCTTGTCGTCCAGCGGCGCGTTCGCCTGGGCGATGACGTACTTGTCCTCGTCGTCGGCGGTGAGGTAGTCGATCTGGTCGGTGACCTTGCCCTTGACGACCTTGCGGTAGGGCGTCTCCACAAACCCGAACGGGTTGATCCGGCCGAAGGT
>NZ_DASXWU010000024.1:0-5918 GCF_036503465.1 Nocardioides sp.
GCGGACGCCCTCATCGTCGAGACGATCTTCGACACCCTCAACGCCAAGGCGGCGATCGTCGCGGCCGAGACGCTCTTCGACGAGCACCGCCGGCGCTGGCCGGTGATCGTGTCCGGCACCATCACCGACGCGAGCGGACGCACGCTGTCCGGGCAGGTGACCGAGGCGTTCTGGAACTCCATCCGCCACGTCCGCCCGCTCGCCGTCGGCCTGAACTGCGCGCTCGGGGCCAAGGACCTCCGGCCGTACGTCGCCGAGCTCTCCCGGGTCGCCGACTGCTTCGTCTCCGCGCACCCGAACGCCGGCCTGCCGAACGCGTTCGGTGAGTACGACGAGACCCCGGACGCCATGGCCGAGGTGCTGGGGGAGTTCGCCACCAGCGGACTGCTCAACATCGTCGGCGGCTGCTGCGGCACCACCGCCGACCACATCGCGGCGATCGCCGACGCCGCGAAGGGAGTCACGCCGCGCACGGTGCCCACGATCGCCCCGGCGATGCGGCTCTCCGGGCTGGAGCCGGTGACGATCACCGAGGACAGCCTCTTCGTCAACGTCGGCGAGCGCACCAACATCACCGGCTCGGCGCGCTTCCGCAAGCTGATCAAGGACGGCGACTACGACACCGCCCTCTCGGTCGCGGCCCAGCAGGTCGAGGCCGGGGCGCAGGTCATCGACGTCAACATGGACGAGGGCATGATCGACGGGGTCGCGGCGATGGACCGCTTCCTCAAGCTGATCGCCTCCGAGCCCGACATCTCCCGGGTCCCGGTGATGGTCGACTCCTCGAAGTGGGAGGTGATCGAGGCCGGCCTGAAGTGCGTGCAGGGCAAGGCGATCGTGAACTCCATCTCCATGAAGGAGGGCGAGGAGGCGTTCATCGAGCACGCGCGGCTGTGCCGCCGGTACGGCGCTGCCGCGGTCGTGATGGCGTTCGACGAGGACGGGCAGGCCGACAACCTGGAACGCCGTACCGCCGTGTGCGCGAGGGCCTACCGGATCCTGACCGAGCAGGTGGGCTTCCCGCCCGAGGACATCATCTTCGACCCCAACGTGTTCGCGGTGGCGACCGGCATCGAGGAGCACGCGTCGTACGGCCGTGACTTCATCGAGGCCACCCGCTGGATCAAGCAGAACCTGCCCGGTGCCTTGGTCTCCGGCGGCATCTCCAACGTCAGCTTCAGCTTCCGCGGCAACAACCCGGTGCGCGAGGCCATCCACGCGGTGTTCCTGTACCACGCGATCGAGGCCGGCCTCGACATGGGCATCGTGAACGCCGGCGCCCTCACCGTCTACGACCAGGTCGACCCCGAGCTGCGCGATCGGATCGAGGACGTCGTGCTCAACCGGCGGCCGGACGCGGCGGAGCGGCTGCTCGAGATCGCCGAGCGTTTCAACGTCGCCGCGGGGGAGGCCGACGAGGCCGCCGAGGAGTGGCGTGAGCTGCCGCTGCGGGAGCGCATCACGCACTCCCTCGTGAAGGGCATCGACGCCCACATCGTGAGCGACACCGAGGACCTCCGGCAGGAGATCTCGGCCGCGGGAGGGCGACCGATCGAGGTGATCGAGGGCCCGCTGATGGACGGCATGAACGTCGTCGGCGACCTGTTCGGCTCGGGCAAGATGTTCCTGCCCCAGGTCGTCAAGAGCGCCCGGGTGATGAAGAAGGCGGTCGCTCACCTCATCCCGTTCATCGAGGAGGAGAAGGCCAACGACCCGGAGCTGGCCAAGCAGAAGGACACGAACGGGACGATCGTCACCGCCACCGTGAAGGGCGACGTGCACGACATCGGCAAGAACATCGTCGGGGTCGTGCTGCAGTGCAACAACTACGAGGTGATCGACCTCGGCGTGATGGTGCCCGCCCAGAAGATCCTCGACACCGCGCGCGAGGTCGGCGCCGACGCGATCGGGCTGTCCGGCCTGATCACCCCCAGCCTCGACGAGATGGTCAACGTCGCGACCGAGATGCAGCGCCAGGGGTTCACGCTCCCGTTGCTGATCGGCGGCGCCACGACCTCGCGCGCCCACACCGCGGTCAAGGTCGACCCCCGGTACGACGGTCCCGTCGTCTGGGTGAAGGACGCGTCGCGGTCGGTGCCGGTCACCGCCGCACTTCTCCACGACCGCCAGCGCGAGAAGCTGCTCGCCGACGTGAAGGCCGACTACGACTCGCTGCGCGCCCGGCACGCCGCCAAGAACGACCGGCCCCTGGCCACCCTCGACGAAGCCCGAGCGGCGCGCACCCCGATCGACTGGCAGGGCTACCGGCCGCCGCGACCGCACCTGCTCCTGCAGCAGGACCACGACGTCTCGCCCATCACCGGGCGCCGCGGCGCGACCCAGCACGTCCGGGTGTTCCGCAACGCCGACCTCGGCGAGATCCGCCGCTACATCGACTGGCAGCCGTTCTTCAACGCCTGGGAGATGAAGGGCTCGTTCCCCGAGATCCTCGAGGACCCCGACTCCGGTGAGACTGCGCGCAAGCTCTACGACGACGCCCAGGCGATGCTGACCCGGCTGATCGAGGAGCGGTGGCTCACCGCGCACGGGGTCGTCGGGCTGTTCCCGGCCAACTCCGTCGGCGACGACATCGAGGTCTACCTCGACGAGACCCGCGGCGAGCCGCACGCCGTACTCCACCAGCTGCGGCAGCAGGGCGCTCACCGGGCCGGCGTACCCAACCGGAGCCTGGCGGACTTCGTCGCACCCAAGGAGACCGGGCTCAAGGACTACGTCGGGCTGTTCGCGGTCACCGCCGGGATCGGCGCGCAGGACAAGATCCTCGAGTTCAAGAAGGACCTCGACGACTACTCGGGCATCCTGCTCGAGTCGCTGGCCGACCGGCTCGCCGAGGCCTTCGCCGAGCGGATGCACGAGCGGGTCCGGCGAGAGGTGTGGGGCTATGCACCCGACGAGCACCTCGACAACCGGCAGCTGATCAAGGAGCAGTACGCCGGCATCCGGCCCGCACCCGGGTACCCCGCGAGCCCCGACCACACCGAGAAGCAGACGCTGTGGGACCTGCTCGACGTCGGCACGCACACCGGCATGGAGCTCACCGACTCGATGGCGATGTGGCCCGGCGCCTCGGTCTCGGGCATCTACTTCAGCCATCCCGAGTCGCAGTACTTCGTCGTCGGCCGACTCGCGCCCGACCAGGTCGCTGACTACGCCGAGCGGAAGGGCTGGACCCTGGCCGAGGCGGAGCGCTGGCTGTCCGCCAACCTCGGCTACGACCCGGAGGACTGACCGTTGTCGGTGCACGCATCAGGGCGCCGGATCGACTCGTACGCCGCGGTCCTGTGGGACATGGACGGCACGCTGGTCGACACCGAGCCGTACTGGACCCTCGCCGAGCTCGCGCTCGCCGACCGGTACGGCGGCACCTGGTCGGCGGAGCAGTCCCTGGAGGTCGTGGGGTTCGATCTCCTCGACGCCGCCCGGCTCATGCGCGAACGGATGGGGATACAGCCGCCACCGGAGCAGATCGTCGAGGAGATGCTCGACTCGGTGATCGAGCGGGTCGAGCGTGCCGTGCCGTGGCGACCCGGGTCGCTGGAGCTGCTCACGTCGCTGCACGAGGCCGGAGTGCCCTGCGCGCTGGTGACCATGTCGTACACGCGCTTCGTCAAACCGATCCTGGAAGAGCTCCCGCCCGGGACCTTCGCCGCCGTCGTCACCGGTGACACCGTGGACCGCGGCAAGCCCCACCCCGAGCCGTACCTGACCGCCGCCCGGGAGCTCGACGTGCTGGCCTCCGAGTGCCTGGCGATCGAGGACTCCGACACCGGCGCCACCTCCGCCGCCGCGGCGGGATGCACCGTGCTCTGTGCGCCGCTGCACGTACCGGTACCACCTGGCCCGCGCCGGGTGTTCACCGACTCGCTGGTCGGGCTGTCCGCTTCATCCTTCCTGCCCGATTGAGGCTCTGCCCGCGCGCTGGTTTCGTGACGCGTCGCCGAGCCGCTCCTTCGTCGCGTCTCAGCCGACGCTGCGGTTCCTGAGGAGCCGAGGGACGAGGCGTCTCGAAGGGCAACCTCCCGCCCTCTTCGCAACCTCGCAAGCTCGGTTGCGGGGCGTGGGTTTCGTGACGCGTCGCTCAGCCCTCGCAGGCTCGGTCTGAGCCGACGCTCCTCAACCTCCCGCCCTTTTCGGAGCCTCGCAAGCTCGGCTCCGGGGCGTGAAAATCGTTGTGGGATCGCGACCTCGCCGACCCCGGCGGTGATGGACCCCATCCTGGCCAGCCGCTATGTTCTCGGGACGGATGCGCCGTCCGGAGGTGGGCTCGGCGCTGCACATTGAGAAGAACGAGGGGAAGACTCGTGATCCGACACAAGCTCATGGCGGTAGCGGGGGCCGGCGTGCTCGCCGTGGCCCTGGCCGCCTGCGGCAGCAGCAACAGCAGCGGGAGCAGTGCGTCCGGCGGCGGGACAGGTTCCCCCTGGATCCTCGGCACCACCGACACGGTGACGGCGCTGGACCCGGCGGGGTCCTACGACCTGGGCTCGTCCACGCTGGAGTACAACCTGTACCAGACCCTGGTGACGGTCCCGCCGAACTCGACCCAGATCGTCGGCGACGCCGCGAAGTCGTGCACGTACGACGACCCGCAGACGCTGACCTGCAAGCTCAACCCGGGGGAGAAGTTCTCCAACGGCGACGCCCTGACCTCGGCCGACGTGAAGTACAGCTTCGAGCGAGCGATCAAGATCCAGGACGCCAACGGTGCCGCCATCTACCTGCTGGGCAGCATCACCGACACCGCCAAGAACGGCACCGTCACGCTCAACAAGGGCGCCATCGAGACCCCTGACGACACGACCGTCGTCTTCCACCTCGACCACCCGGACACGACCTTCCAGTACGTCCTGACCTACCCCGGCGCGGCCGCGATCGTGGACCAGGACGTGTTCCCGGCCGACAAGAAGCTCGCGGACGACAAGATCATCGGCTCCGGTCCCTACAAGCTGGACCAGTACAAGGCCGGCGACCAGGCCGTGCTGTCGCTGAACCCGAACTACACCGGCCCCAACGCGGGCAAGACCGGCCAGGTCTTCGTGAAGTACTACTCCGACCCCACTGCCCTGGCGCTGGCCGCCAAGAACGGTGAGGTCGACGTCGCCTGGCGCAGCCTGGCCCCGACGGACCTCGCCAACCTGAAGAAGGACTCCAACGTCACCGTCGCCACCGGCAAGGGCTCCGAGATCCGGTACTGGGTCTGGAACGTCGGCGAGGGAGTCGGCAAGCAGCTGGCGGTCCGCCAGGCGGCGGCACAGGTCTTCGACCGGGAGGCGATCGCGAAGAACGCCTACGACGGCACCGTCGACCCGCTGTACTCCATCGTGCCTCCGGGCTTCGGAGGCCAGAAGGACTCCTTCAAGGCTGCCTACGGCTCGCCCGACGTGGCGAAGGCCAAGCAGATCCTGCAGAAGGCCGGCATCCAGACGCCGGTCAACCTGACGGTCGGATGGACACCCACCCACTACGGCCCGAGCACCGAGGACGAGGCCAACGAGGTGCAGCGCCAGCTCGAGGCCAGCGGGCTGTTCAAGGTGACGCTGAAGAGCACCGAGTGGGAGCAGTACCAGACGATCTACAAGCAGGGTGCCTACGACATGTGGATCCTGGGCTGGTTCCCGGACTACCCGGACGCCGACGACTACCTGTCGCCGTTCATGGTCGACGGTGGCTTCTTCCAGAACGGCTACAAGAACGCCCAGGTCGACAAGCTCGTCTCGCAGGAGCAGGGCACGTCCGACCAGGCCAAGCGGCAGCAGATCTTCGGTCAGCTGCAGGACATCGCCGCCAGGGACGTCCCGTTCATCCCGTCGTGGGTGGGGCAGAACACCGCCGTCTACGGGAAGGGCATGTCCGGCGTCGAGAGCACGCTCGACCCGTCGTTCATCTTCCGGTTCTGG
>NZ_DASXWU010000025.1:0-13713 GCF_036503465.1 Nocardioides sp.
GGTCGATCACAGGTGCTGTCCGGACGCGTCCCGTCCGGAAGGGTCCCTACGGTGGGCCCATGACCACCACGTACGGATTCACGCCCGGCCGGCCACCCGAGTGGGACCTCGAGCTCTTCCTGCGCGGCGACGAGCTCGCCACGGCCGTGATCACGCTGGAACGCAACCGGCGTACCTTCGCGTGGAAGTGCGCCGACGTCGACGCCGACGGCCTGGCCCGCAGGCTCGGGACGTCGTCGGTGACGCTGGGGGGACTGCTCAAGCACCTGGCCTGGGTCGAGGAGCTGTACTTCCAGAACCGGCTCGCCGGCCGTGCCGCCATGGCGCCGTTCGACCGGCTGGACGTCGAGCGCGACTGGGAGGACTGGGCCTGGAGCACCGCTGCCGAGGACTCACCCGGGGAGCTGCGTGCGCTCTGGGTCGAGTCCGTGCACCGCGCCCGCGACGCCCTGGCCGAGGCGCTCTCCCACGGGGCGATGGAGCAGGTGACCCACGACGGGATGAGCCTGCGCCGGTTGCTCGCCGACATGATCGAGGAGTACGCCCGCCACACCGGACATGCCGACCTGCTCCGCGAGCAGGTCGACGGGGCGACCGGGGAAGGGCCCCCGCAGGACTTCCCGGTCCCCTGAGCCGAAGTCCCGTCCCCACGCTGTCCGTCGAACCACGTGACCGGTGCGTAACCTCTCGGTCCCCCGGGCGTTGACCTCTCTGGCAAGGCAACGAGCCCCGCGTTGGCCGGCTGACACTGGGAGGGCAGCAGACCCATGGGTGTGGAGATCCAGATCGAGGGTCTGACCAAGTCCTTCGGCAGACAGCTCATCTGGGGGGACGTCACCCTGACGGTCCCCGCCGGAGAGATCTGCGTGATGCTCGGACCCTCCGGCACGGGTAAGTCGGTGCTGCTCAAGACACTGATCGGGCTGCTGAAGCCGGACCGCGGCAGCGTGGTCATCGAGGGCGTCGACATCACCTCCTGCCCCGAGAAGCAGCTCTACGAGATCCGCAAGCTGTTCGGCGTGCTGTTCCAGGACGGCGCGATGTTCGGCTCCATGCACCTCTACGACAACGTCGCGTTCCCGTTGCGCGAGCACACACGCAAGTCCGAGTCCGAGATCCGCGACATCGTGATGGAGAAGATGGAGCTGGTCGGGCTCCTGGGCGCCGAGGACAAGCTGCCCGGCGAGATCTCCGGCGGGATGCGCAAGCGGGCCGGTCTGGCCCGCGCGCTCGTGCTCGACCCCGAGATCGTCCTGTTCGACGAGCCGGACTCCGGACTCGACCCGGTCCGTACGTCGTTCCTCAACCAGCTGATCGTCGACCTCAACGCGCAGATCGACGCGACGTTCCTGATCGTCACCCACGACATCAACACCGCGCGGACCGTGCCCGACAACATCGGGCTGCTCTACCACCGGCACCTCGCGATGTTCGGGCCACGGGAGATGCTGCTCTCGTCGGAGGAGCCGGTGGTCCGCCAGTTCCTGAACGCCCAGACCATCGGCCCGATCGGGATGTCGGAGGAGAAGGACGCCGACGAGCTCGAGGCCGAGCGCGAGCGCGGCGTCGAGCTGCCACCGCTTCCGCCGATCCCGCTGCAGCTCGAGCCGTCCAATGGCATCCCTCGCCGCAGCCAGCGACCGGCCGGGGAATGGTGTCGCGCCAACGGCATCACGCCTCCGCCGGGCTCCTTCGAGGAGAGCCTGACCATGAGCGCGGGAGCGTGACCCGTGGCCGACCTGACCGCCTCGCGCGTGCTGGCCCCGATCGGGACCGCCGGCAAGCTCTTCGCCTTCGGCCTCGACGTCGGGCGGGGGTTGTTCCGCCGTCCGTTCCAGTTCCGCGAGTTCATCCAGCAGGCGTGGTTCATCGCGTCGGTGACGATCGTCCCCACCGCGCTGGTCGCCATCCCGTTCGGTGCGGTGATCGCGCTGCAGGTGGGCGGTCTCATCAAGCAGTTCGGCGCGCAGTCCTTCACCGGCTCGGCGTCGGTCCTCGCGGTCGTCCGTGAGGCGGGCCCGATCGCGACCTCGCTGCTGATCGCGGGAGCCGGAGGCTCCGCGATCGCCGCCGACCTCGGCGCCCGCAAGATCCGCGAGGAGCTCGACGCGATGATGGTGCTGGGCATCGACCCGATCCAGCGCCTGGTCGTCCCGCGGGTGCTGGCCTGCATGCTGGTCGCGGTCTTCCTGAACGGGCTGGTCAGCGTCGTCGGCGTCGCCGGCGGCTACGTGTTCAACGTTGTCCTGCAAGGAGGTACCCCTGGCGCCTACATCGCCAGCTTCACAGCCCTGGCCCAGCTGCCCGACCTCTACCAAGGCATGGCCAAGGCCCTGGTGTTCGGCATGATCGCGGCGATCGTGGCGTCGTACAAAGGCATGAACGCCGGGGGAGGGCCCAAGGGCGTCGGCGACGCGGTGAACGAGTCGGTCGTCGTCACCTTCATGCTCCTGTTCGTCGTCAACTTCGTGATGAGCGCGATCTACTTCCAGCTCGTCCCCCCGAAGACCGGTTAGCCATGGCCAACATCCGAGCGGTCTACGAGAAGCCTCTCCGCACCCTGGACGACCTGGGCGGAGAGCTGGCGTTCTTCCTGCGCGCCCTGGCGTGGACCCCCAAGACGGTGGTGCGCTACAAGAAGGAGATCCTCCGGATCCTCGCCGAGGTCACCCTCGGCTCCGGGGCCCTCGCGGTCATCGGCGGCACGGTGGGCGTGATCACGGCGATGTGCTTCTTCACCGGCACCGAGGTGGGCTTGCAGGGGTACGCCGCCCTGAACCAGATCGGCACCGCGGCGTTCTCCGGCTTCGTGTCGGCGTACTTCAACACCCGCGAGATCGCACCCCTGGTCGCCGGCATCGCCCTGGCCGCCACCGTCGGCTGCGGCTTCACCGCCCAGCTCGGCGCGATGCGCATCTCCGAGGAGGTCGATGCGCTCGAAGTGATGGCGGTGCCCTCCCTGCCGTTCCTGGTCAGCACCAGGATCGTCGGCGGCCTGATCGCGATCATCCCGTTGTACGTCGTGGGGCTGGTGTCGTCGTACTTCGCGACGAGGCTGACGGTCACCCGGTTCTTCGGGCAGAGCACGGGCACCTATGACTACTACTTCCACACGTTCCTGCCGCCCGGCGACGTGATGTGGTCCTTCGGCAAGGTGCTGGTCTTCTCGGTGACCGTGATCCTGATCCACTGCTACTACGGCTACAACGCCAGTGGTGGTCCCGCGGGCGTCGGCGTCGCCGTGGGCAAGGCGGTGCGCACCAGCATCGTCGCGATCAACGTCATCGACCTGTTCCTGTCGATGGCGATCTGGGGTGCTACCACGACCGTGAGGCTGGCCGGCTGATGGGAGCCGCGCTGAAGCTGAAGGCCCTGGGCATCGGGTTCCTCTGCCTCCTCCTCGCGGGGGTGTGGCTGACCTACGGCGTGTTCACCCAGAAGTTCACCCACTTCGACGAGGTCACCCTCGACGCGCCGACGATCGGGCTGCAGATGCCCGAGCGCGCCGACGTCAAGATCCGCGGCGTCATCGTCGGACAGGTGCTCGGCTTCACCGCGAACGACCAGGGCGCGAAGATCCGGCTCGGCATCTTCCCCAGCCAGATGCACACCATCCCGAGCAACGTCACCGGGGCGATCGTCCCGAAGACGCTGTTCGGCGAGAAGTACGTCTCCCTCGTCGTCCCGGGCGACCAGCCCGCCCCGACCGCGCTGAAGCCGGGCGCCGTCATCCAGCACACGCAGGTGCCGGTCGAGGTGCAGAAGGTCCTCGCCGACCTCTACCCCCTGCTCCGCACCGTCCAGCCCGCCGACATCAACCTCACCCTGAACGCGATCTCCACGGCACTCGAGGGTCGCGGCGACGACCTCGGCCGCGACCTGGTGACGGTCGACCACTACCTGAAGCGGATCAACCCGCAGATCCCGCAGATCGTCGACGACCTCCGGATGACCACCCGGGTCTCCAACACCTACGCCGACGTCACCCCGGAGATCGCCCAGATCCTGCGCAACACGATCAAGACGACCGGCACCCTCGAGGACGGGCACCGGCAGCTGCAGACCCTCTTCACCGACGTCTCGGCGTTCTCCGACACCGCGCGCGACTTCCTCCGGGCCAACGGCGACAACATCATCCGACTGGGCCAGGTGAGCGAGCCGCAGGCGCGGATGCTCGCCCGCTACGCCCCCGAGTACCCCTGCCTGCTCGGCGGCCTGGTGAACGCCGGCAAGCGTGAGGCTGAGGCGTTCCGTGGCTTCACGCTGCACATCGTGCTCGAGTCCCTCCCGAACCAGCCGCGCGGGTACACCACGGCCGACACCCCGGTGTACGGCGACGACCGCGGCCCGAACTGCCTCCACCTGCCCAGCCCGCCGTGGAGCCAGTCCAACCCGGTGCGGCACCAGCCGAACTTCAAGGACGGCATCAACACCCCGACCGGCAAGGGCACCGACCGGGTCGCTCCGTCCTACTTCACCCGCGGCACCGGGTACGCCGGCAGCGCGGCGGAGTCGCGGCTGCTCAAGAGCCTGCTCGGCCCGTCGCTGGGCGAGTCGCCGCAGGACGTGCCCGACCTCGGCGTACTGCTGGTCGGCCCGATGGCCCGCGGAGCGCGGGTGTCGCTGCGATGAGCCTCCCTCTCACCCGGTCCGGTGCGACGACCGCCCGAGCCGGCGCCCGCGCGGCCAAGGTCTCGCACGTGGACACCAAGACGATCTCCGCACTGGTCAAGCTGTTGATCTTCATGGTGGTCACCGCGCTGGCCACGGGCGTGCTCGCGATCGTCATCGGCAACCTGAGCTTCGGCTCGAGCAAGACCTACAAGGCCGAGTTCGTCGACGCCACCGGGCTGGTCAAGGGCGACGACATCCGGATCGCCGGGGTGAAGGTCGGCAGCGTCAAGGACATCTCCATCGTCGACCGCACCCGCGCGATGGTCACCTTCGACGTGCAGAGCTCGACCGCTCTCACCAGGTCGACGCACGCCGACATCCGCTACCGCAACCTGGTCGGGCAGCGCTACATCGCCCTGACCAACGAGATCGGCAGCACCGGCGTGCTGGCCGAGGGCTCGACCATCCCGGTGTCGCACACGTCGCCGGCGCTCGACCTGACCGTCCTCTTCAACGGGTTCAAGCCGCTGTTCCAGGCGCTGTCGCCCTCGGACGTCAACGAGCTGTCCTACGAGATCATCCAGGTCTTCCAGGGCCAGGGCGGCACCCTGAACGGGATGCTCGCCCACACGGCGTCCATCACCCAGACCCTGGCGAACCGCGACCAGGTGATCGGCGAGCTGATCACCAACCTCAACTCCGTGCTCGACCACGTCGGCAAGCGCAACCGCCAGCTCAACCAGCTGATCACGACGTTCAAGCAGTTCGTCGGCGGACTGAAGAAGGACCGCGGCGCGATCCTCGGCTCGCTCGACCAGATCTCCAACCTGTCCGTGCAGACCGCCGACCTGGTCTCCGGCATCCGCGCGCCGTTCGTCTCCGACATCCACCACCTGCGTGGGTTCGCGGCCAACCTCGACCGCGGCCGGCCGGAGATCGACCGGGCGCTGCAGGTGCTGCCGATCAAGCTGACGAAGGTCGGCCGCACTGCGATCTACGGCTCATGGTTCAACTTCTACCTCTGCAACTTCACCGGCCAGATCCGCCTCGGCAAGACCGCCGTTCCCGTCAGCTACAACACCGGCTCGAGCAGGTGCAACCTCGGATGAAGCACCCCACGACGTTGCACCCCACGCGAACGCGCTTCGCTTGCCTTCGCGCGGAGGCCCCGCAATTCTCCGTCTCATCCGCAGCGCTTCACCCGGCGAAGCCGTGGCTTCCCCCGCTTCGCTCCTCCAGCGCACGCCTCCGCCGGGGCCCGAAGCCGCTCCCCCGCCGGACAACGCCCTGGGGACCCCGATGAGCGTCCCCTTCCGTGAGCGCAACCCGGTCGTGGTCGGGGCGATCAGCCTCGCCGTCGTCCTGGGCCTGATCCTGCTCGCCTTCAACGCCGAGAAGCTCCCGATCATCGGCGGCGGCGACACCTACTACGCCGACTTCAGCGAGGCCGGCGGGCTCAAGGCCAACGACGAGGTGCGGATCGCCGGTGTCCGGGTCGGCAAGGTCGACTCGGTCTCGCTCGACGGAGACCACGTCAAGGTCGCCTTCCGGATCGACAACGGCGCCGACTTCGGCGTCGACACCCGCGCCGCGATCAAGGTGAAGACCCTGCTCGGTGCGATGTACCTGGCTCTCGAGCCCGCCGGCGCGGGCCAGCTGCCGGAGGGCACCGAGATACCCGTCGACCGCACCTCCTCGCCGTACGACGTCGTGCAGGCGTTCTCGGGCCTCGCCCGCACCTCGGAGCAGATCGACACCCACCAGCTCGCGCGCAGCCTGACCACGTTGGCGGACCTGACCCGCAACACCCCGCAGAACTTCCGCCGGGCCCTGGCCGGGGTGTCCGCGCTGTCGGGCAACCTCGCCGCCCGCAACGAGCAGATCGGCACCCTCCTGCAGAACCTCCGCGGTGTGACGACCACCCTCAACGCGCGTGACCAGGACATCGTCGGGCTGATGCGGGACTCGGCCGTGCTGTTCAAGGCGCTGGTCAAGCGGCGACAGGCGGTCCACAACCTGCTCCGCTCCACCGCGCAGCTCTCCGTCGAGCTGACCAAGCTGGTGCAGCAGAGCCGGGCCGACCTCAAGCCGGCGCTGACCAACCTGAGCGCGGTCCTCGACGTGCTGAACAAGAACGCCGACAACATCGACCAGAGCATCCGGCTGATGGGCCCGTTCTACCGGGTCTTCGCCAACACGCTCGGCGACGGCCCGTGGTTCGACACCTACATCCAGAACATGCCGCCGGTGCCGCAGGTGGGGGGCTGAGATGAACCTCCTGCGCAAGCTCGTGGTGCCGCTGGTGCTGGCCGCTCTCGTGGTCGCCGCCCTGGTCACCTTCGTCTTCAACGGGGGCGACCAGAAGACCCTCACCGCCGACTTCCCGCGGACGGTCTCGCTCTACGAGGGCAGCGACGTGCGGGTGCTGGGCGTTCCGGTCGGCAAGGTCGACTCGGTGACGCCGTCGGGCACCCAGGTGGTCGTGAAGATGCACTACGACCCGAACGTCCAGATCCCGGCCGACGCGAAGGCGGTGATCATCTCGCCGTCGATCGTGGGTGACCGGTTCGTGCAGCTGACGCCGGCGTACTCCGGCGGCCAGGTGCTGGCCGACGGCGCCACCCTCCAGCAGGACCACACCGCCGTCCCGCTCGAGCTCGACCAGATCTACTCCAGCCTCGACGACCTGACCACCGCGCTCGGTCCGAACGGCGCGAACCAGAAGGGCGCGCTGACCGATCTGCTCAACACCACGGCGGCGAACTTCGGCGGCCAGGGGAAGAAGTTCCACCGCACGATCCGGGACTTCAGCCGGCTGAGCGGCACGCTGGCGGACAACAAGGACAACCTGTTCGGCTCCGTCCGCGAGCTCGAGGGCTTCGTCCGGACGCTGGCGCACAACGACCACACCGTGCGGACGTTCAACCGGACGCTGGCCGGCGTCTCCCACATGCTGAAGGGGGAGCGACACGACCTGGCGGCCTCGCTGCACGACCTCGGCATCGCCATGAAGCAGGTGTCGGGCTTCGTGCGCGACAACCGCGAGATCCTCGGCAAGAACATCGCCGGGCTCGACGACATCACCCAGATCCTGGTCCGGCAGCGCAAGGCGCTCGCCGAGACGCTCCAGGACGCGCCTCTCGCGCTGAACAACCTGGCTCTCACCTACAACCCCCAGGCCGGCACGCTGGACACCCGGGCCAACCTCGGTGAGATCGGCCACCAGATCTCCTCCGACCCGGCGACCTTCCTGTGCGGGATCCTCGACCAGGCCAACCAGAGCGGCCAGGCCTGCGACGTGGTCAAGCAGTTGCTGGCGAAGAAGCGTCCGGCCGCGCTCTCCAGCGCCGGACGGCGTACCGGCAACACGGGGGTCGACCGGATGGACCCGACTCTCGGCGGACTCGTGGAGGCCGGCCGATGACCCGACTTCCGATGACGATCAAGATGCTGGTCGCGCTGCTCGGCTCCGCACTCGTGCTGACCGGCTGCTCGTTCGACGTCTACAAGCTGCCGCTGCCCGGCGGCACCGACGTCGGCAGCGACCCGATCACGGTGAAGGCGGAGTTCCGCGACGTGCTCGACCTGGTGCCGGATTCGACGGTCAAGGTCAACGACGTCACGGTCGGAAAGATCACCGACGTCTCGCTGCGGGGCTACCACGCCGAGGTGACCATGCAGCTCCGCAACGACACCAAGCTGCCCGACAACGCGGTCGCCACGATCCAGCAGACCAGCCTGCTGGGCGAGAAGTTCATCGCCCTCGCGGCACCGGCCTCCGGTGCGAGCGCCAACCCGCTCAGGTCCGGTGACGTCATCCCGATGGCGCACACGGGGCAGAACCCCGAGGTCGAGGAGGTGCTTGGGGCGCTCAGCCTGCTGCTGAACGGCGGCGGCGTGGGCCAGCTGCAGACGATCACCCGGGAGCTCAACAAGACCCTGCACGGTCGCGAGGGCGAGGCCCGGTCGGTGCTCCACCAGATCGAGTCGTTCAGCGGTCAGCTCGACCGGCACAAGCAGGACATCGTCGACGCGCTCGATGCCCTCG
This sequence comes from Nocardioides sp., assembly GCF_036503465.1. Classification (GTDB taxonomy): domain Bacteria; phylum Actinomycetota; class Actinomycetes; order Propionibacteriales; family Nocardioidaceae; genus Nocardioides. The sequence continues at coordinate 8,663 of NZ_DASXWU010000025.1, forward strand.
ACCGGCTCTCGACGTCGCTGAACCACCAGCGCGACACCATCGACGCCACCCTCGACGAGCTGCCGGGTGCCCTGCACTCGATCAACACCCAACGGCACGACCTGGTGCGGATGCTGAAGGCGCTGGCCCACCTGAGTGGTGTCGGCACCCGGGTGATCAAGCTGTCCAAGGACACGACCATGGCGACCCTGCGCCAACTCAGTCCGGTGCTCAGCCAGCTGCAGGCGTCGGGGCAGAACTTCGTCAACGCGTTCAACGTGGCGCTCACCTACCCGTTCGTCGACGAGGTGGTCGGCCGCGACCCGCAGGTCGCCCGCAACCTCCAGATGGGCGACTACACCAACCTGTCGGTCAAGCTCGACCTGTCGCTGGACCAGAACGGCAGCCTGCCGATCCCGACCGGCCTCCCGACGCAGCTGCCGACCCTGCCCAGCCTGCCCACGAGCCTGCCGACCTCGGAGATCACCAAGATCCTCGGCGACGTGGCGAAGTGCCTGCAGAGCGGTGACATCACCAGCAAGGCGTGCACCAAGGTGCTCGGCGACCCGCAGGAGCTGCTCCAGCTGATCGCCCAGTGCAAGAAGCAGAAGCACGAGAACAACCCCGTCTGCCAGGTGCTGAACTCGCTGCCGAGCCTGCCCACCAGCGGGCCGTCCCTGAGCATCCCCACCAGCCTGCTCCCGACGCTGCTCGGCGGCGGCGACCTCCTGGGGGCCCGGCGTACGGCGTTCGGTCCACGCGGCCCGACCATGCGCCAGCTGAGCCGGCTCTACGACCCCGCGCTGGTCGACCTGCTGGTGCCCGGGATGGTGGTGGGCAGGTGATCGCGCGTCGCACCAAGGTCCAGCTGGCGATCTTCGCCCTGATCACGATGCTCGGGGTGAGCTTCGTCGGGGCGAGATACGCCCAGCTGAACCGCCTCTTCTACAGCACGTCGTACACCGTGGTGGCGCACTTCCACGACTCCGGAGGGATGTACGCCGGCGGGCTGGTCTCCTACCGCGGCGTGCGGATCGGCGAGGTGAAGAAGCTGGTCCTCACCCACGACGGTGTCGACGCCTACCTCGACATCGACCGGAGCTGGAACGACAAGATCCCGGCCGACACCCTGGCCGTGGTGGGCAACCGCTCGGCGGTCGGCGAGCAGTACGTCGACCTCCAGCCGCAGACGAACGCCGGGCCGTACCTCCACGACGGCTCGCAGATCGCGATGGACGACACGCGCACCCCGTTGCCCACCCAGAAGCTCCTGGCCGACATCTCGACGACCGTCGAGTCGGTGAACCGGAAGTCGCTGCGCACGACCGTGCACGAGCTCGGGACGGCGTTCGCGGGGACCGGGCCGGACCTGCAGCGGATCATCGACACCGGCACGTCGTTCATCCACACGGCCAACCGCAATTTCGACGTGACCACGGCCCTGATCCGCGACGGCAACACGGTGCTGCACGGGCAGATCGCATCGGCGGACGCCATCCGGTCGTTCGCGCGCGACCTGCGGCTGTTCTCCGGGACGCTGGCCGGCCACGATCGCGACCTGCGACGGGTCATCGACAACGGCTCGGTGACCGCCACCGAGCTGCGGCGGTTCCTGGAGGACAACAAGGTCCACCTGGCCAGCCTGATCAACAACCTGGTGACCACCGGCGACATCGTGGTCAAGCACCTGCCGGGGCTCCGTCAGGTGCTCGTCCTCTACCCGTACGTCGTGGAGGGTGGCTTCACGGTGGTGTCGAAGTCGCCGGAGACCGGGCTGTATGACGCGCACTTCGGCATGGTGATGACCAACGACCCGCCGGTGTGCCACAACGGCTACCAGAGCACCGACACCCGACCGCCGCAGGACGGGTCCAACCGGCCGATGAACGTGAACGCCCACTGCGCCGAGCCCGGGTCGCAGTCCAACCCGCGTGGTGCCCAGCACGCGCCGGCCAACCGGCCGGGTGCCTACTACCGCGTCCCGGTGGCGTCGTACGACCCGGCCACCAAGCGCCTGACCTGGGGATCTCGGGTCCCCTCCCGACTCGATGACGCGGGGAGTCCCGCCCCCGCCACGCTCGGAGAGGAGACATGGAAATGGCTGCTGCTCCAGCCCTTGACCAGCGGCCGGAGGTGACAATGGGCGACGTGACTCCGTCGGGTCCGCCGCCACGCTCCGCGCTCTTCCGCCTCGTCCTGGTCGGCGTTCTCGCATTGGCGTTGGTCGCCTCCCTGGTGTGGATCGCGGTGCTCAAGTCGCACCGCACCGGCAGCGCGGACGATCTGCAGAGCAACCGCGAGGCCGCGATGGCCACCACCCAGCAGTTCGTGCTGAGGGTCAACACCTACGGGCCGTCGCTCCTGGACTCGAAGGGCCAGATGCCGGCGTACCGCTCGCGGGTCAAGGCCGTGATCACCCCGAAGTTCGCCGCCTCCTTCGACCAGAGCGTGCCGGTGGCGGAGCAGAGCGTGAAGAACTACGGACTCAGCCGCACCTGCGCGGTGTTCTCCACCGGCGTCGAGGTCATCGACAGCGACTCCGCCCAGGTGCTGGTCGCCGGGTCGATCAGCCAGACGGTGAAGAACAGCAAGGGAAAGCGGGTGTCCGCCGGTGAGCCGGCGCCGTTCCGGCTGCGGGTGAGCCTGGACAAGATCGACGGTCATTGGCTCGTCGACGACTACGCGCCGGTGACGAGCTCATGAACGCCAGCTGGTACGACGTGCTCGACGTGGATCCCGCGGCGACCCCCGACGAGATCCGGACCGCGTGGCGGTCGGCGGTGGCGGACCTGGACCCGACCGACCGGAGGTTCCGGGTCTTCAACCAGGCAGCGGAGGTCCTGCTCGACCCGGCCCGGCGCGCGGCGTACGACGAGGAGCTGGCCGCGGAGGCGGAGGTGTCCGACGAGCCGCTCACCGTGGAGCCGGTCATCGCCACCGCGCCCGTGCCCGAGCCCACAGCCGTCGAGCGCGTCGAGACCCCGGGCACCCGGCCGGCCCGCCGTCTCCCGGTCGTGCCCGGCTGGGCGGTGGTGACGCTGGCCGGGCTCGTGGCCGCGTCGCTGGTGATCGTCGGCGTCCTGATGAGCAAGCCGTCGGACGCCTCGGTCCAGGACGACACCCAGGCCGCCCAGTCGGCCGCCGAACGCGCGATCGTCCCGCTGCTGTCCTACGACGCCCACCATCTCGACCAGAGCGAGGCCGCCGCCGAGCCCTACATGACCTCCAGCGAGAAGCAGGAGTACGACAAGCTCTTCGCGGTCATCCGGCAGAACGCTCCGCGGACCGGCACCGTGGTGCAGGCCAAGTACCTCGCCTCCGGCATCGTCCGCACCGGGACCGACCAGGTCGACGTGCTGGTCTTCGTCAACCAGGTGACCCGTAACAAGCAGCACCCCAAGGTGCCCGTGGTCTACAAGAACCAGGTGACGGTGACCATGGCCAAGGTCGGCGGCCAATGGCTCGTCGACGGCCTCAAGACCAACAGCGGCCATGGCTGAGCGCTGACCCGGCTCTTCCCGACGTCTCATAGCGCTCACCCGGCTCTTCCCGACGTCTCCGAGCGTTGAGCCAGCTTGAGTGCACACCCCGGGGCTGCCGTCCCGCCCGAAATTTCTGACGGGTCGACGTCGTACGGCGTGGCCAAGAGCCGGGTCAGCGGCCCCGGGCGTCCCTGACCTGGGGGATCCTGGGTGGCGACGCGGCGGGGCTGGGGAGAGGTGCTTGACCTGAGGGCCGGTCGGGTTCACACTCGTGGAGACGTTCGACCAGCGGGTCGGATGCGGTTTGTGGTGCACGCCCTTCTGGGGTACGATCTCTCTTTGCGCCTGCCCTCAAATGCTGATCGCCTGCCCGGTGGCTGATTGAAGTGGTTGGCAGGTGCCATCTCCGGCTCGTTCGTCGAAGGACAGATCTTGGCCGCGCGCACCACCGCCGACTCCTCCACCTCCACACCGCAGCGCATCTCGTTCGCAAAGATCAGCGAACCTCTCGAAGTTCCCAAGCTCCTCTCCCTCCAGACCGACAGCTTCAACTGGCTGATCGGCAACGACGCCTGGCAGGCAGACATCGCGACCCGCGAGGCCGCCGGCGAGGACGTCTCCCACAAGTCCGGTCTCCAGGAGATCTTCGAGGAGATCTCCCCGATCGAGGACTTCTCCGAGACCATGAGTCTCTCGTTCGAGAACCCGGTCTTCTACGACCCGAAGTACACCGTCGAGGAGTGCAAGGAGAAGGACTTCACCTACTCCGCGCCGCTCTACGTCTCCGCCGAGTTCACCAACAACGAGACCGGTGAGATCAAGGGCCAGACGGTCTTCATGGGCGACTTCCCGCTGATGTCGCCGCGGGGCACCTTCATCATCAACGGCACCGAGCGGGTCGTGGTCAGCCAGCTGGTCCGCTCGCCCGGCGTCTACTTCGAGAAGACCGCCGACAAGACCTCCGACAAGGACATCTTCACCGCGAAGGTGATCCCGAGCCGCGGCGCCTGGCTCGAGTTCGAGATCGACAAGCGCGACATGGTCGGCGTCCGCCTCGACCGCAAGCGCAAGCAGAACGTCACGGTGCTGCTCAAGGCCCTCGGCTGGACCAACGAGCAGATCCTGGAGGAGTTCGGCGACTACGAGTCGATCCGCCTCACCCTGGAGAAGGACCACACCGAGACCCAGGACGACGCGCTGCTCGACATCTACCGCAAGCTCCGCCCGGGCGAGCCGCCGACGCGCGAGGCCGCTCAGACGCTGCTGAACAACTACTACTTCAACCCCAAGCGCTACGACCTCGCCAAGGTCGGCCGCTACAAGATCAACAAGAAGCTCGGGCTGCACGAGGCCTTCGACCAGCAGACGCTGACCATCGCCGACGTCGTCGCGGTGATCCGCTACATCGTCCGCCTCCACAACAACGACATGACGCTCGTCGACGGCGCCGGCACGACGTACGTCGACGCCGACGGCAAGCCGATCGAGGTCCAGCCCGATGACATCGACCACTTCGGCAACCGCCGGATGCGGACGGTGGGCGAGCTCATCCAGAACCAGCTCCGCACGGGCCTGGCCCGGATGGAGCGG
>NZ_DASXWU010000026.1:0-71399 GCF_036503465.1 Nocardioides sp.
AGGTCATCTCCGGATGCGTGTACGTCGTCGGCGCGCTCGGCTGCGCCTTCTCGGTGAACGCCCCGATGCTGATCGGGTTCCGGTTCGTGCTCGGGTTCTCCGTCGGGACGGCGTCCTTCGTCGCGCCTCTGTACATCTCCGAGGTCTCGCCCCCGAAGGTCCGGGGCGGCCTGGTCAGCTTCAACCAGCTGGCGATCACCTCCGGCATCCTGCTCGCCTACATCGTCGACTTCGCCCTCAAGGGCGTGCCCGGCGAATGGCGCTGGATGCTCGGCATCGCCGCCATCCCAGGAGCCGCCCTGGCCGTGGGGATGCTGACCGTGCCGCGGACGCCGCGCTGGCTGGTGATGCACGACCGGGGGGACGAGGCACGCGAGGTGCTCGACCAGCTCCGCGAGGGCGACGACGAGGCCGACGTCGACGAGGAGGTCGAGCAGATCGAGGAGGCCAACGAGCGCGAGCGCAACGTCCGGGTCAAGCACCTCCTCTCGGACCGGCTCCGGCCGCTGCTGTGGGTCGGCATCGCGCTGGCGGTGGCACAGCAGTTCGTCGGGGTCAACACGGTCATCTACTACGCCCCGACGATCCTGTCCGACACCGGGCTGGGGAACTCCGCGGCCCTGGCGCAGACCGTCGCGGTCGGTGTCACGAACGTCGTGTTCACGATCGTCGCCGTACTGCTCCTCGACCGCCTCGGACGTCGCGCGCTCCTCTTGACCGGCACCGTCGGGCTCCTGGTCGCGCTCCTGGTGCTCGGGGTCTACTTCTCGTCGTCGACGCTGCAGGGCGACTACGGCTGGGTAGCGCTGGCCGGGCTGCTGCTGTTCATCGCAGCCTTCGCGATCGGTCTGGGGCCGGTCTTCTGGCTGATGATCTCGGAGATCTTCCCGGTCGGGGTCCGGAGCAAGGCGATGGCGGTGTGCACGATCTTCAACTGGGGAGCCAACTTCCTGGTCGCCCAGACCTTCTTGAGCCTCAGCAACGCGATCACCCGGCAGGGCGTGTTCTTCCTCTACGCCGGCCTGGCCGTGCTCTCCATCGCGTTCTTCATCCTGCGCGTGCCCGAGACCAAGGGTCGGGCCCTGGAGGAGATCCAGGAGGAGCTGACCTGACACCCAGGTCGGCCCGACTCTGCTGCTCAGGGTCGATCGGCCGACAGCCCCCAGTAGCGGGCGATCGCCTCGTCGACCAGGGCGGTCACCGGCACGCCGATCTCCAAGGACCGTGCCCGCAGGCGGGCTGCGACGCGTGGTGTGAGGGTCACCGTGAGGCTCTTCTCGTCCCGGCCGAAGACGCCGAGAGCGATGGTGACCAGGGTGCCGAGCACATCGAGGATCGCGACGATCCCGATGAACCGTACGGTGCCCTCATCGGCATCCACGCCCAGGATCAGACCGCCCACGACCGCGGCGAGAAGCACGGCGAGCGCGACGGTGGACCACAGCAGCATGCCCAGTGAGGTACGGCGCGCGGCCAGGACCGCCAGCAGGCAGACCTGAGCGAGGGTCAGGGCCGCGACCACGGACACGCCGAACAGCCGGCCCACGGTGTCGCCGTCGAACGAGTCCCAGTCCGCCCACAACAGAGTCAGCGCCAGGCCCGACGCGAGGACGTCGGCGAGGGCACCGGCGGCGCCGCGCCAGCCGTACCGCGAGCCCCAGGTGGCCAGGTAGCACAACATCAGCATGCTCGCGCACCCCGCGACGGTCGTGGTGCCCACAGCTCCGCCTGAGTACCCGGGCCCAGGTCCCGCGCTGGTCAGATCTCGCTACGGGAGTCTCGGTCCTTGTCGCGGATGCCGATCTTGTTGCCGAGCCACACCAGGGGGTCGTAGGTGCGATCGACGACGCGCTCCTTCATCGGGATGATCGCGTTGTCGGTGATGTGGATCCCCTCGGGACAGACCTCGGTGCAGCACTTGGTGATGTTGCAGTAGCCGAGGCCGGCCTGCTCGCGGGTCACCTTGCGCCGGTCGACGGTGTCGAGCGGGTGCATGTCCAGCTCGGCGTACCGCAGGAAGAACCGCGGTCCGGCGAAGGCGGGCTTGTTGTCCTCGTGGTCACGGACGACGTGGCAGGTGTTCTGGCACAGGAAGCACTCGATGCACTTGCGGAACTCCTGGCCGCGCTCGACGTCCTCCTGCATCATCCGGCGCTTGCCGTCGGCGTCGCGCGGCGGCAGCTCGACCGACGGCAGCTCGCGGGCCTTCTCGTAGTTGTACGAGACGTCGGTGACCAGGTCGCGGATCACGGGGAAGGTGCGCATCGGAGTGACCGTGATCGTCTCGGCCGGGTCGAAGTCCGACAGCCGGGTCATGCACATCAGCCGCGGCCGGCCGTTCACCTCGGCGCTGCACGAGCCGCACTTGCCGGCCTTGCAGTTCCAGCGGACCGCGAGGTCCCCGGCCTGGGTGGCCTGGACCCGGTGGATCGCGTCGAGCACCACCTCGCCGTTCTCGACCTCGACGTCGTAGTCCTGGAGCTCGCCCCCGGACCGGTCGCCGCGCCAGAGCTTCATCTTGAGCGTGTAACTCATCTGATCAGTGATCTCCCTCGAAGAACGTCGCGAGCTCGTCCGGCATCACCGGGAGCGGCTGGGTGGCGAGGTCGACGCCGTCGCCGGCGGCGTTCAGGGACAACGCGATGTTGAGCGTGCCCCACTTCTCGTCGAAGCCGGGGTGGTCGTCGCGGGTGTGCCCGCCCCGCGACTCCTCGCGCTCCAGGGCCGCCTTCGCGATGCACTCGGAGACCAGCAGCATGTTCCGCAGGTCGATCGCGAGGTGCCATCCCGGGTTGTACTCCCGGTCCCCCGAGACCTCGAGGTGCTCGGCCCGCTCCTTGAGCTTCTCGATCTCGCCGAGCGACTGCGCGAGCTCCTCGCGGGTGCGGATGATGCCGACCAGGTCGTTCATGACCTGCTGGAGGTCCTGCTGGATCGTGTACGGGTTCTCGGAGCCCTCGCCGGACCGGTCGAACGGCGAGAGCGCGAGCTCCTCGGCCGACTTCAGGTCGGTCTCGGAGAGGGTCGGCCGGACACCACCCAGGCCCGAGACGTACGCCGCCGCCGCGTCTCCGGCGCGCTTGCCGAAGACCAACAGGTCGGACAGGGAGTTCCCGCCGAGCCGGTTCGACCCGTGCATGCCGCCCGAGCACTCCCCGACCGAGTAGAGACCCTCGACGCCGCTCATCTCGGTGTCGGGGTCGACCTCGACCCCGCCCATCACGTAGTGGCAGGTCGGGCCGATCTCCATCGGCTCCGCGGTGATGTCGACGTCGGCCAGCTCCTTGAACTGGTGGTACATCGACGGCAGCCGCTTGTGGATGAACTCCGGCGAACGACGGGAGGCGATGTCGAGGTAGACGCCGCCGTGCTCGCTGCCGCGGCCTGCCTTGATCTCGGAGTTGATCGCCCGCGCGACCTCGTCACGCGGAAGGAGCTCGGGAGGACGCCGGTTGTTCTTCTTGTCCTCGTACCAGCGGTCGGCCTCCTCCTCGTTGTCGGCCGTCTCGTCCTTGAAGTACTCCGGGATGTAGTCGAACATGAACCGCTTGCCCTCGGAGTTCTTCAGGATGCCGCCGTCGCCGCGGACCGACTCCGTGACCAGCAGCCCCTTCACCGAGGGCGGCCAGACCATGCCGGTCGGATGGAACTGGACGAACTCCATGTTGATCAGCTTCGCGCCGGCGCGCAGGGCCATCGCGTGGCCGTCGCCGGTGTACTCCCAGGAGTTCGAGGTGACCTTGAAGCTCTTGCCGATGCCGCCGGTGGCGAGCACGATCGCGGGCGCCTCGAAGGCGATGAACGACCCGCTCTCGCGCCAGTAGCCGAAGGCGCCGGCGATCTTCCCGTCGGACCTCATCAGGTCGGTGATCGTGCACTCCATGAACACGTCGATGCCGAGCTGCACCGTGCGCTGCTGGAGGGTGCGGATCATCTCCAGACCGGTGCGGTCGCCTACGTGCGCGAGTCGGGCGTAGCGGTGGCCGCCGAAGTCGCGCTGGGAGATCAGGCCGTCCTTGGTGCGGTCGAACAGCGCTCCCCAGTCCTCGAGCTCGAGGACCCGCTCCGGCGCCTCCTGGGCGTGCAGCTGGGCCATCCGCCAGTTGTTGAGCATCTTGCCGCCGCGCATCGTGTCGCGGAAGTGGACCTGCCAGCTGTCGTCGGGCCACAGGTTGCCGAGCGCCGCGGCCGCGCCGCCCTCGGCCATCACCGTGTGGGCCTTGCCCAGGAGCGACTTGCAGACCACGGCGACCTTCGCGCCGGCCTCGTGGGCGGCGATCGCGGCACGGAGGCCGGAGCCGCCGGCGCCGATCACGACGACGTCGTACTGGTGCTTCTCGACGTCCTCGGGGGACGTCGCCTCAGGGGTCTGGTCGGACATCAGAAGAACCTCGGGTCGTTGAACGCGCCGGCGGAGACCAGCAGCACGTAGAGATCGGCGATCGCGACGGAGAAGAGCGAGAGCCAGGCGTACAGCGCGTGCCGACCGTTCAGCTTCGAGACCCAGTTCCACATCTGGTAGCGGACCGGGTGCTTGCTGAAGTGGCGCAGCTTGCCGCCGACGATGTGTCGGCACGAGTGGCAGGACAGCGTGTACAGCCAGATCAGGACGATGTTCACCAGGAAGATCAGCGACCCGAGCCCCATGTGGACGCCGCTGGACTCCCCCTCGGCCGGGCCGAACGCCAGCACCGTGTCGTAGCTGAGGACGATGGCGACCAGCACCGCGGCGTACCAGAAGTAGCGGTGGATGTTGTTCAGGATCAGCGGCAGCGCGGTCTCGCCGGAGTAGGACTTGTGCGGCTCGGCGACCGCGCACGCCGGCGGGCTCAGCCAGAAGGACCGGAAGTAGGCCTTGCGGTAGTAGTAGCAGCTGAGCCGGAAGCCGAGCGGGAAGATCAGCACGATCAGCGCCGCCGAAAGTGGCCACCAGCCGAACGGCTGGCCGAAGTCGGAGCTGCCCTTCACGCAGTCACCCAGACACGGCGAGTAGAACGGCGAGAGGTAGGGCTTGCTGTAGTAGTCACTGCCCTGGAACGCCCGGATCGTCGCGTAGACCACGAAGGCGAAGAAGACGACGAACGTGGTGAGCGGGTACAGCCACCACCGGTCCGTCCGCAGCGTCTTGGCTTCGATGCGGGCCCGGGTGGGGCCGTGCACTCCAGTTGTCATCGCCGTCCTCTCTGGCGCCGGTTCGGGCGACACAGAAACCTATCGCGCGGTCTCGCGCCCCGGCCTACCCGGGTGGTGTGACATTTTCCTTCGGTGTCATCTGCCTTCGATGTCATCTGGCTTCGGTGTCATCTGCGTTCGGCCGGGCCGGTGAGGCGGAAGTCGCGGGTGGCCTTCCAGCCGACGTCGGCGTCGTGCACGTACAGGTGGAACGCGTCGACGGTGAAGGCGCAGTCGAAGGCCGCGAGCTCGTCGAACGCCCGGTCCAGCAGGAGGTCGTCGGGGAGATGGGCCACGGTGACGTGAGGGTGGTAGGGGAAGTCCAGGTCGAGCGCGAGCGGCCCGCTCCGGCAGGCCTTGGCGAGCTGCTCGGTCGGCGAGATGCCTTCGACCAGGTTGACGAAGACGACCGGCGAGACCGGGCGGAACGTGCCGGACCCGCGCAGGTGGATGAGGTACGCCGGGTGGCCGGCCGCGATCGCGTCGAGGTGCTGCTCGACCTCGCCCAGGCGCAGCTGGTCGACCTCGACCGGGGGCACCAGCGTGATGTGGGTCGGGATGGTCGCACCCTGGGTGTCGCCGTTGGCCACGCGGAACTGCTGGAGCCGGCCCCCGTGCGGCTCCGGGACGGCGACGGACACCCCGATGGTCGGCACGCCGCTCCTCCTCAGAGCCCCGAAGGACGGGCCGCGGCGGCGAACCCGACGCGTTGGAAGACGTCGCGCAGGGTGGCCTCGGCGATGGCGGCGGCCTGCCGGCGACCGGACTCCAGGACGTCGGTCAGGTGCTGCTGATCCTCGAGCAGCTCGAGGGTGCGGTCCCGGAATGGGGTCACGACGTCGACGACGACCTCGGCCAGGTCCTTCTTCAGGTCGCCGTACCCGCGTCCGGCGTACTCCTCCTCGAGGTCGCTGACGCCGCGGCCGGTGAGTGCGGAGTAGATCGTGAGCAGGTTGGAGATGCCCGGCTTGTCCTCGGGGTCGAACCGGATCTCGGTGCCGGAGTCGGTGACCGCGGAGCGGATCTTCTTGGCGCTGGCCCGGGGGTCGTCGAGGAGCTCGATGATGCCCGCCGGGGACGACGACGACTTCGACATCTTCGCCGTCGGCTCCTGCAGGTCGGTGATCTTGGCAGTCGCCTTCAGGATGTAGGGCTCGGGCAGCCGGAAGGTCTTCCGGTAGCGGTGGTTGAACCGCTGCGCCAGGTCACGGGTGAGCTCGAGGTGCTGGCGCTGGTCCTCGCCGACCGGCACGTAGTGCGGCCGGTAGAGCAGGATGTCGGCGGCCTGGAGCACCGGGTAGGTGAACAGGCCGACGCTGGAGGCGCCCTCCCCGCCCTTGGCCGACTTGTCCTTGAACTGGGTCATCCGGCGGGCCTCGCCGAAGCCGGTCAGGCACTGGAGCACCCAGCAGAGCTGGGCGTGGGCCGGGATCTGGCTCTGCACGAAGATCGCCGAGCGCTCGGGATCGATGCCCATCGCGATCAGCTGGGCCGCCGCCCGGAGGGTGCGCTCGCGCAGGACCCGGGGATCCTGCTCGACCGTGATCGCGTGCAGGTCGGCGATGAAGAAGAACGGCTGGTACTCCCGTTGCAGGTCCACCCACTGGCGCAGCGCACCCAGGTAGTTGCCGAAGTGGAACGAGTCGGCGGTGGGCTGGATCCCGGACAGGACCCGCGGCTTCGGGCCGAACGTCACCTCGGGGACGACCAGCTCCGGTGACGTGGTCGTGCTGGGCATGGGGCGCATTGTGTCATCTGAGCCGAGCAGCGCCGCCGGAGGAACGAGGGCTGCGCGCGGGCTCGGCCAGGTCGCCCTTCGAGACGCCTCGTTCCTCGGCTCCTCAGGAACCGCAGCGAGGCGACTGAGGGACGAAGTCGCGCGAGCGCGTCGAGACCCGGTGAGGTTTCTGGGAGCGGCGACCCGAGCCACAGTCTCGAAACCCGTTGACGGTGGCTGCGGCCTCACACCGTGGTCCGTCATGCGGCGCCGGAGGACTCGGGTCCGACGGGGCCTCGGCCAGGAACGCCGGCGCCAGCGACAGCCAGATGGCGAGGACGACGCCGTACGCCACTGCGCGCATGCCGACACAACGACCCGGACGGTGCGGGGTTAGCGGCGCAGTTGGGGAATCGGCTTGCCGGTCTCGGACGGCGGTTGGCAGGGTGCCCGGCATGGACTCGGTCCCCACCCTCACCGACGGCACGGTCACCTTGCGCGCGCACCGCGAGGACGACGTCCAGGGCTGTTTCGAGCAGTGCCAGGACCCGGAGACGCAGCGGTGGACGACGGTCCCGGTCCCGTACTCGCGCGACGACGCCCGCCACTTCGTGACCGAGGTGGTGCGGGACGGGTGGGACGACGGCAGCAGCTGGGCGTTCGCGCTGGAGACGGACGGGAGCTTCGGCGGAACCGTCGAGCTGCGGGACGAGGGTCACGGCCGCGCCGAGATCGCGTTCGGGGCGCATCCGCGCGTGCGTGGCACGGGCACCGTGGAGCGCGCCTGCGGACTGCTGCTGGACTGGGGGTTCGGCACACGAGGCGTGCACACCGTGGTGTGGCGGGCTTACGTCGGCAACTGGGCCTCGCGCAGGCTCGCCTGGCGGCTCGGGTTCTCCTTCGACGGCACGCTGCGTCGCTACCTCCACCATCGCGGGGAGCTCGTGGACACCTGGGTGGGTACCCTGCTGGCCGGCGACGACCGGAAGCCACACGGACGGTGGCTGGACGTGCCGGTGCTCGAGGCGGACGGGCTCCGGCTGCGCCCGTGGCGCGACTCCGACGTACCCCGGATCGTCGAGGCGTGCTCCGACGAGCGGACGCAGCAGTGGCTGGGCAGCATGCCGTTCCCGTACGACGAGTCGGAGGCACGGGCCTACCTGGAGCACCTCCGTGAGAACCGCGCGACCGGGCGGAGCGTCGGCTGGGCGGTGGTCGACCCCGAGGACGACCTCGCTCTCGGCTCGGTCAGCTTCTTCGACTACATGCCCGAGGTGGAGCTCGAGATCGGCTTCTGGACGCACCCGGACGCCCGGGGTCGGGGCGTGATGACCCGCGCGATGGCGCGGGTGGTCGCCTACGCTTTCGAGGACCTCGGCGTACGCCGGGTGATGGCGGGCGCCGCGGCCGACAACGCCGCGTCACGCCACGTCATCGAGGCGAACGGCCTGACGGCGTGGGGCACCGAGCGGCTCGGAACGGGCATCCGCACCGGCCGCACGGACTGCGTGTTCTACGACGTGCTCGTCGAGGAGTGGCGGAGGTCACGTCACCGCTGAGGCGTGCGTCGGGCCGACGGGATTACGGACGGCCTCATCTGGCTTGGCACAATGGCACAAGACAGGGTAGGAGGACCTTCGTGAGCATGCCGCGTGCGATCTCGTCGCTGCGTACTCGGCGGATGCTGACCTGGTTCGTCCCGGTCGTGGGGCTCTCCCTCTACCTGATCCTGGTGCCCCCGGTGCCCGACTTCGCCGCGCAGGCGACCCGGGCCGAGATCTTCGCCAAGCTCGGCAACGTCAGCTGGTGGCCGGGCTGGTACGGCGGCCTCGAGCTCCCGACGTACTCCGTGATCGCCCCGGGCGTGATGGCCACGATCGGGGTCGCCACCACGGGAGCCCTGGCTTCCGCGATCTGCATGTGGGTCGCGCACCTGCTGTTCCGCGAGTCGGCCCGGCCGCGAGCGGCGAGCGTGGTCTTCGCCGCGAGCGTGCTGCTCAACCTCTTCGGCGGGCGGATCACCTTCCTGGTCGGCCTCGCCGCGGCGATGCTGGCCGTGCTCGCGCTGGTGCGCCGCCATCCGTGGCTGGCCGGTGCCGCCACCGTGGTGAGCGTCCTCGGCAGCCCGCTCGCCGGCCTGTTCACCGGCATCGTCGCGGCGGCCGTGCTGGTGGCCGACCGCTCGCGACGCCGGGAGGCCCTGGTGACCGGCGCCGCGACCGCCGGCTCCCTCGGCACGCTGGCGCTGCTGTTCCACAACCCCGGGGTGATGGGGTCGCCGCCGGAGCAGATGTTCCTGGCCCTGGTCGGCCTGGCGCTGGTCGTGGTCGCCTGCCGCGAGCCGACGATCCGCGTCGGAGCGGTGATCGTCGCGCTCGGACTGGTCGCCTGCCTGATCGTCCCGAACAGCGTCGGCCTGAACCTCACCCGCATCGTCTGGCTGTCGGCGGCCCCGCTGATCGTCGGGTTCGGGCGTCGTCCCGACCGGCACGTGGTCGCCCTCACCGCCCTCGCCCTGGTCTTCCCGGCCGTCGACGTCAGCTGGCAGCTCGCCGAGGCCGACTCGCCGTCGGCGTCGCAGTCCTACTACACGCCGCTGCTGACCCAGCTCCGCTCGCGGATGAACACCGACGCGACGCTCGGCCAGCGGGTCGAGGTGGTCGAGCCGGCGACCAAGGGAGCGGCACGGTACGTCGGCGAGTCGATGCCGGTGGCCCGAGGCTGGGAGCGGCAGGCCGACGTCACGGACAACCCGATCTTCTACAAGGACGGGGCCCTCGACGCCACGTCGTACCGGCAGTGGCTGGACCAGCTGGCGGTGGCCTACGTCGCCGTCCCGAACGCCAAGCTGGACTTCGCGTCGGTCGACGAGGCGAAGCTGATCGCCGGTGGGCTGCCCTACCTGCGCGAGGTGTGGCACAACAACGACTGGAAGCTCTACCAGGTCCTGGGCTCCGCGCCGCTGGCGCGTCACGCCCAGGTGCTCTCCGTGGACGGCAACCAGCTGCGGCTGTGGGTCAGCCATCGCACCCTGGTGCCGATCCAGGTCCGGTGGTCGCAGCACCTCGCGGTCCTGGACGGGTCGCGTCCGGTCGCCGAGGGCGTGCGTGCGCACGGCTGTCTCTCGCAGAACGGGCAGTGGACGCTCCTGCACGCGCGCCGGGCGGGCACCTACGTGCTCACGTCGGACTTCGACGTGCTCCCCGACGGCCCGAAGCGCGGCGGGGTCTGCCGGACGCCAGGTAGCTGAGCGCGAGCACTGCCGACCCGGCGAGGGCGAGGCCGACCCCCACGAGGGCCGGGGCGCGGTAGCCCCAGCCGGCCGCGATCACCAGACCGCCGAGCCAGGCGCCGAGGGCGTTGCCGATGTTGAGGGAGGAGTGGTTCATCGCCGCGCCCAAGGTCTGGGCCTCGCCGGCCACGGTCATCAGCCGCAGCTGGAGGTTGACCACCAGCACCGACGAGGCGACCGCGACCAGGAAGGCCGGGACCAGGGCCCACCAGCCGGCCGCAGCCAGCGCGGCGTACCCCAGGAGCAACAGCGCCATGGCGAGCGACGAGCCGAGCAGCGACCGGAAGACAGACCAGTCGGCGAGGTGACCCGCGACGTACGTGCCGGCGACCATCCCGAGCCCGAAGGCCAGCAGGAACACAGGCACCGCGCCGTCCGCCAACCCGCCGACCTCGGTGACCACCTCGGCGATGTAGGAGTAGAGGGCGAACATGCCGCCGAAGCCGATCGCGCCGGCGAGCAGGGTCAGCCAGGCCTGCGGCTCGGCGAACAGCCGCAGCTCGCGACGGCCGGTGGCCTCCGCGTTGCCAGGTGCCGCCGGGACACAGGCGGTGACCAGGATCGCTGTGAGCACGGCGAGCGACGCCGCGGCCCAGAACGCCGAGCGCCAGCCGAGGTGCTGACCCATCCAGGTGACGGCGGGAACGCCGACGACGTTGGCGACGGACAGCCCGATCATCACCATCGCGACCGCCCGTCCCTCGCGGCCGCGCGGCGCGAGGCTCGCGGCCACGAGCGACGCGACCCCGAAGTAGGCGCCGTGTGGCACGCCGCTGAGGAATCTGGCCAGCAGGAGCAGCCCGTAGCCGCCGGACACCGCGCTGAGCGCGTTGGACCCGGCGTACACGGCCATCAGCGCGACCAGCAGCCCGCGCCGCGGGAGTCGGGCACCGAGGAACGCCAGCACCGGCGCACCGACCACGACGCCCAGGGCGTACGCCGAGATCAGATGACCGGCGGTGGGGATGGACACGTCGACGCCGTCCGCCACCTGCGGCAGCAGACCCATCGCCATGAACTCGGTGGTGCCGATCGCGAACCCGCCCATGGCGAGGGCGAGCAGCGCCAGCGTGAAGCTCGTGGCACGGACCTCCGTGCCGGAAGTGGCCGGGGCGTTCGGGCTCAGAGGTTCACCAGCGTGACGATCACGATCACGAGCACCACCGTCGCCACGATCCGCTGGGCCGTGGCGCCGAAGCCGCTCAGACGGATCGTCGAGGCGTCGCGGAACATCCCGCCCTGCGAGGCGCGCCAGGCGGACTGCGGGTCGACCAGCGCCCACACGGCCAGGGCACCGACCACCAGGAGGAAGACGACCAGGACCGCCATCAGAGGGAGTCCAGTGCGTCGTTGAACGTCTGCGACGGACGCATCACCGCGGCGGCCAGGTCGTCGTCGGGACGGTAGTAGCCCCCCAGGTCGACCGGGTGACCCTGGACCGCGACCAGCTCGTCGGTGATGGTCTGCTCGTTCTGGGTCAGCGTCTCGGCGAGGCCCTTGAAGGCTGCGGCCAGCTCGGGGTCGTCGTCCTGACGCGCGAGCTCCTGGGCCCAGTACATCGCCAGGTAGAAGTGGGAGCCGCGGTTGTCGATCGAGCCGACCTTGCGGGCGGGCGACTTGTTCTCGTTGAGGAACGTGCCGGTCGCCCGGTCGAGGGTCTCGCCGAGGACCTTCGCGTGCGGGTTGTCGTTGGCGACGGCGTACTTGGCGAACGACTCGGCCAGGGCCAGGAACTCGCCGAGGCTGTCCCAGCGCAGGTAGTCCTCCTTGAGCAGCTGCTGCACGTGCTTGGGCGCCGAGCCGCCGGCGCCGGTCTCGAACAGGCCGCCGCCGTTGATCAGCGGGACGATCGACAGCATCTTCGCGGTGGTGCCGAGCTCGAGGATCGGGAACAGGTCGGTCAGGTAGTCACGCAGGACGTTGCCGGTGACCGAGATCGTGTCCTCGCCCCGGCGGATGCGCTCCAGCGAGAAGGCGATCGCGTCGGTCGGCTTCAGGATCTCGATCTGGAGCCCGTCGACGTCGTGGTCGGGCAGGTAGGCCTTCACCTTCTCGATCAGGTTCGCGTCGTGGGCGCGGTCGGCGTCGAGCCAGAAGACGGCCGGGTCGCCGGTGGCGCGGGCCCGCTCGACGGCGAGCCTCACCCAGTCGCGGACCGGCACGTCCTTGGTCTGGCAGGCCCGCCAGATGTCGCCGGCCGCGACCGTGTGCTCGATCAGAACGTGCCCGTCCTGGTCGACCACGCGCGCCTGACCGGTCGCCGGGACCTCGAAGGTCTTGTCGTGGGAGCCGTACTCCTCCGCGGCCTGCGCCATCAGCCCGACGTTCGAGACCGAGCCCATGGTGGCAGGGTCGAAGGCGCCGTGGGCACGGCAGTCGTCGATCACGACCTGGTAGATGCCGGCGTACGACGAGTCCGGGATCACCGCGAGAGTGTCGGCCTCCTGGCCGTCAGGCCCCCACATGTGGCCGCTGGTGCGGATCATCGCCGGCATCGAGGCGTCGACGATGACGTCGGAGGGGACGTGGAGGTTGGTGATGCCGCGGTCTGAGTCGACCATGGCGATCCGCGGGCCCTCGTCGAAGCCGGCCTTGATGGCAGCCCTGATGCCGTCTGCCTCCGGGAGGCTCTCGATCCCGGTGAGGATGCCGCCGAGACCGTCGTTGGGCGACAGGCCCGCGGCGGCCAGCTGCTCGCCGTACTCGGCGAAGAGGCGAGGGAAGAACGCGCGGACCACGTGGCCGAAGACGATCGGGTCGGAGACCTTCATCATCGTCGCTTTGAGGTGGACCGAGAACAGCACACCCTCGTCCTTGGCGCGCTGGATCTGGGCGGTGAGGAACTCACGGAGCGGCCCCACGCGCATCACGGTGGCGTCGACGATCTCGCCCTCGACGACCGAGATGCCCTCGCGCAGCACGGTGGTGGTGCCGTCGTCGGCGACCAGCTCGACACGGAGCTCACCGGCCTTCTCGATCACCACCGACTTCTCCTCCGACCGGAAGTCGTCGGCGGTCATGTGCGAAACGTTGGTCCTCGACTCGGGACTCCAGGCGCCCATCGAGTGGGGGTGACTGCGGGCGTAGCCCTTGACGGACTCCGGGGCGCGGCGATCGGAGTTGCCCTGCCGGAGGACCGGGTTGACGGCGCTGCCCTTGACCCTGTCGTAGCGGGCGCGTGCGTCCTTCTCCTCGTCGCTGCTCGGGGTGTCGGGGTAGTCCGGGAGGTCGTAGCCCTTCTCCCTGAGCTCGGCGATCGCGGCCTTCAGCTGCGGGATCGACGCGGAGATGTTGGGCAGCTTGATGATGTTGGCCTCGGGGCGCGTGGCCAGCTCCCCGAGCTCGGCCAGCGCGTCGGGCTGCCGCTGCTCGTCGCCGAGCCGCTCGGGGAAGTGGGCGATGATCCGCCCGGCCAGGGAGATGTCGCGGGACTCGACCGGCACGCCCGCCTGACCGGCGTACGCCGAGATGATCGGCAGGAAGGAGTACGTCGCGAGCAGCGGCGCCTCGTCGGTGCGGGTGTAGATGATGGCGGGCTTGTCAACGGCAGAGTCGGACACGTTCAGGACGCTAGTCAGCGGTGCTGATGTCGGGCAAACCGGGGTCGGCCGCCGTCGCCGGCCGGATCAGCGGTGGCGTACCCGGGTCAGGGAGAGGCTGGTGGAGAGGACCCGGGTGTCCTGCTGGGCGACCATGCCCAGTCCGCGGGCGTAGAAGGTCTGCACCACGTGCAGGGGCGCGAGCGTGCTCAGGTCGCGGGTGACCACGGTGTGTCGGAAGGTGTGCTCGGCGGTGACCACCGTGGAGCTGACCGAGTCCACGGTGGAGCGTCGCTCGACGACGCCCGGTTCGGCGGCGTTCAGGTAGCCGTCGCCCAGGCGCGGCGTGGCGGTGAGGACCAGCCCGGCCTCTGCCCCGTCCACCCCCGCCTGCCAGGACCGGGGAGCCAGGAGGTCCAGGCGCGGCTCCCGGGGCGCCACCCGCTGGCCGAACCACCACACGTTGCCGGCCGTGTCGACGGCGTACCACCGGATCATCGCGGTGCGGTCCGCGCCGTGAACGCGGTACTGCCAGCGGATGGCGGTCGTCGCGATCCCCGCTATCCGGCGCTGTCGGGGGAGGACCGTCGCGACAACCGTGCGGAAACCGGTCGGCAGGTACTGGCGATAGGTCCACTGGGTGCCGGGCTCGAGGGGGAACCACACGTTCTCGGCGTGCCCCGCGAAGTCCTCCGGGTGCGGGTTCGGGGTCGGGATGGTGAGGCCGTCGACCCCGGCCGGCCCGACCGGTTGCGGGCTCGCTCCGCACCCCGAGAGCACGGCGGTCGAGAGCAGTGAGGCCAGGATCGGGAGGGTCGCGCGGGCGGCCCAGGCTCCCGCGCGCGTCATGCCAGCAGCATGCCAGCCCGGCTGAGGACGACCGTCGTTCCGCTGCTAGCGTCGAGAGCATCGCCCGCCTGTCGTCAACCCCTCGTCGAGGAGAAGTCTCGTGAGCTCAACGCCGCTCAAGGTGGCCGTGACCGGTGCCGCCGGCCAGATCGGCTACAGCCTGCTGTTCCGTCTCGCGAGCGGGTCCCTGCTCGGTCCGGACCGGCCGATCGAGCTGCGGCTGCTCGAGATCGAGCCGGCCCTGAAGGCGCTCGAGGGCGTGGTGATGGAGCTCGACGACTGCGCGTTCGGCACGCTGGCCGGCGTCGAGATCGGCTCCGACCCGGAGAAGATCTTCGACGGCGTCAACCTCGCGCTGCTCGTCGGCGCCCGGCCGCGGGGTCCGGGCATGGAGCGCAGCGACCTGCTCGAGGCGAACGGCGCGATCTTCACCGCCCAGGGCAAGGCGCTCAACAACGTGGCCGCGGCCGACGTACGGATCGGCGTCACCGGGAACCCCGCCAACACCAACGCCCTGATCGCGATGACCAACGCTCCCGACATCCCGCGGGAGCGCTTCTCGGCGCTGACCCGGCTCGACCACAACCGCGCGATCTCGCAGCTCGCCGCGAAGACGGGCGCGCCGGTGACCGAGATCAAGAAGATGACGATCTGGGGCAACCACTCGGCGACGCAGTATCCCGACCTGTTCCACGCCGAGGTCGGCGGCAAGAACGCCGCCGAGACCGTGAACGACCAGGACTGGCTGGAGAACACGTTCATCCCGACCGTCGCCAAGCGAGGCGCCGCGATCATCGACGCCCGCGGGTCGTCGTCCGCCGCCTCGGCCGCGTCGGCCACCATCGACGCCGCCCGCGACTGGTTGCACGGCTCGCCCGAAGGCGACTGGGTGTCGATGGCGGTGCGCTCCGACGGGTCCTACGGCGTCCAGGAGGGCCTGATCTCCTCCTTCCCGGTGACCACCTCGAACGGCGACTGGTCGATCGTCCAGGGCCTCGAGATCGACGACTTCTCCCGCGGCAGGATCGACGCCACCGTCGCCGAGCTGGCGGAGGAGAAGGAAGCAGTCACCCAGCTGGGGCTCATCTAGACGCCCGCGAAGCGGGCACGCGTGGGTCTGGCGGCTTCCTCGCTGAGGCTCGCGTGCGCCGCGGGCGCGACCAGTGACCACGCTCTGCGCGCGCGAGCCTCAGGCCGCCAGAGCCACGCCAATCAGTACAGGCTGGTTGGGGATGCTGGTCGAGAGGAACCACAGCGCGATGCCCACCGCGGCCAGGATCACGACGTCCACCGCGCGGCGGCGTACGGCGAGCATTCCTGCCTGTTGGGCCGGGATCACCAACCGGACCACGGCGCCGAAGACCAACGACGCGCCGATCCACTTCACCCCGAGACGCCAGTCGCCCTGGGAGACGATGCCGAGGCCGACCGCCGAGACCAGCAGCACGAGCAGGTAGAACGCGCCGCCCAGGGTCGACGGGTAGCGCCGGCCCTCGGGTTCTGCGGACTCGGGAGGTACGTCGTCGACGGGCGGGTCGATGTCCGGTCCCGGGTCGGGGTCAGGCTCGCGCCGCCCCACGTCCCCCTCCACGCTTCTCAGTGTGCCGCGTCCTCTGCGATCGCCACGACGTTGGCCAGCAGCATCGCGCGGGTCATCGGCCCGACCCCGCCGGGGTTGGGCGACACCCAGCCGGCGACCTCCGCCACGTCGGCGGCGACGTCCCCCGCGATCTTCCCGTCGACCCGCGACACGCCCACGTCGAGCACGGCCGCTCCGGGCTTGACCATGTCGGCGGTGATGATCCCGGGTACGCCGGCCGCCGCCACCACGATGTCCGCCCGGCGCACGTGCCCCGGCAGGTCGCGGGTGCGGGTGTGGCACAGGGTCACGGTCGCGTTCTCGGTACGCCGGGTGAGCAGCAGCCCGAGCGGGCGACCGACTGTGATCCCGCGACCGACGACCACGACCTCGGCGCCCTCGATCTCCACGTCGTGCCGGCGCAGCAGCTCGATCACCCCGACCGGCGTGCAGGGCAGCGGTCCGGACTCGCCGAGCACCAGCTTGCCGAGGTTGACCGGATGGAGTCCGTCGCAGTCCATGGCCGGGTCGACCCGAGACAGCAGGGCGAACTCGTCGAGCCCGGTCGGCTGCTGCACCAGGAATCCCGTGCATGCAGGGTCGGCGTTCAGCTCGTCGATCACCCCCTCCACCTCGGCCTGGGTGGCGGTGGCCGGGAGGTCGCGCCGGATCGAGGTGATCCCGATGGAGGCGCAGTCCTTGTGCTTGGCGCCGACGTACCAGTGTGAGCCGGGGTCGTCGCCCACGAGCACCGTGCCGAGCCCGGGCGTGACCCCTCGCTCCTTCAGCTTGGCGACCCGCTCGGCGAGCTCGGCCTTGATCGCGCGGAGGGTTGCCGTCCCGTCGAGGATGCGTGCTGTCATGGGGCGTCCTAGTGGAAGAAGTGCCTGGTGCCGGTGAGGTACATCGTGACGCCCGCATCCTGGCAGGCCTTGATCGTCAGCTCGTCACGGACCGACCCACCGGGCTGGACGATGGCCCGGACCCCGGCGTCGATCAGGATCTGCGGCCCGTCCTCGAACGGGAAGAACGCGTCGGACGCCGCGACCGAGCCCGCCGCCCGTTCCCCCGCACGCGACACCGCCAGGCGGCACGAGTCGACCCGGTTGACCTGCCCCATCCCGATGCCGACCGAGGCCCCGCCGGAGGCGAGCAGGATCGCGTTGGACTTCACCGACCGGCACGCCTTCCAGGCGAACGCCAGATCCGTCAGCACGTCGTCGGCAGCGGCCTCACCGGTGACCAGCGTCCAGGTGCCCGGGTCGTCACCGGGTGCGTCGACGTGGTCGACCCGCTGCATCAGCACGCCGCCCGAGACGCCCCGGAACTCGACCGGGTCGGGGTGCTCGTCGACGGGGCACCGGAGGATGCGGATGTTCTTCTTGCCCGCCAGCACCTCGAGCGCGCCGTCCTCGTAGTCCGGCGCGACGATCACCTCGGTGAAGACCTCGGCCACCTGGTCGGCCATCTGCCTCGAGACCGGCCGGTTCACCGCGATGACGCCGCCGAAAGCCGACACCGGATCGCAGGCATGGGCCTTGCGGTGTGCCTCGGCCACGTCGGCGCCGGTGGCGATGCCGCACGGGTTGGCGTGCTTGATGACGGCGACTGCCGGCACCTCGAAGTCGTTGGCCGCACGTCGCGCGGCGTCGGTGTCGACGTAGTTGTTGTAGGACATCTCCTTGCCGTGCAGCTGCTCGGCCGCGGCCAGCCCGCCGCGCCAGTGTGCGTAGAGCGCTGCCGGCTGGTGGGGGTTCTCGCCGTAGCGCAGCACCGCCTTGCGCTCCCAGGTGGCCCCGGTGAACGCCGGGAAACCGGTTCCGTCGCCGGTGTCGGACAACCCCCCTCGATCGGGCCCAGCGCCCATCCACGACGCCACCGCAACGTCGTACGCCGCGGTGTGGGCGAAGGCCTCGGCGGCGAGCCGCTTGCGCTCCTCGAGCGTGAACCCGCCCGCGAGGACAGCCGCCCGCACGTCGGCGTACCGGTCCGGCGAGGTGACGATGGCGACCGACGGATGGTTCTTCGCGGCGGCACGGACCATGGACGGTCCGCCGATGTCGATCTGCTCGACGCACTCGTCCGGCGAGGCGCCCGACGCGACTGTCTGCGCGAACGGGTAGAGGTTGGACACGACGAGGTCGAACGGCTCGACCCCCAGGTCGGCCAGCTGCTGCACGTGGGACTCGAGGCGGCGGTCGGCGAGGATGCCGGCGTGCACCTTCGGGTGCAGCGTCTTCACCCGGCCGTCGAGGCACTCGGGGAAGCCGGTGAGGTCCTCGACCTTCGTCACCGGGATCCCCAGGGACTCGATGCGGGCGGCCGAGCCGCCCGTCGAGACCAGCTCGACGCCGGCGTCGGCCAGTCCGCGGACCAGGTCGTCGAGACCGGACTTGTCGTACACGGAGACCAGGGCGCGCCTGATCGGGATGCGGTCGTTCACTGGGTCACTCCTGCGCTGTCATCGGCTCCGGGCACCCAGGCGGTCGATGCTCGGTGACGTCACTCCCCGGTGGTTGCCCACCTGCGCCAGTCGTGTGCCTCCACACTAGGGCACGGCCGGTCCGAAACGCACCACGCGGCCGTCGACCGTGAACCCGTCGCGGGCGATCCGCCCGACCGCCTCGACCAGCATCAGCCGCTCGGTCTGCTTGATCCGCTCGTGCAGGGACTCGGGGGTGTCGCCGTCGAGCACCGGGACCGCCGTCTGCGCCACGATCGGCCCGGTGTCGACGCCGGTGTCGACGACGAACAGCGTGCAGCCGGTGACCTTCACGCCGTACTCGAGCGCCTCGGCGGGGCCGTGCATGCCGGGGAACGACGGCGAGAGCGCCGGGTGGGTGTTCAGGAAGCGCCCCCCGAACGTCGCGAGGAAGGACTCCCCGACCAGCTTCAGGAAGCCGGCCGAGACCACCAGGTCGGGCTCGAAGCCGGCCACCGACGCGGTGAGCGCGCTGTCCCACGCCTCGCGGGACTCGAAGTCCTTGACCCGGTGGACGAAGGTGGGCACCCCCGCACGCTCGGCGCGGGCCAGGCCCTCGATGCCGGCACGGTCGGCGCCCACGGCGACCACGGTCGCGCCGTACGACGGGTCGGCGGCCGCGTCGAGGAGGGCCTGGAGGTTCGTGCCCGAGCCGGAGACCAGGACGACGACGCGCAGCCGGCGATCGGGTGGGGGCACGGCCCGGAGTCTAAGGCGCGGACGTAACCCGCCCTCGGCTCCTTCCGTTGTTAAGGTCACGTTAAGCCCCCCAGGAGAACTTCATGTCCACCACCGCTCGGGCGCTGGTGCGTGGCCGGATCGTCCTGACGTTGCTCGTCATGGGCGCCGCGACCACCTTGCTCGCCCCTCCCCCCGCCCATGCCGCCTCCATCCGCGTGCCCCGCTCCTTCTTCGGGCTCCATGACGGGTCGATGCTGGCCTACGACCACCTGACCTACGGTGCCCTGCGCATCTGGGACGCCGGCGCGACCTGGCAGCAGATCGAGCCCTCGCCCGGCAGCTACGACTGGACCCGCCTCGACGCCCTCGTGAGCGCCGCGCAGGCCCACCACGTCAAGGTCACCCTCGTCCTCGGCATGACGCCGTCGTTCTACGCCGACAGCCCGTCGCAGCCGCCGGCGCACCTCGGGTCGTTCACCGCCTACGTGCGGGCCGTCATGGCCCGCTACCGCTACTTCGACGGCCGTCGCGGCATCGAGTCCTACCAGGTGTGGAACGAGGGCAACGTCTCACGCTTCTGGACCGGCACACCGCAGCAGCTCGCGCGGTTGACCGCCGTCGTCGCACGGTCACGCAACGCCGTCGACCCGGGCGCGACGGTGGTGGCCCCGTCGTTCGCGTCGCGGCTCATCTCGCAGCAGCGATGGATCGGGAGGTACCAGCGGCAGTGCGTCGACGGCCGGCCCGTCTGGCACTTCTACGACGTGAACGCGCTCAGCCTCTATCCGCGCGCGACGTACGACGGCCGGCCCGGCGGGCCCGAGGACGCGATCAGGCTGCTGCACCAGGTGCGGCACCGCTTCGCCCGGATCGGCGTACCGGCGACCAAGCCCGTCTGGGCCACCGAGCTGAACTACGGTCTCGGCTCCGGTGAGCCCGCGCAGGGGTCCGCGGAGCCGATCTCCGACGGGCACCAGGTCGCCAACGTGCTCCGGACGTACCTGCTCGGCGCGGCGCGGCGGCTCGGACGGGTCTACTGGTACCGCTACGACTGGGGCCGGACGGCCGACGGCGGCACCATCGGCAACACCCTCCTCAGCGACCCCGACGACCCGAGCGTGCTGACCCCGGCGGGGCGGGCGCTGCGGATCGCCGAACACTGGCTGGACGGGCGGCTGGTGACGGAGCGGGGCCGGCACCGTCCGTGCGCCCGCGACCGCTGGGGGACCTACACCTGCCTGGTGAGGCACGGGGACCGGACGCGGACGATCCTGTGGAACCCGCACCGACGGGTCCGGGTGCAGGTGCGCACAGCGGACGGCTCCCGGACATCCGTGGTCCGGGTCGGCTATCGACCGGTGATGGTCGACACCCGCTGATAGGTCACTCCGTCTAGTACATCGGGGGCAGGTGAGACCGACCCGGCTCGCCTATCGCGTATCACCCGGATGGGCCATTTTCGAGCCGATCCCGCCCCGGGGATCAGGTCGCGGTGCTTCCCTACCTGCGACGCGGCCCGGTCGCTTCCGTGACGCGTCAGGGGGGTGAAGAACTCAACACCTGGGGGGACACGCACAGAAAGGTCATCCCCCCGTGACCCTCCCCCCAGGCACGAGGACCCTCGCCTCCGCAGTCGTCGGCGCCCTGCTCGCCGGCCTCCTGAGCGGGCTCGCCTCGCCGACGGCCTCCGCCGCCACGACCGCGCACCGTCTGCACGCGGGCGACACCGTCTACCGGCACCACTCGGTTCACGTACGGCGCAGCTTCTTCGGGCTCCACGACGGCTCCATGCAGGCCTACGGGCACCTGCCGTTCGGCTCGATCCGCCTCTGGGACGCCCACGTCTCCTGGGCCGACATCGAGACCGCACCCGGTGTCTACGACTGGAGCCGCCTGGACCAGCTGGTCACCGCTGCCCAGAACCACCACGTCCAGGTCACCCTGGTGCTGGCGATGACGCCGTCCTTCTACGCCGCCTCCCAGTCGCAGCCGCCCTCGGACCCCGAGGCCTACGCGCGCTTCGTGCGTGCGGTGATGACCCGCTACCGCAACTTCAACGGCCGCCGCGGGATCGCGGCGTACCAGGTGTGGAACGAGCCGAACATCTCCTACTTCTGGACCGGCACACCGGCGCAGATGGCACAGCTGACGGCGGTCGTCGACCACGTGCGTGACGAGGTCGACCCGCGCGCCACGGTGGTCGCGCCGTCGTTCGCCGTGCGGCTGCGCTACCAGCGCGTCTGGATGTCCGCCTACCAGCACCAGGACACCGCCGACGGCCTGCCCGTCTGGCGGCACTACGACGTGAACGCGCTCAGTCTGTACCCGCGGCCGCAGTACGGCCGCTACGACGGCGGGCCCGAGGATGCGATGCGCCTGCTCGGCAAGGCCCGGCGCGTGCTGAACCGCGCAGGCGTCCCCGGTGACAAGAAGATCTGGGCCACCGAGATCAACTACGGCGTGACCGGGGGCGGTCTGGCGGACGCCTCCGCCCAGCCGATCTCCCAGAGACGGCAGGTGGCCAACGTGCTGCGCACCTACCTGCTGGGCGCCGCGAACGGACTGTCGCACATCTTCTGGTACCGCTACGACTGGGGGCGGATCGCCGGCGGCGGGACGCTCGGCAACACCCTCCTCACCGACCCCGACGACTTCGCCCGGGTCCAGGACGCCGGACGCGCCCTCCGCATCGCCGAGCACTGGCTCCGCGGGCGCCTGGTCGGCACCGACGGGCACCGACCCTGCCACGAGAGTCGAGACGGGACCTACGCGTGCACCGTGCGCCGCCACGGCGTCGCCCGCACGATCTACTGGAACCCCCACCACAACGTGCGCATCCACGTGCCCCGGGCCGTCTACCGGACCATGGTGGACGGACGCCTCGTCGCACGCCACGCCACCTCACGAACGGTGAGGGTCACCTACCGCCCCGTGATCGTCCGCGGCCGCTGACGGAGCCGTTTGGGGAGTTCTCCGCGCCCGAGGTGGGAGTACTGCGCAGAGCCGTCCGGCGATGGTGGTGTCTGGAACGCCGGTCACGGTTTTGATTTGTGGCTTCGCGGAGTCTTGGGTATGTCGCTTCCGGTGGCCCTGAGTCTCACGCGCGCACGTGCCTGCGGAACCACCAGCCCGCGACGCCGCGAAGGGGCACGTCGTTGGCGGCGGCCAGGCCCGCTGAGGTTCATGCGCGCGTGCGGGCGGAACCAATGACCTCGCCGCCGCGCGCATGAGACTCAGTGGCCGCCGCCAACGACAAATCAAAAACTGCGCGTACGGAGGGCCGCGGCGAGGCCTCCCACCAGTCCCCCGATGCCGAACGTCGCGATCCCGTGCAGCAGCACCTGGAACACGAAGGGGCCTACGTCCGCCATGCGTCCGGGGCCGACGGCGCCGCCGGAGACGGCCGCCAGCACCGCGAAGCCGACCGCGCAGACCAGACCGGCGCCCGCGCCGCGGAGCGCGGCCTCGTCCCAGCGGGTCGTGGGGTAGCGCCCCAGCGTGCGGTACGTCGCGACCGCGGCGACCAGGGGCGGGAGCCCGAGGAGTGCAACGGTCCAGCCCGGGGTCGGGCCGGGGTCGGGAAGCGCGGCGAGCAGGGGGAACATCGGCAGCGGGCCCAGCACGACCGACGTCGGGGCGACCACCGTGTGGGTGCCCACCGCGAAGCCCGGGCCGAGCAGGTAGGAGCCGCTGAACAGGGTCGCGTTCGGCGCGACCAGCACGCACAGCCCGATCAGCAGGGTCGCCGCGCCCGGGCTGGTGTGCAGCTGGGACATCACGTTGACCGCACCGTCCCAGTCGACGACCAGGGCGACACAGAGCACCACGGCCGACACCGCGGCGTACCAGACGAGGGTCCCCCAGGCCGCGGCCGCGGCGGCGCGCAAGGACAGCGGCAGGAACGACGTCCAGATGGCGGCCCGTCCGGATCCGACGGCGATCGCGGTTCCGCCGACCACGCCGCAGACCAGGAGGGTCCAGGCCAGGGTGCGTGGGAGCGACGGCGAGGTGGCGGGGGTCGCGGCCAGGTGGTGCGTGACGCCGGCGACCACGGCGTACCCGAGCGTGAAGAAGAAGGTGGCCGAGGGCACCGTCCAGTCGCGCATCCCGTCGGCGATCGCGTCGGCGTCCGGGCCGTGGCCCGAGACCGAGTCGCCCAGTCGCAGGCCCAGCCGCCAGATCAGGAGCGCTGCCAGCAGCGTCAGCGCGAGCGGCATCGCGTTCACAGCGGTGCCGTCGACATGCACGCCCGAGCCGTGCGCCATCAGCCAGCCCAGCGCGCCGACGCGCAGTCCGTCGCGCGGGGCGCCGTGGGCGCCGGCGTCGGTGAGGAACCACCCGACGACGCCGCCGGCGAGGCACACCACCAGCGTCGAGCAGGCGGCGGCGAGGCCCGCCAGGGCGGCGACCAGGACCAAGGGCCGGCGGTGTGCGGTGTCCGTCCGGTCGTCGCGCGTGGGGGTACGACGTGGAGCCGGTAGGAGGGAGGTCATGGTCCGGCCATCATCACCTGACCGCCCGGGCGGATCTGGGCTCCCACGCCGCGGCAGCCGACCCCTGCCCGATTGGCGGCCGGAACGGCCGGCTCGTACCGTGGTCGGGCCATGTCCGATGCCGAGCGGTTCGACGCCTACTACGCCGAGAGCCGTGACCGGCTGCTGGTGCTGGCGTTCGCGCTCACCGGCGACCTGCCCGCGTCGCGTGGCGCCGTTCGCGACTCCTTCGTCGCAGTGTGGCACCACTGGTCGAAGCTCAAGCGGCTCGAGGACCCGGAGCCCTGGGTGCGGTCGCACGTCTGGAGCCATGCCCAGCGCCGCCACACCGCCCGCATCTGGCACCGTGACCGCAAGCTCGACCCCGAGGTGAAGGCGACCCTCGACGAGCTCGCGAAGCTCCCGGTCGCCGACCGCAAGGCGGCCCTGATCGGGGAGACGGACCCGGGCACTCCTCGGCGGCTCGAGCCGCTCGCCGAGCACTGCGCGGGCCAACGCTGGCCGCGCGCCACGATCATCCGGCGGGCGGGGACGACACGACGGCGTACCCGGGTGGTGGTCGGTGTCGGACTTGTCGTGGCGACCCTGGTGGGCAGCGGGTTGCTGGTCGCGGACGACCACGGCGTACACCCGACCCTGACCGCGGCCGGCGACCGCCTGACGTCTGTGCCCGCGGGCGGCACCGGCGAGGACGCCGTGCAGCCGGAGGTCCGCATCACGCCCTCGTCCCTCGTCTCGACGTCGCAGCTGAGACGCGCGGTGCACGGCCGCGTCTGGCGGATCACCGGCACCGACCCCAAGCAGGAGGCGACGTTCCCCTGTCAACGTCGCGCGTTCGCCGACCCGAAGGCCTCGACGGCGCTGGTGCGCAACTTCACCGCCCGACACGAGAAGGGCGAGCCGCAGCTCGCCGCCGTCCAGGCGATGGAGCTGTCCTCGGACGTCGACGCGGCACGGAGCGGCTACGCCACCGCCAACGGATGGTTCGCCGGCTGCTCGATGCCCGGGATGCAGCTGCTCTCGGTACGCCGCATCCAGCGGCTCGGTGACGACGCGCAGCAGTACGTGCTGCGCAGCTGGGGGCGCCCGACCGCGACGTTCGTGCTCGGGGTGGCCCGCACGGGCCGGATCAACACCCTCACCCTGACGCGCACGGCCGGCGCTCACAGGCCGGACCTCGCCGGCAACCTGCGCCTCCTCGTCATCGCCGTCGACGACCTGTGCTCGACCAGCCTGGGCGGGCACTGCTCGGCGCTCCCGAAGGCGGTCACCGTGCCGGCTCCGGCGGCCGGGCGGTTGCCGATGATGCTCAGCGAGTTCGACCTTCCGCCGGCTGCGGGCGTCACGCGACCGTGGGTCGGTACGACGCCGCGCCAGGCGTTGCGCAACGTCGCCGCCACCGGCTGCGACGACAGCAGCTTCCACGGCCGTGGCTGGAAGCACGACGCCACCCGGTCCTTCCTGGTGCCCGGCGCCCATCTGGCCGCGGCGTTCGGGATCACCGAGACAGTCGGCCGGCTGCCCGACGCCCGGGCCAAGAGGTTCGTGGACGGCGTCCGGTCCAAGCTGGGGTCGTGTCCCGACCGCGAGCTGGGCACGAAGGTGCTCCGGCTCGCCGGCGGACCCACCTGGACCGCCTGGCGGGTCCGCACCCAAGTGACGGCCAAGCAGACCGTGACCTTCCTGATGGGCATCGTGCGCTCGGGCGGCGCGGTCGCGCAGGTCGGCTTCGTCCCCGACGGGCGGCACACCATGACGACGGCGCAGTTCGTCGCCCTGGTCCACCGGGCGGGCGAACGGCTCCGTGCCATGCCTTCGTGACACTGACCCCGCAGAAGTGTGCGCCGTAGCAGCATCGACCCGTCAGAAATGTGCATGAGGGGCCCGGGGGTGGGTAAGAGGACTGAGTCGTCTCGGTCTCCGCGAAGGAGAGTGCCATGTCCCACGTCCGCCGTCGTACCTCTCTCCTCGCCGCCGGCGCCGCGCTCGCCGTGGCCGGCAGCCTGGCCGTCGGGCCGCCGACCGGCGCGTCGGCCGCCGTGGCAGCACACCGGGGCAAGCAGGCGGTGGCGACCGGTCGGGGTGGCGCTGTGTCGTCCGTCGACCTCGACGCCTCGCGGGCCGGGATCGCCGTACTGCGGCACGGTGGCAATGCCATCGACTCGGCGGTGGCGGTCGCCTCGACGCTGGGCGTGACCGAGCCGTTCGTGGCCGGTCCCGGCGGTGGCGGCTTCATGGTGATCTACCTGGCGCGGCAGCACCGGGTGGTCACCATCGACGGCCGCGAGACCTGCCCGTCGCGCTGCACCCAGGACCTGTTCCTGGAGAACGGCCAGCCGTTGCCGTTCGAGGAGGCGAGGCACTCGGGGCTGGCGGTCGGCGTCCCCGGCATGGTCGACACCTGGGGCCGGGCGGTGCACCGCTACGGACGCCGGAGCTTCGCCGCCGACCTGCAGCCGGCCATCCGCCGCGCCCAGAAGGGCTTCCGCATCGACCGCACGTTCCGCGAGGAGACGCAGGAGTCCCTGGCAGACCTCCAGGCGTTCACCGCGAGCCGGCACCTGTTCCTGCGGCACGGGAACCCGCTGCCTCTCGGCTCTCGTCTGCGCAACCCCGACCTGGCCCGGACCTATCGTCTGCTCGCCACGCACGGGCCGCGGTACCTCTACTCCGGTCCGCTGGCCCGGGCGATCGCCCAGACCGTCCAGCACCCGCCGACGTGGAAGGGCACCCCGCTCACGGTCCGGCCGGGCATCATGCGCCGCCGCGACCTGAAGGCGTACCACGTCGAGCAGCCCGCGCCGACCCACGTGCGCTACCGCGGCCGCGACGTCTACGGCATGGCGCCGCCGTCGTCGGGAGGCTCCACCACGGGTGAGGCGCTCAACATCCTGTCCGGATACGACATGTCGGGCGACCGCGCACTCGCCCTGCACCACTACCTGGAGTCGCTGCGCTACTCCTTCGCGGACCGCAACCGCTACGTCGGCGACCCGGACTACGTCGACGTCCCGCTGCACGGCCTGCTCGACCCGGCGTACGCCGCCACCCGGCGCTGCCTGATCACCGACCAGGCAGCGTCGAGCCCGGTCGCCCCCGGCAACCCCTATCCGCCGTACGCCGCGTGCCCGACGAGCGCCGCCGCTGGGACGACGACGCCCGACCACGAGCAGTCGACCAACAACATCGTGACCGCGGACCGCTGGGGCAACGTCGTCGCCTACACCAACACCATCGAGCACTTCGCCGGCACCGGGATGACCGTGCCCGGCTACGGCTTCCTGCTCAACAACGAGATGACCGACTTCGACTTCGCGCCGAGCAGCCCGGACGTGCCCGACGTCAACCTCCCCGCCGGCGGGAAGATCCCGCGGTCGAGCATGAACCCGACGATCGTGCTCCGACACGGGCGACCCGACTTCGCGGTCGGCAGTCCCGGCGGCGCCACGATCATCACCACGGTGCTGCAGATCCTGCTCAACCACATCGACTTCGGGATGTCGCTGGAGAAGGCGATCGCCGCGCCCCGCGTGGGGAACTTCAACACCCCGACGAGCTTCGCCGAGCAGGCGTTCGTGGACCTCCCGGTCGCCCAGACGCTGGAGAGCCGGTACGGCCAGCAGTTCAGCGTCGTCAGCGGCATCACCCCGCTCGACAGCGAGATCGGTGCGGCGACCGGCATCCGGCTGCTGCCGCACCACCGCTTCCGCGCCGCGGCCGAGCCCGTACGGCGTGGAGGTGGCTCGGCGCTGGTGGTGGACCCGGGCTGATCGGCCTGCGGGTCAGCTGCGGAGGAGCTCGCGCATCAGCTCGGCGGTCTCGGACGGGGTCTTCCCGACCTTGACGCCGACGGCCTCGAGAGCCTCCTTCTTGGCGGCCGCGGTGCCCGAGGAGCCGGACACGATCGCGCCCGCGTGGCCCATGGTCTTGCCCTCGGGGGCGGTGAAGCCTGCGACGTACCCGACGACCGGCTTGGTGACGTGCTCCTTGATGTACGCCGCGGCCCGCTCCTCGGCGTCGCCGCCGATCTCGCCGATCATCACGATCGCCTCGGTCTCCGGGTCGGCCTCGAAGGCGGCCAGGGCGTCGATGTGCGTCGTACCGACGATCGGGTCGCCGCCGATGCCGATGGCCGTCGAGAAGCCGAAGTCCTTCAGCTCGTACATCATCTGGTAGGTCAGCGTGCCGGACTTCGACACCAGCCCGATCGGACCCTTGCCCGCGATCGTGTGCGGTGTGATGCCGGCCAGCGACTCCTCCGGGGTGATGATGCCGGGGCAGTTCGGCCCGATCATCCGGGTGCCGGCGGAGTTGGTCGGGCCCTGCAGGTAGGACCACACCTCGGCGGTGTCCTGCACCGGAACGCCCTCCGTGATCACCACCAGCAGGCCGATCCCGGCGTCGATCGCCTCGATGCAGGCGTCCTTGGTGAACGCCGGCGGCACGAAGACGACGGACACGTCCGCGCCGGTCTCGGTCATCGCCTCCTTGACCGTGCCGAACACCGGCAGCTCCTGGCCACCGAGCTCGACGGTGGTGCCGGCCTTGCGAGCGTTGACGCCCCCGACGATGTTCGAGCCGGCGTCCAGCATCAGCGTGGTGTGCTTGGAGCCCATGCCACCGGTCATGCCCTGGACGATGATCTTGGAGTCCTTGTTCAGGTAGATCGACATCGTTTCAGTCCCTCACTTCGCAGCCAGCTCGGCGGCTCGGTCGGCCGCGCCGTCCATGGTGTCGACCTGGGTGACCAGCGGGTGGTCCATCTCCTGGAGGATCGCCCGGCCCTTCTCGACGTTGTTGCCGTCGAGCCGCACGACCAGCGGCTTGGTGGCGTGCTCACCGAGGATCTCCAGGGCGCCCTTGATGCCGTTCGCCACCTCGTCGCAGGCGGTGATGCCGCCGAACACGTTGACGAAGACCGCCCGGACCTGGTCGTCGCCCAGGATCACGTCGAGTCCGTCGGCCATCACCTGGGCGTTGGCGCCGCCGCCGATGTCGAGGAAGTTGGCCGGCTTCACGCCGCCGTGCTTCTCGCCGGCGTACGCCACGACGTCGAGGGTCGACATGACCAGACCGGCGCCGTTTCCGATGATCCCGACCTCGCCGTCGAGCTTGACGTAGTTGAGGCCCTTCTCCTTGGCCTTCGCCTCCAGGGGGTCGGTCTCCTCGGTGATCTCGAACGCCGCGTGGTCCTGGTGCCGGAAGCCGGCGTTGTCGTCGAGGGAGACCTTGCCGTCGAGGGCCTCGAGGACGTCACCCTCCAGCCGGGCCAGCGGGTTCACCTCGACCAGCGTGGCGTCCTCGTCTTCGAAGACCTTCCACAGCGCCTGCACCATGACGACGGCCTGGTCGCGGAGCGCGGCCGGGAAGCCCGCCTCGTCGACGATCGCCCGGGCCTTGGACTCGTCGACGCCGGTGCCGGGGTCGACCGCGATCTGCTTGACGGCGTCGGGGTTGGTCTTGGCGACCTCCTCGATCTCGACGCCGCCCTCGACGCTGGCGATGCAGAGGTACTGCCGGTTGGCGCGGTCGAGGAGGAAGGAGAAGTAGTACTCCTCCTCCGGCGGCGTCGCCGGTGTCACCAGGACCCGGTTGACCGTGAGGCCCTTGATCTTCATCCCGAGGATGGCGGTGGCGTGCTCGAACGCCTCGTCCGCGGTCTTGGCCAGCTTCACGCCCCCGGCCTTGCCGCGACCGCCGGCCTTGACCTGGGCCTTGACGACGCAGGGACCGATCTTCTCGGCGGCGGCGCGGGCCTCCTCCGGCGTCGTGACGACGACTCCGAGCGTGGTCTTCACGCCGTGCTTGGCGAAGAGCTCCTTCGCCTGGTACTCCATCAGATCCACGTTCCACCACTCCTGAGCGACCGAGTTCCGGCGGCCGGCGCAGCAGTCGCCGGAAGCCTCTCGCACCCTAGCCCCGGCCCGATCCGGCGCGGACCACCGGGTCGCAACGCCGGTCGAGCCCCGTGCGGCAAGCCCCGTGCGCGCAACACAGGTCAAGCAGAGTGTCCCGGTCCCTTCTACCGTCGGGCGGCATGACCCGCGTCGTGTACTTCACCGCAGCCACCCTCGACGGCTTCATCGCCGACGAGCACGACTCGCTCGACTGGCTGTTCGAGGTCCCCCACACCGAGGACGACGGGAGCTGGGATGCCTTCATCGGCCGGATCGGGCCCCTGGTGATGGGCGCCACGACGTACCAGTGGACGCTCGACCGGCACTTCACCGAGCACCCCGAGCAGTGGCAGGAGTTCTACGACGACCGGCCGGTCTGGGTCTTCTCGCACCGCGACCTGCCGGGCATCCCCGGCGTCGACGTCCACTTCGTCCGCGGCGACGTCGCCCCGGCGTACGACGAGCTCGTCGCCGCCGCGGACGGGAAGGACGTTTGGATCGTCGGCGGTGGCGACCTGGTCGGTCAGTTCGACGACGCCGGTCTGCTGGACGAGGTGCAGGTGCACCTGACGCCTGTGGTGCTCGGGGCGGGACGGCCGCTGCTGCCGCGACGTATCACGTCGTCGCGACTCCGATTCCGCGAGGGCGGGCTGGTCGGGCAGCGGTGCAACCTGACCCTCGACGTGACGCGCAGGCCTCTGGGTGAGCCCGCCTGATCAGGACTGGTCGGCGAAGGCGTCGGCGACCCAGCTCGTGATCTCGCTGGTGGTCGCGCCCGGAGTGAACACCTTGGCGACGCCGAGCTCCTCGAGCACCGGGATGTCCTCGTCGGGGATGATCCCGCCGCCGAAGACCCGGATGTCCGCCGCGTCCCGCTCGCCGAGCAGCTCGATCAGCCGGCGGAAGAGCGTCATGTGCGCCCCCGAGAGCACCGACAGCCCGATCAGGTCGGCGTCCTCCTGGATCGCGGTCTCCACGATCTGCTCCGGCGTCTGGTGGAGGCCGGTGTAGATGACCTCGTGGCCGGCGTCCCGGAGTGCCCGGGCGACGATCTTGGCGCCCCGGTCGTGGCCGTCGAGACCCGGCTTGGCCACCACGATCCGGAGCCGCGAGGAAGGGGAGACCATGGGCGCAGAGTATCCGAACGGCTCCGACGCCCACGGGCCCATGGGGCGTGGAATCGCGCGTCATACCCAGATTTCTCCACCGCAAACGGGAGGGGGATTTCACCCCCCGTGACCTTTCCGTTATGGTCGTGGCTCGCTGCCCCGCATCCCCCGACCTTCTCTGGAGCCTGTTCATGGGTGACCACCGCGCCGGTCCGTCCGGCTCGACGGCCACCACGGTCACCCCCGCAGCACACGTCACCGGGAAGCGGGTCGCGCGTCACGCCGCTGAGCGGCTCACCTCGCAGCCGTACGTCGGCCGCAGGGTCGCCGGCCGCACCCCGGCTGCTCCCCACGTGGCTCCCCCGCCGGTGGTTCCGCCAGCCGTGCAGGCGGAGCCGGTCCGCATCGTCGGACGCCGGATCGCGCTCGACCCGCAGCTCGCCCCCGAGCCCGACGACGTCGTCGGCCACCTGCTGCGGCCGTCTTCAGCGCCGGCCACCGTTCCGACGATCGTTCCGACGATCGCTCCGACGGTGGGGTCGTACGCCGGCCGTCGCGCCCGGACCCTTCCCCTGATCGTCGAGCCTGAGCCGGAGCCGGTCGTCGAGGTCGTGGAACTCGTGGAGCTCGAGCCGGTCGTCGAGGTCGTGGAGCCTGAGCCGGAGCCCGTCGTCGAGATCAAGACGCCGGAGCCGGAGCTGGTCGCCCAGAAGATCAAGCCCTCACGGCAGCCGGGTCGTCGGGTCGCCAGCCGACGAGCTCGTATCCCCAGCCTTCCGCTCCTGGCCGGCGTCGCCGTGCTCGCGATCTCCGCAGGCGGAGCGCTCCAGGCGGTGCACCCGGGACTGCAGGGCGCCGAGGACGCCGGTCGGCTCGCGCCCGCCGGTGCGCTGTCGGGCAGCAGCGCGGTCGGCTCGGCCAGTCTCCTCGGCGGCCGCGGCACGATCGTCAGCCGCAGCGCCGACCGCCAGGCCTTGTCCGGCGGCAGCCTCCAGGCCGTGGCGGACGCCCAGGCCAAGCAGCGCGACGCCGCGCTCTCGGCGTTCGCCGCGCAGGCCCAGAAGCAGGCCGCCCAGATCAAGCTCCACCAGTGGGTGCTGCCGGTCGCCCCCGGCGTCTACCACCTGACCGCGCGCTTCGGCGACTACAGCTCGCTCTGGGCGCACTTCCACACCGGGCTCGACTTCGCGGCGCCGACCGGCACCCCGATCATGGCCGTCGCCGGCGGCACGGTCACGGAGGTCGGCTACTCCGGCGCGTACGGCAACCGCACCATCGAGACCCTGCCCGACGGCACCGAGCTGTGGTACTGCCACCAGAACGCCTTCGGCACCTCCGTCGGCGCCACGGTCAAGCCCGGCCAGGTGATCGGGTACGTCGGCTCCACGGGCAACGTGACCGGCCCCCACCTCCACCTCGAGGTCCACCCCGGCGGCGGCGACCCGGTCGACCCCTACACCGCACTGGTCGTCCACGGCCTCAACCCCTAGCCCTGCCGCAAGGTGTCGCGGACAGCGGTGACCTGGGACCCATCCGTCCAGCCCGGACCGGTCCTGGCTCACCGCCACCTGAGGCGCCCGGACCGGCGGCGCGAGGAGCGGTGACCTGGGACCCGTCCGGGACGCCCGAAGCGATCCCAGCTCACCGCCCGCCCGAACCGAAACGCATCCACAGGCGGCCCTCCGGGATTGCTTCTCCACAGCCTGCCGCGGCTCTCGAGCGGCAGAGTGTCCGGAGCCGGTGGAGTGGGGAAATGCGCGAGATCCCCGAGGACCTCCTCAGCACGCCGTTCACACGCACGCGAGCACTCGAGCTGGGAGTGAGCAAGAGGATGTTGGCGGGTTCCCGGTTCGTTCGCGTTCATCCGCGGGTCTGGCGCCATCGGGACCATCAAATGACCTGGGACGACGAGATCCTGGCTGCCCAACTCGCCCTGCCTCCACACGCCCGACTGACCCACATCACGCGCATCCAGCTGCTGGGCCTCGACTTCGGTCCCCGTCGGCCTCTTCACTTCGTGGTCGAAGGCAAGCTCCACCTGGCACTCGACGGCATCTTCCTGCACCGCACGAACGAGTTGGCTCCCGGCGATGAGACCGCAGTGTCGCCTGCTGCCGCCTTCATCGCCTACTGCTCCACGGGACGACTCATCGACGTGATCGTCATCGGCGACTGGCTGCTTCATCGCCAGCACATGACTGTCCCGGAGGTCGTCACGCTCGCACTGGCCGCGCCGTGGCGTGATGGCGCGGACGAAGCATTGCTCGTCCTTGACCTGCTCGACGGCCGATCCCGTTCCATCAAGGAGTCCGAGACCCGAGCCCTGCTGGAGGCGAGCGGGCTTCCGACTCCAGAACTGAACAGTCCGGTCGATCTCGGCGACGACGCGACGGCACTCGGCGACCTCGTGTATGTGGACCAGGGTCTGGTGGTCGAGTTCCAAGGCGGACATCACCAGACGGATCGCACGCAGTACGTCGCCGACATCGAGCGGTTCGCCCTGTTCCGCGATCACGGCGTGCCGTACCTGGAAGTGACTAACGAGTCGTTGCGCAGACCGAAGACATTGGTCGGCACCGTCTACCGGACGTTGCTCAACCTCGGGTACCACGGGTCACCCCCGGAGTTCGGCGACAACTGGAACCGGCTCTTCCGGTCGGTGCGCGAGCTCCTGCCGCCCCGCCGTACCCGGCTTCGCGAGCACGCCGCCGGGCGGTGAGACAGGATCGGTTCGAGTCACCAAGAACGATCCCAGCTCACCGCCCCCTGCATCCCGGTCGCGGCGAACACACCCGGCGGTGAGACAGGATCGGTTCGAGTCACCAAGAACGATCCCAGCTCACCGCTCCATGCGACGCGCTCGGCGCACAACGAGCACCTAGAGCTTCTGCACCGGCGCGTAGCGCAGCAGCAGTCGCTTGACGCCCTCGGAGCCGAAGTCGATCGAGGCGACGGACTTGTCGGCGACGCCCTCGACCGAGACGACCGTGCCGAGGCCGAAGGTGTCGTGCTGGACCCGGTCACCCGGCGACAGGGAGGGCACCTCGCGGGCGGGTTTGGATTTCGCGGCCACGTCGGCGCGGGCCGCGGCGGCGCTGAAGTTGCGGCGTCCGGCGGCCGTGGGCGACCCCAGGCCGGTGGTGCGCGCGAGATCGGGGCGCTGCCAGTGGACCTGGTCGGCCTCGGTACGCCGCCAGTCGACCAGCTCGTCGGGCACCTCGCCGAGGAACCGGGACGCGGGGTTGTGCGCGGGCGACCCCCAGGCGGACCGGACCAGGGCCCGGGAGAGATACAGCCGCTCCTGGGCCCGGGTGAGGCCGACGTACGCCAGCCGCCGCTCCTCCTCGAGCTCGCCGCCGTCGTCGAGGCTCCGCGAGTGCGGGAAGACGCCGTCCTCGAGCCCGGTCAGGAAGACCGTCGGGAACTCCAAACCCTTGGCGGTGTGCAGGGTCATCAAGGTGACCATGCCGCCGTCCTCGGGGCTGTCCGGGTCGGGCGCGTCGGGGATCTGGTCGGTGTCGGCCACCAGCGCGACCCGCTCCAGGAAGTCCGACAGCCCCGGGGTCACCACGCCCGCGTCGACGTCACTCGGGTCGGCGGACGGCCCGGCCTGCGGGTCGTCGGCGAACTCCCGCGCGACGGCGACGAGCTCGGCGAGGTTCTCCAGACGGGTGCCGTCCTGCGGGTCGTCGGAGCCCTCGAGCTCGTCGAGGTAGCCCGACCGGGCGAGCACCGACTCCAGGATCACGTCGGCCCGCTCCCCCGCGTCGACCATCGACTGCAGCTCCTCGACCAGCGCGACGAAGCCCTGGATCGCCACCAGCGACCGGCTCACCAGACCGGGCGCCTGCTCGGCCCGGCGCAGCCCCTCCCAGAACGTGATGCGCTCCCGCTGGGCGTACGACGTGACGCACTCGAGGGCGCGGTCGCCGATGCCGCGCTTGGGGGTGTTCACGATCCGTCGCAGCGACACCTCGTCGTCGGGATTGACCAGCATCCGCAGGTACGCGAGGGCGTCGCGCACCTCGCGGCGCTCGTAGAACCGCACCCCGCCGACGACCCGGTAGGGCATGCCGAGGCGGATGAACACCTCTTCGAACACACGTGACTGCGCATTGGTGCGGTAGAACACCGCGACGTCGCCGGGCCGCGACCCGGCGTCGGTGAGGGTGTCGATCTCGCCGGAGACGAACCTCGCCTCGTCGCGCTCGTCGTCCGCGACGTAGCCGACGACCTTGGCGCCCATCCCTGCGTCGGACCAGAGGTTCTTCGGCTTGCGCCCGCGGTTGTGGCCGATCACGGCGTTCGCCGCGTTGAGGATGGTCTGGGTGGAGCGGTAGTTCTGCTCGAGAAGGATCGACTTCGCGTCCGGGAAGTCCTGCTCGAAGTCGAGGATGTTGCGGATGTTCGCACCGCGGAAGGCGTAGATGGACTGGTCGGCGTCGCCGACGACCATCAGCTCGGCGGGCGGGACGCGCTCCACCGGACTCTCCTCGAGCGTCTCCTCCAAGGAGTCGGCGCAGAGCTGGTGGATCAGGGCGTACTGCGCGTGGTTGGTGTCCTGGTACTCGTCGACGAGCACGTGCCGGAAGCGTCGCCGGTAGGTCTCACGCACCTCGGGGTACGTCGCGAACAGGTCGACCGTGGACATCAAGAGGTCGTCGAAGTCGAGCGCGTTGGCCTCGCGGAGCCGCTGCTGGTAGCGGGTGTACGCCGCGGCGTACGCCTCCTCGAACTTGTTGCGGCTGTCGGCGGCGACCTCCTCGGGCCCGCGCAGCTCGTTCTTGTGGGTGGAGACCCAGTGCAGTGCGGCGCCGGGCTGGTAGCGACGTGGGTCGAGGTCGAGGTCGTTGATGACCATGGTCATCAGACGCTTGGAGTCGGCGGCGTCGTAGATCGTGAAGCTGGACTTGAAGCCGAGCTTGTCGATCTCCTTGCGCAGGATGCGCACGCAGGCGGAGTGGAACGTCGAGACCCACATCAGCCGTGCGCGTGGCCCCACCAGCGCCTCGACCCGCTCCTTCATCTCGGCCGCGGCCTTGTTGGTGAAGGTGATCGCCAGGATGGAGCCCGGGTGCGCCTTGCGCTGGGAGACGATCCAGGCGATGCGTCGCGTCAGCACCCGGGTCTTGCCGGACCCGGCCCCGGCGACCACGAGCAGCGGCGGGCCCTCGTGCACGACGGCGGAGCGCTGAGGCTCGTTCAGCCCGGCCAGGAGATCGTCGGCGCAGGGGCCCTTCGGTCGCTCGGCGGACTTCTCGGAGTCGGCGTCGGGGAGGCTCAGGCCCAGGATCGGGAGGGTGTCGCTCATCTCCGGTGCAGCCTACGGCGCGCCACCCCCTGCTCCTTTTGGGCCATGGCGTGTGGTCCGGGCGCGGGCGAGGATCCGGGGCACCGGTGCACGTTCTCGGGCCCTCGCACATCCGTAGCGGGCCGGGTCGCCCGGAAGATGCTTGTCATCGAGGGGGACATGACCGAAATGCACATCAAGAAACTCTCAACACCGGGGCGGGTACTGATCGCAGTCCTGGCCCTGCTCACGCCCGTGGCCATCGGTGCCACGACCTCTACCGCGCAGGCGGGTCCGTCCGTGAGCCCGATCACGTGGACCGTGCGGGTGGGCAACCAGGCGAACCAGATGGCCATCCAGGGCGAGCGGTTCCTGCCCGGCGACATCACCATCAACCAGGGCGACAGCGTGACCTGGAAGGCCCGGGCGGCCGAGCCACACACCGTGACCTTCGTCAGCGGCGGCCAGCCCCAGACCCAGCAACAGCTGGGCGAGTTCGACCCGGGTGCCCCGGCGCAGACGACACGCAGCTCCAGCCACGACTTCGACGGAGTGTCGACGTACGAGTCGGGGGTCCTGACCACCCTGAGCTCGATCAGCGCCCTCCCACCGTTCGTGCAGCTGTACCACCAGTACACCCTGCACTTCCCTGTGAGCACGCCGGTGGGCACGTACACCTACTACTGCCGCGTGCACGGCGTGATGATGCGTGGCGAGATCCACGTGCAGGCACAGGCTGCGGCGCGTCCGGCGTCGCAGGCCGACTACAACGCCGAGGCCTCGTTGCTGGCCAGTGCGATCGTGGCCGACGGCCGGGCCGAGCTGAAGAAGGCCCGGGCGCTGGCCGGCAGCCACAAGGTGATCGTCGGCGCCGACGACCGCATCGCCATGCTGATGCGCTTCGTCCGCGGCAAGGTCGTGATCCACAAGGGTGACACCGTGAAGTGGGCGAACCCGTTGAACGGCGTTCCGCACACGGTCACCTTCGGTGCGCCGGTGGTGCCGCCCGCGGGCGACCCGACCGCGGCGTACGGCAACCCCAACAAGTACCGGGGCGGCCAGCTCAGCTCGGGCGTCCTCGCGCCGCAGGGCGCGTTCAAGGTGACCTTCAAGAAGGTCGGCAGGTTCCCGTACCGCTGCTTCTTCCACCAGGACCTGGGCATGAAGGGAGTGGTGGTCGTCAAGCCCTGACGGGCTGACCGAGAGTCACAGCAGGCGACGGTCGGAGGCCCAGCGCGTCAGCTCGTGACGCGACGACAGCTGGAGCTTCCGGAGCACGCTCGACATGTGGGTCTCGACCGTCTTGATCGAGATGAACAGCTCCCGGGCCACCTCCTTGTAGGCGTACCCGCGGGCGATGAGGCGCATCACCTCACGCTCACGCTCGGTCAGGCGGTCGAGATCCTCGTCGACGGCGGAGATCTCGATCGTGCCCGCGAACGCGTCGAGCACGAAGCCGGCGAGACGCGGTGAGAACACCGCGTCTCCCTCGGCCACCCGGCGGATCGCGTCGACCAGCTCGGCCCCGGTGATCGTCTTGGTGACGTAGCCGCGGGCGCCGGCGCGGATCGTGCCGATCACGTCCTCGGCGGCGTCCGAGACCGACAGCGCCAGGAAGCGTGGCGTCTCGGCACCCGACATCGACGTCGACAGCCGCCGCATCACCTCGGCACCTCCGCCGCCGGGCAGGTGTACGTCGAGGAGTACGACCTCGGGCCGGTGCTCGGCGATCGCGGCGACGGCCTCGTCGACGTCGGCGGCCTCGGCGACGATGTCGACGGGATGGCCCGCCGACGCCCCGAGCTCGGCGCGGACGCCAGCCCGGAACATCGCGTGGTCGTCGACGATCAGGACCCGGACGGGTGTGCTCACTGTGGCTTCTCCTGTCGCGGCAGCTTCAGCCGCACCTCGGTGCCCGTCTCGGGCGTGGAACGGATCTCGGCGGTGCCGCCGTGGCGGGACATGCGGTCGAGGATGCTGTTGCGGACACCCTGCCGGTCGGCCGGGACGGCCTGCGGGTCGAAGCCCCCGCCCCGGTCGCGCACGAACACCTCGACCCGGTCCGGCGAGACCTCGGCGTAGATGTCGACGACCGGGGTGCCGGCGTGCTTCGCGGCGTTCGTCGTGGCCTCGCGGGTGGCGGCGACGATGGGAGCCACGGCCTCGTCGAGATCGACGTCGCCGACGGTGACCAGCTCGACGTCGACGGCGTAGGTGTCCTCGATCTCGCGGACCACCTCCCGCAGGGCGCCGGACAGGGTGCCGCCGTCGGGGGTCGCGTCGAACAGCCAGGCCCGCAGGTCGCGCTCCTGCGATCGCGCCAGCCGGGCCACGGCGGGTGCGTCGGACGCGTTCTTCTGGATCAGGGCGAGGGTCTGCAGGACCGAGTCGTGGAGGTGTGCCGCCAGGTCGGCGCGCTCCTGCGTGCGCACCCGCTCGGCGCGCTCGGCGGCCAGGTCGTTGGTGAGTCGCCAGATCCAGGGGCCGAGGGTGACGCCCAGCCCGACGACACCGAGCGCGGCCGAGATCAGCACGTCGTACACGTCGGAGACCCGCCCGTGGCGGACCGCGAAGAGGGCGACCCCTGCGATCACGAGCACGAAGCCGGCGCCCACCCGCAGGTACGCCGCCCAGCCACCGGCACCGAAGACCGCCCGGACCGGGTTGAGCCGCTCGGACTGGTCGAGCCAGCGTGAGCGCTGGGCCTCGTCCGCCTGGCGCCACAGCAGGCCGAAGCCGATGAGGGCGAGCACCAGCGCCCAGATCACGATGCCGTTCCCGAAGATCGCCTCCGCGGTCAGCACCATGCCGAGCCCGAGCGCCACCAACGCGATGGCCGGGCCGGAGTCGGCTAGGCGGCGGATGCGGCCGGGGCGGCGGCCCTGCCGGGCGGCGCTCTCGAGACCCGGCGCGGCGTGGTCGTAGAGCGAGTCGCCGGGCAGCACCAGCCAGAGGCCGGCGTAGAAGATCACCCCGCTGCCCCCGAGCACGGCGGCCACCATGAAACCGGCCCGCACCCACAGCACGGGCACGCCGAGATGGCGCGCGAGGCCGGCGGCGACCCCGCCGATGATCGGCTGGCCGGTGTCGCGGTAGGCCTTGCGCACCGGACGCGGCTGCTCCGCGGAGGCTGGTGCGGTGGTTGTCATGACTCTGCAATCGTCGCAGGTCCGCGGGGTCGGAACCACGCGGGCGATCCCCGGCCGTACCCTGAGCCGCGTCGCCGCCGGCGCGGGCGCGATCAGGGGTTCCCCCGATGGTGTACGCCCTCCCGATGACGCACCTTGGATGACATGACCACGACACCACCCGACACCTCCCCGCCGCCGGCACCGGACTCCGGCCCGCGGGTGGGTTGGGACGACATCCGCGATCTCGGTCGCATCCGGCGCAGCCGCGCGGACCGGAAGGTCGCGGGCGTCGCGGGCGGTCTCGGTCGTCATCTCGACATCGATCCCGTCATCC
Organism: Nocardioides sp.; assembly: GCF_036503465.1. Lineage (GTDB taxonomy): Bacteria > Actinomycetota > Actinomycetes > Propionibacteriales > Nocardioidaceae > Nocardioides. Next base: position 39,566 of record NZ_DASXWU010000026.1, read on the forward strand.
TGCGGGTGGCGTTCGTGGTCCTCACCTTCTTCGGCGGCGTCGGCCTCCTGCTGTACGTCGCCCTGTGGCTTCTCCTTCCCGAGGACGGCAGCGACTGGGCCAGGATCAAGCTCGACCGCCGCAGCCGTGCCGTCGCCCTCGTCATCGTCGGCGTGCTGGCCCTGCTGCTGCTGTTCTCCCACGGCTGGTGGGGCGGCGGCGGCTTCTTCTTCGTCTGCCTCGTCGTCGTCGCCGCGGCCGTGGTGATCTCCACGCAGCTCCCCCACCGCGGCGACCGGCAGAAGCCAGGGCAACCCGAGCCGAGCGCGCCGTACACCCCACCCCCGTCCTACGCCGTCCCCGAGCAGCCGCGACCGGCCAACCCGCGCAAGCGGGGTCCCATCCTGTTCTGGTACGCCGTGGCGGTGATGGCCGTCGCGCTCGGGGCGCTCGGCATCGCGGACCTGGCCGGCGCCGACATCGCGCCCTCGGCGTACCCGGCGACGGCGCTCGGGCTGACCGCGGCGTTCCTGCTGCTCGGATCGTTCTTCGGTCGCGCCGGCGGTCTGATCCTGGTCGGTCTCGTGGCGGCGGCCGTCACGGTCGGCACCACCGTGGCCGACCGCTGGGACCCCCACAGCACCACCGAGATCCCGGCCAGCGCGTCCGACGTGCGCTCGGCGTACTCGATGGACGTCGGCGAGCTCCGGCTCGACCTGACCGACGTCCGTGACCCGGAGGCGCTGGACGGCCGCGAGATCCGGGTCGACGGCAACGTCGGACACCTGGACATCCGGGTGCCGGCCGGTGTCAGCGTGGTGGCGCACACCCAGGTGACCGGCATCGGCGGCATCAATGCCTTCGGCCACGACGGAGGCGGCGTGGACACTTCGGTGACCGCGGTGCACTCCGGAGGCGCGGGAGCCCCCCACCTGACCATCGACGCCGAGCTCCACCTCGGCGGCATCGACGTCCATGTCGGCGACCAGTGAGGAGCCAGCCATGACCGATCCGACACAGCCTCTCCGGACCCCACCCCTGCAGACTCCGCGCAGCTTCGCGGCGGGACTCCACCCGGTGAACATCGGGCACCTCGTGATGGGTGTCGCCTTCCTGGGCATGGTGGTGATCTGGGCGTTGATCGAGTCCGGCGCGGCCGAGTCCTCGGACCTGCGCTGGCTGCTGCCGATCCCGTGGGTCGCCGCGGGCGCGGCCGGGCTGATCGCAGCGGCCCCGCGACTGCGCGGCACCCGGGACTGACACAGCGCACGCAATGGCACAGTGGCCCCATGCCGCTGCCACGGATCGGGGCGCTCGAGTCCCTGCCCGCCCTGTCCCACCCCGAGCTGCTCGCCCCACCGGTGTTCGGGGCGCTGCGAGACTGGCCGGGCGCGACCGAGGTCGCGGTCGTCGAGATCGACCCGGAGTACGCCGACACCGCAGCGATGAGCGAGCGGTACGACGTACCGATGGCCGACGGCGCCAACTGCGTGGTGGTGATGGGCCGGCGCGAGGGCCAGGAGCGGGTCGCGGCCTGTCTGGTGCGCGCCGACACCCGCGCAGACGTGAACAACCTGGTCAAGCGCACCCTCGACGTCCGCAAGTGTTCGTTCCTGTCGATGGACCGGGCGGTCGAGGAGTCGGGCATGGAGTACGGCGGGATCACCCCCGTCGGCCTCCCCGCCACCTGGCGCGTCCTCGTCGACGAGACGTGCCTCGCGATCGAGGCGGCGGTGATCGGCTCCGGCGTACGCCGCTCCAAGCTGCTGGTGCCCGGGCGGCTCCTCGGCGAGCTCCCGGGCGCGGAGGTGCTGGCGGGCCTCGGCCGCTGAGGTCCGCCCTCGGACGTCATACGCTCCGCGCCATCTATGGCACCGTTCGTATGACGTCAGAAGGTCACCTTGCGACCGTGACAGTGGTTCTGTCACAGTCGGGGGCGTGAAGCTCTCGACCCAGCTGATGTACGCCGGCAACCCGCGCGAGGCCGCCGACCAGGTGAAGGCGCTCGAGGAGGCCGGACTCGACACGATCTGGGTGGCCGAGGCGTACGGCTTCGACTCCCCCACCCTGATGGGATATCTCGCGGCCAAGACGGAGCGGGTCGAGATCGGCAGCGCGATCCTCAACATCTACTCACGGACGCCGGGCGCCCTGCTCCAGACGGCGGCCGGCCTCGACAACGTCAGCCAGGGCCGGGCGATCATCGGCCTCGGCGCCAGCGGACCGCAGGTGATCGAGGGCTTCCACGGCGTCCCCTACGACAAGCCGCTCGGCCGCACCCGCGAGATCATCGACCTCCTCCGTCGCGGGCTGCGTCGCGAGACGCTGGTGCACGAGGGGATCTTCACGCTCCCCCTTCCCGAGGACCAGGGAGTCGGTCTGGGCAAGCCGCTCAAGCTCCTCAACAAGCCCGAACGGCCGAGCATCCCGATCTACGTCGCCGCGCTCGGCCCCAAGAACGTCGAGGGGGTCGCGGAGTACGCCGACGGCTGGCTGCCCTTCCTCTTCGTCCCGGAGAAGGCCGCCGACGTCTGGGGCGAGTCGCTGGCGCGCGGGACGGCCAAGCGGCAGGAGGGCCTGGCGCCGCTCGAGATCTGCGCCGGCGGCATGGTTGCCATCGGCGAGGGACCGGAGACCAAGGCGCTGCTCGACTTCGCCCGCCCGACGGTCGCGTTGTACGTCGGGGGCATGGGCGCGCGCGGGAAGAACTTCTACAACGAGCTCGCGATCCGGTACGGCTACGAGAAGGAGGCCAAGGAGATCCAGGACCTCTACCTCGGCGGCAACAAGCGCGACGCCGCCAAGGTCGTTCCCACCGAGCTGCTCGAGCTCGGCAACCTGGTGGGCCCCGCGTCGTACGTGAAGGAGCGCATCGCGGCCTTCGCCGAGGCCGGCGTCACCAACCTCCAGGTGATGCCCGCCAGCGACGACCCGGCGGCGACCATCCGTCAGCTGCGCGAGCTGGTGGACTGACCCCAACGGAGCCCGACCAGCCGGTCCAGCACGTCGTTCCAGCCCTGCTCCGCGCCTCCGTCGGGCACGTGCGCGGTCGAGGTGTGCGCCACCGTGACCGTCGTACCGTCATCCGCCGCCTCGAACGTCACGACCACCGTGTCCTCGACCTCGGCATCCTGGGCATCGCTGTCCTCCCACAGCCACGTGAAGGCCAGTCGCCGAGGCCGGTCGACGTCGGTGAAGACCCCGCTCACGGAGGCTCCGATCGCCGCGCTCTCGATGCGGAACCGGCCACCCGGCCGCGCGTCCACGTCGTACGTCGTGCCCGCCAGCTGGGGCCACCACAGGCGGCGAGCCGCTCGACGTCGGTCCAGGCGTCGAAGGCGCGTTCGGGAGAGGACGGGACCGTCCGGCTGACCTGGATGGTCGTCTCGCTCATGGATTCTCCTCGGGGGCTGACAGGTGCTGCTCCAGCCGGTCGAGCGCGTTGTTCCACATCAGGCGCGTCCTCATCGCCCAGGTCGCCAGTTCCTCCAGGCTGCCGGGAACGAGGCGGACCGACGTCGTCCGGCCGTGCTTCTCCTTGGTGACCACCCCGGCCTCCAGCAGGACCCGCAGATGCTTGTCGACCGCCGGAAGGGACACCGAGAGATGGTCGGCCAGGTCGCTCATCGACGCATCTCCCGCGGCGAGACGCTCGAGGATCGCGCGGCGTGGTGCCGACGCGACCGCTGATGCCACGTCGTCCAGCCCATACTTCACCACATAGTGAAGTATCGTGTCACTTCCCCCAGCAGTCAATCGACCGGCGGCACGACAGCTGGATCTCGAGGCTGCGGGTCCGCTCGCTCAGGCCGCGGATAGGTCGGAGAGTGGGCATGAACAGACATTCGCAGCCCCCTATCCAAGCTGTTTCCGCAGGATGAGCTCTGCCGGTTCGTCGGGCAGGAACAGGGCTCCGCTGTCGACGTAGCCCAGCCGCCGGTAGAGATGCTGCGACCTCTCGTCCGACATGGTCGAGGTGAGCACCAGGTCGTGACCCGCGGCGAGTTGGGACCTCTCCCATGCCTCGACCAACGCCGTTCCGACCCCTTGACCACGCCAGTCGGGAAGCACCCACAGCAGGTTCATGAACGGCACCTGGTCCCAGAAGAGACCCCAGCGCAAGAGGCCCACGACGTCACCGTCGACCTCGACGACCATCACCCGCCCCGCGGAGACGAGGTCGGCGAGTCGGTCGGGTGAGAGGTGTCTGTCGACCTCTACGAGAAAGGGGAGGTCGGAGGTGCTCGCCCCACGCGTGGACACCCTCACGCCGCCACCCTCTCACCCGCCTGCGGGTCGTCCACCTCGGCCGGCCGCCGGAATGTTCGAAGCGTCCTCCTCGAGAAACGCTCGCCATGCGACACTGCGGCTCGTGCAGGAGCAGCTCGGGACGATCACCGAGCCCCTGGTGGACGCTGACAACCGGTGAGGCCACCGACGCTCTTTCTGACCGTGGGGCTGCCGGCCTCGGGTAAGACCAGTACGGCGCGGCGTATCGAGTCCCAGCACAACGCCCTCCGCCTCACGAAGGACGAGTGGATGAAGGCCCTGTACGGCCACGAGAACCCGTCATCGGCCTCGGACGTGGTCGAGGGGCGGCTCATCGAGATCGGGCTGCGCGCGCTCGAACTCGGCAGCAACGTGGTGATCGACTTCGGACTGTGGGGCCGGGACGAGCGGTCCGCCCTGCGGGCAGCAGCAGCCGAGTGCGGCGCACGCGTGGAGATGCACTACCTCGAGGTGCCCCCTGCGGAGCAGCGGAGACGACTCGACCAACGGCAGGCCGACGAGCCGCACACCACCTGGCCGATGTCCGGCGACGAGCTCGCTGCCTGGGCCGGCGCCTTCCAGGTGCCGACGGCCGGTGAGCTCGACGGCACTGAACCCATCGACGACCCACCTCCGGGCTTCGCGTCATGGGACGAGTGGCGTCACCATCGCTGGCCGCCGTCGGTCTCCTGACCGCTCGAGAGCCGCGCTCACTCCTGCCGGACCACGTCCACCGAGATCTCCACCGCCGGGACCGTTCCCCGGTTCTCCAGCCAGTGGAGGGTGTCCCGGTCCTCGGGCCAGCCCGGGCCCGGTCCGTAGTCCGTGGCGACCCCGTCCCGATGGTCGGTGATCGTCCCCTGCAGCACGTAGACGGTCCCCGGCCTCCCCTGATGGTCGTGCAGCGGCCCGAAGACCCCTCCCGGCTCGATGGTGACCCGGCGCATCCGGAGCTGAAGACCTTCCATGCCGGGGATCTCGACGCCGAGGTCGACCGTGGACAGCAGCTCCACCGCGATGCCCTTCGTCTCCGGCACCACCTCGTCAGTGCTCATCGTGCTGTCCTCTCGTGAAGCGCCGCCCAGGCGGACGTGAGTGGATTGTCCACCTCCCCCAGGCCACTTGCACCGTGACAGTTCTACTGTCACAGTGGCGAGGTGAGCCGCGCGCTGTTCGAGCCCGAGCACGAGGCGTTCCGCGAGACCGTCGCGACCTTCCTCGACAAGGAGGCGGTGCCCTTCCACGACCAGTGGGAGGAGGACGGCATCGTCGACCGCGACGTGTGGGCGAAAGCCGGCGCGCAGGGGCTGCTCGGCCTGCAGCTGCCGGAGGAGTACGGCGGCGGCGGCACGGCGGACTTCCGCTACAACGCGGTCGTCGGCGAGGAGATGACCAGGCGTGGCATCTACGGGTGTGCTTTCACCCTCTTCAACGACATGATCGCGCCGTACTTCGCCGCGAGCGCGACAACGGAGCAGGCGGCGCGCTGGTTCCCCGGACTGTGTGCCGGCACGACGATCGCGGCGATCGCGATGACCGAGCCGGGTGCCGGCTCAGACCTGCAGGGGATCCGGACGACGGCCGTCGACGAGGGCGACCACTACGTGCTGACCGGCCAGAAGACCTTCATCTCCAACGGCATCCTGGCCGACCTCGTGGTCGTGGTCGCCCGCACCGACCCCGAGGCCGGGCACCAGGGCATCTCGCTGCTGGTGGTCGAGCGCGGGATGGAGGGCTTCGAGCGCGGCCGCAACCTCGACAAGATCGGCCAGCACGCCCAGGACACCGCCGAGCTGTTCTTCGACCACGTGCGCGTGCCGAAGGAGAACCTGCTCGGCGAGGAGGGCTCCGGCTTCGTCCACCTGATGACCAACCTCGCCCAGGAGCGGCTGTCGATCGCGGTCAGCGCGGCGGCGGCGTGCGAGATGCTCGTCGAGACGTCGCTGGACTACGTCAAGGAGCGCACCGCGTTCGGCCGGCCGATCGGAAGGTTCCAGCACACCCGCTTCACGCTCGCGGAGATGGCCACCGAGGCCCACATCGCACGGGTCTTCATCGACGACTGCCTGGCTCACCACGTCCGCGGCGAGCTCGACACCGCGACCGCCTCGATGGCCAAGTGGTGGACCACCGAGCTGCAGAACACGATCGTCGACCGCGCCGTCCAGCTCCACGGCGGCTACGGCTACATGACTGAGTACCCCGTCGCCCGCGCCTTCGTGAACTCCCGCGTCCAGACGATCTACGGCGGGACGACCGAGATCCAGAAGGAGATCATCGGTCGCTCGCTGGGCCTCTGACCAGCACCGGCACCTTCCCCGACCATGCCAACCGGTGCCACGATGAGTCATGACTCTCGTGGAGGAGCGGCGGGAGATCCAGCAGGTGGTCGCGGGACATACGGTCCTGGACCTGATGGCCCGCACGGTCACGGCGTACGGCGACCGGCCGGCGTACAGCGACCAGGTCGCGCCAGGTGCGTCGACCCCGACCGGCGCGTGGCGGACCCTCACCTGGACCGAGGTCCACGACACCGGTCGCCGCGTCGCCGCCGCGCTGGTCGGCCGGGGGCTCGAGCCCGGGGCGACCGTCGCGATCATGGCCACCAACCGGATCGAGCACGTCGTCGCCGACCACGCGGCGCTGCTCGCCGGCGGCCTCCCGATGTCGATCTACAACACGCTCTCCCCCGAGCAGGTCGCCTACATCGCCGGCCACGCCGAGCCGCAGGTCGTGCTCCTCGAGACTCCCGACCACCTGGAGAGGTGGCGGCCGGCGCTGGCAGAGGTTGCGTCGATCCGGCTGGTGGTGGGCATCGGTGACGTCGTCAGCCAGGGGTACGACGACGAGCGGTTCGTGACCTGGGAGGACCTCGTCGCCGAGGGCCGCACCATCTCGCAGGACGAGGTCGACGCCCGCTCGGCCGCGGTACGTCCCGACGACCACGCCACGATCCTCTACACGTCGGGCACGACCGGCGCCCCCAAGGGGGTCGTGCTCTCGCACGCCAACGTCGTGTACGAGTGCGAGGCGACGCTGCGCCGCAACGGCCCGCAGGCCGGCAACGTCACGCTCTCCTACCTGCCCTACGCCCACATCGCCGAGCGGGTGCTGAGCATGTACCTCCCGCAGCACCACGGCGACTGGCACGTCCACCTCGTCGGCGACCCGACCGCACTGGTCCCGGCCCTGGTCGACGTCCGCCCGATCCAGTTCTTCGGCGTCCCGCGCGTGTGGGAGAAGATCCGCGCCGGACTCTCAGGGATGCTCGCGCAGGAGCCAAACCCCGGCCGCAGAGCCGCGACCGAGGGCGCCATGACCGTCGGCCGGGAGTACGTCGAGTCGCTCCAGGCGGGCCGCACCACCCCACCCGAGCTCCAGCAGCGCTACGACGCCGCGAACGCCGCCGTGCTCACCCCCATCAAGGCACGGCTCGGTCTCGACCGGGTCAACTGGGCGGGCAGCGCGTCGGCGCCGATGCCGGTCGAGGTGGCCAGGTTCTTCGCCGGGCTGGGACTCGCGATCAACGACATCTACGGGATGACCGAGACCTGCGGCGCTGCGACGGCGTGCGGGCCCGGGGCGTTCCGGCTCGGCACGGTCGGTACCGCGCTGCCGGGGATCGACCTGCGGATCGCGGACGACGGCGAAGTGCTGATGCGCGGGCCGATCACGACTGCCGGCTACCACCGTCGCCCGGACGCGACCGCAGCGCTGCTCGACCTCGGGGGCTGGGTCCACAGCGGCGACATCGGGACGATCGACGAGGACGGGTTCCTGTCGATCGTGGACCGCAAGAAGGAGCTGATCATCACCTCCGCCGGCAAGAACATCGCCCCCTCCAACATCGAGAGCCTCCTCAAGGAGTCCCCGATCATCGGGCACGCGCTGGCCTTCGGCGACGACCGGCCCTACATCGTCGCGGTCCTCACCCTGGACGGCGAGGTGGCGCCCGCGGTGGCCCGGACGCGCGGCATCGAGTTCAGCGACCTCGCCGACCTGGCCGCGAATCCGGAGATCCGGTCGTTGGCGCAGGCGGCCGTCGACGCGGCGAACGCGCGGCTCTCGCGCCCCGAGCACGTCAAGTCGTTTGAGCTGCTGCCGACCGCGTGGACCGCCGAGTCCGAGGAGCTCACACCGACCCTGAAGCTCAAGCGGCGCGTCGTCCATGCCAGGTACGCCGACGTCATCGACCGGCTGTACGGATAGCTCTGTATCTGCCGGCCGCCTGCCGTCTCCTCTCCCCCATGCAGCTCGAGGACTTCAAATTCGTCCCGGTGCCGGCCATCGAGGAGCCGGACCTCCAGCCGTTCACCGAGATCGACGACCCGCTCGGCCCCCTCGCGGCCCTGGCGGGCACCTGGAAGGGCACCGGCTTCAACACCATCTGGCGGCCGCACTTCAAGGTGCAGGACCGGTTCCTCGAGCTGAACCTCACCAGGGAGACCTTGGAGTTCGAGAAGATCCCCGGCGAGATCCCCAACCGGGGGTTCGCCCAGAAGGACATCAACATGTTCGGGCTGCACTACCTGCAGCAGATCTCCGACCGGACCCTCCACGCCGGCATCCACCTCGAGCCGGGCATCTGGGCGACCGTGCCCCGGACCACGGTGCCCGACCGGGCGCCGACGGTGGTGCGGATGGCCTCGATCCCTCACGGCACAGCCGTGCTCGCCCAGGGTCACGCATCGGTGATCGCCGGGCCACCCGTGATCAAGCCCACCGACATCATCCCGTTCGCGACCGGTGCGCCCTCCACGAAGGGGACGTTCCGCCAGGCCGAGCAGACCTTCCCGGAGCTGAAGCTGTCGCGCACGACGGCGTTCCGCCAGCCCTCCGACGCCTCCACCGTTCCCGACATCACCCAGGCGATGGTGAAGGACCCGAACGTCGTCCTGACCCGACACATCGCCGACCAGGACATCGTCAACACCGTCGCGCTGCGGGTGAAGGCGTCGAACGCGCGCCCGAGAGGCGTCGGTACGGCGAACACGTTCTTCCTCACCGAGAACGCGGCCGCCGACATCGTCACGTCGACGTTCTGGATCGAGACGGTCAAGAAACCGGGCGGCGGGCACTTCCTCCAGCTGCAGTACACCCAGACGGTCATGCTCGACTTCAACGGCCTGAGCTGGCCGCACGTCTCGGTGGCGACCCTGCGCAAGCAGGCGACCACGACCAGCCTCTCGCGCGACGCGGCCACGATGGTGGTGCCCGGCGCCAGGAAGACCCGTGAGACAGAGCTGACATGAGGTGCCTCAGACTCCATCACGATCCGGAAACAGCGTGCGAACTCGGGGGAAACCCCGATGACGGCCGTCAGCGGTTTCTGCTGGACTCCTCGTATGCATAGACAGATAGCGGGGAAACTGACCGGACGCGTCACGAAGTGGGTCGTGCTGGGTGTCTGGGTGATCGTGGTGATGGCGGCCGGGTCGGTCGCCGGCAAGCTGGCGGACGTCCAGGACAACCAGGCCTCGTCCTGGCTGCCGGGCAGTGCTGAGTCGACCAAGGCGCTCGACAAGCTGGCGCCGTTCCAGGACCAGAACGACATCCCGACCGTCCTGGTGTACGAGAAGAAGTCGGGACTGACCAGGGCCGACCTGACGACGATCGGCCAACAGCTCGACGAGGTCCAGAAGCTCGACGGCGCCGTTCCGGCGAAGGCGCGCGACGGCTCGGTGACGCAGCCCAGCCAGCTCGTGCAGGTCTCGAAGGACGGCCAGGTCGCCCAGGGGATGGTGACCTTCAACTTCGGGAAGGACGGCTGGAACAAGCTTCCCGACGTCAAGGACAAGATCGAGAAGATCGCCGGCCTCGACGGCGCCACCGTCTACGTCGCCGGTCCGGGCGGCCAGGCGGCGGACTCCGCCGCGGCGTTCGCCGGCATCGACGGGAAGCTGCTCTACAGCACGATCCTCGTGGTCGTCGTGATCCTGTTGCTGACTTACCGCAGCCCGCTGCTCTGGCTGCTGCCGGTGATCTCCGCCGGCGTGGCGCTCGCCTGCGCGCAGGGAGTGATCTACCTCCTTGCGAAGAACGCCGACCTCACGGTCAACGGTCAGAGCGCGGGCATCCTGACCGTGCTGGTGTTCGGCGCCGGCACCGACTACGCGCTGCTGCTCGTGGCCCGATATCGCGAGGAGCTGCATCGCCACGAGGACCGTCACGAGGCGATGGCCTTCGCGCTCCACCGGGCGACACCGGCGATCATCGCGAGCGCCCTCACGGTGGTGCTGGGCATGCTCTGCCTGGTCGTGGCCGAGATGAACTCCACGGCCGGGCTGGGTCCGGTGGCGGCGATCGGGATCGGCGTCGGCCTGCTGGTGATGATCACACTGCTGCCGGCGCTGCTGGTGATCTTCGGCCGGTGGATCTTCTGGCCGCGGCGCCCGACGTACGACACCCTGGAGCCCAGCGCCTCCGGCTTCTGGGCGCGGATGGGCGCGCGGATCGCTCCGCGGCCGCGGACGGTCTGGGTCGGCACCGCGCTGGTGCTGGCGGTGTGCAGCCTCGGCTTCCTGCAGCTCAACGCGCACGGACTTGCCACGAAGGACGCCTACACCAAGGACTTCGACTCGGTGACCGGCCAGCAGACGCTGGTCGACCACGGGCTGGCCGACACGTCGTCACCGATCCAGATCGTGGCGAACGCCGACCGGGCCCAGGCGGTCGAGCAGGCGCTGCAGGGCGTCAAGGGGATCGGCCAGCCCTCGCCACCGATCGTCAAGGGCGACGTCGCGCTGATCCAGGCTCCGCTGCAGTCCGACCCGACGTCGAAGGCCGCCTTCGCGGTCGTCGACGACGTACGCGCCCAGGTGCATCAGGTGAGCGGGGCCGACGCACTGGTCGGCGGCGGGTCTGCGATCAGCGCCGACATCGAGAAGGCGTCGTTGCGGGACGACAAGGTGATCATCCCGCTGGTGCTGGTCGTGGTGGCGATCGTGCTGATGGTGCTGCTCCGCGCGCTGTTGTCGCCGCTGCTGCTGGTCGCGACCGTCGTGCTGTCCTTCGGAGCGTCGCTCGGACTGAGCTCGCTGGTCTTCCGGCACGTGTTCGGCTTCGCGGGGGCCGATGCCTCGCTGCCGTTGTTCGTGTTCGTCTTCCTGGTGGCTCTGGGCATCGACTACAACATCTTCCTGATGACCCGGGTGCGCGAGGAGACGCCTCAGCACGGCACGAGACGGGCCTCGCTGATCGCGCTGGGCGCGACGGGTGGGGTGATCACCTCGGCCGGCCTGGTCCTGGCGGCGACGTTCTCGGTGCTGGCCACGCTGCCGCTCGTGGCGTTCGCGGAGATCGGGTTCGCCGTGGCGCTGGGCGTGCTGCTCGACACGATGATCGTGCGGTCGGTGCTGGTCACCGCGATCAACCTCGACGTCGGCAGCAAGATCTGGTGGCCGAGCAAGCTCGACCGCGGCGGCGAGCCGACGCCGGTCGAGGCGGCCGAGCAGGTCGAGGCCCTCGATTGATCCTGCGGGTCGGTGGCGGTGAGCCGTGGAGGCGGACCGGCACCGACTCCACGCCGTACACGATCGACGTGGCGTGGTAGGCGAGCTCCTCGGCCGGCACCGCGAGGGCGAGGTCGGGGAAGCGCCGGGCGAGAGCGGGGTACGCCGTGCGCAGCTCCATGCGGGCGAGCTCCGCGCCGACGCAGCGGTGGAAGCCGTAGCCGAAGGCCAGGTGTGACGACGTCGCCCGCGACGGGTCGAGCAGGTCGCCCGCGGGGTAGGCGCGCGGGTCGCGGTCGGCGGCGGGCAGGTGCACCATCACGCAGGACTCCTTGCGGATCCGGTGCCCCCCGACGGTCACCTCCTGCCTGGTGAACCGCGGGAACGCGACCTGCACGACCGACAGGTGCCGCAGCAGCTCCTCGACGGTCGGCGTCACCGACGTCGGGTCGTCGGCCATGCCGGCGTACAGCTCAGGGCGTCCGAGCAGGACGATGGTGCCGAGCGCCAGCATGGAGGCCGAGGTCTCGAGGCCTCCGGTGAACGCGCCGTCGGCGAGACCACCGAGGTCGAAGTCGTTGATCTCGTCGCCGTGCTCGCGGATGATCTGGCCGATCAGCCCCGGCCCGGGATCGGTCCGCTGGCGCTCGCACTCGGCGAAGAGGAACTCCCGGGACGCACCGACCGCGCCCATGATCGCGCCGCCGCCGTTGCTCACGTCGAAGCGGGCCGAGCCCAGCTTGCGGAACGTCTCGCGGTCCTCGTCGCGCAGCCCGAGCAGCTCGCAGATCACCAGGAACGGGATCGGGAAGGCGAAGGTCTTCACCAGGTCGACGACACCGTCGTTCTCGGCGGCGACCCGCTCGGTCTCGTCCAGCTGCTGCTCGATGATCCGGTCGATCGCGGGCTTGAGCCGGGCCAGCCGACGCATCGTGAACTCGGGCGTGAGCAGCTTGCGCAGCCTCGTGTGCTCGGGCGGGTCGGTGAAGCCGAGCCCGCCGATGTCGCCGTTCTCGGCGCCGGACCTGCCGTAGTAGGGCCGCACGTCCGTGGAGTACGACGTGAGGTCGCCGAGCACCTCGCGCGCCTCGGCGTCACCGGTGACCAGCCAGACCTCCATGCCGAGGAAGGTGATCAGCTTCGAGACGGGGTCCTTCGCCCGCAGCTCGCCGACCCGCCGATGGGGGTCGGCCAGCTCCCGGTCGAGGGGCCAGGTCAGCCGGTCGGGCACCCGGTGGATCTGCGTCAGGTCGATGCCGCCGGCCCGCGCCACGAGGCGGCGGCGGACGACTCCCTTCACGGCTTCCAGCAGCGGCACGGCCCTTAGGGTACGGGTGGTGGCCGTGAGAACGCTGAGAGGCTCACCACTCCGGGGACACTTCGGCGAGACCGGTCAGGATCTCGGCGGTGGGCGCCTCGCGCGCCGCGCGGAAGCCGGTGCCCGCCCAGAGGTTGACCCGCTCCGGGTCGCTCGCGGCGGCCGCGGCCCGGCGGATCGGTCGGGTGAGGTGGTGCAAGGCCGGGTAGCCGGTGGGCGCGGAGGCGTCGTACGCATCGGAGAAGGCGTTGCGGAGCCCGCGTGCCGGTCGTCCGGTCCAGGCCCGCATCACGACGGTCTCGCGGTCGTGGTCGCGGAGCCCGGTGCGATGGACGGACGAGGCGCCGCTCTCGTCGGAGAGCAGGAGCGTGGTGCCGACCACGACTGCCGCCGCCCCGGCCGCGAGCACGGCCGCCACGTCGTCGGAGGAGGCGATGCCGCCGGCCGCCAGCATCGGCAGCTCCGTCACGGTCCCGATCTCGAGCACGAGGTCCGTCAGCGACCGGTCGGGCTGAATGCGGTCGGGGGTCAGCGTGCCCGAGTGCCCGCCGGCCGCACCGGCCTGGACGGCCAGCGCGTCGACGCCGGCCGCGTCGGCCTGCCGCGCCTCGTCTTCGGAGGTGACCGTCTGGACGAGCAGGCTCCCGACGCCGCGCAGCGCCGACAGCGAGCGGGCGTCGGGGATGCCGAACGTGAACGACACGACCGGCACGGGATGCTCGAGCAGCAGGTCGACCTTGTCGCGCCAGCCGTCGTCGTCCTCGACCGGCGCGGCCGGTAGCTCCACGTCGTACCGCTCTGCCTCGGCGCGGATCAGCTCGCGGTACGCCGTGTACGCAGCCCGGTCGACCGGCACCGGGTTGGGCGCGAAGAGGTTGACGCCGTACAGATCGGTGTCGGTGCTCACCCGAGCGAGCTGGTCGGCCAGCGCGTCAGCGGTGAGATAGCCACCGGCCACGAACCCGAGAGACCCGGCCCCGGCCGCCGCCAGCACCAGCTCCGGCGTCGTGGGCCCCCCTGCCATGGGCGCGGCCACCACGGGGCTGGTCGCGCCGAGCGCCTTGAGCCAGCTCACTCCCACTCGATGGTGCCGGGGGGCTTCGAGGTGATGTCGAGGGTGACCCGGTTGACCTCGGCGACCTCGTTGGTGATGCGGGTGGAGATCTTCTCCAGGAGGTCGAACGGGAGGCGCGCCCAGTCGGCGGTCATGGCGTCCTCCGAGGTGACCGGCCGCAGGACGACCGGGTGGCCGTAGGTGCGGCCGTCGCCCTGCACGCCGACGGAGCGGACGTCGGCGAGGAGCACCACGGGGAACTGCCAGATGTCGCGGTCGAGACCGGCGGCGGTGAGCTCCTCGCGGGCGATCAGGTCGGCCGCGCGCAGGACGTCGAGGCGCTCGCGGGTGACCTCGCCGATGATCCGGATGCCGAGGCCCGGCCCGGGGAACGGCTGCCGCCAGACCATCGTCGGCGGGAGCCCGAGCTGCTCGCCGACCTGGCGCACCTCGTCCTTGAAGAGCGTCCGCAGCGGCTCGACCAGCTCGAACTGCAGGTCGTCGGGCAGGCCGCCGACGTTGTGGTGGGACTTGATGTTCGAGGTGCCGGCTCCCCCGCCGGACTCGACGACGTCGGGGTAGAGCGTGCCCTGGACGAGGTACGCCGTGCCGCCGGCGCCCACATCGCCGAAGACCCGGGTCTCTGCGGCTTCGAAGGTCCGGATGAACTCCCGGCCGATGATCTTCCGCTTCTCCTCGGGGTCGTGGATGCCCTCCAGCGCCCCGAGGAACTGGTCTTCGGCGTCGACCACGTCGAGGGTGTCGAACACGGCCTCGAAGTCACGGCGTACCTGCTCGGTCTCTCCCGCGCGCATCATCCCGTGGTCGACGTAGACGCAGGTGAGGCGGTCCCCGATGGCCCGCTGCACGATCGCGGCGGCGACGGCGGAGTCGACACCGCCGGAGAGCGCGCAGATCGCGCGGCCCTTGCCGATCTGCTCGCGGATGCGGGCGACCTGCTCGTCGACGATGTTGACCATCGTCCAGGTCGGGCGGCAGCCCGCGATCTGGTGCAGGAAGTGCTCGAGCACCTGCTGTCCGTGCTCGGTGTGCAGCACCTCCGGGTGCCACTGGACGCCGGCCAGCCGGCGGTCGGTGTCCTCGAAGGCCGCGACCGGCGTGACCCGCGTCGAGGCCAGCACGTCGAAGCCCGGCGGTGCGGCGATCACCGAGTCGCCGTGGGACATCCAGACGTAGTGGTCGGGCGGGACGTCGGCGAGCAACGTGCCGGGACGGTCGACCTTGACCGGCGTACGGCCGTACTCGCGCGCGCCTGTGGGGGACACGGCGCCGCCCAGCCCCTGGGCCATCAGCTGGAAGCCGTAGCACATGCCGAACACCGGGACCCCGGAGGTGAACACCGAGTCGTCGATGCCCGGCGCCTCCGCGGCGTACACCGACGACGGCCCCCCTGACAGGATCAGCGCAGCAGGCCGGCGCTCGAGCATCTCCGCGACGGGCATCGTGTGCGGCACGATCTCGGAGTAGACCCGCGCCTCGCGCACCCGCCGGGCGATCAGCTGGGCGTACTGCGCACCGAAGTCGACGACGAGGACCAGGTCGTGGGTGTCGTGCTCCGACATGACCGCAGCCTATCCGCGGGTGCGTGCCCGGCCGGGCTCCGGGCCGCGAACACGCCAGAGCCCGGCCGGTCAGGGAGCGAGGCCGGGCTCTGGGTCCGTGAGCCGCGCGCGCGGCGACGGACATGGGGTCCGCCAAGGGAGGGAGTTCGACGGCGGAACCCGTCGGCTCAACGACGCCTCCCACCCCGGGTTACGCGAGCGACGCACAACAACCGTCACCGTCGAAACGGCACGAGCCCCCGTGGTGTGTTGGCGCCGCACCCACGGGGACACGCTCTCTGAGCATGCCAGAGGGCCAAAGACTACGAACCCCGCCCCGGCTGCCAGTACACCCGCTTGGGTGTCGCCTCGGGGCGCGAGGTGTTTCGGCCGACGCGATCGACGATGCCCCGGGTCTCGGGTATCCCGGGGCATCGCCAAAGCCCGTTGCCTGGGCGGCCCCGAGTCGTCGTCCGGTAAGGGCGGCCCAGGAGGGCCACACCGATTCCGTACCCCGGCTTCCCTCGGTCCATTCGGTATCAGGACGCAATGAAGACGCCCGCCGGCTCTGCGTACCGACGGGAGTGTCAGGAGACCGCGACGATCGGCAGCCGGAGCGCGGCCGGTGCCGACTCCGGGACCGCCGGGTGGGCGGGGGCGACCGGTGCGATCCGCTGGTACGGCGTGCCGAGCGCGGGCCGCGGGTCGGTCTCGCCCCGGTTGGGCCAGAGGGCCATCGCCCGCTCCGCCTGGGCGGTGATCGTGAGCGACGGGTTCACGCCGAGGTTGGCCGAGATGGCCGACCCGTCGGCGACGTGGAGGCCGGGATGCCCGTACACGCGCTGGTAGGCGTCGACGACGCCGGTGTCGGGTGAGTCGCCGATCGTGCAGCCGCCGATGAAGTGGGCGGTGAGCGGCATGTTGAACGGCTCCCCGATCGAGCCGCCCGGCGTACCACCCATGATCTCGGCCATCCGGCGGGCTGCCTGGTTGGCGACCGGGATCCAGGTCGGGTTCGGCTCGCCGTGGCCCTGTCTCGACGTCAGGACGCGACGGCCGAAGCGGCCCGCCTTGGTGAACACGGTGATCGAGTTGTCGCGGCTCTGCATCACCAGCGCGATCACGGTCCGCTCCGACCAGTGCCGCATGTCGTAGAGGTCGAGCACGTGCGCCTTCTGCGCCCACAGCTCCTTCAGCCAGGTGCGCCAGCGGGGTCCGAGGTCGCCGTCGGTGAGCACCGTCTGCAGCAACGACATCGCGTTGCTGCCCTTGCCGTAGCGGACCGGCTCGATGTGCGTGTGCTCGTCGGGGTGGAACGACGACGTGATCGCGACGCCCTGGGTGTAGTCGACCGTCGAGTCCGGCGCGATGGCGCCGAGGATCGACTCGGAGTTGGTCCGCGAGAGGTGCCCGAGGCGGTCGGAGAGGCCGGGCAGGTGGCCCTCGTCCTTCATCCGGTGCAGCAGCCGCTGGGTGCCGAGCGCGGACGCCGCGAGCACGACCTGGTCGGCGGTCAGCACCCGGGTCGACCCCGGGCGGCTGAGCTTGGCCTTGGTGAACCGCACGTGGACGTCGTATCCGCCCCCCGCAGCCTCGGAGCGCGGCACGATCCGGGTGACCGTCGTCAGCGGCAGCACCCGCGCGCCGTTCCGCTCGGCGAGGTAGAGGTAGTTCTTGACCAGCGTGTTCTTGGCGTTGTGCCGGCAGCCGGTCATGCACTCGCCGCAGTGCCGGCACGGGTTGCGGTCGGGGCCGGCGCCGCCGAAGTAGGGGTCGGCGACGGTGTCGGACGGCTCCTGGCCCGGGCCGCCGAAGAACACGCCGACCGGAGTCGGGTGGAAGGTCTCGCCGACGCCGAGATCGTCGGCCACCTCCTTCATCACCTCGTCCGACGGCGTCGTCCGCGGGTACTCCGCGACGCCGAGCATCCGCTTGGCCTGGTCGAAGTACGGCGTGAGCTCGGCGCGCCAGTCGGTGATCTCCTTCCACGACGGGTCGTCGTAGAACTGCTCGAGCGGCTCGTAGAGCGTGTTCGCGTAGACCAGCGAGCCGCCACCGACCCCCGCGCCGGACAGGATCAGGCAGTCCTTCAGCGCATCGATGCGCTGGATGCCGTAGCAGCCGATCTCGGGACGGAACAGGAATCGCCTGGTGTCGAACGACGTCGCCGCGAAGTCGTCGTCCTCGAACCGCGCGCCCGCCTCGAGCACGCCGACCCGGTAGCCCTTCTCGGTGAGCCGGAGCGCGGCGACCGAGCCGCCGAACCCCGACCCGACGACGAGGACGTCGTAGTCGGGCCTGCCGTGAGTCGTCATGCTCGGTGGAACTTGTTCATCACGCGCAGCGCGGCCGTCATCACCTTGGCGTAACCCTCGTCGGAGAGCCCGTACGACGGGGCGAACCGCATCACCCGTTGCGTCGCCACCGACTGCGCATCGGTGAACCGCAGCACGCCCTCGCTCCCCTGCCGTCGCCCCAGCCCGGAGGACCGCATGCCGCCCATCGGTGCCTCGATGCTGCCGAACGACGCGGCGAACGCCTCGTTGATGTTCACGGTGCCGCACCGGATGCGCCGGGCGACGGCGCGCGCACGCGCGCCGTCCCGGCTGTAGATCGACCCGTTCAGGCCGTACTCCCCGTCGTTCGCGCGCGCGATCGCCTCGGCCTCGTCGTGGAAGCGGTACGCCGAGACCACCGGCCCGAAGGTCTCGTTGCCGAAGCAGGTCATCGCCGGCGTGACGCCCTCGAGGATCGTCGGCTCGTAGAAGAACGGCCCGAGGTCCGGCCGCGCGCGGCCGCCGGTCACCACCCGGGCACCCTTCGCGACCGCGTCGTCGACGTGGGCGGTGACGGTCTCGAGCTGGCGCCGACTGATCAGGGATCCCATGTCGTTGCCCCAGTCGAGGGTGGCGCCCAGGGTCATCGCCTCGGTGCGCGCGACGAACCGCTCCAGGAACCGGTCGTAGACCTGGTCGGCGACGTACAGCCGCTCCATCGAGACGCAGAGCTGCCCGGCGTTGGAGAACGCCGCGCGGACCGCACCCTCCGCGGCCTTCTCGACGTCGGCGTCGCGCAGGACCAGGATCGGGTTCTTGCCGCCGAGCTCGAGCGAGCAGCCGATCAGTCGCTCGGCGCAGCCCTTCGCGATCAGTCTCCCCGTCGCCGTCGAGCCGGTGAAGCACACGTAGTCGGCTCGCCGTACGATCTCCGGCCCGATCTCCGGGCCGGGCCCGGCGACGACCTGCCAGAGGTCGGGCGGGAAGCCGGCCTCCTCGAGCAGCTTCGCCGCCAGCAGCGCCGACAGCATGGTCTGGGCGTCGGGCTTGGCGACCACGGCGTTGCCGGCGAGCAGCGCGGGGAGGCCGTCGCACAACGCCATCGTGAACGGGTAGTTCCACGGCGAGATCACGCCGACCACGCCCTTGGGCGCCCGGTTGACGTCGACCCGCGTGAGCACCGGGATCGCGCCGCGGACCCGGCGGGAGTCGAGGTGCTGGTGGGCCGTGCGGCCGTAGTAGCGAGCCGTGAGCGCGATGTGCAGCGGCTCGTCGAACGCGTGCTTTCGGGCCTTGCCGGACTCCAGGCAGATCGTGTCGATGATCTCCCGCTGGTGGTCGAGCACCAGGTCGTGCAGCCGTGGCAGTGCGGCCGCGCGGACGTCGAGCGGCGTACGCGCCCAGGCCTCCTGCGCCCGTCGGGCACGCCGGAACGCCTCCTCGACGTCCTCCTCGCTGGACTGCGGCAGGTGCGCGAGCGGTTGGTCACCGATCGGCGACCGCACCTCCTGGGTCCTCCCGGAGGTCGCGACCAGCCGCCGGGTGAGGTTCCAGACGTAGCCGCGGTCGAGGGCGTACGACGCGGTCGGGTCGTGCTCGGGGTCGTGCGGGCCCTCCAGGACGGGCCCGGAGGACGGATGCCGGTCACTCATGTACCGAGAGTATGTCGACCCCTGGGCCCCGGCTACCCCCGAGTAACCATTCGGACAGTCTCCGCCTCTTCCGCCTCGGCGCCGGGACGGGTTGACTCAGCCCTGGCCCCGACCGGGGCCCGTACTCGACGATTCCGGGAGGAGCACACATGGGCATCCGGTTGAAGCTGGGGGTTGTGGCCGGGGCGATCGCCCTGACCGCGGCCGGCCTGGCCACGAACGCGTCCGCTGCCGACGGTCATGCCGCACAGGCGTCGAACCGGCACGGGCCGGCGCTCGATCACATCTTCGTGATCATGCTGGAGAACCACTCGCAGTCCAGCGTCATCGACGACGTGAATGCGCCGTACATGACGGAGCTGGCGCACACCTACTCGATGGCCGACAACTACTACGGCGTCACGCACCCGTCGATGCCGAACTACATCGCGAGCATCGCGGGCGACAACTACGGCATCCAGGACGACAACGACCAGAACGTCGTGAACTTCGACCGTCCGAACCTCGCCGAGCAGCTGACCGCGGCGCACATCCGCTGGGGCGCCTACATGGAGGACCTGCCGGCCGACAAGCTCGCTCGCCAGTGGCCGGACAACACCGCCCTGTATGCCAAGAAGCACAACCCGTTCGTGCTCTTCGACGGCATCAAGAACGACCCGGCCGAGATGGCGAAGGTCAAGGACTACAGCCAGCTCGGCACCGACCTCAACAGCCCGGACGCACCGCAGTTCGTCTGGATCTCTCCCAACCAGTGCCACGACATGCACGGTGGCGTGTACGTCGCGGTCCCCGACCACCCCGAGACCCCGTGCCCATACGGCTCGACCAAGGACGACGCGAACGACGCCGCCCTGAAGCAGAAGGCCGACCACTTCGTGGAGGCGGCGGTGGACACGATCATGAGCTCGAAGGCCTGGACCAAGCGCTCGGCGATCTTCATCGTGACCGATGAGAACGACTTCACCGGCAATCCCGAGACCGACGGCTGGGAGAGCGCAGAAGGGTGCTGCGACAGCCCGTACGTCGGGAACGCCGACCCCCGGGTCCCCGGCTGGACCGGCGGTACCTACGGCGGCGGCCTGATCCCGGCGATCGTGGTCAGCGCGAGCGGCCCGCGCGGCTACGTGGGCCACACGCCGTACAACCACTACTCGATGCTCACCACGATCGAGCAGAACTGGCACCTTCCCTACCTCGGCCACGCGGGTGACACCGCTGGGGGCGTGGTCGGGATGTGGCCGCTGATCCAGGGTCACTGAGCTGAGGCGGTCGCGTCCGGCGGGTCCGGGCCCGCCGGACGCGACCGCGTTCAGCGCAGGTTCAGACGATGTCCGGTGCGCTGACGCGGGCCTCGTCGGCCTCCTGGTCGGTGAGCTTCTCCTGCGACTGACGCTCGGCCTCGACCCGGCGCAGGTAGTGGTCGACCTCGTCGTCGCGGCGGGCGTGGTCCCAGTCGAGCTCGGCGGCCATCAGGTCCGCGGCGGCGGTGACGGCGACGGTGCCGCGGTCGAAGGTCTCGATGGAGATCCGGGTACGCCGGGCGAGGACGTCGTCGAGGTGGCGGGCGCCCTCGTGGGTCACCGCGTAGACGATCTCGGCGCAGAGGTAGTCCTCGGCGCCGGGCAGCGGCTCGGCCAGCTCGGGGCGCGCGGCGACAAGGGCGAGCACCTCGTCGACCAGCCCGCCGTACCGCCCGAGCAGGTGGTCGATCCGGCCGACCTCGAGGCCCGACCGCCTGCTCAGCGCGACCCGCTGGTTGGTGCGGGTGAGGAAGAGGTCGGCGCCGAGCAGCGGCACGCGCTCGGTGTGGGACGGCGCGACGTCGGCCCAGCCACGGACGGCGAGGTCGACGGCGTCCCGCGCCATCACCCGGTACGTCGTGAGCTTGCCCCCGGCGATCAGCACCAGACCCGGTACCGGGCTGACGACCGTGTGCTCGCGGGAGACCTTGGTGGTGCTGCCGACCTCGCCCTCACCCCCCGACCCGACGCCGCGCCCGGGCTTGCCGGCGAGCAGTGGCCGCAGCCCTGCGTACACCCCTTCGACGTCGTCGTGGTCGAGCGGCACCCTGAGCAGCTTGTTGACGTGGCCGAGCAGGTAGTCGATGTCCGTGCGCGACGCCGCCGGGTGAGCGAGGTCGAGGTCCCACGCCGTGTCCGTGGTGCCGATGATCCAGTGGCGTCCCCACGGGATCACGAACAGCACCGACTTCTCGGTCTTGGTGATGAAGCCGCACTCCGAGCGGATGCGGTCGCGCGGCACGACCAGGTGGATCCCCTTGCTGGCCTCGACGTCCAGTGACGGAGGTCCGCCCAGCAGTTGCTCGACGTCGTCGGTCCAGACGCCCGCGGCGTTGACCACGACCCTCGCGCGTATCTCGAGCTCCCGGCCAGACTCGAGATCCGTGGCCCGCACGCCGACGACCCGCTTCTCCTCGCGGAGGAAGCCGGTCACCCGGGTGCGGGTCGCGACCAGGGCGCCGTGGTGCGCGGCGGTCCGGGCGAGAGTGACGACCAGGCGGGCGTCGTCGACCTGGCAGTCGTAGTACCGGACGGCGCCGGTGAGCTCGTCGGCGCGCAAGTCGGGGGCGATCCGGGCCACCTGCCGACGGAACAGGTGCTTGTGCTTGGGCAGCCCCATCTCGTACCGCCCGGCCATGGCCAGCACGTCGTACAGGGCGAGCCCGGCACCGACGTACGGCCTCTCGACGGTGCGGTGCAGCGGGTAGAGGAACGGCACCGGCCGGACCAGGTGCGGCGCCAGCCGGGTGAGCAGCAGACCGCGCTCCTCGAGCGCCTCGCGGACCAGCCCGAAGTCGAACATCTCCAGGTAGCGCAGCCCGCCGTGCACCAGCTTGCTCGACCGGGACGACGTGCCGCTGGCGAGGTCGCGCTGCTCCAGCAGACCGACGGTCAGCCCGCGCGACACCGCATCGAGCGTGACCCCGGCGCCCACGACTCCCCCACCCACGACGAGAACGTCGAGCGTATCGTCCCCGTCGGTCGCGGCGAGTACCGTCAGCGCGCCTGCGCGCGCCTCCGGACTCAGCGCACTTGACTGAGCACTCGACTGGACCGCCACGGGCACGATCCTCTCAACCCGACCGGAGGACTGGTGCGCACACTCGCTCGGATCGGCGTGGTCGGCGTGTTGCTGGTGCTCACCCTGGCCGCGACCGTGGTCGCGCGGCCGCAGCAGCACAACGACCGGGTCCGGTCCGCGATCGAGGTCACGCCCACGTCTTCGCCGGCGCCGCCCGCCCCGGCATCCCCGTCGGTCGCCGCCCCCACCGAGGACCCGTCCACAGACGTCCACGGCGGGGAGAAGCCCGACCAGCACCGGCAGGTCACCGTGCTGATGAGTGGGGACCTGCTCTGGCACAACACCGTGTGGCAGAGCGCGCATGCGGACGCCGTACGGCGCGGCGAGCGGCAGCGGTTCGACTTCGACCCGATGTTCGCGGCGGTGAAGCCGATCGTGCAGCACGCGGACCTGGCGATCTGCCACGAGGAGGTTCCGTTCGCCGCGGACGACCAGCACCTGTCCAACTACCCCGTCTTCGCCGCCCCGCCCGAGATCGCCCCGTGGATCGCCTCGATGGGCTGGGACGCGTGCACCACCGACTCCAACCACAGCATCGACCAGGGGTACGCCGGGCTCGTGCGCACCGCGACCCTGCTGGAGAAGGCCGGCGTCCGCCACGTCGGCACGTTCCGCACCCGGGCCGAGCGGGCCGACCCGGTCATCCTCACCTCCCCGGAAGGGGTCCGGGTCGGACTCGTCGGCGGCACCTACTCGCTGAACGGGTTCTCGCTCTCGCCCGACCAGCAGTGGGCGGTCTCGATGTGGGACGCCGACAACCTGATCGCGCAGGCGCGTGCGGCCAAGGCGGCCGGGGCCGACATCGTGCTCGTGCAGTACCACGGCGGCGACGAGTACTCCCGCCTCCCCAACGCCCGGCAGGTCGCGCTGGTACGCCGTCTCATGGCGAGTCCGGCGGTCGACCTGGTGTTCGCCGAGCACGCCCACGTCGTGCAGCCGATCACGAAGGTGAACGGGAAATGGGTCGTCTACGGCATGGGCAACCTGGTCGGGCAGAGCGACCCGACGTACCCCCGGGCCTACGAGGGCATCGGCGTGCGCTTCACGTTCACCGAGTCGCGACACGGCTTCGCGGTGACCCGTGCGGCGTACATCCCGATGGTGTGGAACACCTACTCCCCCGGTCATCCGATCCGGATCCAGCCGGTCCGAGCGGCGCTCGCGCACGGCGCGGGCGACCGCGCACGGCTGCTCGAGGCGCTCCGGATGACCCGGCTTGCGGTCGACGGGCTGAACCGCCACGGCGACACGACTCCTGGACTTCGGGAGAACTGAGCCGCCCTTCTGGGGTTTCATAGACCCGTGGACGAGGTCGTCGCCCTGTACGACGACGGGGGTCGGCCCGACGGGAGCGCCCCTCGTTCCGTGATGCGCGCCCAGAACCTCCGGCACGCCGCGACGGGCGTCATCGTCCGCGACCCCTACGGTCGCGTCTACGTCCACCGCCGCACGCCGACCAAGGACGTCTACCCGGCGTACTGGGACTTCACCGCCGGCGGCGTCGTGCTGGCCGGGGAGGACCCGTTGGTGGCCGCGCGACGCGAGCTGGCCGAGGAGCTCGGGGTCACCAGCGAGCTCGAGTCGCTCGGCGAGTCCGACTACGCGGACATGCACACGTCGTACCACGCGTTCCGCTACCTGACGACCTGGGACGGCCCGATCACGCCGCAGCCCGAGGAGGTCGCGTACGGCGCGTGGCTCAGCATCGAGCGGCTGCTCGAGCGGATGGGCGACCCGGAGGTGCTGTTCATGCCCGACTCCCGGGCCCTGTTCGGCGACTGGCTCCGGGCCCGCGTGGCCGAGCGCGGGGAGCCGCACGAGGGCTGGGACACGTGGGCGATCGAGGTCGAGGGACGCTGGCTCGACCGGGCGCCACGGTTCGCCGACGCCGAGGTGCAGCTGCGCAACGAGGTCCGGCTGATGCCGCGACTCGCACCGCTGCTCCCGCTGGAGGTCCCGGTCCCGATCGTCCTGGACGAGTCGCCGCTGCGGGTCCGCCACCGCCTGGTCACCGGTGAGCTCGCGACCGCGGCTCCGCTCACCCGTGACGACGGCAAGCGGCTGGGTGAGTTCCTGCGGGCGCTGCACGACATGCCGGCCAACATCTACGTCGAGTCGGGCATCCCGGAGGCGACGGCCGCACGCGCGGAGCTGCTGGCCACCCTGGAGCGGATGCTCCATCGCGTCGTCCCGCTGCTGCCTGCCGACCAGCAGGAGCCGGGCCGCGCGCTGCTCCGTCGGATTGCCCTGCGCACGCCGGCGACGCTGGTGCACGGCGACCTCGCCGCGCACCACGTGACCTGGTCCGAGGGCCGCCTGGTCGGCGTCCTGGACTGGAAGGACGCCCGGGTGGCCGATCCCGCGGTCGACCTGGCCTGGCCGCTGTACGGCACGCCCGAGCGGTTCGCGGAGGCCGTCGCCACGTCGTACGGCGTGACCGACGACGAGCTCGGGCGCGCCCTGGACTGGCACCGGCTGAGTCCGTGGTACGAGGCGATGTGGGGCCTGGGGCCCGGGGGGGCCGACGTCGTGGACAGCGGCGTCCAGGGCATTCTCGCCCTGCTTGACGTCAGGAAGACGGCGTAACGACACCGGGCTGACACCGCACAGACATTGCAACGACATCAATTTGATGTCAGAGTGCTGATCATGGCGATCACGGGTGCTCGGGTCCGGCGGGTGCTGCGCGGCCAGGTCCTGCTGGTGCGACTGCTCTGGGCCTGCTCGCCCTCCCTCACCGTCCTCGGGACCGTCGGCGCCCTGGCCCAGGCCGTCGCGGCCGTCGGCGTCATGGTCGGGTCAGGACGCCTGGTCGCCGGGCTCGTCCACCACCACCTCGAGACCGGCTGGCTGGTGCTCACCCTGGCCTGCCTGGTCCTGCAGCCGGTCTGCACGGCGCTCTGCGACATCGTCGGCGTGGTCGAGCAGGGCCGGGCGACCCCGCTGCTCCTCGAGCGAGTGTCCGCGCTTGCGTCCCGTCCGCACGGCATCGAGCACCTGGAGGACCCGAACGTCCGGCAGGCGATCGACGGCTCGGTGGAGGAGATCAACCAGCAGTACTTCCTGGGTGTCCAGAGCTCGTGGGACGTCCTGTACTACCGGCTCTGGGGCGTGGCCGCGCTGGTCGTGCTCGCCGCGTGGTCGTGGTGGGTCGCGTTCCTGGTGCTGGTGGCCACGCTGGCGCTGAACCTCACCTGGTCGGCGTACTCCCAGCAGATCTTCGAGGACATCTTCCGCGACCGGCGACGCCGGCGGGCCCGTTGGTACCGCCGCCTGCTGATCGAGCAGGACAACGCCAAGGAGGTGCGTTTGTTCGGGCTGACCTCGTTCGGGCTCGAGCGGTTCACCGAGACCTGGCAGCGTGCGATGACCGACCTGTGGACCGGACGACGCATCAAGCAGCGCCCGATCAAGGTCGCCAACCTGGCCATCCTCGCGGCGTACGTCGTGGCCCTGGCGGCCCTCGCGCACGGGGTGTGGACCGGTGAGATCGGCACGGCGACCCTGCTCGCGTCCGCGCTGGCACTCACCCAGGTCGAGGGGCTCGGGATGCTCGGCGACATGCAGACGATGGTCATCCGGCAGCAGACGCTGCTGCTCGACCTCGAGGACCTCGAGGCCCGGCTGCCCGAACCGCGGGACGCGGCCGCGCCGACGCGCCCGACCGGGACGGCGAGCGCGGTGGCGTTCCGCGACCTGCGATTCAGCTACCCAGGGCGCCCGGAACCGACGTTCGACGGCCTGACCCTCGAGATCGAGCCGGGCACCAGCGTGGCGGTCGTGGGGGCCAACGGCGCCGGCAAGTCCACCCTGATCAAGCTGCTCTGCGGCCTGTACCGGCCCGGCGCCGGCAGCGTGCTGGTGGACGGCGGCGACCCCGGGACGGACGACCACCTGCGCCGCCGGGTGGCGGTGATCTTCCAGGACTTCGTGCGCTACCACCTCACCCTCCAGGAGAACGTCGGCATGGCGATGCTCGGCGACCACCGCCCGGACGACGTCTCTGCGGTGGTGCCCCGAGCCCTCCACGACGCGACCGGCGACCCGGTGCTGGCCCGCGTCGGTGGCTGGGACCGGGTGCTCAGCGCGGAGTACGCCGGCGGCACCGACCTGTCCGGCGGGCAGTGGCAGCGGGTCGCCCTGGCCCGAGCCCTGGCCGCGATCGACGCCGGCGCCGGGGTCCTCGTGCTCGACGAGCCCACCGCCGCGCTCGACGTCCGGGCCGAGGCCCAGCTGTTCGACAACTTCCTGACCGTGACCCGCGGCCTGACCACGATCCTGGTCAGCCACCGGCTGTCCAGCGTCCGGCACGCCGAGCGCATCGTGGTGCTGGACGGCGGCCGGATCGTCGAGGACGGGACGCACGACGACCTGGTGGCGGCCGGTGGCGGCTATGCGCGGATGTTCGGGCTGCAGGCCGAGCGGTTCGCGATGGCGGGCGGTGCGGTGTCGTGACCTTCCTGCGCAACCTCTGGATGCCGCTGGTCGCGGCGTACCGGCTCGATCGCACCGCTGCACTGCTGGCCTTCCTGGAGGTGCTCGGCAGCATCCTGAGCAACCTGCTGCCGTTGGCGTTCGGGCTGATGGTGACCGGCGTGGTGACCCGCTCGGAGGCCGCCCTGGTCGCGGGCACCGTGCTGGCGGCGGTCGGGTACGGCGTCGTCCCGGTGTTCACCACGATCGGCGTCGAGGCCCGGCTGCGGCTCAACGAGAGCGTCGGCCACGAGTTCGACCGCCGGGTCGCCGAGCTGATGGCGGCGGTGCCGACGCTCGACCACCTCGAGTCCCCGGCGTTCCGCGACCAGGCCCAGATCGTGCGTGAGCGGCAGGGAGCCCTGGGCGGCGCCTACAACAGCGTGGTCAACTCCATCCGCAACCTCGTGTTCCCGCTGGTGACGCTGGTCGTCGCGATCGGCGCCGACAGCCGGCTGCTCCTGCTGCTGCCCGCGTCCCTTCCGAGCATCCTGGTCGGCCGCTGGATCGTGCGCTGGGACCGGCGCGCCGAGGACGAGGGCGCCGAGCCGGCTCGGCTCACCCAGCACCTCGTCGGCCTCGCCACCGAGCCCGACTCCGCCTCCGAGCTCCGCGTGCTCGGCGCCCGAGCCGTGATCGCCGGGCGCCTGCGCAGCGCCGGCGCGGCCTGGCGTGCACCTCACATCCGGTCCGACGTCGCCAAGAACGTCGCCGCCACCGGTTGCGGGCTGTTCTACCTCGTCTCCGCCTGTGCGGTGCTGACCTGGATCGTGCGCGACGCCGCCGACGGGCGGGTGCCCGTGGGTGCGGTCGCCACGTCGGTGCTCGTGATCGGCCAGCTCGGGCAGGTCGTCACCTCGATCCGGTTCGCCTTCTCCCAGCTCGCCCAGGTGACCCGGACGGTCGGCCGCTACCGCGCGCTGGAGGACGGCGTCGCCGCCGCCCTCGCCGAGGGCGGCACCGGGACGCCGCCCGAGCGGCTCACCCACGGGATCTCGCTGCGCGGCCTGGGATTCACCTATCCGGGCCAGGAGACGCCGTCGCTCTCCGACGTCGATCTGGACCTGCCGGCCGGCTCCGTCGTCGCGATCGTCGGCGAGAACGGCGCTGGCAAGTCGACCCTGGTCAAACTGCTCACCGGCCTCTACCGGCCGACGACCGGGCGGGTCCTCGTCGATGGGCTCGACCTGGCCGGCCTCGACGGAGAGGCCTGGCGCGGACGCTGCGCCGGAGCCTTCCAGGACCACGTCCACCTCGAGCTGGTCGCGCGCGAGACCGTCACCACCGGCGACCTGCCGGCCCTGCACAGCGACGAACGAGCCCTCCGGGCCCTGGAGGACGCCGCGGCCACCGACGTCCTCGTCGCCCTCCCGAGTGCCCTCGCCACCCAGCTCGGCTCCAGCTGGGACGACGGCACCGAGCTCTCCGGCGGCCAGTGGCAGCGGCTCGCGATCGCTCGCGGCATGATGCGTGGCGACCCGCTGCTGCTGGTGCTCGACGAGCCCACGTCCGCTCTCGACGCCGCCACCGAGCACGCCCTCTTCGAGGGGTACGCCGACGCCGCCCGCCGGGCCGGCCGGCACGGTGCGGTCACCGTGCTGGTGACCCATCGCTTCTCGACAGTCGCCGCCGCCGACCTCGTCGTCGTACTCGCCGACGGACGCGTCACCGAGGTCGGCAGCCATGCGGAGCTGATGGCCGCGGACGGCAGCTACGCCCAGCTGTACGCCCTCCAGGCCAGGGGGTACGCATAGTTGAATTCGCGCGGAAGCGGCGGCCTGAGTCAGCCGCCGATTCCGCTCGGTTCAGCTGGGGATCACGAGTCGTGACTCGTAGGCGAACACCACGGCCTGGACCCGGTCGCGGAGGCCGAGCTTGGCGAGCACGCGTGCCACGTGCGTCTTGACCGTGGCGACCGACAGGAACAGCTCGGCCGCGATCTCCGCGTTGGTGGCCCCCGTGGCCATCGCCCGCAGCACGGTCAGCTCACGGTCGGTGAGCCGTCTGAGCTCGTCGGGCAGCGCCCGAGGACCTGAGCCGTCGGCCCGGCGTCCCAGGGCCGTCATCAGCCCCTCGATCGCCAGGTGGTCGAGGTGCAGCGTGAGTGGTGTACGGCGCCCCCACCGGTCCTCGACCGATCCGGGCACGGCGGCAATCGTCATGGTCTCTCCCCCCTGCTTGACCACTGCGCACGTGATGAGCCGTCCCCCCGGAAGGACACAGGAACATGCTGCACGCAGGGTCGGCCAGATTCGCGTCCGACACAACCCCCAGGAGGGTAGAAGTTCGTACGACGTACATCGGCTGGCGATCTTTTTACCCGACCGCGACCGGCCTCAGGAGACGACGACCTCGATCCGCTGGAACTCCTTGAGCTCGGTGTAGCCGGTCGTCGCCATCGCCCGCCGCAGCGCCCCGACCAGGTTCATCGTCCCGTCGGCCACCCGGGACGGCCCGAACAGGATCTCCGCGAGGGTGCCGACCGACCCGATCTCGACGCGCTCGCCACGGGGCAGCTCGGCGTGGTGGGCCTCCGCACCCCAGTGGAATCCGCGGCCCGGCGCGTCGCTGGCCCGGGCGAACGGCGAGCCGATCATCACCGCGTCGGCGCCACACGCGATCGCCTTGGCGATGTCGCCGCTCTTCCCGATCGACCCGTCGGCGATGACGTGCACGTAGCGCCCACCCGACTCGTCCATGTAGTCGCGGCGCGCCCCGGCGACGTCGGCCACCGCGCTCGCCATCGGGACCGAGACGCCGAGCACCGTCCGCGTGGTGTGGGCGGCACCGCCGCCGAAGCCCACGAGCACCCCGGCGGCACCCGTGCGCATCAGGTGCAGAGCGGCCTGGTACGTCGCGCAGCCGCCGACGATGACCGGGACGTCGAGCTCGTAGATGAACTCCTTGAGGTTCAGCGGCTCCGCCTGCCCGCTGACGTGCTCGGCACTGACCGTGGTGCCCCGGATGACGAACATGTCGACCCCGGCGTCGACCACGGTCTTGGCGAACTCCTTGGTCCGCTGCGGGCTCAACGAGGCGGCCACGGTCACCCCGGACTCGCGCATCTGCTTCAGCCGTTCGGTGATCAGCTCGGCCTTGACCGGCACGGCGTACATCTCCTGCATCCGGCGGACGGCGGTCGCCGAGTCGAGGGTGGCGATCTCCACCAGGACGTCGGTGGGGTCGTCGTACCGGGTCCACAGGCCCTCGAGGTTCAGCACGCCCAGGCCGCCGTGCCGGCCGAGGGCGATCGCGGTCTCGGGTGACATCACTGAGTCCATCGGTGCGGCGACGATCGGGAGCTCGAACCGGTAGGCGTCGATCTGCCAGGCGGTGCTGACCTCCTCCGGGTCGCGGGTCCGTCGGCTCGGGACGATCGCGATGTCGTCGAAGGAGTAGGCCCGGCGCCCGCGCTTGGCGCGCCCGATCTCGATGTCGATCACGTGCTCAGGTTAGGCGGACTAGTCCTTAGGTCCCATCTTCGGGAGTTCTCCGGACACCGGCGCCATGTCATGTCACCGTCGACCGCACACGCGAGTCACGGAGTCAGTCATGCCACACCCCCGAGGAGGGCGGCACGGCCGCCGGATCATCGGGGGGATGGTCCTGGCCGGCCTGGCCGTCACGCTGCTGGGCGTCCTGCCCAGCCCGTCGTACGCCGACGGTGACGACTACCCCTACGCCGGTCTGGGCGTGTGCCCGCTCGTGCCGCTGCCGCCGAAGACGCCCGGGTCCCCGGACAAGCCCGGCGCCGACAAGCCCGGACACGGCCAGGCCGGTCCCCACGGACACGTGCAGAAGCCGGGTCCGCACCAGCCGGCGGCACCTGCGTCACCGGACCAGCCCCCGACACCGCCGCCGCCTCGTGTGTGCGCCAAGCACATCTGGTTCTACAACGGGAGCTACGGCGACCCCTGGGGCTTCGCGCTCCGCAACTGCACGAGCTTCGTCGCGTGGCGGCTGCGGATGACCAACGGGCTGGCCGTCTTCGAGAACCACTTCGGCGGGGTCCACTGGGGCAACGCGGCGCACTGGGACGAGGCGGCCGCCGACCTCGGGTACCTGGTCGACGACGTGCCGGCTGTCGGCGCGGTCGCCCAGACGGACGCCGGCCGCGTCGGCCACGTCGCCTGGGTCTCGGCGGTGGGCGACGGCACGGTCACCGTCGAGGAGTACAACATGGCCGTCGCCGGCGGGTACGACGTCCGTACCGTGCCGACGTCCGACTTCACCTATCTCCATCTCGCCGACCTCGCCCCCGCGCCGTACCTCGGTTCGTCGCGGGCCGGGGTCGCCACCGCCGACGCCCACGAGGGCACCTGGTCGGCCCGCGTCTCCGACGCCGGGGACCTGATGGTGCACCGGCCGTCCGGTCGTGTCTCGCGGCTCGGCAGGTCCGGCCTGTGGTCCGCCGACGCCGCGCCGTCGGTCCTGACCGACGCCCAGGGACGGGTCTGGGTCGCCGGGGTCGGCGCGGGTGGTCGCGTGCTGGCGGCGCACACCGCACCCGGCTCGGCGTTCCTCTCCCACCCGCGACCCGTGCTCGCCAGTGCGACGACGGCGTCGCCTGCGCTGGTGGCCGACGGTCAGGGACGTGTGCGGATCTTCGCGGTCACGGCATCCGGCTCGCTCCTGGAGCGGCACACCCGCGGCGCCCTGGCCGACCGGTGGACCCGGCCGCACCGGATGGGCATGGCC
>NZ_DASXWU010000027.1:0-14431 GCF_036503465.1 Nocardioides sp.
GAGGTCGTGCGCGGCGACGAGGGGGTGGCGGTGTACGTCGAGCAGGGGCTCGAGGTCGGTGCTGGGATCCGCCAGCCGACGGCGTCCTGGGCGGCGGACCGTCCGGGCGAGCGCGTCCTCGAGCCGGCGTTCATGCAGATCCGCCAGGCGGTGGCCACCAGCCGCGGCCGCCACGCCGCCAGCATCGACTTCCTGCGGACGACGGTCGACGAGCTGACCGCGAACGGGTTCGTCGCCGCCGCCCTCACCCGGGCCGGGCACACGGACCTGGTGTGAGGCACCCGGTCGGCCGCGGGATCAGTGGGTGAGCGCCCGGAACAGCTCCTCGGCGGTGTCGCACCGGTCGATCAGGGCCGCGACGTGGGCCTTCGAGCCGCGGAGGGGGTCGATCGTCGGGACGCGCTGGAGCGACTCGCGACCAGGGAGGTCGAAGATCACCGAGTCCCACGAGGCGGCGGCGACGGAGTCGGCGTACTTCTCCAGGCAGCGACCACGGAAGTACGCCCGGGTGTCGTCGGGCGGGTGGTGCATGGCGCGCTCCACCGCGTCGTCGTCGAGCAGCCGCTCGATCCGGCCGAGCTGGACCAGCCGCTGGTAGAGCCCCTTGTCGGGCCGCACGTCGCTGTACTGGTAGTCGATCAGCTGCAGCTTGGCGTTGTCCCAGTCGATGCCGTCGCGCTCCCGGTAGGAGTTCAGCAGCTTCAGCTTGGCGACCCAGTCCAGCTCCCGCGCGCACAGCATCGGGTCCTGCGCGAGGCGGGTCAGCACCGACTCCCAGCGGTCGAGGACGTCGACGGTCTGCGGGTCCGCGTCGGAGCCGAGCCGGTCGTCGACGTACTTCCGGGCCAGCTCGAGGTACTCCCCCTGGAGCTGTAATGCCGTCAGCCGGCGCCCGTCGTGCATCGTCACCTGCTCCCGCAGGGTCGGGTCGTGCGAGACGGCGCGCAACGCGGCCACGGGGCCGTCCACGGTCAGGTCGGTGGTGATGAACCGGTCCTCGATCATCGCCAGGACCAGCGCGGTCGTGCCGAGCTTGAGGTACGTCGAGACCTCGGCGAGGTTGGCGTCGCCGATGATGACGTGGAGCCGCCGGTACTTCTCCGGGTCGGCATGGGGCTCGTCGCGGGTGTTGATGATCGGCCGCTTCAAGGTCGTCTCGAGGCCCACCTCGACCTCGAAGTAGTCGGCCCGTTGGCTGATCTGGAAGCCGTGCTCACGGCCGTCCTGCCCGATCCCGACACGTCCCGAGCCGCACACCACCTGGCGGCTGACGAAGAACGGCGTCAGGTGCCGGACGATGTCGCTGAACGGCGTCGCCCGGCTCATCAGGTAGTTCTCGTGGGCGCCGTACGACGCGCCCTTGTTGTCGGTGTTGTTCTTGTACAGGTTGATCGGGCTCGCGCCCGGCGTCTGGGCGGCCATCCGCGCGGCGTCGAGCATCACCTGCTCCCCCGCCTTGTCCCACAGCACGACGTCGAGGGGTGTGGTGACCTCCGGCGTCGAGTACTCCGGGTGCGCGTGGTCGACGTACAACCGTGCGCCGTTGGTGAGGATCACGTTGGCCAGGCCGAGGTCCTCGTCGGTGAGCTGGCTCGGGTCGGCGAGCTGGCGGCTCAGGTCGAACCCGCGGGCGTCGCGGAGCGGTGACTCCTCCTCGAAGTCCCACCGCGCCCGACGCGCCTTGATCGTGGCGCTGGCGTAGGCGTTGACCACCTGGGAGCAGGCGACCATCGGGTTGGCATGGGGCTGCCCCTGCACCGCGATGCCGTACTCCACCTCGGTGCCCATCACCCGACGAACGGTCACGGAGCGAGCCTACGCGCCAGGCGTGACGACGAGTCAGCCCGGATCAGCGTGGCTCGGGTGGCGATGGTCTCAGGCGCCCGGCGAGCTCTCGACCTCGATCGTGGCGGGCCGTTCGGACACGACGAGTGGCTGTACGGCGTGAGCGTACGACGCGCGCGCCAGGCGGGATGCCAGATGGTTCTGCCGGGTGTGGTGCCAGCCGTGGTTGCAGGCGGCCGCCATCGCCAGGATCGCGACGAGGCCCCAGAAGACGTGGACAGGCTCGACCATTGCAAACTCCCCCCGGAGTGAACGGTCCGAGTGTGACGGCTCGCCAGGTCGCTCCGCATGACATCGGCCAACTACGTCGATGGCTCCGCAGGACCATCCGCGGACCGGGGTCCGGGCAGGGACCTACAGGTACTGACCGGTGTTTGGCACGGTGTCGATCGAGCGGCCGGGCTCGGTGCCCTGCTTGCCGGTGATCAGGGTGCGGATGAACACGATCCGCTCGCCCTTCTTGCCGGAGATCCGCGCCCAGTCGTCGGGGTTGGTGGTGTTGGGCAGGTCCTCGTTCTCCTTGAACTCGTCGACGCACGCCTGGAGCATGTGCTGCACCCGCAGGCCGTGCTGGTCGTGCTCGAGGAAGTCCTTGATGGCCATCTTCTTCGCGCGGTCGACGATGTTCTGGATCATTGCGCCGGAGTTGAAGTCCTTGAAGTACAGGACCTCCTTGTCGCCGTTGGCGTAGGTGACCTCGAGGAAGCGGTTCTCCTCGGTCTCGGTGTACATCCGCTCGACGGTCGCCCGGATCATCCCCTCGACGCACGCCTCGCGGTTGCCACCGAACTCGCCGAGGTCGTCGGCGTGCAGAGGCAGCGCGGGGACGAGGTACTTGCTGAAGATGTCGCGCGCCGACTCGGCGTCCGGGCGCTCGATCTTGATCTTCACGTCGAGACGGCCAGGCCGCAGGATCGCCGGGTCGATCATGTCCTCGCGGTTGGAGGCACCGATCACCAGCACGTTCTCCAGCGCCTCGACACCGTCGATCTCGCTGAGCAGCTGCGGCACGATCGTGTTCTCCACGTCGGAGGAGACGCCCGACCCGCGGGTGCGGAACAGTGAGTCCATCTCGTCGAAGAACACGATCACGGGCGTGCCGTGGCTCGCCTTCTCACGCGCCCGCTGGAAGACCAGCCGGATGTGGCGCTCGGTCTCGCCGACGTACTTGTTCAACAGCTCGGGGCCCTTGATGTTGAGGAAGTAGGACTTCCCCTCCTGGCCGGTCCTCGCCGCGACCTTCTTGGCGAGGGAGTTGGCGACGGCCTTGGCGATCAGGGTCTTGCCACAGCCGGGAGGCCCGTAGAGCAGCACGCCCTTGGGCGGCTTCAGCTGGTGGTCGCGGAACAGCTCGGGATGGAGGTAGGGCAGCTCGACCGCGTCGCGGATCGCGTCGATCTGGGTGATCAGGCCACCGATCGACTCGTACTCGATGTCGGGGACCTCTTCGAGGATCAGCTCCTCGACCTCCGACTTCGGCACGCGCTCGTAGGCGTAACCCGCGCGGCCGTCGAGCAGCAGCGAGTCTCCGGCGCGGAGCGTGTCGGCCTTGAGCGGGTCAGCCAGGCGTACGACGCGCTCCTCGTCGGCGTTGGCGATGACGAGGGCGCGTGCGCCGTCGGCGAGGAGCTCCTTGAACATCACGACCTCGCCGACCTGCTCGAAGTCGAGCGCGGCAACGACGTTCAGCGCCTCGTTCAGCATCACCTCCTGGCCCTTGACCAGGGAGTCCAGCTCGACCGCCGGGCTGACGTTGACGCGCAGCTTGCGGCCGCCGGTGAAGACGTCGACGGAGTCGTCCTCGTTGCGCTGCAGGAAGGTGCCGAACCCGGCCGGCGGCTGCGCGAGCCGGTCGACCTCCTCCTTCAGCTTCATGATCTGGTCACGCGCCTCGCGCAGGGTCTGCGAGAGCCGCTCGTTCTGCGACGTGACGGCGGACAGCGAGCGCTGCGTGTCGGCGAGCCGGAGCTCCAGGCTCCGGCTGTGGCCCGGTGAGTCGGACAAGCGGCGCCGCAGGTCGGTCACCTCGGTCTCGAGGTAGCGGACCTGCTCGGCCAGCTCGCGGGCGCTC
The DNA here is from genome assembly GCF_036503465.1 of Nocardioides sp. Taxonomy (GTDB): domain Bacteria; phylum Actinomycetota; class Actinomycetes; order Propionibacteriales; family Nocardioidaceae; genus Nocardioides. The sequence continues at coordinate 3,917 of NZ_DASXWU010000027.1, forward strand.
CGTCCTCCACCACTCGACGCGGAGTTAGAAGCGTCCTGACCACTGCTCATGAGTCCCACCTCCTTCTTTCGACCCTACTCGTCCGTACCCCTCCCGCACGCGAGAATCGAGCCGCGTTTCTCACGATTTGATCTCGTCCCGAACCCAGTACCCTGCGGCGTCATTCGTGCTCCGGATCCTCCGGTACGCCGGGTGGCCGCGGCCCCACGTAGTCGGGACCGTAGGCACCCGGGGCCGGCCGTCGTTTCTTCACCGGTGGCCGCTCCCCCGGTGCCATCGCGCGGGCGGTCACCAGGAAGGCGGTATGCCCGATCATCGAGTGGCCCGGGCGGACCGCGAGCCCCTCGACGTGCCAGTCGCGTACCAGCGACTCCCAGGCCTGGGGCTCGGTGAAGCCACCGTGCACCCGCACCCCCTCGACGAAGCGCGACAGCTGGGTCGTGGTGGCGACGTACGCGCACAGGATCCCGCCCGGGCGGAGCGCTCCGGCGGCGGCGTCCAGGCAGTCCCACGGGGCCAGCATGTCGAGGATCACCCGGTCGGCGCGCTCGCCGGACGCCGGCAGCTCGTCGGCCAGGTCGCCGAGGATGAGCCGCCAGGCGGGATGGCTCCGACCCTCCGCGCCACCGAAGAACTGGGTGACGTTGCGGCGCGCCACCTCCGCGAACTCCTCGCGCCGCTCGTAGGACGACACGGTGCCGTGCGGCCCGACCGCGCGCAGCAGCGAGCAGGTCAGCGCTCCGGACCCGACCCCGGCCTCGACCACGTCGGCGCCCGGGAAGATGTCGGCCATCGCGACGATCTGCGCGGCGTCCTTCGGGTAGACCACGGCCGCGCCGCGCGGCATCGAGACGACGAACTCGCTGAGCAGGGGGCGGAAGACGAGGTACTCACCGCCGGCCGACGAGGTGACGGTGAAGCCCTCCTCGCGCCCGATCAGGTCGTCGTGGTCGAGGTGTCCCTTGTTGGAGAAGAACCGCTTGCCGGGCACCAGCTCGAAGTTGTGCCGACGGCCCTTCCGGTCGGTGAGCCGCACCCACTCGCCGGCCCGTAGCGGCCCGCGGTGCACCCCGGCCCACGCCTCGGACGGGACGTCGGGGTGGGTGCGGTCCTCGGCCATGCGGCGAGGTTAACGGTCAGGCGCTGGCGCGGAAGGCGCGGTCGACGTCCGCGGTGGACAGGACCCCGAAGATGCTCCCGTCGGCGTCGAGCAGCAGGTACTCCCCCGCCGGGCGGGCACTGATCGCCCGGATCAGGTCCTCGCCACCGATGCCGACGGGCAGCCGCAGGCCGTCCTCGAGCGTCCGGGCGACCGACGAGGTCGGCACCCAGGCACGCCGGTCCGCCGGCACCGACTGCAGGGCGGCCTCGTTCACCACGCCGACCGGAACACCACCGGCCGTGACGGTCACGATGCTGCCCGCCTCGGCCTCCTGCGCACGGCGTACCGCCTCGGCCAGAGGCAGGTCGCCGGGGACGGTGAGGGTACGGCGTGCCAGGTCGCGCGCGACCAGGTGCGGAAGGCGCGAGCGCACCCGGGCCGACTCGAGGGCCGCGGTCGCACCGCTCCAGAGGAACATCGAGATGACGCCGGCGAAGACGAAGTCGATGATGGTCGGCCGGCCGCCCAGGACCTTCGAGGTCAGCAGCGGCCAGCCGATGGCGAGGAGGGCGACCAGGCGCCCGCCCCACGCGGCGACGATCGTGCCGCGGTGGGTGTCGCCGCTGGCGCCCCAGACCAGCGCCTTCAGCATCCGGCCGCCGTCGAGCGGGAGCCCGGGGACCAGGTTGACGATGCCGACGAAGAGATTGGTCCAGGCCAGTCCCGACAGCGCGAGGCCGATCAGGCCCCCCGGGGCCACCAGGTAGGCCAGGAACGCGACGAGTGCCACCGCCAGGGACGAGAGCGGCCCGACGACGGAGACCCAGAACTCCTGCTTCGGGGTGTCCGGCTCCCCGTCGATCGAGGTCATCCCGCCGAAGAACTGCAGCGTGATGTGGCTGACCGGGAGGCCGTACCGGCGCGCCATGTAGGCGTGGGACGCCTCGTGGACCAGCACCGACAGGTACAGCAGCACGGCGAGGGCGAGCCCGCCGACGTACTTGAGCCCGCCGAGCCCGGGCTCCACCTTCTCCACGGCCGGGGCCGTGATCACCGCGATCAGGCCCGCGATCAGGAACCACGAGCTGCTCACGAGCACGTCGCTGCCGGCGATCGACCCCACCTTGAACGTCCCAGGGGGACGGGGGGTGGAGCCGCGCGTCGCGCGGTCGTTGCTCATGTCTCGAGGCTATCCGACCAGGTGGTTCGAACCGGCGGGAACGGAGCGGGGACACGGCACCGTATGGCGCGGCGTACGGTCGGTTGTCGGTGGCCTCTCCTAGATTTCTCCGCATGAGCACGACCCACAGCGCTCCGGCTCCGGCCGTCGCTGCACCGTCCGGCGATGGGTCGCCGGCGGAGCGCCGTTCCACGCCGGTAGACGGGGTCGACGTGCTCGGTGCCTTGTCCCCGAGCCGGGCGTCCGACTTCATGTCCTGTCCGCTGCTCTACCGCTACCGCACGATCGACCGACTCCCCGAGGAGCCGTCGGCGGACGCCCTGCGCGGCACCCTGGTCCACAAGGTGCTCGAGGACCTCTTCGACCTCCCGTCCGCCACCCGCACCCCCGAGTGCGCGCGTGACCTGCTGGTGCCGACCTGGGATGCGCTGCTCGAGGCCGAGCCGGCTCTCGCGGAGCTGTTCACCGACGAGGGACCCGACGTCGCCGAGTGGCTCGCCTCGTGCCGCACGGTGCTCGACCGCTACTTCACGCTCGAGGACCCGCGCCGGCTCGAGCCGGCGGAGCGCGAGCTGTACGTCGAGGCTCTCCTCGACTCCAAGCTGCTCCTGCGTGGCTTCATCGATCGCCTCGACATCGCGCCCGACGGCGCCATCCGAGTGGTCGACTACAAAACGGGACGATCAGCTCCGGTGATGTTCGAGGCCAAGGCCCTCTTCCAGATGAAGTTCTACGCCCTCGTCATCTGGCGCACGCAGGGCGTGGTGCCGGCGATGCTCCAGCTGGTCTACCTCGGCAACGGAGAGATGCTCCGCTACGCCCCCGACGAGGCCGACCTGCTCGCCACCGAGCGCAAGGTCGAGGCGATCTGGCGGGCGATCGTCCGGGCCCAGGAGACCGGCGACTGGCGGCCCAACCGGTCCAGGCTGTGCGACTGGTGCTCGTTCCAGGCGCTCTGCCCCGAGTTCGGTGGCACGCCGCCGCCACTTCCCGACCGCACCGGTGACTCCGGCGAGCTCACCGAGGAGGACGTGGACTGAATCGAGCAGCCGAGTCCGCCGGAGGAGGACTCGGCGTGGGCTCGCTCAGATTGCCCTTCGAGACGCCTCGTCCCTCGGCTCCTCAGGAACTGCGAGACCCACGGCTGAGCCTGCGAAGCCGTGACGGGCGAGTCGAAATCCGGTCACTGTGCCCACGATCAGACACCGTTCCGTTCCGCCCACAACGCTGCCTGGGTGCGGTCGACGACCCCGATCCGCTGGAACGTCGAGGTCAGATGGGCCTTCACCGTGCGCTCGGAGATCCCCAGCCGCCGGGCGATCTGCTTGTTCGCGAGCCCCTGCCGCACCAGCGCCAGCACCTCGCTCTCGCGAGGCGTCAGGTCCGCGGCGGCGGTGGACGTCGTGCGCCGGGCCCCGAGGAGCTCGCGGGCGGCCCGCGGGTTGATCGGCGACTCACCCCGGGCGACCGCACGGATGCCGCGCAGCACCTCGTCGGGCTCGGCGTCCTTCAGCAGGTAGCCCAGGGCACCGGCATCCAGGGCTCCGACGATCCGCTCGGCGTCGGAGTACGACGTCAGCACCAGCACGTCGGCCAGCTCCTCGCCGACGATCTGTCGCGTCGCGGCCACCCCGTCGACCCCGGGCATCTGCAGGTCCATCAGGACCACGTCCGGCCGCGCCTCGCGCACCAGCGTGACCGCCTCCGCCCCGTCGGACGCGCTGCCCACCACCTCGAGGTCCGCCTCGCCGGCGAGCAGCTGCTCGAGCCCGGCCCGGAGCATCGCGTGGTCGTCCACGACCACGACCCGGATCGTCCCCGACGTTCTCACCGCTCCACCACCATCCGTACCGTCGTGCCGGCGCCGGGCGCGGAGTCCACCCGTACGCGTCCGCCGCCGTCCTCGACGAGGCTCTGCAGGCCGCGCAGCCCGTAGGAGCCGTTCCGGGCGGGTGCGGCGGGGTCGAACCCGATGCCGTCGTCGCGCACGGTCAGCCGCACCTGTCGCTCGTCGCCGCGCACCTCCACGGCCAGTCGCGCGGCGTCGGCGTGGCGGACCGCGTTCCGGATCGCCTCCTGCGCCACCCGCCAGACCAGGGTGACCACGTGGTCCGGCGCTCCCTCGACATCGCTCACCGACACCGTGGTCTCGACTCCGGCCGAGCCGGCCAGCGCGGTCAGGTCCTCCAGGGCCGCGCCCAGTCCGGCGGCGTCGAGTCCGGGCGGATGGATCTCTACCAGCAACGAGCGGAGCTGGCGCAGGGACCGGCGCAGGGACCGGCTGGACTCCGTCAGGCTGTCGCGGAGACCGGGTGGCAGGGACGGCTCGCGGGCCGTGCCCGACAGCGCGAAGGCCGTGCCTGCGAGCTCCTGCACCACTCCGTCGTGCAGGTCGCGGGCGATCCTGCGCCGCTCGGCCTCCGAGGACTCGATCGCCCGGCGCATCAGGCGTTCACGAGCCCGCGAGGCGCGGGTCAGCCGCAGGGTGAGGACGCCGAGCAGCGGGACGCCGAGCAGCAGCAGCGCCAGCAGCGCCCCGACCGTGATCCTTCGGAACGGCGTCAGCACCTCGGCCGCGCGCTTGTGCACGGTCTCGACGGAGTAGTACGCCTCGAACAGCAGGGGCTGACCCTCGGGCGACTCGATCCGGGTGTAGACCTCCAGCAGCCCGTCCTCATCGGTCTCGAAGCGGTTCTCCCGTCGGCGCAGGTCGGAGATCCCGCCCTCGGTGTCACCGCTGTGGAGCACGCTCAGCTGTTCGCCGTCCAGCGCGAAGCGTTTCCCGATGAGCTGGGTCTCGTCGCTGTAGACGACGGTCCCGTCGCCTCGCCAGATCTTGATCCGGCGTACGTCTCCGACCAGCAGCCGGGCGAGCACGGCCCGGTCGAAGCGGTCGATCGCCCCGGGATCCCCGTCCACCAGCCCTTTCGGCATCGCCGGCTCGGCCACCGAGTGCGCGAGGAGCTCGGTGGTCACCCGGGCGTCGGCGAGGGCCTCGGACCGCGCCGCACGCTGCGAGAAGATCCCGGTCGCCCACCAGGCGACCGCGAAGAGCAGCAGGCTGGCCACGACGAACTGCACCAACGGACTGGCCCACGGTCGCCGCAGACCCTTCACTCGGCGCTCCTCGGCGTTGTCGGACGTATGGATCGGTGCGGATCAGAACGAGATGGTGCCACGGCACACCTGGTGGCGATGCGTGGCCCGGAAGATGAAATGGTCTGTGCCCGCCAGGTTGGCCATCCGACGCTCGACCTGGAACGAGCCGCTGAGGCCGGACGTCTTCTTGGTCCCGCTCGCGGAGAGGCTCCCGTTGTGCTTGAGGGTCCAGCGCCAGACCTGTCCGGCCCGGTTGCTGTCGATCTCGCCCTCGACCTCGATCCGGCCGTCGTCCGCCTTGGCCTTCAGCTTCCAGTGGGCGGTGCCCGAGCAGCGACCGCTCGTGCGGACGTCGCTGCCGCCGCCGTCGGAGGCGGCGGCCGGGGAGACCAGGCCCACCGGAACGGTGAGCGCGGCGACGGTCAGGGCGGCCAGGGCGGTGCGGGTCGGTCGGATGGGCATCTCGGACTCCTCGTGTCGTCGGGAACGAGACACCAGGCTCGGCTGCGGCGGGTAGGAGTTGCTATCGGACGCTGGTACTACGACCTCTCTCCGACTCCGGTTCAGCGACGACTCAGGCGTCCGGCCGGCCCTCGTCCGGGTAGAGCACACACGCCACCTCGACCCCGCCGGCCCTGCGCAGCGGAGGCGGGGGGGCGGGCTCGAAGTGCACCGTGACCCCGGATCCGGAGTCCTCGACCGCGGTGACCCCCGACCACAGCGGCTCGTCGACGTCCTCGGTCCTCATCCGGTCGAGGATCGCGCGCACCTGCGCGCTGCCGCCCACGCCAAGGGTCGCGGTGGTCGACGGGGTGTCGAGGTGGTCGAGGTCGCCGATCACCCTCCTCTCCTCGTCGTACGCCGCGTCCGCGCGCAGCCAGTGCTCCTCGACGAGCGTGCGGAGGTCCCGCGACTCCCAGCCGCAGCCGGAGACGGCTTCGGGGCAGCGCGGGTGGAAGGCACAGCCGAGCGGCGGTTGGGCGGCGTCCGGGATCTCCCCCCGGGGCAGGTCCCGCGGCACCATCTTGTCGGGGTCCGGCTCCGGGATCGCGGCCAGCAGCGCCTTGGTGTACGGGTGCCGCGGCTGGGCGAAGATCTCCTCGGTGGGCCCGATCTCCACGATCCGGCCGAGGTACATGATCGCGACCCGGTCGCAGAAGTACTTGGCGGTCGCCAGGTCGTGGGTGATGTAGACGTAGGTGAGCTCGAGGTCGTGCTTGAGGTCCAGCATCAGCTGCAGGATCTTGGCCCGCACGCTCATGTCGAGCATCGACACCGGCTCGTCGGCGACCAGCAGGGTGGGGTTGAGCACGATCGCCCGGGCCAGCACCACGCGCTGCTTCTGACCGCCGGACAGGTCGCGCGGGTACTTGTTCAAGAACAGCTCCACCGGCGAGAGACCGACCCTCTCGAGAGCCTGCACGACGCCGGCCCGACGCTCGGTCGCGGACTTCATGCCGTGGACCCGGAGGGCGTCGCCGACGGCCTCCTCGATGGTCATCGACGGGTTCAAGGCGGCGTTCGGGTCCTGGAAGACCATCTGCACCACCCGCCGGATGGCGCGCAGCTGCCGGCGGCTCATCTCTGCGAGGTTCTGGTCGCGGAGATGGATCGAGCCGGACGTCGCGGGGACCAGCCCCAGGAGCGCTCGTCCCAGGGTGGACTTCCCGCTGCCGCTCTCACCGACCAGGCCCACGACCTCGCCGGGCCGCAGCCGGAGGTCGACCCCGTCGACGGCCTTGATCGTGCCGGTGTCGCGGCCGAACAGCCGGGCCAGTGTCCCGCCACGGAGCTCGAAGTGCACCGACAGATCGCGCACGTCGACCAGCGCGGGGGCGTCCGCCCGGGTCTCAGGCTTCGTCGGCAACGGTCAGCTCCTCCTGCTTCAGCGGCTGCTTCCCCCCGGGCGGGACCTGCTCGTCGGGCCCGAGCAGCCAGCACTCGACGCGACCGCCGCCGGGTCGCTCCATGTTGACCGGGTTCTGGGTCGCGCACACGTTCATGGCCTGAGGGCAGCGCGGGTGGAACCGGCAGCCGTCGGGTGGGTCGACCAGGTCCGGCGGGGCACCGGGGATGTAGTTGAGCCCGGTGGTGCTGAGCGAGATCGTCGACCGCAGCAGCTCCCGCGTGTACGGGTGCTGGGGATTCTTGAACACCTCGGCCACCGTCCCCTGCTCCACGATCCGGCCGGCGTACATCACCGCCACCCGGTCGCAGGCCTCGGCGACGATGCCGACGTTGTGGGTGATCAACAGCAGGGACGTCTGGAAGTTGCGGCGCAGGTCGTTGAGGATCTGGACGATCTGCGCCTCGACGAGCACGTCGAGTGCGGTGGTCGGCTCGTCGGCGACGACGAAGGCCGGCCGCAGGACGAGGGCCAGCGCGATCATCAGCCGCTGCCGCATGCCGCCTGAGAACTCGTGGGGGTAGGACCGGTAGCGGGTCGGCGGTATACCCATCAGGCGGAGCGCCTCGAGGGCGCGCTCGCGGATCTCGTCCTTGGACAGGCCTGGCTCGTGCTGCTTGATGGTCTCCTCGAAATGCTGGGATATCCGCATCAGGGGGTTCAGGCGGGTCAACGGCTCCTGGAAGATCATCCCGAGCTCGCGACCGCGCAGCTGGTAGGACTCCTTCGCGCTGAGCGAGAAGATGTCCTGGCCCCGGAACAGCACCTGGCCGTCGCGCTTGGCACCTTCGGGCAGCAGCCCCATCAGGCCCCGGCCGAGGGTCGACTTCCCGCAGCCCGATTCGCCGACCAGGCCGAGCGTCTCACCCGGCGCGAGGTCGAAGCTGACGCCGTCGACGGCCCGGATCGCACCACGGGTCGTGCCGTACCAGACCCGCACGTCGCGCGCCGAGATCACCGGCTCCCCCGGGGAGATCGCGACGGTCCGGTCGCTCACGTCGATGGCCATGTCAGCTCCGCTCCTCCTCGACCAGGTTGGGTGCCGCGCGCCCCGGCATGACGACCGGTAGGAGGCGACGCCGCCGGAGCGTGGGGTTCAGCGTCTCGTTCAGGCCCTCGCCGACCAGTGTCAGGCCGGTCACCAGGAGCACGATCGCCAGGCCGGGGTACAGCCCCGTCCACCAGACCCCGCCGCCGGCATCCGCGAGCGCCCGGTTGAGGTCGTGGCCCCACTCGGCGGCGTCGGTCGACTGGATGCCGAGCCCGAGGAACCCCAGCCCGGCCAGCGTGAGGATGGCGTCTGCGGCGTTCAGGGTGCCGAGCACCGGGACGCTCTGGATCACGTTGCCGAACAGGTAGCGCCGCATGATCCGGCCGTCGGTCGCCCCGATGGCGCGGGCGGCCTCGACGTACGTCGCCTCCTTGGCGCTGAGCGTCGTGTTCCGGACGACCCGGAAGTACTGCGGGATGTAGACGGCGGTCAGGGACAGGGACACCGCCACCACGCTGCCGCCGTAGACGTTGGTGAGCAGGAACGAGAACACGATCGCCAGCAGGAAGGAGGGGAAGGCGTACATCGCGTCCATGACCAGCACGACGATCCGGTCGAACCATCCGCCGTAGTAGCCGGACGCGAGACCGAGCGGCACGCCGATCACCACGCAGAAGAAGATGGAGAGGACCACGACCTCGAGGGCGGTGCGGGCCCCCCAGATCACCCGGGAGAACACGTCGAAGAACAGCCTGTCGGTGCCGAACCAGTGCTGGGAGTCCGGGTGCCCCAGCTTGGGGAAGGCGACGCCGTGAGCGGAGGTCTGCGCGAAGCCGTAGGGGGCGACCCAGGGGGCGAAGAGCGCGAAGACGACGAAGACCGCGGTGAGGAGCACCCCGGCGACCAGCATCCAGCGGGCCAGGCCGGCCGTCTCGGTGAAGGGCTTCAGGAGCCCGGCGGCGACCCGGCGCATCAGAACCTCACTCGCGGGTCGATGAGCGCGTTCACGATGTCGATGATCACGCTGATCAGCACCACGGCGAGCGCGAAGATCGTGATGATGCCCTGCACCGCGCCGTAGTCGCGGTTGTTGATGTAGAAGACCAGCTTCGAGCCGATGCCCGGCCAGTTGAACGTCGGCTCGGTCAGCACGGCGCCTCCGAGCAGGAGTGCGAACTGCAGCCCGACCACGGTGATCACCGGGACCAGAGCGTTGCGGAAGCCGTGCCGCCAGGTGACTTTGCCGCTGGAGATGCCCCGCGCCTCCGCGGCCTCGACGTAGTCGGCCTGCATCGTCTGCAGCATGTTGACCCGCACCAGCCGGATGAAGATCCCGCAGATCAGAAGACCCAAGGTGGTGGCCGGCAGCACGAGGTGCTTGAGGACGTCCTGGATCGCGGCGCCGTTCCCGCTGAGCAGCGCGTCGAGCAGCAGGATGTGGGTCTTCGGCTGGACCTGGAAGACGGTGATGGGGCTGGCGTCGCCCGAGGTCGGCAGCCCGAGCGGTCCGGCCACGTAGAGCTGGAGCAGGAAGCCGACGAAGAACACGGGTGCCGCGTAGCTCAGGATGCCGAACAGCCGGATGACGACGTCGGGGACCGAGTCACGGAAGCGACCCGCCAGCAGGCCCAGCGGGATGCCCACGACCAGAGCGATCACGAACGCCGCGACTGTCAGGCTCAGGGTCGCGCCCCCGTTGTCGCGGATCACGCGCAGGACGGGCTGGTTGTCACTGAACGTGGTTCCGAAGTCGAGATGCATCACCGAGGACACGTAGTCCCAGTACTGGGCGATCAGGGGCCGGTTGAACCCGAGTGCCTCACGTCGTTGTTCGAGCGCCTGGGCGTTGAGCTTGCCGCCGAGGGCCGCCGAGACGGGGTCGCCGGGCGCCACCCGCAGCACGACGAAGACGACAGTGAGGATCACCCAGATCATCGGGATCACCAGCAGGATGCGCTGCAGGATGTAGCGCGGGAGCGATCCTGATCCAGCACGGGCCATGACTAGTGCCTCCTGGCACGGGTCGTGGGGAGAGACCGCTCGGGCCTCCCCCCACGTCCGTGTGCTGTGGTTGATCAGGCGTTCTTGGTGACCAGCCAGAACCGGAAGATGAACGACGGGTCGAGCGTGCTCTCGACGCCGGACATGCCCTTCCCGTAGACGGCGGTGTTCTGCCCCACCCACGACGGGATGAACGGGACGTCCCTGGCGGCGATGTCCTGCAGCTGACCGAAGAT
>NZ_DASXWU010000028.1:0-83804 GCF_036503465.1 Nocardioides sp.
ATTTGCAGTCCGTTGCCTCGCCTCTCGGCCAACCCACCGCTGGATGGGCTCGAGACCCGCTCCGAGCGGACGACGAGGCTCGAACTCGCGACCTCAACCTTGGCAAGGTTGCGCTCTACCAACTGAGCTACGTCCGCTTGCAACCCCCGGCCAGATGCCCGTCCCGGGAGACGCGAAGAGAACCTTAGCCGATGCCCTGGGCACCTCCAATTCGGGCGCACCGAGCCCTTCGCCGGTAGTTTCGAGGCATGCGCACCTGGGTCAACGGCGAGCTCCTGACCGATCCGGACGCCCCTGCGGTGGCCGCGCGGGACCACGGCGTGACGGTCGGCGACGGGGTCTTCGAGGTCGTCAAAGTGGTCGACGGGCGGGTCTTCGCACTCGAGCCCCACCTGGAGCGGATGACCCGTTCGGCACGCGGCCTCGGGCTCCAGGACCCTGATCACGACGAGGTACGCCGCGCCATCGCGGCGGTCCTGGAGGGCGAGCCGCTGACCCTCGGCCGGGTCCGGATCACCTGGACCGGCGGCCTCGCACCGCTCGGCTCCGACCGGGGCGACGGCCCCTCCTCGCTGGTGGTCGTGGCGGGCCCGATGGACCCTTGGCCGGACACCGCTGCGGTCGTCACCGTGCCATGGCCCCGCAACGAGCGCGGGGCACTCGCCGGCCTCAAGACCACGTCGTACGGCGAGAACGTCCGCGCCCTCGCCCTGGCCCGGAGCCACGGTGCGAGCGAGGCGATCTTCGGCAACCTCCAGGGCAACCTGTGCGAGGGTACTGGCACCAACGTCTTCTACGTGGTCGACGGCGAGCTGCGCACCCCCAGCCTGGCCAGTGGCTGCCTGGCCGGGATCACCCGCAAGCTGGTCCTCGACTGGTACGGCGCCACGGAGTTCGACGAGCCGATCGAGGTGCTCACCGAGCGAGCCAGGGAGGCCTTCCTGGCCTCGACGACGCGCGACGTACAGGGGATCCACCGCTGGAACGACCGCGAGCTCGGCGCCCCCGGCCCGGTCACGACCGAGGTCCGCAAGGTGTGGCACGAGCGCGAGGCCGAGCTGCTCGCCTGACCGGCCACGCGAGTTTCGAGGGCCCCGCCATCCTGCGCTACAGTCGGCGTCCGCACGGGCGATTGGCGCAGTGGTAGCGCGCTTCGTTCACACCGAAGAGGTCACTGGTTCGAACCCAGTATCGCCCACCCGAAATTACCGGCCGCTCAGCCCTTCGCCAGCGGGATCGCCCAGGACGCCTTGTCCGCGACGACGCCGGTGTACGTCGCGCCGGTGGCGGTGGCCTTCCAACCGTCCGGCAGGTCGCCGCCGGCGTGGAAGCCGGTCGGCCAGACCACGTGGACGCGGAGGTTCTCGGGGACGACCAGGTCCTGCGGGTCGACGTCGAGGTGGTAGATCAGGCTCGACGGGCTGACGACCTCGGCGGCGTTCTTCACCGCGTAGGTCACGTCCATCGTGCTGCTCTGGCCGGAGTTGAGCATCATCGTGCCCTCGACGTACTTCCGGTTCCGGACGCCGGTGACGGTGGGCAGGTGCAGCTTCGCGCCGTACGTCTTCCCGTTCACCTCGGCGTCACCGAACGTCGCGTTCCGGGGCATGAAGACGCCGATCCGGGTCAGCAGGTACCGGGTCGTGTACCCGGCCTTCGGGTCCGGCACAGGCAGTGTGTACGGCGGGGCCTCGTTGCGGACGGTGATGTGCAGGTGCACCCTGGCGCTGCCGTCGTCCTTGAGGTGCACGGTGGAGTCGACGGTGCGGTGCTGCCAGTAGTCGGTCTTGCTGCCGTTGAGGTTCTGGCTGAAGACGCCGATGTAGTCGTAGAAGGTCGGGCTCAGGTCACCGGACAGCCCCACCCGCGCGAAACGGTGCCGGATCAGGGGGCCGCGGAAGTAGGTGACGAAGTGGCGGCCCTTCGCGCTCGCCGCGAGCGACTTCACCTTCTCCGACATCTTCCCGCCCTCGAAGAGCTTCTGGCGGAACGCCGGGACCAGCTCGTCGTTCAGCCGGTGGCGCTGCTCGACCGAGTCGAAGTTGCCGTAGCTGCCACCGAGCGTCTGCACCAGGTTGTCGGCGGTGATCTGTCCGAACGACGGGAGGTCGATCGGCCCGGTGATCCGGAACAGGCTGGCCAGGCCCTGGAGGTCGATGCCGATGACCCCGTCGTACCGGGTCCCCGGGAAGGCCTTCTGGTAGCCACGGATCAGCTCCTCGCCGGAGACCGACCACCACGGGGAGAACGTCGCGGATGTCACCCGCAGCGCGGGTTGCCGATGGAAGGTGTTGCCCACGACCGGGGCCCAGACCTGCTGGTCTCCGCGCGCGAGGATGTCGTCGACGTTCACGCTCGCGCCGAACGACGCGACCCCGTCGCGGAACCGCAAGGTCGTGAACGACAGGGCGCCGCCGCCGGAGTAGCGCTGTTCGGCCGGGTTCAGCATCGCGAGGAGGTAGGTGCGGGGGCCGTCCGCCCCGACCAGCGCCGGCAGCGAGCTGATGATCGGTGCGTTGTCGCGATAGGTCTCCTGCAAGGGCGCCAGGTAGCTCAGCGCGGTGGCCTTGGCGTTCTTCACCGACGTGCCGACGATCGGGGTGCTCCCCTTGACCTGGTCGAGGTCGGCGAGTGCCTGGTCGATGTGCGGGCCGATGGCGCTGGTCCGGTCCGCCACGTCCTGGAGCAGCTTCAGGTCGATGCGCTGACCGTGCATCAGCTCGGCCGAGCGGCCGGACACGATCGGGTAGATCTGGACACCGAGCTCTGCGACCGAGGTCGTCTGGTCGAGGGCGTCGACCAGGTAGCGCTCGTCGTCCACGGCGCCACCCGCGACCGGGATCACCGACCAGACGTCGCCGCTCAGCCCGCCGGAGTCGCTCCGGGCCTGGTCGACGTGGGCGCGCGCCTCCTTGACGTACGCGCGGGCCTGGCCGAAGTGGTCGGCGGAGAGCGCGGCCTTGGCCGAGGTCAGGTCCTGCTGCGCGGCCTGCGCCTCGTGCTTGGCGGAGACCAGCGTCCGGGCCATCAGGGCCAGCGCGACCAGCACCAGCACCACGACGAGCAGGACGCCGACCACGATCAGCCGACGCCGGCGTCGCCTGCGGCGACGTACCTTCACCCGCACCATGCCGGGGTGGCGGCCGCTGCCGCTGTCCTCGGAGGGCGCGGCGGAGGTGGACTCGTCGGTGGTCACGGGACGAGTAAACAGCGTGCTGCCTGATCACGGCGGGTAATGGGCGCGAAGGTGGGGCGGCACCCTGGATACGATCGACAGGTCCCAGCGCCGTACCGCACAGGAGCAGTCGTGTCCGACCTGACCATCGTCCTCACCCACGCCGATGCGCGTGAGGAGCGGACGGTCACGACGGGCACCAAGGCCTGGGAGCTGTACGCCGACGACGCGGCCGTGATCGCGGCGCGGGTCGGGGGAGTGCTGCGCGACCTCGCCTACGAGCTGCGAGAGGGCGACGAGGTCGAGCCGGTCGCGATCGACAGCCCGGACGGACGCGACATCCTGCGGCACTCGACGGCCCACGTGATGGCGCAGGCCGTGCAGCAGCTGTGGCCCGAGGCGAGGCTCGGCATCGGCCCTCCGGTCGAGAACGGCTTCTACTACGACTTCGACGTCGAGACCCCGTTCCACCCCGACGATCTCGACAAGATCGAGACCGCCATGCGCAAGATCATCAAGGAGGGCCAGCGGTTCTCCCGCCGCCCGGTGGCGGACGCCGACGCGCTCGTGGAGCTCGAGGACGAGCCCTACAAGGTCGAGCTGATCGGCCTGAAGGGCGCGGGCCACGGCGACGACGCGGCCGAGGGCGCGAACGTCGAGGTCGGCGCCGGCGAGCTGACCATCTACGACAACCTCCGGCGCGACGGCGAGCCGGCCTGGAAGGATCTCTGCCGCGGACCGCACCTGCCGACCACCAAGCGCATCCCGGCCTTCAAGCTGATGCGCACGGCCGCGGCGTACTGGCGTGGAGACGAGAAGAACAAGCAGCTCCAGCGCATCTACGGCACGGCCTGGGAGAGCAAGGACGCGCTCGCGGCGTACCTCCACCGGCTGGAGGAGGCCGAGAAGCGCGACCACCGCAAGATCGGGCGCGAGCTCGACCTCTACTCCTTCCCCGAGGAGCTCGGCCCGGGCCTGGTGGTCTTCCACCCCAAGGGTGGCGTGATCCGCCGGGTGATGGAGGACTACGTCCGGCAGCGACACATCGAGGAGGGCTTCTCCTACGTCAGCTCGCCGAGCATCAGCAAGGAGGGGCTCTTCCACACCTCGGGGCACCTGCCCTACTACGCGGACACGATGTACCCGCCGATGGAGCTCGAGGGCGCGAGGTACCAGCTCAAGGCGATGAGCTGCCCGATGCACAACCTGATCTACCAGTCCCGCGGCCGGTCCTACCGGGAGCTGCCCCTGCGGTTCTTCGAGTTCGGCAACGTCTACCGCTACGAGAAGTCCGGGGTCGTCGGCGGGCTGACCCGGGTGCGTGGGCTGACCCAGGACGACTCCCACTCCTACGTGACCCGCGAGCAGGCCGGCGACGAGGCCAAGAAGCTGCTCGAGTTCTGCCTGGGCCTGTTCCGCGACTTCGGTCTCGACGACTTCTTCCTCGAGCTGTCCACGCGCGACGACAGGAACAAGGAGAAGTTCCAGGGGTCCGACGAGGACTGGGCCGACGCGACGGCGGTGCTGCAGCGGGTCGGCGAGGAGTCCGGCCTCGAGCTGGTCCCGGATCCGGGCGGCGCGGCCTTCTACGGACCGAAGATCTCGATCCAGGCCAAGGACGCGATCGGCCGCACCTGGCAGCTGTCGACCGTGCAGTACGACTTCGGTCAGCCGGCCGGGTTCGGGCTGGAGTACGTCGCCGCCGACGGCAGCCACCAGCGGCCGGTGATGATCCACTCGGCCAAGTTCGGGTCGATCGAGCGGTTCATCGGCGTGCTGGTCGAGCACTATGCCGGCGCGTTCCCGCCGTGGCTCTCGCCGGTGCAGGTGCAGGGCATCCCGATCGCGGAGCGGCACGTGGCCTACCTCGAGGACGTCGCGAAGCGGATGACTGCGCGCGGGCTGCGGGTCGAGATCGACGACTCGGACGACCGGATGCAGAAGAAGATCCGCAACGCCCAGCTGCAGAAGGTGCCGTTCATGGTGATCGCCGGCGACCAGGACATGGAGGCCGCCGCCGTGTCGTTCCGCTACCGGGACGGCCGCCAGGACAACGGCGTACCGATCGACGAGGCCATCGAGCGGGTCGCGGCCGCCGTCGCCTCCCGCGAGCAGGTCTGAGTCGGTCAGCCCACGCGTTTGGTGAACCGCCGGCACGGGGAGATGAAGGTCTCGCCGAGCGCGGTCACCGGGTAGGGCAGGTCGCCCTCGTCGACCCAGCCCTGCCGGCGGTAGAACGCCTGCGCCCGGTCGTTGCCCACCACGACCGCGAGCCAGGCGAGGCGGTGGCCACCGGCCGCGACCTGCCGCTCGGCCGCGGTGAGCAGGACGGCGGCGACGCCCGAGCCGCGGAACGCGCGATCGACGTACACCTGCTCGACCTCGTCGCCGTCGATCATGATGAAGCCCGCGACCGCCCCGTCGACCTCAGCCACGGTCGTCTCGTTCGTCTCTGCGACGCGCCGGGCGACGCGGTCGCCGAACGCCTCGCGTGTCCGCCGCTCGGTCAGGCCGTCGGGCACCTTCCCCGGGTGGGCGTCGTGCCAGCCGCGGTGGAAGAGGTCGGCGATCGACTCCACGTCGTCGGTGGTCGCGGGGCGCAGGATCGGGTCGGCCACGCGCTCGAGCGTAGAGCCGGGTACTCGTCGTAGCCCTCGGCCGCCTCCCTACAGTGGCGCCATGGAGACCGCTCACCAGGATGGGATCGGCGAGGCCGACGGGCTGGAGCGGTTGTGGACGCCCTACCGGATGGCCTACATCCGCGGGGAGAGCAAGCCGACGGATGCCTCAGCGGGGGAGTGCCCGTTCTGCCGGATCTCGACGTCCCGCGAGGACGAGCGGTATCTCGTCGTCCGCCGGGGGGAGACGGCGTACGCCGTGCTGAACCTGTACCCCTACGCCGCCGGCCACCTGATGATCTGCCCCTACCGGCACGTCGCGGACTACACCGACACCACCGAGCAGGAGGCGGCCGAGATCGCGACGATGACCAAGGCCGCCCTGACGACGCTCCGGGCGGTGTCGCGGGCGGAGGGGTTCAACGTCGGGATCAACCAGGGAGCGGCCGGCGGTGCCGGCATCGCGGCCCACCTGCACCAGCACGTCGTACCCCGGTGGGTCGGCGACACCAACTTCCTACCGGTCATCGGGAAGACCAAGACCCTGCCCGAGCTGCTCCTGGAGACCAGACGCCTGCTCGCCGACGCCTGGGTCGAGTGACCGGGCGACTCGCTACCCTGCTGCCGCCATGCTCGAACGCTTCCGCCAGTTCTGGACCGACCTCTGGGCGCCGCTCGGCGACCTCCTCCTGCGGATGGGGGTCAGCCCGAACGCCGTGACCCTGGTCGGCACCTTGGGTGTCTGCGCCGGCGCGCTGGTCTGCTTCCCGCAGGGCTGGCTGCTGGCCGGCGTCCTGATCATCACGGCGTTCGTGTTCAGCGACATGATCGACGGCTACATGGCCCGCACCAGCGGCCAGATCTCGTCGTTCGGGGCGTTCCTCGACTCCACGCTCGACCGGATCGGCGACGCCGCGATCTTCGGCGGCCTCGCGGTCTACTACATCGGCCCCGGCGACAGCGAGTGGCGGGCCGCGCTCGCGATCTACTGCCTGACCATGGGATCGGTCACGTCGTACGCCCGGGCCCGGGCCGAGTCGCTCGGCATGCAGGCGAAGGTCGGCATCGCCGAGCGGTCCGACCGGCTGGTGTCGATCCTGGTGATGACCGGCCTGGCCGACCTGCTGCGACTGCTCGGCGTGCCCGACGGGGTGATGTGGCTGATCCCGATCACGCTCGGCGTGCTGGCCGTGGCGAGCACGGTCACGGTGGTGCAGCGGATCCTCGTCGTACGCCGTCAGGCGCTGGGTCTCACCCCTCCCGCCGAGTAGGGATGAACGGCCGGTCAGCCCTACCATGGAGGCATGACTGAGATGGTCTCGACAGGCTCCACCGACGAGCGGAACGGCATCGGCACGACCCGCGTGAAGCGCGGCATGGCCGAGATGCTCAAGGGCGGCGTGATCATGGACGTCGTCACCCCGGAGCAGGCCAAGATCGCCGAGGACGCCGGGGCCGTGGCCGTGATGGCGCTCGAGCGCGTGCCGGCCGACATCCGGGCCCAGGGCGGGGTGTCGCGGATGAGCGACCCGGACATGATCGACGGCATCATCGAGACCGTCTCGATCCCGGTGATGGCCAAGGCCCGCATCGGTCACTTCGCCGAGGCTCAGGTGCTGCAGAGCCTCGGGGTCGACTACATCGACGAGTCCGAGGTGCTGACCCCGGCCGACTACGCCCACCACATCGACAAGTGGCAGTTCACCGTGCCCTTCGTGTGCGGCGCCACGAACCTCGGCGAGGCCCTCCGGCGCATCACCGAGGGCGCGGCGATGATCCGGTCCAAGGGCGAGGCGGGCACCGGCGACGTCTCCAACGCGGTCACCCACATGCGCACGATCGGCGCCGAGCTGCGCCGCCTCCACGGCCTCAGCGAGGACGAGCTGTACGTCGCCGCGAAGGAGCTGCAGGCGCCGTACGACCTGGTCCGCGAGGTCGCCGCCGCCGGCAAGCTGCCGGTCGTGCTGTTCACCGCCGGGGGCATCGCCACCCCGGCCGACGCCGCGATGATGATGCAGCTCGGGGCCGAGGGCGTCTTCGTCGGCTCCGGCATCTTCAAGTCCGGCAACCCGGGCCAGCGCGCGGAGGCGATCGTCAAGGCCACGACGTTCTACGACGACCCCGACGTGGTCGCCAAGGTCAGCCGCGGGCTCGGCGAGGCCATGGTGGGCATCAACGTCGACGACATCCCGCAGCCGCACCGGCTGGCCGAGCGCGGCTGGTGAGCCGGGCCGTCACACGAATGAGCACGCCATGAACCGCACCATCGGCGTGTTCGCGCTGCAGGGGGACGTCCGTGAGCACCTGCGCGTGCTGGACGGGCTGGGGGTCGAGACCATCGGCGTACGCCGGGAGTCGGAGCTCGACCGCTGCGACGGGCTGGTGATCCCCGGCGGTGAGTCGACGACCATGTCCAAGCTGGCCCGCACCTTCGACCTGTTCGAGCCGATCCGACACCGCATCAAGGAGGGCATGCCGGTCCTCGGCACCTGCGCGGGGATGATCATGCTGGCCGACCGGGTCGAGGACGGCACCGCCGACCAGGAGACGCTCGGCGGGCTGGACATCACGGTCCGACGCAACGCCTTCGGACGGCAGGTCGACTCGTTCGAGGGCGACCTGGACTTCACCGGGCTGGACGCCCCGGTGCACGCCGTCTTCATCCGGGCGCCCTGGGTCGAGCAGGCGGGACCGGGCGTCGAGGCGCTCGCCACGGTCGAGGAGGGTGAGGCCGCCGGTAGGATCGTCGCGGTCCGGCAGGGGTCGTTGATGGCGACGTCCTTCCACCCCGAGGTCGGCGGTGATGACCGCGTGCACCGCCTGTTCCTGGACCTGATCGACGAGAGCTGAGAAGAGGAAGCATGTCCGGCCACTCGAAATGGGCCACCACCAAGCACAAGAAGGCCGTCATCGACGCGCGCCGGGGCAAGATGTTCGCCAAGCTGATCAAGAACATCGAGGTGGCCGCGAAGATGGGCGGGGGAGACCCCGCCGGCAACCCCACGCTCTACGACGCGATCCAGAAGGCGAAGAAGTCGTCGGTCCCCAACGACAACATCGACCGCGCGGTGAAGCGCGGCTCGGGCGCCGAGGCCGGCGGCGCCGAGTACTCCACGATCATGTACGAGGTCTACGGACCCCAGGGCGTGGCCTTCCTCGTCGAGTGCCTCACCGACAACCGCAACCGTGCCGCCATGGAGGTCCGCACGGCCGTCACCCGCAACGGCGGGACGATGGCCGACCCCGGCTCCGTCTCGCGGCTGTTCAACCGCAAGGGCGTCGTGATCGTGCCGAAGACCCAGGAGGCGCGCGCGGTCAGCGAGGACGACGTGCTCGAGGCGGCGCTCGACGCCGGGCTCGAGGACGTCAACGACCTCGACGACTCGTTCGAGGTGGTTTCCGAGGCGACCGACGTGGTCGCGGTGCGCAGTGCCCTGCAGGAGTCGTCGATCGACTACGACTCCGCCGAGGTTCAGTTCGTGGCGAGCATGGACATCCCCGTCGACGCCGACGCCGCGGGCAAGGTCTTCCGCCTGGTCGACGCGCTGGAGGATCTCGACGACGTCCAGAACGTCTTCACCAACGTCGACGTCCCCGACGAGGTCATGGCCGCCCTCGACGCTTGAGGCCTTCGTTGGTCGAGCTGGTCGAGACCAGGGTCGGCGCCTCAGGCACGGGCACGGATCTCGACTCGCCCGTCACGGCTTCGCAAGCTCAGCTGTGGGCTCGCGGTTCCTGAGGAGCCGAGGGACGAGGCGTCTCGAAGGGCAATCTGCGCTCGCCGACGCCGTTCTCTCGTTCCTCGAGAACGGCTGCCCGCTTGCGTGTCGTACGCCGTACCGTCGTCGGCGCCCGTTAGCGTGGCGTGCGAACAGGTGTTCGGGCGAATGGGAGAGGCCACGGCATGCGCGTGCTGGGGATCGACCCCGGGCTCACCCGGTGCGGCATGGGTGTCGTCGAGGGCGAGGTCGGGAGGCCGCTGCGGCTGGTCGACGTCAACGTCCTGCGCACGTCCGCCGACGAGCACGTCTCGCGGCGGCTGATGCACATCGAGCGTGGCATCGAGGCCTGGCTCGACGAGCACCGGCCGGACGCCGTGGCGATCGAGCGCGTCTTCGCCCGGTCCGACTCCAGCACGGTGATGGGCACCGCCCAGGCCAGCGGCATCGCGATGGTCGCGGCCGCCCGCCGGGGGCTGCCGATCGCCCTGCACACGCCGTCGGAGGTGAAGGCCGCCGTCTCCGGGAGCGGACGCGCCGCCAAGGCGCAGGTCGGCGCCATGGTCACCCGCATCCTGCGCCTGGACGCGCCACCCAAGCCGGCCGACGCCGCCGACGCACTGGCGCTGGCGATCACCCACATCTGGCGTGGCGGAGCGCAGGCCCGCATCGACGCCGCGCTCGCCGCGGCCGGCAGTCTCGGCAGGCCCGATCCACGGAAGGCATGGGGATGATCGCGTTCGTGCGCGGGGAGGTCGCCGCGGTGACCCTGACCAGCGCGGTCGTCGAGGTCGGCGGGGTCGGCCTCGAGCTGATGTGCACGCCCAACACCCTGGCCACACTGCGCACCGGGCACCAGGCGACCCTGCCCACCTCGATGGTCGTCCGCGAGGACTCCCTGACCCTCTTCGGCTTCGCGGACGAGGACGAGAAGCAGGTCTTCGAGCTGGTCCAGACGGCCAGCGGCGTCGGCCCCAAGCTCGCCCAGGCGATGCTGGCCGTCCTCTCGCCGGACGCCGTACGCCGCGCGGTCGCGGGTGACGACGTCCGCACCCTGACCACGGTGCCGGGCATCGGCCAGAAGGGCGCCCAGCGGATCATCCTCGAGCTCAAGGACCGGATCGGCGTTCCCGTCGCGGCCTCGGGCGGCGGCGTACCTCTGCTCGTCGAGCCCTGGCGCGACCAGGTGCAGCAGGGGCTGGTCGGGCTCGGCTGGTCCGCCAAGGACGCCGACAAGGCGATCGAGGCCGTTTCCGACCAGGCCGGCGACGAGCCCGACGTGGCCGCACTCCTGCGCGCCGCCCTCCGCACGCTGAGCAGGGCGTGAGATGGCCCGAGACGAGCTCGAGGCGCACGAGGAGGCCTATCTCGCCTCCCTGACCACGGCCGAGGCCGAGGGGGACGAGCGCGCGGTCGAGGCGGCGCTCCGGCCACGCACCCTCGACGAGGTGATCGGGCAGCAGCGCGTGCGCGACCAGCTCGGCCTGGTGCTCGAGGCCGCGCGGCGACGCGGCCGCGCCCCCGACCACGTGCTGCTGTCGGGTCCTCCCGGGCTCGGCAAGACAACGCTGGCCATGATCATCGCGACCGAGATGTCGACCCCGCTCCGGCTGACCAGCGGGCCCGCGATCACCCACGCCGGTGACCTGGCCGCGATCCTGTCCGGGCTCAACGACGGCGACGTCCTCTTCGTCGACGAGCTCCACCGGATGTCGCGGCCCGCGGAGGAGATGCTGTACCTCGCGATGGAGGACTTCCGCGTCGACGTCGTGATCGGCAAGGGACCCGGCGCGACCGCCATCCCGCTGGACATCCCGCCGTTCACCCTGGTCGGCGCGACCACGCGGGCCGGTCTGCTGCCCGGGCCGCTGCGCGACCGGTTCGGCTTCACCGCTCAGCTCGAGTTCTACGAGCCCGACGAGCTCGACACGATCATCCGCCGCTCGGCGGGCCTGCTGGGGGTCCGGGCCGATGCCGCAGGCACGGCCGAGATCGCCTCGCGCTCGCGGGGCACTCCCCGCATCGCCAACCGCCTGCTGAGACGCGTCCGCGACTACGCCCAGGTCAGGGCCGACGGCGTGGTGACCCGGGAGGTGGCCCACCGCGCGCTCGACCTGTACGAGGTCGATCCCCTCGGTCTCGACCGGCTCGACCGGGCGGTGCTCGACTCGCTCTGCCGGCGCTTCGGCGGCGGCCCGGTCGGCATCTCGACGCTCGCGGTGGCCGTGGGGGAGGAGCGCGAGACCGTGGAGGAGGTCGCCGAGCCGTTCCTGGTCCGCAACGGCTTCCTGGCCCGTACGCCGCGCGGCCGGGTCGCCACCCGCGCCGCGTGGGAGCACCTCGGGCTCACCCCACCCCCGATGCCACCCGACCAGCCGGGAGAACCGACGCTCTTCGAGTCCTGACGCCGTCGGCTGCTGGGGGTGGATTCGTGGCCCGGCCCACATCCCCGGTTACACTTCACCCTCGGTCGGCCGGACCCACCTCCGTCGCGCCGGCCTCATCTCGTACCCCCTGAGCTAGGAAGTCGTGGAAGACGTGGCGCCGTTCCTGATCCTGCTGGCGCTCGCGTTGCTGTTCTGGTTCGCGATGATCCGCCCGCAGCAGCGGCGCCAGCGAGCCCTGGGACAGATGCAGCGTGAGCTCTCGGTGGGAGACGAAGTGATGTTGACCTCGGGGATCATCGGCGTCCTCCGGTCGTTGGACGAGAAGACGGTGCAGCTCGAGGTGTCCGACGGCGTGAACCTTCGCGTGGTCCGCGCGGCGGTCGGCCAGGTGACGACGCCCGCGGCTCGGGACGACGACACCCAGCTCGACACGGAGCTCGCGGGCGACCCTGCCGACGAGCCGGAGGAGAAGTAACCAGATGGCACGCAGCAGCTCTCGCCCGGGACGCACCGTCGCGGTGTTCTTCATCGGGCTGGCCGTCGCCTACGGCCTGGTGGCCCTGGTCGGCACCTGGAAGCCGGCGCTCGGGCTCGACCTCGAGGGCGGCACCCAGATCACCCTGATCGCCAACGGGAGCGTCAGCAAGGACAACCTCAACCAGGCCGCGGACATCATCAACGAGCGCGTCAACGGCTCGGGCGTCTCCGAGGCCGAGGTGACCACCCAGGGCAGCAACGAGATCGTCGTCCAGGTGCCAGGACCCACCGGCAACAGCCTGGTGCAGACCGTGCTCCGCCAGGCCCGGCTGCGGTTCCGGCTGGTCGCACAGGTTCCTCAGACGGGACAGCAGGCGCCTCTGCCGTCGGCCTCGCCGTCACAGTCGCCCGGCTCCGGGGTGACCCTGCCGCCCTCCAGCGCGCCCACCACGTCCGGAAAGTCCAGCACGCCGAAGGCCGACTCGACCGGCAAGAACCGCGGACCCGCGCTGCTGGGCACCCAGAAGGACACCAAGAAGAAGGCCAAGCCGAGCTCGTCGCCGACGGCCACCCCCGGAGGGGCACCCCTCTCGACCTCGAAGGTGCACTACACCGAGGCGAACAAGAAGGCGTTCGCGGACGCGCTCACCTGGATGACCAACCCCGACCCGCAGTCGGTGGCCGTCTACAACGCCTACACGTGCCCGTCGAAGACGCCGGTCGTCGACCTCCCGAACATCCCGATCGTGACGTGCGACGCGCAGGGTCAGAAGTACCTGCTCTCGCCCGCACAGATCGAGGGCACCGAGATCTCCTCGGCCTCCGCCAACGCACCCGGCACGACCCAGGGCCAGGTGCAGTGGACGGTCGGCATCCAGCTGAAGAGCCACGGCGCCGACATCCAGCGGCGGCTGTCGCAGGCAATGGCGGGCGACCAGTCGAAGACGTTCGCGATCGTGCTCGACGGCCAGGTGATCTCGGCCCCCTACTTCGAGTCCGTGATCTCCGACGGCACCTCCCAGATCACCGGCAACTTCAGCGAGTCCGAGGCGAAGAGCCTGGCCACCAGCCTGAAGTACGGCGCCCTGCCGATCTCCTTCGACAAGAACAAGACCACGGTCGAGGTGATCGGCCCCTCGCTGGCCGGTGACCAGCTGTCGGCGGGCATCACCGCGGGCATCGCCGGTCTGGCGCTGGTGATGATCTACTGCCTCTTCTACTACCGCGGCCTCGGCCTCGTCGTGATCGCCTCGCTCCTCGTGGCCGGGGGCACGACGTACGCGATGGTGCTGCTGTTGGCCAAGAGCGCCGGGTTCACCCTCACCCTGCCCGGGATCGCCGGCCTGATCGTGGCCGTCGGCATCACCGCCGACTCGTTCATCGTGTTCTTCGAACGCATCCGCGACGAGATGAGATCCGGGAAGTCGATGAGGGTTGCGGTCGAGGCCGGCTGGATCCGCGCCCGGGCGACCTGTGTGGCCGCGGACGCGGTGTCGATCCTGGCCGCAGTCGTCCTCTACATCTTCGCCGCCGGTGTGGTGAAGGGCTTCGCCTTCGCTCTCGGTCTCTCGACGATCATCGACCTCGCGGTGTTCTTCTGGTTCACCAAGCCGATGGTGTCGTGGCTGGCCCGGTTCGCCTTCTTCAACAAGGGCCACAAGCTCTCCGGTCTCGACGCGGAGAACCTCGGCCTCGATCGGCTCCCGGCAGGAGGGAGGGCCTGATGGGCAAGTTCAGCAGGCTCGGAAACGACCTCTACACCGGCCGCAGGTCGATCAACTTCGTCGGCCGGACCCGCATCTGGTACGCGATCTCCGGTCTGATCATCGTCGCGGCGGTGCTCGGGCTCTACTTCAAGGGTCTCAACTTCGGCTTGGAGTTCCGCGGCGGCGCGCAGTTCACCGTCACCATGCCGACGGGACAGGCGACCCAGGACAACGCCGACAAGCTGCGCGACGACGTGGCCGGCACCGGCATCCCGTCGACCCAGCAGGTCGTGGTGACGACCGCAGGCAAGAACAACATCATCGTCGAGACAGAGCCGCTCACGCCGACGGAGTCCAACCAGGTCGCCGCCGCGATCGAGAAGTCGGTCGACGTCAACAAGGCCGCCATCTCCACCGACGAGATCGGGCCCAGCTGGGGCAAGGAGGTCGCCAAACGCTCGGCGACCGGTCTGGTCGTCTTCCTGGTGCTGGTCGTGCTGATGATCTGGGGCTACTTCCGACAATGGAAGATGTCGGTGGCCGCCATGGTGGCGCTGGCGCACGACCTCGTGATCACGGTGGGTATCTATGCCCTGTCCGGGTTCGAGGTGACACCGGCGACGGTCACCGGTGTGCTGACGATCCTCGGCTTCTCGCTCTACGACACCGTCGTGGTCTTCGACAAGGTCCGCGAGAACACCAAGAACCTCCGGGCGAGCCACCAGACGTACGCCGAGGCGGCGAACCTGGCCGTCAACCAGACCCTGGTCCGGTCGATCAACACCTCGATCGTCGCCCTGATCCCGGTCGCCGCGATCCTGTACGTCGGTGCGGTGCAGCTCGGCTCGGGCAGCCTGAAGGACCTGGCGCTCGCCCTGTTCGTCGGCATGGCCGCCGGCGCCTACTCGTCGATCTTCATCGCGACCCCGCTGCTGGCCCACCTGAAGTCGCTCGAGCCCGACGTCCAGGAGCTGGAGAAGCGGCTCAAGGCCCGTCGCCGGCACGAGGTCGACCGCTACGCGTCGGTGCCGGCGTACACCGAGGACATGCCGATCGCCGACGACCCCGACGAGGCCCGGCTGCGGACCGCCCGCGAGGAGCAGACGGCGGCGGCGCGGAGCGGTGGCAACCGTCCGCAGCCCAACACCGAGCCCAGCGGACGCGGACGAGTCGTGCCACCGTCGCGCGGGCCGGTGCGACCCAGCTCGGCCAGCGGCCGCTCACAGCCGACCCGGCGTTCGAAGTCCAAACGGGGCAAGAAGTGACCCAGCCGGCCGCGGCCACCACGTCCGAGCGCGCGGCCGAGGCCCTGCGCCGACTGGTCGTCGACGTTCCGGACTTCCCCGAGGCGGGCGTGGTGTTCAAGGACATCACGCCGGTGCTCGCCGATCCCGACGCCTTCGGGCTCGTCGTCGAGGCGTTGGCGGAGGCGGGGCGCGACGAGTCCGGGCGGAGCGTGGTCGACCACGTCGTCGGCATCGAGGCGCGAGGGTTCATCCTGGCGGCCCCGGTCGCGCTCGCCCTGGGCGCCGGGCTGGTGCCGGTGCGGAAGGCCGGCAAGCTGCCGCGCGCGACGTACGCCGAGTCCTACGCGCTGGAGTACGGGAAGGCGACGCTCGAGATGCACCGGGACGGGCTGGAGCCCGGTCATCGGGTGCTCCTCGTCGACGACGTGCTGGCGACGGGCGGGACGGTCGCCGCCACCAGGCGGCTCGTCGAACACAGTGGTGCCGTCGCTCAGGGGGTGGCGGTGCTGATGGATTTGAGCTTCCTGCCGGGTCGGGAGGCGATCGGCGACCTGCCGCTCACGTCCCTGATGACGGTCTGACTGCCGTTTGGATCGTTCCGTCCTCTCCTAGACTGAACAGATGACGACGGACGGCAGCCTCCCGGTCGCGCGTGAGCGCGCGACCGAGCGCGGGCCGTCCGCGCGCGAACGCGCCGCGGAGCGCCTTCCCTCGCCGCGCGGCATGCGCAACCGGCTGGCCCGGATGGGGGGCGGCCGCAACCAGAACGACCGGCCCGAGCTCGAGCCGTTGATCCGCTCCATCCGCACCAACCACCCGAAGGCCGACCTGGCCCTGATCGAGCGGGCCTACCGCACTGCTGAGCACCTGCACGGCACGCAGATGCGCAAGAGCGGCGACCCCTACATCACCCATCCGCTGGCGGTCGCCACGATCCTGGCCGACATCGGCATGACCGAGCCGACCCTGGTCGCGGCCCTGCTGCACGACACCGTCGAGGACACGCCGTACACGCTGGACGAGCTCCGCACGGACTTCGGCGACGAGGTCGCCCAGCTCGTCGACGGCGTCACCAAGCTGGAGAAGGTCCAGTACGGCGAGAACGCGCAGGCCGAGACGATCCGCAAGATGATCGTGGCGATGGCTCGCGACATCCGGGTGCTCGTGATCAAGCTCGCCGACCGGCTGCACAACATGCGCACGGTCCGCTATGTGAAGCAGTCGACGCAGGAGCGTCAGGCCACGGAGTCGCTGGACATCTACGCGCCGCTGGCGCACCGGCTCGGCATGAACACCATCAAGTGGGAGCTCGAGGACCTCGCGTTCGCGACGCTGCACCCCAAGATCTACGACGAGATCGTGCGGATGGTGGCCGAGCGGGCGCCGTCGCGCGACCAGTTCCTGGCGCAGGTGAAGGAGCGGGTCGAGCTGGACCTCAAGGACGCCAAGGTGAAGGCGACCGTGACCGGCCGACCGAAGCACTACTACTCGATCTACCAGAAGATGATCGTCGGCGGCCGGGAGTTCAGCGACATCTACGACCTGGTCGCGCTGCGGATCCTGGTCGAGGAGGACCGCGACTGCTACTCGGCGCTCGGTGTCCTGCACGCCCGGTGGACGCCGGTGCTGGGCCGGTTCAAGGACTACGTCGCGACGCCGAAGTTCAACATGTACCAGTCCCTGCACACGACCGTGATCGGTCCGCAGGGCAAGCCGGTCGAGATGCAGATCCGCACCCTGGCCATGCACCGGCGGGCCGAGTACGGCGTCGCCTCGCACTGGAAGTACAAGGAGAACCGCCGCAACGGCGTCGACACCGACAAGCTCGGCGACCTCGAGGACATGAACTGGGTCCGCCAGCTGCTCGACTGGCAGAGCGACGTCGAGGACCCCGGCGAGTTCCTGGAGTCGTTGCGCTTCGAGATCAACCGGGCCGAGGTCTACGTGTTCACGCCGCGCGGCGACGTGATCGCGCTGCCGGTGGGGTCCACGCCGGTCGACTTCGCGTACGCCGTGCACACCGAGGTCGGGCACCACACCATCGGCGCGCGCGTCAACGGCCGGCTGGTCCCGCTGGAGTCCACGCTGGACAACTCCGACGTCGTCGAGATCTTCACGTCCAAGGCGCCGACGGCCGGACCCTCACGCGACTGGCTCGGCTTCGTCAAGTCGCAGCGGGCCCGTTCGAAGATCAAGCAGTGGTTCACCAAGGAGCGCCGGGAGGAGGCGATCGACCGCGGCAAGGACCAGATCGCCAAGCTCATGCGCAAGGAGGGGCTGCCGCTCAAGCGGGTGCTCTCCCACGAGTCGCTGACCGAGGCGGCCGTGCACTTCCGGCTGGCCGACGTCTCGGCCCTGTACGCCGCGGTCGGCGAGAACAACCTCAGCGCCCAGGCCGTCGTACGCCGGGTGATCGAGCTGCACGGTGGCGAGGAGGGTGCGCAGGAGGATCTCGCCGAGGGCGTCTCGATCACCGCACCCCGCGGGCGGTCCAAGGTGTCGGCGCCCGGCGACTCCGGCGTCATCGTCAAGGGTGCCCCGGACGTCTGGGTGAAGCTGGCCCGCTGCTGCACGCCCGTCCCGCCGGACGCGATCCTCGGCTTCGTGACCAAGGGCGGTGGCGTCTCCGTGCACCGTCGCGACTGCACCAACGCGGCCGAGCTCCAGCGTCAACCCGAGCGGCTGCTCGACGTCGAATGGGCGCCCACCGCGCACTCGACGTTCCTGGTGAACATCCAGGTCGAGGCGATCGACCGCGCCCGCCTGCTCTCCGACATCACGATGGTGCTCTCGGACGCCCACGTGAACATCCTCAGCGCCACGCTCTCCACCACCCGCGACCGCGTCGCCAAGAGCCGCTTCACGTTCGAGATGGCCGAGGCGAAGCACCTCGACAACGTCCTCCGCGCCGTCCGCGGCGTACCAGGGGTCTTCGACGCCTACCGCGTCACCCAGTGAGCCTCACCCCGAGATAGTACGGATCAGCAGGCCGGTCCACGCCTGCCCAGGAGTGGCCGGGTGATCCGTACTATCCCTGAGGGACGAGCCGCCAACCGTCCACAGGAGGGCCTTGAGGTCGGGTGCTCCACAGAGCTTTCGTTCGAGTCGGCGGGAGCGCCGGCCGTCCACAATCCTCAAGTGAATGGATGGCGAGTGGTCACCGCGATGCGAGCCGCCTGAGAACCTGGTGCCGCCGGTTGCGGTCGACCGCACCGGGCGTCGCGGTCCGACCCGGCAACAAGCCGCTGGGCCGAAGTGGCGGCGTACATCCCAAGGACGCTACGTGCCCGCCAGCGCCGACTCTTCGGTTGTCGAGCAGCGGATCGTGGAGCAGGAGGCACGACTCGGCCGGTACGGCGCGATCAGCGGCTGGGCGGCGCTGCGCTGGCGCGGTGCCTCGTACTTCGACGGGCAGTCGCGATCCGACGGCCGGCTCCTCCCTGTTCCCCTGGCTGTCGGCAAGGAGTGCCTTCGAGCCGACCCCGGGTTCGTCAGGCTGCGCCGCCAACTACCGCTTTGGGAGTGGAGCGTCCACCGGGGTCTGCGCTGCGCAGTGTGGGAGCGCGCGCTGTTCGACGAGATCATCCGCCTCCGTGGTGCCCGAGCGGGCGCGGTGGCCATCGACATGGCCGTGGCAGCAGGACTGGGCACCGTGGGTGAGTTCTGGCTCTACCTCGCCCACGTCGGTCCCCGCAACGGTGTCGTCCTTGCCCGAGAGGCGGCGGGTCTGGCTTGTGGAACGCACTGGTCACCCCAGGAGGCATGGATGTGTCAGTGCTGGTGCTTGGACGCCGGACTGCCCACGCCTCTGTACAACGTCCCGGTGTTCGACCGGCACGGCAACCTGCTCGGCATCCCGGATCTGCTCGACGCCGACGCCGGGGTCGTAGGGGAGTACCAGGGAGCGGTACACCGAGACGCGGCTCAGCACCGCCGAGATGTCGAGCGTGCGGAAAGGTTTCGGGCACACGGTCTCGAGTACTTCGAAGTCGTGGCCGGGCGGATGTACGACGCGGCGACGGTCACCCGCATGCGTGAGGTCAGAGCTCGCGCGAAGTTCCTCCCGAGCGCGGAGCGCGACTGGACTCTCGAGGTTCCAGCCTGGTGGCAGGAGCGACACCCAGACGCGCGCGCCTCGTGACGGCGACGGGTCGGATAGTACGGATCAGCATGCCGGTTCCCCGGGACTTCTGGACTGCCGAGTGATCCGTACTATCCCGGAAGCCGTCTCACGAGTAGTCGGCGGAGGCCTGCTCGGCCATCTCCAGGAAGGCCCGGCGGGAGGCGAGGTTCTCCTCGAGCTCGGTGACCCGCTTCTCGTCACCGGAGGTGCGGGCCTTCTCCAGGTCTGACTCAACCTTGCCGATCGCCTCCTGGAGCTTGGCGACCATGTCGTCGGCACGGGCCGACTTCTCGGGGTCGGTACGACGCCACTTCTCCTCCTCGATGCCCCGGATGGCCTGCTCGACGGCACGCATCCGGTCCTCGAGGGGGCGGATCTGGTCACGGGGCACCTTGCCGATCGCGTCCCAGCGCTCGGAGATGTCACGAACGGCGCGCTTGGCGGCGTCGACGTCGGTGACCGGCACCAGCGCCTCTGCCTCGGCGAGGAGCTTCTCCTTGGCCTCGGCGTTGGCGGCGAACTCGGAGTCCTGGGCCGCCATCGCCTCGTCGCGCGCCCCGAAGAATGTGTCCTGCGCTCCACGGAACCGCTTCCACAGCTCGTCCTCGACGTCGCGCGGGGCCGGCCCGGCGGCCTTCCACTGCCGCATCAGGTCGCGATAGGCCCCGGTCGTCGGACCCCACTCGCGGGAGTTGACCAGCGCCTCGGCCTCCTTGACCAGGCGCTGCTTGACCACCCGCGCCCCCTCGCGCTTCTCGTTCTGCTCGGCGAAGTGCGCCTTGCGGCGCCGGGTGTACGACGTGCGCGCGGTGGAGAAGCGATGCCACAGCTGGTCGTCGGCAGATCGGTCGATGCGCGGCAGGGCCTTCCAGTCGTCGAGCAGCTGCCGGAGCCGGTTGGCGCCGTTGCGCCAGTCGTTGCTCTCTGCGAGCTTCTCGGCCTCCGCGACGAGTCGCTCCTTGGACTCCTTGGCGGCGGCCGCCTTCTCGGCGCGTTCGGCGCGGCGTGCCTGTCGCTGCTGTGAGATCACCGGCAGCAGCGAGTCGAGCCTGCCGACCAGGCTGGTGAGGTCACCCACGGCGGATGCGTCGACGACCTGCGCGCGCAGGCTGCGCACCGACTCGGTCGCCTCGTCCGGGGAGACGACGGCGGCGTTGACGCGCTGCTCGAGCAGGTGCACGCTGCCGGCCAGCTCGTCGTACCGCTTGGCGTAGAAGGCCAGCGCCTCCTCGGGGGACCCCTCGGGGTACTGACCGACCGGTCGTTCCCCGTCGGCGGTACGCACGTAGACCGTTCCGTCCTCGGCGACGCGTCCCCACTCGCTCGTCGTCACTTTCGTTCCTCTTCGGTCCGTCCTCGTCGCTGTGCCGACCTCGGGCATCGCTCCATGCTAGCGAGGGCGTTCCGGGCGCCCGTGCACCGATTCCATCACGGCCGGGAGCGATGGATAGTCTGCCGGGGTGCTGATCGCCGGCTTCCCCGCAGGCTCGTGGGCCGCGAACTGCTACGTCGCCGCAACCGGCCCCGGGACCGAGTGCGTCGTCGTCGACCCGGGTCAGGACGCGGCCGCCGGCATCGCCGACATCGTTCGCGAACACCGGCTCAAGCCGGTCGCGGTGCTGCTCACCCATGGGCACATCGACCACATGTGGTCGGTCACCCCGGTGGCAGGTGCGTACGACGCCACTGCCTGGATCCACCCCTCAGACCGGCATCTCCTGGCCGACCCCATGGCCGGCATCTCCCGCGACACCGCCGCGATGCTGCTCGGTGGCCGCTACGAGTTCACCGAGCCCGACGACGTCGCGGAGCTCGCCGACGGCCAGCGACTCGAGCTCGCCGGGCTCGACGTGGTCGTCGACCACACGCCGGGCCACACCGCCGGGTCGGTCACCTTCCGTACGCCGTATCGCTCGACAGGCTCAGGGCGAGCCGGGGAGGTCGCGGAGGTCATGTTCTCCGGCGACCTGCTCTTCGCCGGTTCCATCGGGCGCACCGACCTGCCGGGTGGCGACCACGCGACCATGCTGGAGACCCTGCGCGGGAAGGTGCTGACGCTGCCCGACGACGTGGCGGTGCTCCCGGGGCACGGGGAGCAGACCTCGATCGGCCACGAGCGCGCCACGAACCCCTTCCTGCTCGATCTCGCTGCCGGCACCGCAGCCGGCACCGTCGGCCGCGTCACCCGAGGACTCTGACCCATGGCCAAGCCCACGCCGCTCAGCGGCTTTCCCGAGCTGCTGCCTGCCGCCCGCGCCGTGGAGCGCGAGGTGATCTCCTCTCTGTCCCGGACCTTCGAGCTGCACGGGTTCGCCAACATCGAGACCCGGGTCGTCGAGCCACTGGAACGGCTGGCGAAGGGCGGCGAGATCGACAAGGAGATCTACGTCCTGCGACGGCTCCAGGCCCCTGATGACGCAGAGAGCGCCGACGAGACCGGCTCCGAACGTCAGCTGGGTCTGCACTTCGACCTCACCGTGCCCTTCGCCCGTTACGTCCTGGAGAACGCCGGTCACCTCGAGTTCCCCTTCCGGCGCTTCCAGATCCAGCCGGCCTGGCGCGGCGAGCGCCCGCAGGAGGGCCGCTACCGCCAGTTCACCCAGGCCGACGTCGACATCGTCGGCAAGGACGCCCTCCCGTTCCACCACGACGTCGAGGTGATGCGGGTGATGGTGCGGGCCCTCGGGTCCCTACCGCTGCCGCCCCTGTCGTTCCAGGTGAACAACCGCAAGCTGATCCAGGGCTTCTACCGCGGGCTCGGCATCCCCGACGTCACGGCCGCGATCCGGCAGATCGACAAGCTCGACAAGCTGCCGCCCGAGACCGTCGCCGAGCTCCTCGTCGAGCACGCCGGCGCCACACCCGAGCAGGCGGACCGCTGTCTCGAGCTGGCCACCATCCGCGTGTCGGACCCGACCCTGGTCCAGCGCGTCCAGGCACTCGGCGTCGTCGACGAGCTGCTGAGCCGCGGGCTGGCGGAGCTGGCGTCGGTCCTGGAGGGCTGCGCCGACGCGGTCAAGGCGAGCGACGGCCGGGTGAGCGTCGAGGCGAACCTGCGCATCGCCCGGGGCCTCGACTACTACACGGGCACCGTCGTCGAGATCTACATGGAGGGCTACGAG
Source organism: Nocardioides sp. (assembly GCF_036503465.1). GTDB lineage: Bacteria > Actinomycetota > Actinomycetes > Propionibacteriales > Nocardioidaceae > Nocardioides. The sequence continues at coordinate 22,575 of NZ_DASXWU010000028.1, forward strand.
CGGCTGAAGGCCGTCGGAGGCGGGGGGCGGTACGACGCTCTCGCCGACGACGGGCGCACGACGTACCCCGGCGTGGGCGTCTCCTTCGGGATCTCCCGCACCCTGCTGCCCCTGCTCGCCGACGGGGTCCTCGAGGGCAGCCGGGCCGTGCCCAGCGTTGTCCTGGTCGCGCTGGCCGACGAGGAGAGCCGTCCCGCCGCCGAGATGCTCGCCGACCGGCTGCGGAGCCGCGACATCGCGGCCGAGGTCGCCGCGAGCCCGCAGAAGTACGGCCGCCAGATCCGGTACGCCGAGCGGCGCGGCATCCCCTTCGTCTGGTTCCCGGCGACCGAGCACGGGGAGTCCGACCAGGTCAAGGACATCCGGTCGGGCGAGCAGGTCGACGCCGACGCCGCGACGTGGGGCCCCGCGGAGGAGGACCTGAGACCCGGCATGGTGGTCTCGACAAGCTCGACCGACGAGCCCGGCTCGATCGACGAGAGGCAGGAAGCGTGATCCGCACCCACGACGCCGGAACCCTCACCGCCGCCGACGAGGGGACGCGGGTGACCCTCGCCGGATGGGTGGCGAGGCGACGAGACCATGGGGGAGTGGCCTTCATCGACCTGCGCGAGGCGAGCGGGGTCGCCCAGGTCGTGATCCGCGACGAGGCGGTGGCGCACAGTCTCCGCAGCGAGTACTGCCTCAAGGTGACCGGGACCGTGCAGAGGCGGCCCGAGGGCAACGCCAACCCCCACCTCGCGTCGGGCGAGATCGAGGTGATCGCCGACGACGTGGAGGTGCTCAGCCCGAGCGCCGTGCTGCCGTTCCCCATCGACGACGCCGGCTCACAGAAGGGCGGCGATGTGGGTGAAGAGGCGCGGCTGCGCCATCGCTACCTCGATCTGCGACGGAGCGGCCCCGCGTCCGCGATCCGTCTGCGCAGCCGGGTCAACAAGGCGGCCCGCGACGTCCTCGACGAGCACGGCTTCGTCGAGATCGAGACCCCGACGCTGACCAGGTCGACGCCCGAGGGCGCGCGCGACTTCCTGGTCCCGGCCCGGCTCCAGCCGGGGAGCTGGTACGCCCTGCCGCAGAGCCCCCAGCTGTTCAAGCAGCTGCTGATGGTCGCCGGCATGGAGCGCTACTACCAGATCGCCCGTTGCTACCGGGACGAGGACTTCCGCGCAGACCGCCAGCCCGAGTTCACCCAGCTCGACATCGAGATGAGCTTCGTCGACCAGGACGACCTCCTCGCGGTCGCCGAGGACGTGCTCGTGGCGCTCTGGAAGCTGATCGGGTACGACGTGCCCACGCCGCTGCCCCGGATGACCTACGTCGAGGCGATGGCGAGGTTCGGCACCGACAAGCCCGACCTGCGGATGGGTCAGGAGCTCGTCGACTGCACGGCGTACTTCGCCGACACCGGCTTCCGCGTCTTCCAGGCGCCGTACGTCGGGGCCGTGGTGATGCCCGGCGGCGCTGACCAGCCGCGCCGACAGTTCGACGCGTGGCAGGAGTGGGCCAAGCAACGCGGAGCCCGCGGCCTGGCCTACGTGACGATCGGCGAGGACGGCGAGCTCGGCGGCCCGGTCGCGAAGAACCTCACCGACGAGGAGCGTGCGGGCCTGGCCGAGCACACGGGTGCGAAGAACGGTGACTGTGTCTTCTTCGCCGCCGGCCCGGTCAAGCCGAGCCGTGCCCTGCTCGGGGCCGCCCGCCTCGAGATCGGGCGCCGCTGCGGTCTGATCGACGAGGACGCCTGGAGGCTCCTCTGGGTGGTCGACGCACCGCTCTTCGAGCCCGCCGACGAGGCGACGGCTGCCGGAGATGTCGCCGTGGGCAGCGGCGCGTGGACGGCGGTCCACCACGCCTTCACGTCGCCACAGGACCTCGAGCGCTTCGACCAGGACCCGGGCAGCGCCCTGGCGTGGGCCTACGACATCGTCTGCAACGGCAACGAGATCGGCGGTGGTTCCATCCGTATCCACCGCGCTGACATCCAGAGACGGGTGTTCGCGGTGATGGGGCTCGGGGAGGACGAGGCGCAGGAGAAGTTCGGGTTCCTGCTGGACGCCTTCGCCTACGGCGCGCCCCCGCACGGTGGCATCGCCTTCGGCTGGGACCGGATCGTGGCCCTGCTGTCCCGCTCGGAGTCGATCCGCGACGTGATCGCCTTCCCGAAGAGCGGCGGCGGGTACGACCCCCTCACCGGCGCACCGGCGCCGATCACCGCCGAGCAACGCCGGGAGGCCGGTGTGGACGCTCCGTTGGAACGGTCCAAATCCCGAGACTGAATCGTTACCTCGTGGGGCGTAGAAATCACTTGACCGTCATCTAGAGTCCATCCCGGTCCAGATGCCGTGACCTGCCTCACCCGGCTGCGAGCGCGCTGGGCAGCGGCCACGGACGAACTTCTTGGCACATGAGAGGACGAGCATGGGCATCAGTGCGACTGAACTCGGTGAGGTCGAAGTCCAGACCGGCGCCGACCAGGAACCTGAAGGCAAGAAGCTCGCCGGCCGCTCTCCGACCCAGATCGCACTCGACCGGCTCCGCCGCGACCGGATGGCCGTGATCTGCACCGTCATCACCGCACTGCTGATCCTGGCGGCACTCCTGGCGCCGGTCATCAGCAACATCATGAACATCTACCCGACGGCCGACAAGCTGCCGTACGAGCCGTTCGACGTGCTGGACTTCAGCGGCAACCAGATGCCCCTGCACGGTCCGCCCGACCACGGCTTCTGGGCGGCACACCCGCTCGGCCTCGCCCCGGCAACGGGCGTGGACAACCTCTCCCGGCTGCTCTACGGACTGCGCACCGATCTCCTGATCGCCTCCGTCGCGACGGTCCTCAGCATCGTCACCGGTGTCGTGCTCGGCCTGGTCGCCGGCTTCTCGCGAGGCTGGCTCGACCGGATCATCATGTTCGTCACCGACCTGTTCCTCTCCTTCCCCTTCCTGCTCGGTGCCCTGGCGATGGCGCCGATCATCGTCGAGCGCTTCGGCAAGGGCGACAACCTCGGCCGGCTCGCCAAGGCCCAGCTGATCGCGCTGATCATCATCCTGACCATCTTCGGCTGGATGGGCCTGTGCCGCCTGATCCGAGGCCAGGTGCTGTCCCTCCGCGAGAGAGAGTTCGTCCAGGCGGCCCAGGTCATGGGTGTCCCGACCCGGCGCATCCTGTTCAAGGAGCTGCTCCCGAACCTCGTCGCCCCGATCGTCGTCGCGACCTCCCTGGCCCTGCCCGGCCTGGTCACGGCGGAGGCGGGCCTGTCGTTCCTCGGCATCGGCATCACCGGGTATCCATCGCTCGGTCAGACCATCGCGGACGCCCAGATCTACTGGCAGACGTATCCCTTGTACCTCTGGGCGCCGGTCATGACGATCACCATCCTGGTGGTCGCGCTCAACCTCCTCGGCGACTCGATCCGAGACGCCTTCGACCCCCGAACTCGCCGGTGATCGGTTCACCGGGAGAAATGCAATAACCACGGAAAGGGTGGGCTATGCGGTTCAAATCACCGTTGATTGCCATCTCCGCGGTCGGTCTGTTGGCCCTGAGCGCCTGTGGCGGCTCCGGGTCATCGAGCGGCAACGCGGGAGACAACACGCAGGACAACACCAAGCTGGGTGACACCGGTAACGGCCAGGACGCCACCGCCAAGGGCCCGGTGACCATCGCCGGCGCCAAGAAGGGCGGCACCGTCACGGTCCTGACCCTGAACGGTCTGACCACGACCATCGACCCCAGCGAGATCTACTACACCGACACCGACTCGATCTTCACGGGTCTGATCGGCCGCTCGCTGACGCAGTACCGGTACAACCCGGACACCAAGCAGATGGTGCTCGTGCCCGACCTGGCCACCGACCTCGGTCAGCACAACGACAACTACACCCAGTGGAAGTTCACCATCCGCTCCGGTGTGAAGTGGGGCGAGAACGGCCAGCCCGTGACCGCCAAGGAAGTCGCCTGGGGCATGACGCGGTGCATGGACGTCGCGACCTTCCCGACCGGGGCCTGCGGCTACTACTCGAACGTGTACTTCAAGGGCGGCTCGACCTACAAGGGCCCCTACACCGAGAAGCAGAAGCCGGGCACGATCTTCAGTGGCATCAAGGTCAACGGCAACACGATCACGATCAACATGTCCAAGCCCTTCCCGGACATGCCGTACTGGGGCACCTTCCCGGCCAACGGTCCCGTGCCGACCGACCCGAAGGTCTCTGACCCGAAGGCCTACAAGAAGCACCCGTGGTCGACCGGCCCGTACATGATCAAGTCCTTCAGCCCGGCCAAGGAGCTGGTCCTGGAGAAGAACCCGTACTGGAGCGCGAGCACCGATCCGGCCCGCACGCAGTACCCCGACGGGTACGACTTCAAGCTGCAGACCCAGTCGGAGAAGATCGACCAGATCCTGCTGGCCGACTCCGGTAGCGGGCAGACCACGCTGACCTACGACGACCTGCTCGCCCCCGACTTCCAGCAGCTGAAGCAGAAGGACCCGAGCCGGCTGACGCTGGGTGGCTCCCCGTGCACCTACTACTGGGCTCCCGACAACCGGAAGATCACCAACAAGAAGGTGCGTGAGGCTCTGTCCTGGGCCTACCCGTACAAGAACATCATCCTCGCGGGTGGTCTGATCCCGAACGTGAACGCGATCCCGGCGACCAACCTGATGCCTCCGGGCCTGCCCGGCCGCACGCCGTACAACGTGACCGGCCGCCAGGGCTTCGACACCGACCCGGCCAAGGCGAAGGCGCTGCTGAAGTCGGCCAACGCCCTCGGGTTCGAGATCAAGTTCCTGTTCCGCACCGACGACCCGATCAACGTGAAGTCGAAGGACGCCACCGTGAAGGCGCTGACCGAGGCCGGCTTCAAGGCCACCCCGGTGCCGACCACGACGGCCAACTACGCGGCTGCACGTGACAACACCGAAGAGGACATCAACGTCCGCTCGGCGGGTTGGTGCTCTGACTGGCCGTCCGGCTCGACCTGGCTGCCCACCCTGTTCGCGAACACGAACCCGGACAAGACCCACTCGTTCGGTACGAACTACTCGACGTTCACGAACAAGGCTGTTCAGAACCAGATGGACGCCATCCAGAAGATGCCTCTGGCTGACCAGGCCGACGCCTGGAACCAGCTGGACCACACGATCGCCCAGAAGTACTTCCCGCTGTTCACGACGTACTACACGGGCATCGCTCAGGCTCACGGCTCGAAGATCGAAGGCGACTTCGACGACAACACCGTGGGCATGCCGACCTGGAAGAACATCTGGATCAACCAGTGACCCAGTGACCCGACAGGTCGACTAGTCGGTCCTCGGACCGACGGAGTCATCCGGGTGGTGGGGTACGGCGCCCGCCGTACCCCACCACCCACCACCACCCGACAGCTAGGAAGCCAGGGATGACGGGATTCATCGTTCGTCGACTGCTCAGCTCGATCCTCGTGATCATCTTGACCTCGATGTTCGTGTTCGTGCTGTTCTTCAAGGGCATGGGGGACGCGCCTGCCAGGAACTACTGCGAGAAGCTCGGTCCCGGCAAGTGCTCGGCACAGAAGCTCGACTCCATCCGGCACCAGTACGGCTACGACAAGTCGATCATCGCCAACTACGGCACCTGGGCGAAGGGGATCTTCGTCGGCCGTGACAAGGTCTACGACGACGGCAAGTACTACAAGTGCCCCGCGCCCTGCCTCGGCATCTCCATCAACACCAGCAACCCGGTGTGGCAGGACCTGAAGCAGAAGTACCCGGCCACCGCGACGCTCGCCGTCGGCGGTTCGCTCATCTACCTCACCGTCGGCGTGATCATCGGTGCCTTCGCCGCACGATGGCGTGGCACGACCGCCGACCGACTACTCGTGGGCGGGACTCTGGTCGTCTCCTCGATCCCGTACTACGTGATCGCGCTGCTCGCCTGGATCTATCTGTCCCTGCAGCTCAAGATCTTCCCCACGACCAGCTACTACCCGATCACGAAGAACCCGGCCAAGACGGTCGCGGAGATGGCGCTGCCGTGGCTGGTCATCGGGTTGACCTACTGCACGGCGTACGCGCGGTTCACGCGTGGTCAGATGGTGGAGACCCTGGGTGAGGACTACATCCGGACCGCGCAGGCCAAGGGCGTGCGCACGGGCACGGTGCTGTTCAAGCACGCCTTGCGCGCCGCGATCGTCCCCGTGATCACGATCTTCGGTCTCGACTTCGCCACGCTGCTGGCGGGCACGGTCTTCACCGAGCAGATCTTCGGCATCGACGGCATCGGCCACTGGGGTCTGCAGGCGCTGTCGACACCGATCGACATCAACGTGATCAGCGCGACGGTGCTGGTGGCCGCGGTCTCCATCGTCATCGCCAACCTGCTGGTCGACATCCTCTACAGCTTCCTCGATCCGCGGGTGAGCATCGCCTGACGGGCGCCTTCCCCGCCCGCCTTCCGTCTCCCACGAAAGAGTCGTATGAGCATCGACATCACCGAGCGCGCCGATGACATGGCGGCTCCGGCCAACCCGGACGACCCCTTCCTGGTCGTCGAGAACCTGACGGTCAAGTTCCCGACCCACGACGGACTCGTCCAGGCCGTGACGGACCTCTCCTACGTCGTCGAACGCGGCAAGACGCTCGGCATCGTGGGCGAGTCGGGCTCGGGCAAGAGCGTGTCGTCGATGGCCGTGCTGGGTCTCCACGACCCGAAGCACACCAGGCTCTCGGGCTCCATCCGGGTGGACGGGCACGAGGTCATCGGCGCGTCGGAGGAGCGGATGCGGAAGATCCGCGGCAACAGCGTCGCGATGATCTTCCAGGACGCGCTCACCGCGCTGCACCCCTTCTACACGATCGGCGACCAGATCTCCGAGGGCTACCGGATCCACCACCGGGTCTCGAAGGGCGAGGCCAAGAAGCGAGCGGTGGAGATGCTCGACCGGGTCGGCATCCCGCAGGCGGGACGGCGGGTCGACGACTACCCGCACCAGTTCTCCGGCGGCATGCGGCAGCGCGCGATGATCGCGATGGCCCTGGTCAACGACCCTCAGCTGCTGATCGCGGACGAGCCCACGACGGCGCTCGACGTGACCGTCCAGGCGCAGATCCTCGACCTGCTGCAGGACCTGCAACGCGAGTTCAACTCGGCGGTCATCATCATCACCCACGACCTGGGCGTGATCGCCGAGCTCGCCGACACGACGATGGTGATGTACGGCGGGCGAGCGGTCGAGTACGGCGCCACCCGCGAGATCCTCACCCATCCCGAGATGCCCTACACGTGGGGCCTCCTGGGCAGCATCCCCGAGGTCACCGGAGATGCCGACGCCCGGCTGATCCCCATCCCGGGCAACCCACCGAGCCTGCTCAACCCACCCCAGGGCTGTGCGTTCCATCCACGCTGTCCTCACGTGGACAAGGTGCCGGGCGACCTCTGCCGGACCACCCTGCCCGACCTCGTGCCGGGCGACCGCGGGGAGAACCACGTCAAGCGGTGCCACCTGGCCAATCCGGGTGATATCTACACCGAGGAGATCCTCCCGGAGATCGCTCCCGACCTCATCGACCCCGAGACGGGTGAGATGATTCCGGAGCTGGCGGCAGTCGACCCCGACGAGGTTTGAGGGCAGGATGAGCACCGTGACCAACTCCGACATCGAGCGTGCCCCCGACAGCTCGGGGGCACCTGTCGGCAATGACACTCTTCTCGAGGTGCGCGACCTCAAGAAGTACTTCCCCGTGAAGTCCGGCGGTGTGATCCGCCGCACCGTGGCGCACGTGCAGGCCGTGGACGGCGTGTCGTTCACGCTGGGCAAGGGCCGGTCTCTCGGACTCGTGGGCGAGTCGGGCTGCGGCAAGACCACGACCGGCCGGCTGATCACCCGGCTGTACGACCCGACCTCGGGTGAGATCAACTTCGAGGGCAACGACATCGGGCCCCTGTCGCGGCGGCAGATGATGCCGATCCGCAGCGAGATCCAGATGATCTTCCAGGACCCCTACTCGTCGTTGAACCCGCGGCACACCGTGGGCACGATCGTGGGCACCCCGCTGCGGGTGCACAACATGGTGCCGGAGAAGAAGACGCTCTCGCGGGTCCAGGAGCTGCTCGAGGTCGTCGGTCTCAACCCGGAGCACTACAACCGCTACCCGAGCGAGTTCTCCGGCGGTCAGCGGCAGCGCATCGGTATCGCCCGCGCGCTCGCCCTGCAGCCGAAGCTGCTCGTGGCAGACGAGCCGGTGTCGGCGCTCGACGTGTCGATCCAGGCCCAGGTGGTCAACCTGCTGCGCGACGTGCAGGAGGAGTTCGGGATCGCGTTCCTGTTCATCGCCCACGACCTGGCTGTCGTGCGTCACTTCTGCCCCGAGGTCGCGGTGATGTACCTGGGCAAGATCGTGGAGATCGGCGACCGGGAGACGATCTACGAGCACCCCCACCACCCCTACACCCAGGCGCTGCTGTCGGCGGCTCCCGACGTCAAGCAGGCCGCGATCGGTGGCAGGCGCGAACGCATCCGGCTCGAGGGCGACGTCCCGTCGCCGATCAACCCGCCGAGCGGCTGCCGCTTCCGCACCCGGTGCTGGATGGCGCAGGAGATCTGCGCCAAGCAGGAGCCGCCGCTCCTGCAGATCGGCCAGCGGCACAAGGTGGCCTGCCACTTCGCAGGCGAGATCAGCGAGGCACCCGCCCGGCCGGTGACCGCCGAGCTGCTGGGCGTCGACGACCAGGGCAACCCGATCGGCGGCGCGACGACGACCGACCTGCACGACCAGCCCGGCTTCGCCGACACCTGGTTCGACCTGAAGTCGAAGTCCGTCACCTCAAGCACGTAGCCGGGCCCGAGGAACGACGGCCGGGCGTGGACGTGCGCAGATGGCCCTTCGAGACGCCTCGTCCCTCGGGCTCCTCAGGAACCGCGAGCCCACGGCTGAGCCGGCGAAGCCGTGACGGCGAGTCGAAATCCGGTGACGGTGCCTGAAGCGCCAACCCGTACGCTGCACCCGTGGAGGGCTTGTTCGACGACGCGTCGCTGCGCAGCGACGCCGACCTCCCCGGATCGGGCTCCCTGCAGGCGAACACGCACGCCTCCGCGCCGCTGGCCGTCCGGATGCGGCCCCGCACGCTCGACGAGCTCGTCGGGCAGCCGCAGCTGCGGGCCGAGGGATCGCCGCTGCGGCAGCTGATCGAGGGCCGGCAGTCGATGTCGGTGCTGCTGTGGGGGCCGCCCGGGACCGGGAAGACCACCATCGCGGCGATCGTGAGCGGCCAGACCGACCGCGCGTTCGTGGAGGTGTCGGCGGTCTCGGCGGGTGTGAAGGAGGTGCGCGCCGCCATCGACCACGGGCGCGCCGACCTCACCCGGAGCGGCCGCGAGACGGTGCTGTTCGTCGACGAGGTGCACCGGTTCAGCAAGGCCCAGCAGGACGCCCTCCTGCCCGGTGTGGAGAACCGTTGGGTGACGCTGGTGGCGGCTACGACCGAGAACCCGTTCTTCTCGGTGATCTCCCCGCTGCTCTCCCGCAGCCTGCTCCTCCAGCTGGACTCGCTCACCGACGACGACGTCGTCGAGGTCGTCGACCGCGCACTCGCCGACGAGCGCGGGCTGGACGGCGCCTTCCAGCTGGACGACGAGGCGCGCGACCACCTGGTGCGGCTGGCGGGCGGTGACGCCCGGCGAGCGCTCACCTACCTCGAGGCCGCCGCCGGGGCCGCGGCCGCCAAGGACGCGTCCACGATCGACCTGGCCACCGCCGAGACGGCCGTGGACCGGGCGGCGGTCCGCTACGACCGTCAGGGCGACCAGCACTACGACGTCATCTCGGCGTTCATCAAGTCCGTGCGCGGGTCGGACGCGGACGCGGCCTTGCACTACCTGGCCCGGATGTTCGAAGCCGGAGAGGACCCGCGGTTCATCGCGCGCCGGCTGGTGATCCTGGCCAGCGAGGACATCGGGCTCGCCGACCCGACCGCCCTGACCACGGCCGTGGCGGCCGCCCAGGCGGTGCAGCTGATCGGCATGCCTGAGGCCCGGCTCAACCTGGCGCAGGCCACGATCGCGCTCGCGGTGGCGCCGAAGTCCAACGCCGTGACAGCCGCGATCAACGCGGCGAGCGCCGACGTGCGGGCGGGGAAGATCGGTCAGGTCCCGCCACATCTGCGCGACGCGCACTACCCGGGCTCCAAGACCCTTCGAGACGCCTCGTCCGTCGGCTCCTCAGGGACCGAAGGGCAGGGACGGGTGGACTACATCTACAGCCACGACGAGCCCTTCGGGATCGCCGAGCAGCAGTACGCCCCCGACGTGGTGCTGGACGCGGAGTACTACCGGCCGACCTCGCTCGGCGCCGAGGCGGCGGTCAAGGAGCGCTGGGAGCGCATCAGGCGGATCGTGCGCGGACGATAGGCCAGGCTAAGGTCGTCTGCTGTGACCCGGGACCAGACCGTGCTGCTCGCCGTGGGCGTGCTGGCCGTGCTCTGCCTGGTGATGTGCCTGGCGCTGTGGACGGCGCTGGTCCGCGCCCGGCGAGGCGTGATCCGCACCTCCGACGAGCTCGTCGCCCTGCGTCGCCGCCTCGACGATCTCGAGCACGCGAGCGCTTCCGCTGCGGCTCCGATGCCGACATCTGCTCCGGTGGAGTTCGTGATCACCGACCTGGGCGCGCCGAGGCCACCGCCCGAGCCGATGCGTCTCGAGGGCCGGGCGTTCGCCGACCTCCTGCTGCGCGAGACCGTGGTCAAGGCGGCCGCGCTGGCCCAGGGAGTACGCCGAGGCCTCGCGCCGGCGACCCGCAACCGGATCCGCTTCGAGATGAAGCAGGAGGTACGCCGTGCGCGCAAGCAGCGGCGGGCCGACCTGAAGGCCGCGCAGCGCGACCTGCACGCGCGCCAGCGTGCCGCGCTGGCCGTCGACCGCAGGGAGGCCTCATGAGGCGAGGTCTCTGGTTCATGGCAGGGGCCGGCGCAGGGGTCTACGCGATGGTCCGGGTCCACCGGGTGGCCGAGGTCTTCACCCGCGACGGCATCAGCGACCGCTGGCACGCGCTGACACTGGGGGCGCGGTTGCTGCGCGACGAGGTCGCGCAGGGACAGGCGGAGGCCGAAACCGGGTTGCGCGAACGATTCGGCCTCGTGCCTCATGGGGTGCCCGAGCTCGTGGCCGCGGGGCGGGCCGACGAGCGGACACAGGAAGGTGGGAGCTGATGGACACCGCGGAGATCCGGCGAAGGTTCGTGGCGCACTTCGAGGCCGCCGCGCACACCGCCGTGCCCTCGGCGTCCCTGATCCTCGACGACCCGAACCTGCTGTTCGTCAACGCCGGGATGGTGCCGTTCAAGCCGTACTTCCTGGGTCAGGAGACCGCGCCCTACGACCGGGCGGTCAGCGTCCAGAAGTGCATCCGCACGCCGGACATCGAGGACGTCGGCAAGACCACCCGGCACGGCACGTTCTTCGAGATGTGCGGCAACTTCTCCTTCGGCGACTACTTCAAGGAAGGCGCCGTCGAGTACGCCTGGGACCTGGTCACCAAGCCCCAGTCCGACGGCGGCTTCGGCCTGGAGGAGAGCCGGCTCTGGCCCTCGATCCTGCACGGCGACGACGAGGCGCTGCAGATCTGGATGAAGGTGACCGGGCTGCCCACCGAGCGGATCGTCAAGCTCGGGCCCAAGGAGAACTACTGGTCGATGGGCGTCCCGGGGCCGGGCGGACCGTCCTCGGAGATCCTCTACGACCGCGGCCCGGAGCACGGCCCCGACGCGGAGTTCGAGACCACCGAGCGGCTGGCGATGCCGGCCAAGCTCGAGGACCGCTACCTCGAGATCTGGAACCTGGTCTTCATGCAGGACGAGCTGAGCGCGGTCCGCTCCAAGGAGGACTTCGACATCGTCGGTCCTCTGCCGAGACGCAACATCGACACCGGGATGGGCCTGGAGCGCGTCGCCTACCTGTTGCAGGGCGTCGACAACATGTACGAGATCGACGTGATGTACCCCGTGATCGAGAAGGCCGAGCAGCTGACGGGCCGGCGCTACGGCGCGGGTGGCGAGACCGGCCATGTCGACGACGTCCGGATGCGGGTCGTCTCCGACCACGTCCGCAGCTGCCTGATGCTGATCGCCGACGGGGTCACCCCGGGCAACGAGGGCCGTGGCTACGTGCTCCGCCGCCTGCTGCGGCGAGCGGTGCGCTCGATGCGACTGCTCGGCTGCGAGGACCGGGTGCTCCCCGAGCTGCTCCCGGTCAGCCGCGACAAGATGGGCGAGACCTACACCGAGGTGCACCGCGACTGGGAACGCATCTCCCAGGTCGCCTACGCCGAGGAGGACGCCTTCCGGCACACGCTGCGCGCCGGCACCCACATCTTCGACCTGGCCGCCGACGACGTGAAGCGCGCGGGCGGCACGGTGCTCAGCGGTGAGCGGGCCTTCGCGCTGCACGACACCTACGGGTTCCCGATCGACCTGACGCTCGAGATGGCCGCCGAGCAGGGGCTCGAGGTGGACGAGGTCGGCTTCCGCGAGTTGATGGGGGAGCAGCGGCAGCGCGCCAAGGACGACGCCCGCGCCAAGAAGGGTGCCCACGCCAACACCGCGGCGTACCGCAGGGTGGCCGACGAGCTCGGCACGGCCGTGGATTTCACGGGGTATCGCGAGGTCGTCAGCGAGGGCAGCGTGCGCGGCATCGTCCGGGCCGGGGAGGTCGTCGGCTCGGCGGGTGAGGGGGAGGACGTCGAGCTGGTGCTCGACCGCACGCCCTTCTACGCCGAGGGCGGCGGCCAGCTCGCAGACCATGGCGTCATCACCCTCGGCAACGGCGCCCGGGTCGAGGTCCGCGACGTGCAGTCGCCGATCACCGGGCTGATCGTGCACACGGCACGCGTGCTGAGCGGTGAGGTCACGCCGGGGGTGCAGGCGCACTCCGAGGTCGACGTCGAGCGCCGCAAGTCCATCTCCCGGTCCCACACGGCGACCCACATGGTGCACAAGGCGTTCCGCGAGGCGCTCGGCGAGACGGCGACCCAGGCGGGTTCCGAGAACGCACCCGGGCGCTTCCGTTTCGACTTCTCCGCGACCGGCGCGGTGCCGATGGCGGTGATGGAGGACGTCGAGGCGCGGGTCAACGACCTGGTGCTCTCCGACCTCGCGGTGCACGCGGAGATCATGAGCCAGGAGGAGGCCGTCCGCTCCGGCGCGATGGCGCTGTTCGGCGAGAAGTACGGCGACCAGGTCCGGGTGATCTCGGTGGGTGACTGGGCGCGCGAGCTGTGCGGCGGCACCCACGCCGAGCGGTCGGGCCACCTGGGGGTGATCAAGCTGCTGGGCGAGTCGTCGATCGGCTCCGGCGTACGCCGGGTGGAGGCGCTGGTCGGGGCCGACGCCTACCGGTTCCTGGCCCGCGAGCACGTCCTGGTCGCCCAGCTCTCCGAGGCGCTCAAGGCCCGGCCGGAGGAGCTGCCGGAGCGGGTCAACGACATGGTCGAGCGGCTGCGGACAGCGGAGAAGGCGCTCGAGCAGGCGCGGGTGGCCCAGCTGCTGTCGCAGGGTGCCCAGCTGGCGGCGGACGCGGCCGACGTCAACGGCGTCAAGGTGGTCGGACTGCGGCTCGACGGAGCCGCTGCCGGTGACGTGCGGACCATGGCGCTCGACCTGCGCGGCCGGATCGGGGCGGACCAGGCGGGCGCCGCCGTGCTGATCGGCGTCGCGGACGGCAAGGTCTCGGTCGTCGCGGCCGTGAACGACCTCGCCCGCGACCGTGGCGTCCGGGCCGACGACGTGCTCTCGGCGGTGATGCCACTGGTCGAGGGCCGCGGCGGCGGCAAGGACGACCTGGCCCAGGGCGGCGGCGGCGACGCCTCACGGATCGACGAGGCCCTCGCGGCCGCTTCCGCCGCGATCGCCCGGGCGACGGAGGCCTGATCGCGCCCATGCGCCACGGCGTACGCCTCGGGGTCGACCCCGGAGACGCGAGGATCGGGGTCGCCCGCAGCGACCCGACCGGCTTCCTGGCCACCCCTCTGGAGACCGTGCGCCGAGGCAAGGGCGACCTCGCCCGGATCGCCCGGCTCGTGCGCGAGGAGGACGTGGTCGAGGTCGTCGTCGGTCTGCCCCGGTCGCTGTCGGGCGGCGAGGGCCCGGCCGCGGTCAAGACCCGCGAGTTCGCGACCCGGCTCGCGGAGCGGGTCGCGCCGGTCGTCGTGCGTCTGCAGGACGAGCGTCTGACCACGGTGAGCGCGGAGGCTATGCTGCGCGACCGGGGGAAGAAGGGTGCCGAACGGCGGGCCGTGGTCGACCAGGCTGCGGCGGTGCTCATCCTGCAACACGCCCTGGACACCGAGCGGGCAACCGGTCGTCCACCCGGGGAGGTCGTGCCCGGAAGGAGAGTTCGGGGAGAGAACGTGACAGGAGAGTCATGAGCGACGGCAACGCCTACCAGGACCCGCCTCCCGAGGAGCCGCCCGAGGGCTACCCGGTGGAAAGGGAGGCAGGCGACCCGGGCGACGGCGGCTACGACCCCTACTACCTGGGTGGCGCGCGGAAGAAGAAGCGGCGCGGGTTCGCCGGGTGCTTGGCGGTGATCATCGCGTTGGCCGTGGTGGTCGGTGGTGCCTATCTGGTGGGCACGAAGGGCTTCCACTACCTCAAGGACCATCTGTCCCAGGCCGACGACTACTCGGGACCCGGGCACGGCAAGGTGCTGTTCGAGGTCAAGGACGGCGACTCGGTGGGGACCATCGGCCGCAACCTCAAGTCGGACGGGGTCGTCGCTTCCGTGGACGCGTTCATCAACGCCGCGAACGGCTCCAAGGGCATCCAGGTCGGCTTCTACCAGCTCAAGAAGAAGATGAGCGCGGAGGACGCGTTCAAGGTCCTGGCGAATCCGGACAACATCATCAAGGACACGGTGACCATCCCCGAGGGACTGCGGGCGGTCGACATCGTGGGGGTCCTGGCCGACAAGACGAAGTACTCGGTGGCCGACTTCAACGCCGCGCTGAAGAACACCGCGGCGCTCGGGCTCCCGTCGTACGCCAAGGGGAACCCCGAGGGCTACCTGTTCCCGTCGACCTATCCGTTCGGGCCCACGGAGAAGCCGGTCGACATGCTCAAGGACATGGTCGACCGGTGGAAGCAGGCGGCCGTCGACGACGGGCTGGTCGCGGGCGCGAAGAAGGTCGGCAAGACCCCGGCCCAGGTGATGGTGATCGCCAGCCTGATCCAGGCCGAGGGCCGCGGCTCGGACATGCCCAAGGTCTCGCGGGTGCTCTACAACCGCCTCGACGGACCGGGCGACCGGGAGGGCACCAACGGACTGCTTCAGGTCGACGCGACGGTGAACTACGCGCTGCACCGCAAGGGCGTCGTCGCGGTCACCACCGACGAGACCCAGAACACCGACTCGCCGTACAACACCTACCTGCACCCGGGGCTGCCGCCGGGGCCGATCGACTCTCCTGGTGACGAGGCGATCAAGGCCGCGCTGAACCCGACCCCGGGCCCCTGGTACTACTACCTGACGGTGAACCTGCGCACGGGCGAGACGAAGTTCGGGAAGACCTACCAGGACTTCCTCGGGTTCAAGCAGGAGTACGCCCAGTACTGCACCACCTCGGAACGCTGCTAGGACGACCGGACCATGCGCTGTGCCATCCTCGGCGATCCCGTCGAGCACTCGTTGTCGCCGGTGCTGCACCGCGCCGCGTACGCCGAGCTGGGGCTGGGCTGGACCTACGACTCCGTCCGCGTCGCGGCCGGAGGCCTGGCGGCGTACCTCGACGGGCTGGGGCCGGAGTGGCGGGGCCTGTCGCTGACCATGCCGCTGAAGCGCGAGGTGGTGGCGCTGCTGACCGCTCGGGATCCGTGGACCGAGATGTCGGGGGCCGCCAACACGCTGCTGCTCGACCCGGACGGCGGACGACACGGGCTGAACACCGACGTGCCCGGTGCCGAGGCGGCGCTCGGTCGGGCGACGGGTGGCACGCTGCGCAGCGCTCTGGTGCTGGGCGGCGGCGCGACGGCGGCCTCGGTCCTCCTCGCGCTGGCCGAGCGCGGCCTGGAGCGCGCGACCCTGGCCGTCCGTGAGGAGACGCGGGCGGCGGACACCGTCACCGCCGTGGCCCGCCACCCGAGGCCCCCGCACGTCGAGGTGACGTCGCTGGCCGAGCTGGGTCGGTCCGCTGCGGACATCGTGGTCTCGACGATCCCGGCGGCGGCGCAGACCGAGGACGTGCTGACGGCCGTGAGGGAGGTTCCGGTGGTGTTCGACGTGCGCTACGACCCGTGGCCGACGCCGCTTGCCGCTGCCGCCGCCGCCGAGGGGCGCACGGTGGTCGGTGGGCTCGACCTCCTGCTGTGGCAGGCGGTCGACCAGGTCCGGGCGATGACCGGCCGCTTCGACGTACCCGTGGACGCCATGCGGCGAGCCGGCGAGCAGGCGCTGGCCACGAGGTCTCCCCGGTGAGCGTCGCCCTCGTCGTGGTCTGTGCGGCCGCCGCCGCGGTCGCGAGCGCGGCCGTGCCGGCGGTGGTACGCCGGCTGCCCGAGCCACCGCCGCCCGACGCACCGGAGCAGGACGCTCCCGCGGACGCCGCGACCGCCGCGGTGGACCCTCCGCGTCGGAAGCCGCGCCGCCCGGTGCCCGACTTCTCGCTGTGGGGGATGCACGCCCGGGAGCGGGAGAAGGAGCCCTACATCGACCTGGCTGCGGTCCCGCACCTGGCGTGGGGTTGCGCGATCGCGGGTGCCGTTCTCGGCGCCCTGGTGGGCTGGCGGATCGGATGGCACGCGGCGCTGGCGATCACCCTGCCGGTGGTCCCGGTCGGCGTGGCGATCGCCGTGGTCGACTGGCGCACCCGACTGATCCCGAGCCGGCTGGTGCTGCCCGCAACGGCGTACGTCGTGGCGTGCGGGCTGGTGATCTGGCCGATCACCGGCGACCGGACCGACCTGGTGCGCGCCGTGGTGTCGCTGGTGGTGGTGCGGTCGCTGTTCTGGATCTTCTGGTTCATCCACACCATCGGAATGGGCTTCGGCGACGTGCGGCTGTCCGCGCTGATCGGTTTCCTGCTCGGCTACCTGAGCCCCGGGGCACTGGTCTTCGGGATCTGGATCGGGTTCGTCGCCTTCAGCCTCCCGGGGGTCGTCCTGGCGCTGGTCAAGCGGAACTACCAGCTGCTCCGGGTGCCCTTCCCGTTCGGCCCGTTCATGCTCCTCGGGGCAGTGATCGGCGTCCTCGCCGGACAGCCGGCCATGGCCGGTCTCACCGGCTGACACAATCTGTCCATGCTGCGCTGGCTGACCGCCGGGGAGTCCCACGGCCCCGCTCTCGTCGCGATCCTCGAGGGCCTGCCGGCGCACGTCCGCGTCACCACCGACGACGTCTCGGCCGCCCTGGCCCGGCGCCGCCTCGGCAAGGGGCGCGGCGCGCGGATGTCGTTCGAGCAGGACCGGGTGACGATACTCGGTGGTGTCCGCCACGGCGAGACCATGGGCGGTCCGGTGGCGATCGAGGTGGCCAACTCCGAGTGGCCCAAGTGGGAGCAGGTGATGGCCGCGGACCCGGTGGACGAGTCGGTCCTCGCCGACCTGGCGCGCAACGCGCCGCTCACCCGTCCCCGTCCCGGTCACGCCGACCTGGTGGGGATGCAGAAGTTCGGCTTCGACGAGGCCCGTCCGGTGCTCGAGCGGGCCTCGGCACGCGAGACGGCGGCGCGGGTGGCCCTGGGCAGTGTCGCGAGCGCGTTCCTGGAGCAGGCGACCGGCGCCCGAGTGGTTTCGCACGTGATCGAGCTCGGGGGCGTGCGCGCGCCGGCGGGCGTCCTACCGGGCCCGGACGACGTGGAGCGTCTCGATGCCGACGAGGTGCGGTGCCTCGACCCCGGGACGAGCGCCTCGATGGTGGCGGCGATCGACCAGGCCCACCACGACGGCGACACCCTCGGCGGCGTCGTCGAGGTCGTCGTGCACGGGCTGCCGCCGGGTCTCGGGTCCCACGTCCACTGGGACCGTCGCCTCGACTCGCGGCTGGCCGGTGCCCTGATGGGGATCCAGGCGATCAAGGGCGTCGAGGTCGGCGACGGGTTCGAGCTGGCCGCCACCCGGGGCAGCCTCGCCCACGACGAGATCGTGCCGACCGACCAGGGGATCCGGCGTACCAGCGGCCGCTCGGGAGGCACCGAGGGCGGGATGTCGACCGGCGAGGTGCTCCGGGTCCGGGCCGCGATGAAGCCGATCGCCACCGTGCCGCGGGCGTTGCGCACCGTCGACGTCTCCACCGGCGAGGCGGCGGTCGCCCACCACCAGCGCTCGGACGTGTGCGCGGTGCCGGCGGCGGGGGTCGTGGCCGAGGCGATGGTGGCGCTGGTGCTCGCCGACGCGGTGCTGGAGAAGTTCGGGGGGGACGCCCTGGCCGAGACGAGGCGCAACGTCGAGGGGTACCTCGCCGCGCTGCGCGTGCGATGAGGGCCGGATGAGCCCGCGCGTGGTGCTGGTCGGACCGATGGGCGCCGGCAAGACGACCGTGGGACGGATCCTGGCCGAGCGTTGGGGAGTGGTCTTCCGGGACACCGACGACGACGTGGAGCAGGCCGACGGGCGCACCATCTCCGACATCTTCGTGGAGTCCGGCGAGGAGCACTTCCGAGCGCTGGAGCGCGCGGCGGTCGCGCGCGCCCTGGCCGAGCACACCGGCGTCCTCGCCGTCGGCGGCGGTGCGGTGATGGACCACGACAGCCGCGCCGCGCTGGCCGCGCACCCGGTGGTGTTCCTCCGGGTGGGGCTGTCGGACGCCGCCACACGGGTCGGGCTGGGGACGTCGCGGCCGCTCCTCCTCGGCAACGTGCGCGGCACGATGAAGGCGCTCCTCGACGAACGCACACCGGTCTACGAGTCTGTCGCCGTCGCGGTGGTGGACACCGACGGGCGTACGCCGGACGAGGTCGCCGACCTGGTCGAGACGCAGATCGTGGAGGGTCTCGATGGCTGACCCCGCGGTGATCCGGGTGGCCACCGACGCGGCGTACGACGTGATGGTCGGCTCCGGACTGCTCGGGACGCTGCCCGACCTGCTCGGCCCGGAGGTGCAGCGGGTCGCGATCATCCTCCCCGACGACCTGTGGGGGCCGGCGTCCGCGGTGGGCGACGTCCTGTCGTCGTACGACGTGGTCGGGCTGCCTGTGCCGCCGGGGGAGGACGCCAAGACGGCGGAGATCGCCTCGGGGTGCTGGGAGGCGCTCGGTGACGCCGGATTCACCCGGACCGACGCCGTCGTGGCCGTCGGCGGGGGTGCCACCACCGACCTGGCGGGCTTCGTCGCGGCCACCTGGCTGCGCGGCGTCCGGGTCGTCCACGTCCCGACCACGCTGCTCGGGATGGTCGACGCGGCGATCGGCGGCAAGACCGGGATCAACACCCGTGCCGGCAAGAACCTGGTCGGGTCCTTCCACGAGCCGGCCGGGGTGCTGTGCGACCTCGACCTCCTCGCGACGCTGCCTGCGGCCGAGCTCCGGTCGGGGCTCGGCGAGGTCGTCAAGTGCGGCTTCGTCGCCGACCCCGAGATCCTCACGCTGGTCGAGGAGCACGGAGTGCCCGATCCCCGATCACCGGTGCTGCGCGACCTGGTCGAGCGGGCGGTGCGGGTCAAGGCCGACGTCGTCGCCGGCGATCTCCGCGAACGGGGTGGCGAGGCAGGACGCCCTGGTCGCGAGGTGCTCAACTACGGCCACACGATGGGGCATGCGGTCGAGCGGGCCAGCGGCTACGGGCTGCGGCACGGCGAGGCGGTCGCCGTCGGGTGCGTGTACGTCGCGGAGCTCGCCCGTGCCGCCGGGATCCTCGCCGACGACGTCGCCGACCGGCACCGCACGGCGTTCACCCGGGTCGGGCTGCCGACGGGATGGTCCGGCGCGACGTACGGCGACCTGCGTGAGCGGATGGCGGTGGACAAGAAGTCCCGCGGCTCCTCACTCCGGTTCGTGGTGCTCGAGGACCTGGCCAGGCCGCGGATCCTGACCGACCCGGCGGAGGAGCACCTGCGCGCGGCGTATGACGTGATGGCGGGGGGCGCCTGAGATGCGCGTGCTGGTCCTCAACGGTCCCAACCTGGGCCGCCTCGGCAGGCGGCAGCCGGAGATCTACGGCTCCACCACGTACGGCGAGCTGGTCGCGCTCTGCGAGCAGTGGGGACGCGAGCTCGGGCTGGAGGTGGAGGTCCGGCAGACCAACCACGAGGGCGAGCTGCTCGACTGGCTGAACGCCGCGGCCGACGACGAGACCCCCGTGGTGCTGAACGCCGGCGCCTGGACCCACTACTCCCTGGCGCTCTACGACGCGTGCGCGCAGCTCGCGGCGCCGCTGGTGGAGGTGCACCTGAGCGACGTCTCCCGGCGCCCCGAGGAGTTCCGGCACCACTCCGTGGTGACCCCCCACGCGGTCGCGGTGATCGCTGGGAGGGGCGTCGACGGCTACCGCGACGCGCTGGAGCGGCTGAGCCGGGGCGACCGGGGCTGACGTGCCCTAGGGTCACCGCCATGAACACGGGGCTGCACGGACGACTCGGTCGTTTCATCACGTGTGCGGTGACCGGTCTGGGACTCGGCCTCCTGGTCGGCGGGGTGGTCGGCCGGGTCGCCATGTTCCTGCTGGCCCGCTCCAGCCCCGAGGCGCACGGGATCCCGACCGACGACGGCTTCGCGATGGGTCGCTTCACGGTCGGCGGCACGCTCCAGCTCATGGCGACGGCCGCCGTGCTGGGACTGATCGGGGCCGGGGTGTACGCCTCCGTGCGCTGGCTGCACTTCCCTGGCCCGGCTGTGCGCGTGGTGACGACCGCGATCTGCGCGGGGGTCGGGGTCGGCGCCCTGTTGGTGCATCGCGACGGCGTCGACTTCACCCTGCTCGACGCTCCGCTCGCGATCGCGCTCTTCGTCGCGATCCCCGCCCTGTACGGCGGTCTGCTGGCGTGGGTGCTCGAGGCTCGTGTCCCGACCAGGCAGGCCGGACGCAGCAGCCGTTCGTTCGTGCTCGCGCGCTGGGGTGGTCGAGCAGTCGCCGCGTCCGCGTTCCTGCTCCTGCTGCGTGACCTCGTGCTGGACACGGTCGCGCTGACCTGACGCGGAACCGGCAGGCCTCTCCCGACGTCCGATCGACACCGCAACGATCGGAGGAGCATGCCGTGAACCGTTCCGTCACCATCAGCGCCAAGGGTGCGCTCGTCGCACTCGTCGTCGTCCTCGCCGTCGCGGTCGCCTACCTGCTGGGCAACGAGGGGAACAGCGCCCAGGCCGCGCCGACCCCGAGCCCCGCCACCCACACGGACACCCGACCGCGCACCCTGGTGACCACCGGCACCGGGAGCACGTTCGGCGTCCCGGACGAGCTCGCGTTCACCGTCTCGGTCGGCTTGGTCAGGCCCACCCTCGACGAAGCCATGGCGGCGGCCAACAGCCGGATGAACGCCGTGCTCGCCGCCCTCGACCGGCTCGGCGTACGGCGCTCCGACGTGCAGACCACGGGCCTGCAGATGAACGCCGTCTACGACTACCACCCGTACAGCCCGCCCACCCTGCGCGGCTACCGGGTCTCGCAGAGCGCGCAGGTGCTGGTGCGGGACCTGACCAAGGGAGGCCGGGCCGTCGGTGCGGTCGTGCGCACCGGCGGGAACGATGTACGGGTCAGCGGTCTCGGTCTGCGCATCTCCGACCCGGACTCGCTGCTGGGGAAGTCACGAGCGGCCGCGGTGAAGGAGGCCACGACCAAGGCGCAGCAGTACGCCGCTGCGACGGGCCAGTCTCTCGGCCAGGTGATGTCGCTGCGTGAGGTGCGGGCCAGCGCTCCCGCGCCGCGACCGCTGGCGTTCCACCGGCTGGCGGCCTTCGACGCCGCCAAGGCGTTGCCGATCCGCGCGGGCAAGGACAAGCTGGCCGTCACCGTCCGCATCGTCTGGTCGTTCCGATGAGGGCGGGCACGCCGCTGCGTCGCCGGACGTCGCTGCTTCTTGCGGTCCCGGCCGTCGTCGCCGTCCTGGCCACCGCCGGATGCGGCTCGAGCCGGGCATCAGGGGCGAGTGCCGGATCGCAGGACGCCCCCGTCGCGGCGGGCGGTCGGATGAACCTGGGAAACACGGGTGCCGCGCAGGACAGCGCGGCCGCGGCCAAGTCGGCGTCCCAGCCCGGGGACGAGGTGCAACAGCGCGCGGTGATCTCCACCGGGCACATCGCGCTCATCAGCAGCGACGTCGCCGCCACCCGGACCCGCCTCGACGCCGTGCTCGCGCGCGACGGCGGGCGGGTCGCCGACGAGGACACCGTGACCGACGACCACGGGACGGTGACCCGCGCCCACCTCGTGGTCCGGGTGCCGAGCGCCCGGTTCGACGACGCGATGACCTCCCTGGCCGGGATCGCCTCGCTGCGCAGCGCGTCCCGCAAGGCCGAGGACGTCACCACCCAGGTGATCGACCTCCGTGCGCGGATCGCCGCCGAGCGGGCCGGCGTACGCCGTCTGCGGCACCTCGTCTCACAGACGGCGAACCTACGGGCGCTGCTCGACGTCGAGCGGGCGCTGACCCAGCGTCAGGGCGAGCTGGAGTCGCTGCGCCAGCAGCGGGTCTATCTCTCCGACCAGACCAGCCTGGCCACCATCACCGTCGACGTGACCCGGCGGGCGGCTCCGCCGCCGGCTCCCGCTGCCCACGCCGCCGGCGGCTTCGTGGGCGGGCTCGGCCACGGCTGGGACGCCCTCGTCGCACTCATCACCGCCGTCCTGCTCGCACTCGGTGCCGTGCTGCCGTTCGCGGTGGCCGGGGCGTTGATCGGTGTCCCGGTCTGGCTGGTGCTGCGCCGGCTGCGTCGCACACGGCGGCGGGAGGCGCCCGCGGAATCGTAGGCGGCCGGAACGCCGTACTAGACTTCGAGGTCGCCCGCCCGGACTCTCCGGGGCCGGGCCCACCCGATCCCGGCAGAAGAGGCGCTCCCGCATGGCCACCACCAACGACCTGAAGAACGGCATGGTCCTCAACCTCGACGGCCAGCTCTGGCAGGTCATCTGGTTCCAGCACCACAAGCCCGGCAAGGGCGGCGCGGTCGTGCGGTCGAAGCTGAAGAACGTCGAGTCCGGGAAGGTCGTCGACCGCACGTTCAACGCCGACGTGAAGGTCGACGTCGCCAACGTCGACAAGCGGACGATGCAGTACCTCTACAACGACGGCGCGTCGTACGTGTACATGGACACCGGCACCTACGACCAGATCGAGATCGGCCCCGAGATCGTCGGCGCCGCCAAGAACTTCATGCTGGAGAACCAGGAGGCGATCGTCGCCAGCAACGAGGGGCGCGTCCTCTACATCGAGCTGCCGGCGTCGGTCGAGCTGCAGATCACCTACACCGAGCCGGGCGTCGTCGGCGACAGCGCCACCGGACGCACCAAGCCGGCGACGCTCGAGACCGGCCACGAGATCCAGGTGCCGCTGTTCATCACCCAGGGTGAGCGGGTCAAGGTCGACACCCGCGACTCGTCGTACCTCGGTCGGGTCAAGGGCTGAGTCGGCCCGGTCATGGCTGCTCGGTCGAAGGCGCGCAAGCGTGCGCTCGACGTGCTGTACGCCGCGGAGATGCGCGGCGAGGAGCCGGTGGCCGCGCTCGAGGCCGCCGTCGCGGCGGGCGAGGGCCCGACCAACCCCTACACCGAGACGCTGGTCCGCGGAGTGACCGAGCACCGTCCGCGGATCGACGAGCTGCTGGCGGGGTACTCCCAGGGCTGGACGCTGGACCGGATGCCGGCCGTGGACCGGACCGCGCTGCGGATCGGTGCCTACGAGCTCCTGTACGTCGACGACGTACCGCCCGCCGTCGCCGTCTCCGAAGCGGTGGCGCTGGTCCGCGACCTGTCGACCGACGACTCGCCGTCGTTCGTCAACGGCGTCCTCGGCAGCATGCTCCGCGACCGCGACTCCCTGGTCGGCTGACCTCTCCGATCGCCCCCGTCACCCCAAGGTGTGAGGCCCGCGCGGTCCTCACCGGCCTAGATTCACGCCATGACCGACGTCGGTGATCGTGCGGAGTGGCTGGGGCACGAGGTCCAGCACAGCAAGACGCTCGACCGCGGCATCCGCTTCGGGATGGTCGCCTACGGCGTCGTCCACCTGGTGGTCGCCTGGTTGGCCGTCCAGCTGGCCCTCGGCCAGCACCAGCAGAACGCGTCGCAGAAAGGCGCGATGCAGACCCTGGCCAAGCAGTCATACGGACCGCTGCTGCTGTGGCTGATCGCGGTCGGGATGTTCGTGCTGGTGATCTGGCGGGTGGTCGAGGTCTTCACCGGCCACCAGGAGTACCGGGGCGGCAAGCGCTGGCGCCGTCGGGCCGCGTCGGCGCTCAAGGCGATCATCTACGGCTACATCGGCTACCTGGCGCTGCGCTACGCGGTCGGGTCCGGGTCGAGCTCGAGCAGCAGCAGCTACACCAAGACCTTGATGAACCAGCCGTACGGCCGCTGGATCGTCGGGCTGGTCGGCGCCGCGATCATCGCGTACGGCGTGAGCTACGCCCGCCGCGGGTGGACCGAGAAGTTCCTGGAGAACCTCGACGCCAGGGGCACCCTCGGCGACACCGGCACTGCGTACCGCTGGGTCGGCAAGGTGGGCTACATCGCCAAGGGCATCGCGTTCTGTGTCGTGGGTGGGCTCTTCGTTGCTGCGGCGTACACACACCATGCGAAGAAGTCGGGCGGCCTCGACCAGGCGCTCCACACCGTGCTGCAGCAACCGCTCGGGCCGGTCCTCCTGATCCTGATCGCGGCGGGCATCGCCTGCTACGGGCTGTTCTGCTTCGCCCGGGCGCGCCATCTGTCCACGTGACGTCACCCGTCACCGTTGGCAACGACCCCTCCCGGCACTGTCACGCGCGTGGAAGGGTGTGCCCATGACTCAGACAGCGGGGGAGAACAGCGAGTACGACGTGATCGTGGTCGGGCTCGGTCCCGGTGGCGAGCACGTGGCCATCAAGCTCGCCCAGGCCGGGCTCCGGGTGCTCGGCGTGGAGGAGCGCCTGGTCGGTGGCGAGTGTCCCTACTTCGGCTGCGTCCCCTCGAAGATGATGATCGCCGCCGCCGAGACCCTGCGCGGGGCCGGCCGGGTGAACGCAATGGCCGGCAGCTCGACCGTGACCGCGGACTTCTCGCCCGTCGCGAAGCGCATCCGCGACGAGGCGACGGACGACTGGGACGACACGGTCGCCGTCAAGCGGCTCGAGGACGCCGGCGCCTCCTTCGTCCGCGGCCACGGCGTGCTGGCCGGTGACGGCCGCGTCGACGTCGGCGGCACGACGTACACCGCGACGAAGGGGATCGTGATCAACACCGGGACCACGCCGGCGGCTCCGCCGATCCCGGGGCTCGCGGACACGCCGTTCTGGACCAACCGTGACGCCGTTCAGCTCACCGAGCTGCCGTCGTCGTTGGTCGTGATCGGCGGCGGCGCGATCGGCTGCGAGCTCGCACAGGTGATGGCGCTGTTCGGCGTGCAGGTCACCGTCGTCGAGGCGCTGGACCGGCTGGTCGCGCTCGAGGAGCCGGAGGCGAGCAGGGTGTTGGAGGAGGCGTTCGCCGAGACCGGGATCCAGGTGCTGACCGGAGCCTCGGTCGCCTCGGTCGGATATGCCGACGGTGGGTTCAGGCTCGACCTCGGTGACCAGGAGCTGACCGCGGAGAAGCTGCTCGTGGCGGCGGGCCGTCGCAACAACCTCGCCGGCATCGGTCTGGAGCACGTCGGCCTCGACCCCGAGGCGAGAGTCCTCGATCCAGACGAGCGGATGCGCGTGGCCGACGGCGTCTGGGCGATCGGCGACATCGTCGGCAAGGGGGCGTTCACCCACGTCTCGATGTACCAGGCCGCCGTCGTGGTCAACGACGTGCTGGACCGCGGGGGACCCTGGGCGGACTACCGCGCGGTCTCCCGGGTCACCTTCACCCAGCCCGAGGTGGGCGCCGTCGGGCTGACCGAGAAGGCCGCACGGGAGGCGGGCCACGACGTCGTGGTCGCCACCGGCGACCTGGCAGCGCGCGGCTGGATCACCCGGGAGAGCGGTCTGATCAAGCTCGTCGCCGACCGCGAGCGTCGGGTGCTGCTCGGTGGCGTGGTGGTCGCACCGGCGGGCGGCGAGATCATGTCGCTGCTCGAGCTCGCCGTCCACGCCGAGGTGCCGATCTCGACCCTGCTGCGCCTGCACTTCGCCTACCCGACGTACCACCGCGCCTATGAGGGCGTGCTCAAGGACCTGGCCGCGCAGCTCGGAGGCCGCTGAGTCGGGCGGCGAGGCCTTCGCCTGCTAAGGTCGCCTGCGATCGACATCCTTTAACGAGCCGTCCCGTGAGGCGGAGAAGGAGGTCTGGCCGCAGATGCCTGCGCCTGCCACGACAGCATCATCATCCGCGGGTGTGCCGGATCCCGGCGCCGACCGCACCGTCCTCGACTCGGGCGACATCTCCCGCGCGCTGAGTCGCATCTCCCACGAGATCCTCGAGCGCAACAAGGGCGCCTTGCGCATCGTGCTCCTGGGCATCCCGTCGCGCGGCGTACCTCTGGCCGAGCGCATCGCCGAGCGGATCGCCGCCGTCGAGGGCACCCAGGTCCCGCACGGGTCGCTCGACGTGACCATGTACCGCGACGACCTGCGCCTCAAGCCGGCCCGCACGCTGCTCCCGACGCAGATCCCCGACGGCGGGATCGACGACAAGGTCGTGGTCCTCGTCGACGACGTGCTGTTCTCGGGGCGCACGATCCGCGCCGCCCTCGACGCCTTGAACGACGTCGGGCGGCCGCGAGCGGTCCAGCTCGCCGTCTTGGTCGACCGCGGCCACCGCGAGCTGCCGATCCGGGCCGACTTCGTCGGCAAGAACCTCCCGACCTCGCTGGTGCAGCGGGTGCGGGTCCACCTCGCCGACGTCGACGAACTGGACGCGGTGGTCATCGAGGGGGCGGCCTCGTGAAGAAGCACCTGTTGTCCGCCGGAGACCTGAGTCGCGAGGACGCCGAGCTGGTCCTGCGCACCGCCGAGGAGCTCCGCTCGCTGGCCGACCGACCGATCAAGAAGCTGCCCGCGCTGCGGGGCCGCACGGTGGTGAACCTGTTCTTCGAGGACTCCACCCGCACCCGCATCTCGTTCGAGGCCGCCGCGAAGAGGCTCTCGGCCGACGTCATCAACTTCTCCGCCAAGGGCTCGTCGCTGTCGAAGGGTGAGTCCCTGAAGGACACCGCGCTCACCCTCGAGGCGATGGGCTGCGACGCGGTCGTGATCCGGCACAGCGCCAGCGGCGCCCCGCACCGGCTCGCGAACTCCGGCTGGGTCCGGGCGTCGGTCGTGAACGCCGGCGACGGCACCCACGAGCACCCGACCCAGGCTCTGCTCGACTCGTTCACGATGTGGCGTCATCTGGGGCCGCGCAACGGTGGCACGCTGGACGGCCAGCGGGTCGCGATCGTCGGCGACGTGCTCCACTCACGAGTCGCCCGGTCCAACGCACTGCTGCTGCACACGCTCGGGGCCGAGGTCACCCTGGTCGCACCGCCCACCCTGCTTCCGGTCGGGGTCGACACCTGGCCGGTGGAGACGTCGTACGACCTCGACGGCGTGCTGCCCAAGGCCGACGCGGTGATGATGCTGCGGGTGCAGCGCGAGCGGATGAGCGGCGGGTTCTTCCCGACCGCGCGCGAGTACAGCCGCCGCTACGGCCTCGACGGCCGCCGGATGGCGACGCTCCAGGACCACACGATCGTCATGCACCCCGGGCCGATGGTCCGCGGTATGGAGATCACGGCCGACGTCGCGGACAGCGCGCGCTCGGTGATCGTCGAGCAGGTCACCAACGGCGTCGCCGTGCGGATGGCGGTGCTCTACCTGCTGCTCGGTGGCAACGAACCATTCGAGACGCCTCGTCCCTCGGCTCCTCAGGAACCGCCCGCAGTGGGTACGACGGAAGGGGCGGACACGTGACCGGCTACCTGATCAAGGGCGCGCGGATCCTGGGCGGCGGACCCACCGACGTCCTCCTGCGCGACGGCGTCCTGGCCTTCGGCGAGACCGACGCCGGCGCCGAGGTGATCGACGCGACCGGGCTCATCGCGCTGCCCGGTCTGGTGGACCTGCACACGCACCTGCGGGAGCCCGGCCGGGAGGACGCCGAGACGGTCCTGACCGGCACGCAGGCGGCCGCGATGGGCGGGTTCACCGCCGTGCACGCGATGGCCAACACCGACCCGGTGGCCGACACCGCGGGCGTCGTGGAGCAGGTCTGGCGGCTCGGCCGCGAGGGCGGCTACTGCGACGTCTACGCGGTGGGTGCCGTCACGGTCGGCCTGGCCGGCGAGCAGCTGGCCGAGCTCGGCGCGATGGCCGACTCGGCGGCCCGGGTGCGGGTGTTCTCCGACGACGGGCACTGTGTCGGTGACGCGGTGCTGATGCGGAGGGCGCTGGAGTACGTCAAGGCGTTCGACGGCGTCGTCGCCCAGCACGCGCAGGAGCCGCGGCTCACCGAGGGTGCCCAGATGAACGAGGGCGAGCTCTCCGGACGGCTCGGGCTGGCCGGCTGGCCCGCTGTCGCCGAGGAGGCGGTGATCGCCCGCGACTGCCTGCTCGCGGCCCACGTCGGCTCGCGGCTGCATGTCTGCCACGTCTCGACGGCCGGCTCCGTGGAGCTGATCCGGCAGGCCAAGGCGTCAGGCTGGAACGTCACGGCCGAGGTGACGCCCCACCATCTGCTGCTGACCGACGACCTGGCCGCGTCGTACGACCCGGTCTACAAGGTCAACCCGCCGCTGCGCACGGCCGCCGACACCGAGGCACTGCGGGCCGGTCTGGCCGACGGGACGATCGATGTCGTGGCCACCGATCACGCGCCGCACCCGCTCGAGGACAAGGACTGCGAGTGGGCGGCCGCCGCGTTCGGGATGCTGGGACTCGAGACGGCGCTCTCGGTCGTCCAGGAGACGATGGTCGACCCGGGCCTACTCACCTGGGCCGAGGTCGCCGAGCGGATGTCCTACGCCCCCGCGCGGATCGGACGGCTGGCCGACCACGGGCGGCCCCTCGAGGACGGTGCTCCGGCGAACATCGTGCTCTACGACCCCTCGGTACGCCGCGTTGTCGAGGCCGCGGAGTCGGTCTCGCTCTCGCGCAACACGCCGTACGCCGGCATGGAGCTTCCGGGGCGGGTCGTCGCGACGTTCCTGCACGGGAGGCCCACGGTGCTCGACGGCAAGCTCGCCTGACGGCTGCGCGAATTCCCCGCCTGAGCGGGTATTTCGACACTTGTTGGCCCAGATTTGCCCCAACAAGTGCAGAGTTCCCCGCTCAGGCGGGGAATTCTGGGACCGCCGATATCGACTCGCGCGACGTCGGTGGGACAGGTGAGGATGGGGTCGTGATGGCTCGGTGACCTCATCCCTCCGCCGCATCCTCCCGCCCACCACGCTGGAGCGAGACCTGGCCCTGCAGTGCGTGCTGTCGGCGTTCGCGACCGGGTCGTTCCTCACCGGTACGGCGGTCTTCTTCACCCAGATCGTCGGCCTGACCGGCTCCCAGGTCGGGCTCGGCATGTCGGTCGCCGGCATCGTCACGCTGCTGCTGTCGCTGCCGCTCGGGCGGCTGTCCGACCGGGTCGGCGCCAAGCCGCTCTGGGCCATCTCCGCCCTGGTCGAGGCGCTGCTCTACTTCGCCTGGCCGCTGGCCGGCGGGATGCTCGCCTTCGTCGCGCTGCTGTCGCTGCTGGCCGCGATCAGCACCGCGGGCAACACCGGCCGCAACGTCTACCGGATCGCGGTGTTCCCGCGCGAGGTCCGGGTGCGGGCCCTGGCCTACATGCGGTCGGCGCGCAACGTCGGCTACACCCTCGGTGCGCTGGCCGGCGGCATCGCGCTCGCGATCGGCACCCGCACCGCGATCACCGCCGTCCCGATCCTCACCGGCGGCCTGCTCGTGCTGAACGCGCTGATGGTCTCGCGTCTGCCGCGGATCGACCGGCCGGAGCAGCCGGTGAACCACGACGAGGAGTACGCCGCGCCCGCCCCGCCCGCGTGGCGCAACCTCGGTTTCGTGACGCTCTCGGTCTGCAACGGTGTCCTGAACTCCAACCAGGTGCTGCTCAACGTCGTGGTCCCGCTCTGGCTCGTCGAGCGTACAGACGCCCCGCACACGCTGCTGGCCTGGCTGTTCGGCACCAACACGGTGATGGCCGTGCTCCTCCAGGTCCGCGCCTCACGCGGCTCGGAGACCGTGAACGGCGCGCTCCGCGCCGTCCGTCTCTCCGGTTGGGCGTTCATCCTGTCCTGCCTGGTCATCGGCGTCACCCACGAGACCGTCGGCTGGGTGTCGATCGTCCTGATCTGGCTCGGTCACGTCACCATCACCGGCGCCGAGCTGTGGCAGTCCGCGGCCGACTGGGGCTTACAGTCCGAGCTGTCCGACCACCGCAGGCTGGGTGACTACCAGGGCGTCTGGGGGCTGGGCTACCAGGCGCAGCCGATCATCTTCCCGGGCCTGTTCACCTTCCTGGCGCTGCAGTGGGGCGAGCCGGGCTGGGGCGTGATCGCCGCGATCGGGGTGCTCGCCGCCGTGGTCTCCCACCCCGCGGCACGGGCGGCGCAGCGGTTCCTGGAGCGGTCGGGCGCGTCGTACGCCGGACCTGCGGCCGAGGTGACCGCGACCCCGGCCACCCCGTGACCCCGCGCCGCGCGAATGAGCGAGCCGCCGACGGGGCACCCTCCACGAGTGGAACCCTCGCAGTGGCTGCTCACCAAGTCCGAGCGCGGCAACCCCAGCACCGTTCTCGACGACCGTCACGACGATGACCGCGCCTGGTCCACCGGCAACCTGGTGCGGCCCCTGATCCACGGGGCGACCTACTTCCCGGCGCTGTACGACGTCCTCGAGTCGACCCGGGCCGGCGACCTCGTCTACTTCACCGACTGGCAGGGCGACGCCGACGAGCGACTGACCGGCGAGCCGGGGAGCGAGGTGCTCGAAGTGCTCGGCCGCGCCGACGAGCGAGGTGTCGATGTCCGGGGGCTGGTCTGGCGCTCACATCTGGACCAGACCGGCTTCTTCGCGGCGGAGAACCGGCACCTGGGCGAGCAGCTGCAGAAGCGCGGTGCCGAGGTGCTGCTCGACATGCGCGTGCGCACGGGAGGCTCGCACCACCAGAAGTTCGTGGTGGTCCGCTTCCACGACGACCCGGCCCGCGACGTCGCATTCGTCGGTGGGATGGATCTGGCCCACAACCGGCGCGACGACGCCGACCACGGCGGAGACCCTCAGCCGCAGCTCCTGACCAAGGAGTACGGCGCACACCCGCCCTGGCACGACGTCCAGGTCGAGATCCGCGGACCTGCGGTGTACGACGTCGAGACGGTCTTCCGCGAGCGGTGGCAGGACCCGACACCGCTCTCGCGGAGCCCGATCCGCAAGACCGTCGACTACCTACGTCACGACGACACCTCGCCCGACGGCTTGCCCGAGCAGTGGCCGCCGCCTCCGGAGGCCGGCCCCCATACCGTCCAGCTCCTGCGGACCTATCCCGACCTGCGCCGGGGGCGCGACTACCCGTTCGCGAACGGCGGCGAGCGCAGCGTGGCACGCGGCTGCACGAAGGCGATCTGCCAGGCCGAGCGGATCGTCTACGTCGAGGACCAGTACTTCTGGGGGCACGGGGTCGCCGAGCCGTTCGAGTCGGCCCTGGCCGCGAACCCCGGCCTCCGGGTGATCGTGGTGATCCCGCTGGTCCCCGACATCGCCGGGCTGAACCGGCTGCCGCAGGAGCTCGGGCGCGAGCGTGCTCTGGGGCGGATGATGCGGGTCGCGCCGGGCCGCGTCGCGGCGTACGGACTCGAGAACCACGCCGGCACGCCGGTCTACGTGCACGCCAAGGTGTGCGTGGTCGACGACGTGTGGGCGGTGACCGGGTCCGACAACTTCAACCGCCGCTCCTGGACCCACGACTCGGAGCTCAGTGCCGCCGTGCTCGACGAGGAGTACGCGCGGAACCTGCGGCTCGTGCTCGCCGCGGAGCATCTGGACCGCCTCGAGGAGGTCTCCGAGCGGGGCCTGGAGGAAACGGTGGCCGACTGCGTCGAGCCGGCCGGGATGTTCGACGCGTACGCCGCCACCGCGGCCGCCCTCGAGACGTGGCACCGGGGCGGATGCGTCGGAGACCGGCCGCCGGGTCGCCTGCGGCCGCTGCCACTGCCTAGGATCTCGGGTTGGGCCAGGCGCTGGGCTGGGCCCGTCCTCGGGATCGTCCACGACCCCGACGGCAGGCCGCGGTCGATCAGCGGGGGGACCCGCTACTGAGGCGGTGACGCATGAAGGCGCGCGAGCCGGACCGCACGGGAGTGGTGGAGCGCGACGGCGTACGCGTCGCGTGGCGGGAGTACGGCGAGCTGCCGGATCCGGACGCGCCGGCCGTGCTGCTGCTGCCCACCTGGCGCATCGTCTCGGCCGAGGTGTGGAAGCTGCAGGTCCCGTTCCTGGCACGGCGCACGCGCGTGCTGACCTTCGACCCGCGCGGGAACGGGCTCTCCGACCGGCCCCGGCATCGAGAGGCATACGGGCGGGAGGAGCTGGCCCAGGACGCGATCGACGTCCTCGATGCCACGGGCACCCGACGCACCGTCGTCGTGGGTCTTTCAGCAGGCAACGAGGAGGCCCTCACCCTCGCCGCCGAGCACCCCGAACGGGTGGCCGCCTGGGTGGCGATCGCGCCCTCGATCCGTGGCCTGGGCGACTACGGGGAGGAGCGTGCCGCGGCCTTCGCCCGGTGGAACGAGGACACCGGCGCCGACGACGGATGGGATCGCTACAACCGGTACTCCTGGCTGCGCGACTACCCGGGCTTCGTGACGTTCTTCTTCGACCAGGCCGTGAACGAACCCCGTTCTACCAAGCTGGTGGAGGACCTGGTGGGCTGGAGCCGGGGGACCGACGCGGAGATCCTGGTGCTCGGTGAGCTGGCCCTGAAGCCTCCACGGACCTCGATCGAGGAGCAGACCGCTGCCGTCCGCTGTCCGGTCGTCGTCGTGCACGGGACCCGCGACGGCGTGGTCCCGCACGCGCACGGCGCCCGGCTGGCCGAGCTCACCGGCGGCACTCTGGTGACCTTCGAGGGCAGCGGCCACCTGCCCCAGGGACGCGACCCGGTCGCGGTGAACCGCGTGATCGACTCGATGGTGTCAGTCGCCGGATCCGGGTTCAGACCAGGTCGCCCGACACCTGCCGCACGAAGTCGCGGATGAGGAGGTTGACCTTCACCGGGTCGCGGGCGTTCGGGAGGTGGCCGCTGCCCTCGAGCAGCACGAAGTCGCCTCCCGTCAGCTCGGCCACGCGCCGGCCTCGCTCGAAGCTCTGACACCTGTCCTCCGAGCCGCTGAGGACGAGCACCGGACAGCGGACCCGGCGACAGACCTCCTCGGCGCCCTCTCCGAAGCGCGGGTCGCCGTCGGCGTCGTGGTCGAGGAGCATCACTTCCGGGGTCGTCTCCGTAGCCCAGGCCACGGTGTCCTCCACCTGCTTGGTCGAGTGCGGCTCGGGGAACATCTCTCCGAAGAAGAACTCCCAGAAGCCGCGCCAGTCGCGCTGCCAGTAGTGCCGGTTCATCTTCGCCCAGCCCTCGTCGGTGTCGAGCTCCGCCTCGAAGTCGTACTGCACCTTGTGCGGCAGCGGCGGACCCAGGGCCATCCCCGGATTGATGGCCACGAGCCCCAGCACCCGCTCGGGCCGCTCCGCGGCCAGGACGGTGGCCAGGGCGGCGCCACCGCAGAGGCCTCCCAGCACCACGGTCCGGGCGCCGACATGGTCCAGGACCGCCCAGACGTCGCCCTCCAGCTCGAACAGGGCGAACTGCTCGGGTCTCGTCGGCCGGTCGGAGCGGCCGTTGCCCCGCGGGTCGACCGTCACCACCCGGAAGAACCGGGCCAGGAACGGGACCTGTGCCTTCCACGCCCTCGCATGGACGCACGTGTCCGGCATCACCAGGCAGACCGTCACCGGTCCGTCGCCGTACACCGCGTAGCCGACGCCGAAGCCGTCCCTGTCGAGGATCCCGTCGGTGACCGGAGACATCGCGCGCATCAGAGCAGCTCCGCCAGCATCGCGGCAGCGCGTTCCGCGCCGCCGGTCTCGACCGGCCGGCAGGACACCTCGGTGTCGAGGAGCTTCACCAGGGTCTCCGCCAGCCACTCCGGATCGCTGATCTCGGCGTACGACGCGCACTGGCCTGCGCGGTAGCGCTCGAGGCGGTGCCGCACGTGGAAGTTCTGCTCGAAGTGGTGCTGGAGCGGCACGAAGATGAAGGGCACCCGCGCCGCGGTCAGCTCCATGGTCGTCGTGAGCCCGCCCTGGACCACGGCGACGTCGGCGGCCGCCATGCGGAGGTAGAGGTCCGGCACGAACCCGCGGACGTCGGCCCCCTCGACGTCCGGCAGCTCGCCCGGGTCGATCCGTGGCCCGGTGACGACCAGGAAGCGCAGCTCGGGGAGACGTGCCCTCGCCAGCGGCACGGCGTCGAGCACCCGCCGAAGCAAAGGCTCACCGACACCGGAACCGCCGACGGCCACGACGCAGAGGACATCCGCGTCGCCGTACCCGAGCTCGCGACGGGACCGGGCGACCTCGTCGTCCGTCGGTGGCTCGAACCCGGTGATGTAGCCGGCGAACTCGAAGTTGGCCGTCGTCCACTCCCGGATGTTCGGCAACCCCGGCCCGAAGGACTCGTCCACGACGTCCTCGGGGTTCCCCACGAAGAGTTGACGGTCGCGGATCCGCTTGAACCGGGCTCGCTGCTCGAGCATCTCGGCGTTGTAGTCGGCGGTCAGGAACGCCTCGCGCTCGCCGAGGTCGGGCATCGGCAGGAAGCCCACGAAGTCCGTCATCCAGGCGAACGAGAACCGCTTGAGCTCCGGGTTCTCGTGCAGGAAGTAGTCGACGTCCCAGGCCTCGTCGCCGATCACGAGGTCGTACGGCGTCTCCTCGACCACGTCGTTGAACACCATGAAGTTGTTGACCAGGATCTCGTCCATCTCGCGGAGTGCCTGGAAGACGTGGAGGTCGTGCTCACCCGACTCCTGCTCGATATGGGACGACTCGTTCGCGAGCTCGGCCGATGCCGGGTGCACGTGCTCGCCGGCGTCCTCCAGGACGCGGGTGACGGGATGCTGCGTCAGCCAGTCGATCTGCAGGTCGGGATGAAGCGTTTTGAGGTGCTGCGCGATCGCGAGGTCGCGGCGTGCGTGACCCAGGCCGATGGGCGACGAGAGATACAGGGCGCGTCTCGGACGGCTCTGAGCGCGGATCCAGGTCCGGCTGGTCATGAGCGATTGTCATCCTCGGGGGAGGGGCCCAGCAAGACGGGCAGAGCCGAGAGTCCGCGCAGGACGAGCCCGTCGCCGTGACCCCAATGGAGGTCCTCCGGCTCGACCGCCAGCTGCATCCCCGGGAACCTCCGGAGGAGCTCGGTGAACGCGATCTCCGCCTCCAGCCGCGCGAGGGGGGCTCCGAGACAGTGGTGGACACCGTGACCGAACGCCACGTGTGCCGCACCGTTCCGGCGTACGTCGAACAGCTCGGGGTCGCTGTTCCGCTCCGGGTCGCGCCCCGCGGCCGCCAGGTTGACCAGCACCTGCCGGCCCGCCGGGATCGTCACGCCGGCGATCGTCGTGTCCCGCACGGCGTACCGGAACGTCGCGTGGTGCACGGGGGCGTCGACCCGCATCATCTCCTCGACGGCCTTCGGCACCAGGACCGGGTCCGACACGAGGGCGTCGCGCTGGTCCGGGTGCTGCAGCAGCCGCGCCACTCCGTTGCCGATCAGGCTGGTCGTCGTGTCGTGGCCCGCGACGATGAGCTGGAAGAGCGTCGACAGCAGCTCCTGCCTGGTCAGCAGCTCCTCACGGCAGGCGACCACGAGGTCTCCGACCAGGTCCTCGGTGGGCGCGTCCCACCGGCTGTCCACGAGGTCGTCCAGGTACCCGACGATCGCCTCGGAGGCGGCCACGGCCACGGCAGGCGGCTCGGCCCCCGTGTACGGCGCGAACAGCTCGGCGAACCAGCCCGACAGGCGACGCTGGTCCACACGGTCGATCCCGAGCAGCTCACCGATCACGGCGAACGGGAGAGGCCGCGCGAACCCGGCCACCAGGTCCACCGGCTCCTCGGTGACCGCCAGCTCGCCGAGGAGCTCGTCCACGAGCTCCCGGATCCGGGGCTCCAGCGACTCGAGACGCGCCCTCCGGAACGCGCCGGCGGCGAGCCTCCGCAGCCGGGTGTGGTCGGGCGGGTCGACGCTGAGCATGTGCCGCGCGAAGTCCGGCCCCGGCAGACCCTCGGCGACCACACCTCCGTCGCGGGCGAGCGCCGCGAGCATGTCCTTGGACAGGTCCGGGTGGTTCAGGGTCTCTCGCGCCGCGGCGTACCCGAGGACCAGGAAGGCGCGATGGCCGTCCGCCAGGGTCACCTCGTGCACCGGCCCTGCCTGACGCACCCGTTCGAAGAGGGGGAACGGGTCGTCCCGGTCGTAGTCGCCCCACCGGCCGAGGGCGGCATCGATGGTGTCGTCGGTGGCCGCGGTGGTCATGATGCTGTCCGGAAGCCGGAGCACACCAGGTCCATGCGGCCGACCAGACCGTCGTAGACCGAGCACACGACCGTCTGGGTCAGGACGCGGCTGTCGCCGTCCGGGTCGAACGTGAGCTTGTAGTGCACGAGCACGCGGTCGCCGACGTCGTCGCCGGCGACATCGCTGAGGACGACGGTGTCGTAGCTGCCGAACCAGTCGGCGAACCGCGCCAAGACCGCGTCGCGGCCGTGCTCCTCGATGGACCCGCCGGGCAGCAGGGCCCGCAGCCGGATCTCGTCCGTCAGATGTGTGCCGAGCCGGTCGAGCGCGCGGTCGGCCACGGCGGTCGCGACCGAGGTCGCCAGAGGATGGTTGTTCACGATGCCTCCTTCAAGGTCTCCGTGAGATGGGCGGCCAGGTCGGCGGCGTCGCAGCGAGCGCCGTCGAGGTACGTCGACCGCCGCCGACGCAGCATCGGCAGGCCGAGCACGTACAGACCGGGCCATCGGGTGACGCCTCCGTCGTGGAGTAGGCGGCCGCGGTGGTCGAAGACGGGGACGTCGACCCAGGAGAAGTCGGGTCGGAAGCCGGTGGCCCACACGATCGAGTGGATCTCACCGGAACGGAGGGAGAGTCCGAGTTCCGGCTTCTTCACGAGCGTGGGCTCCGGGCGCTCACCGCGGCCTCCCACCTGGTCGTCGACGGTGTCGAGGAGTCGTCCCAGCTTGAGGTCGGCCAGGGCACACACGTTCGCCAGGGAGCCGGAGAACTGCGCGACACCGTCACGGACACCGGCGAACCGGCCGACCAGCCGGATCCCGGAGGCCTGGAGGGTGTTGAGGTCGAGCGTGTGGGCCGCGCCGACCAGCTGGAGCGAGGGCAGGTTGCGGGCCCGGACGACGTCGTCCACCTCGTCCCAGCGCTCGTCGAGGATGCCGAGCGAGTCGAGCCACCACAGGATGTCGCGGCTCCGGTAGCGGCGAGGCACTCGGACGTGCTCGCCCACCGCGAGTGTCACGGGTCGTCCCGATCGCTGGAGCTCGTCGGCGATCTGGACGCCGCTCGCGGACGCGCCCACGACCAGCGCGCCTCCCGAAGGCAGCTGGTCGGGGCTGCGGTACTGCAGCGCGGTGATCGAGAAGAGACCGGGCAGCCGACGGGCGACGGCCGGCACGTGGCCGCGGGTCACACCCGACGCCAGCACCACGGTCCGGGCGTTCCAGCGCCCTCGGTCGGTGGCCACCTCGAACCCCTCGGCGCCCGGGCGCACCGAGGTCACCGTGGTGCCGGTCACCACGGGGGAGCCGGACGTCACGGCGTACTCGGCGACGAGGTCGGCCACCCCGGCGGCGGAGAGGTACCCGTGCGGGTCGTCGCCCTGGTAGGACCAGCCGGGCAGGCGGGTCATCCAGTTCGGGGTGAGCAGGCGGAGGGAATCCCACCGCTGTGTGCGCCACGAGTGCGCCACCTCGCCGCGCTCGAGGACGACATGGTCGATCGAACGTGCGGCGAGATGGCGGCTCATCGCGAGCCCGCAGTGCCCGGCTCCCACCACGACCGCGGTGACGGTGGGCATCAGAGGGCCCCTACACCACGGTGACGGTGACGTCGGTCGGGTTGGTGACGATGTCGAAGACGGCCGAGCGCTTCTGCGACTGCGCCACGATCGCCTGGATCTCCGCCTCGGACGCGTCTGCCTGGATCTCGTAGTCGACCTTGACGCCGCTGAAGCCGTTGCGGACCTCGGGGTCGGCACCGAGGATGCCGTGCAGGTCCATGTCGGCCGACAGCGTGGCCTTCACGGAGTGGAGCTGGATCTCGCGCTGCTGGGCCACGGCGGCCACACCGGCGGTGAGGCAGGAGCCGAGACCGACCAGCACATACTCGACCGGGGTCGGGCCGTTGTCCTGGGCCGCGAACTGCAGCGGGTGGTCGGCGTCGAGGGTGAACGACGTGTGGTGGACCTGCTCGTCGGCGAAGCCGTAGAAGCTCTCGACCTCGGAGCGGCTGTGCGTGCCGTTCTCCCAGGTCACCGACGACCGCCACTGGAACTGGGCGATCTCCGGGGTCTCCGCGAACGCGGCACGGGCGCCGAGCAGCGCCTCGACGTTGACGCCGTTGTCGATCGGCGCGGTGGTGATGGTCATGGTGTCTCCGTCCTCGGCCGGTGGCCGACGTGATCGTGCTGTGACGCGGAACAGGCTTGCCCCGCTTCGCCGCCGACCGCATCCGGAGACCCCCCTAGTCGAGTCATGCGTCTGGTGCCCGGGCGGTCCTACACTCCGTTCGTGCTGCTGGGGAGGGACTCAGAGCGCGAGGCCGTCAGCCGCCTGGTCGCGATGGCGAAGCTGGGGGTGGGCGGGGCACTCGTGGTGATGGGCGAGCCGGGGGTGGGCAAGACGGCTCTGCTCGAGGACACCCTCGCGTCCCTCGGTGAGGTGCGAGTGCTGCGTGCCACCGGCCTCGAGGCCGAGCGCCACATCCCCTTCGCAGGGCTGTCGCAGCTGCTGCGTCCCGCGCTGAGCCATCTGGAGGCTCTGTCGGTCCGCCAGGCCGATGCTCTGTCCGGCGCCCTCGCGCTCTCGGAGTCCGGCCCCGGAAGCAGCGACCGGTTCGCGATCGGTGCCGCGGTGCTGAGTCTCCTCGCCGGGTACGCCGAGCAGGCGCCGGTCGCGGTGGTGATAGACGACCTGCACCTCCTGGACCTGCCCTCGGCCGAGGCGATCGTGTTCGCGGCCCGGCGATTGGCGGCCGACCCCGTCCTCGTGCTGCTGGCAGTCCGCACCGCCGAGGCGGACCGCGTCGTCGCGGGCCTTCCGGTGGTCCACCTGTCCGGTCTCGATGACGCCGCCTCCGCCGCACTGGTGGCGCGGGCGGCCGGCGGGCCGCTCGCCCCCGGGCGCCTGGACCCGTTGCTGGCGCTGGCGGGCGGAAACCCGCTGGCCCTGTTGGAGCTCGCGGGCGACGACCTCGACGCGCTGGCGACGGACCCGTCCGAGCTCCCCGCTCGGGTCCCCGACGCGGTCACGGCGGCGTTCACCCGTCGACTCGACCGACTGGACGAACGGTGCCGTACGGCCGCTCTCATCGCCGCCGTCTGCGGAGGCGACCTCGCGGTGGCGACCCGCGCCTGCTCTGCCCTCGGCGTCGACGCGGAGGCCCTGACCGACGCCGAGGATGCGGGACTCCTCTCCGTCAAGCCGGGCAGGGTCACCTTCCGGCACCCGTTGGTGCGAGCCGCGGTGTACTCCCGTGCGGGCGCGCGCGAGCGCAGGGCGGCCCATCGTGCCGTGGCGGAGGTGCTTCCGGCCGACGACCGGGACCGGCGTGCGTGGCACCTCGCCGAGGCGGTGTGGCAGCCGGACCCGGACGTGTCCGACCTGCTCGCCGAGGCCGCCGATCGGGCACGGGCCCGCACGGCGTACTCCGTGGCATCGGGCGCGTTCGAGAGGTCGGCCAGGCTCTCACCCGACCGGGAGCCCCGGCAGGAGCGGTTGCTGCACGCGGCCGAGACGGCCTGGTCCGCCGGCCTGACCGAGCGGGCGCTGGGCCTCCTGGAGGCGCACGACCGAGAGGGTCCGGGGGAGTCCGGACGGATGCAGGAGCTGGCGTTGCGCGGAGCGATCGCGGCTCGGACCGGTCGCGTGCGGGACGCCCGGGAGATGCTCATGGCCGCCGCCGAGCTCGCGGCCGACCCGAACCAGGAGACCGTCCTCCTCGCGGACGCGGTGAACGCGAACTTCTATCTCGCCGGCGCACCGGCCGCGGCCGCGCTGGCCCGACGGCTCGCAGAGCTGGCTCCTGCCGTGACGGACGACCGCGCGCGGGCGTTCGGCCTGGTGGCCACCGGGACCGCGAGGATCCTCGCCGGAGAGGCCGGCGGCGCGGACGACCTGCGCGCAGCCGTCCCTCTGCTCCGCGCGACGCCGGAGGTCTACCAGGACCAACACCGCCTGTCCCTCGTGATGCAGGTGCCGCTGTACCTGCGCGATGCCACAGGAGGTGGTCGGGCGGTCCGCGACCTCGTCGAAGCGGTCCGGGGACAGGCCGGGATAGGTGCGCTGCCCGCCGTGCTGTGGCACCTCGCGCGCGACCAGGCCACGACGTCGGCGTGGCCGGAGGCCGAGGCCAACTACTCCGTCGCGGCGCGGCTCGCCGAGGAGACCGGACAGGTCACCGAGCGCATGATGGCGCTGGCGGGACTCGCATGGCTCGAGTCGCGTGAAGGGCGGCAGGAGCAGTGTCGCCGCCACGTGGCCGAGGTGCTCGAGACCCCCGCCGTGGCACACCTGCACATGGCCGAGGCCTGGGTGCGCTACGCCCTCGGCGACCTGGAGCTGTCGCTCGGCGATCCGAGAGCCGCGGTGAGCAACCTGCGCGAGCTCGTCGACCTGCTCCAGGTCCACGAGCTGGCCGATGCCGACCTGGTGCCGGCGGCTGAGCTGGTCGATGCGTTGGCGCGACTCGGCGAGACGTCCGACGCGCAGGCGGTGGCCTCGTCGTACGAACGTGCGGCCCGCGACAAGGGCCAGCCCTGGGCGCTGGCCAGGGCGGAGCGGGCACGAGGGCTGCTGGCGGACGACGACGCCGCGCCGCGGCTCTTCGAGTCCGCCCTGGAGGCTCATGCCGCGACCCTCGACCGGTTCGAGACCGCTCGCACCCGGCTCGCGTACGGCGAGCGGCTGCGACGAGCTGCCCGGCGGGTCCGCGCGCGCGACCAGCTGCGGGCGGCCCTCGACGACTTCGAGGATCTCGGCGCCGCACGCTGGGCGGAACGGGCCGCCGTCGAGCTGGCCGCGACCGGGGAGACCGTGCTCCGGCGCGATGCCGATCCCCGGACCTCGCTGACCCCGCAGGAGCTCCAGGTCAGCCTGCTTCTCGCGGAGGGTCGGACGACTCGCGAAGCAGCCGCGGCCCTGTACCTGAGCCCCAAGACCGTCGAGTACCACCTGCGGAAGGTCTACACGAAGCTCGGGATCGGCTCGCGTGCGGAACTCGCCGAGCTCGTCACCCCTGGCGTTCGACCGTCGGAGGCGGCCGTCACGGCGAAGCCGTCGTAGGACGCACAGCGGGGCTCCATGACATGCTCGTCCGGTGGGTTATCTGGACTCTGCCGACCGGCCCGACCGCATCGCCGGCGGAGTCCGGATGGTGCGGGTGTCCACGCCGGCCGGGGACTTCCGGGTGTGGACGAAGCGGGTCGGCAACAACCCCGACCTGAAGGTGCTGCTGCTGCACGGAGGCCCGGGCGCGACGCACGAGTACCTCGAGACGTGCGACGCCTACCTGCCGGCGG
This sequence comes from Nocardioides sp., assembly GCF_036503465.1. GTDB lineage: Bacteria > Actinomycetota > Actinomycetes > Propionibacteriales > Nocardioidaceae > Nocardioides. The sequence goes on from NZ_DASXWU010000028.1 coordinate 64,440, forward strand.
CGGGGGTCGAGTACTACTTCTACGACCAGCTCGGGTCCCACTACAGCGACCAGCCGAACGACCCGTCCCTGTGGGAGATCGACCGCTTCGTCGACGAGGTGGAGCAGGTCCGGGTGGCGCTCGGGCTGGGTCCCGAGAGCTTCGTCCTCTACGGGCAGTCGTGGGGTGGCGTGCTCGCGATCGAGTACGCCCTGGAGTGCCAGGAGAACCTCAAGGGGCTGGTGATCTCGAACATGATGGCCAGCATCCCGGCGTACAACCGGTACGCCGAGGAGGTGCTGATGCCGGCGATGGACCAGGACGCTCTGGCCGAGATCAAGCGGCTCGAGGCGGCGGGCGAGACCGACGACCCCTCGTACGAGGCCCTGCTGATGGAGCACCACTACGTCCACCACGTCTGCCGTCTGCCCGTGGACGAGTGGCCCGACCCGGTCGTCCGCGGCTTCGAGAACATGAACCAGTCGATCTACGTGCCGATGCAGGGCCCGAGCGAGCTCGGTGCCAGCGGCCGGCTCGAGCACTGGGACCGGACCGGCGACCTGAGCCGGATCGGCGTACCGACGCTCGTGATGGGTGCCGAGCACGACACCATGGACCCGGCCCACCTTCGATGGATGGCCGAGCAGCTGCCCCAGGGCCGCTACCACCACTCGCCGAACGGCAGTCATCTCGCGCTCGTCGACGACGCTGACACCTACTTCGCCGGGCTGGTCGGGTTCCTGCACTCCCTGTGAAGCGGACAAGCAGTCCCTTGCCCCCGGACTGAGCCCACGGTCAGGCGGCTTCGTCTCGGGGGAGTTGTCGAGTGCCGGTGTGGTCGACGAGGTAGAGAGCGCCGTAGGGGTCGCGCCAGAGGTAGATGCCGGGGAAGGGTCGCTTGACCGTCCATCGGCCGAAGGTCGTCAGGCGGTGGTGGGGTTGGACATCGGTCCGTAGTTCCCGATCCGGGATTGTCCGGCGCCGACCGCGTCGGGTCGGTGTCGATACGGCAGGGTGTGGTCGACCTGGTCGGGTCGAGGCTGGGGAGAACGGGAAGGTGTCGGCCGGGGTCATCAGGTGCACGGCCTGTCTATGTCGCTCGGGGATCTCGTAGGCATCGACCGGCGCCAGGGCCTCGATGTCGAGCACCGGCCGGACGGTGACCTTCGCCAGCGGGGAGAGGTGTTCCTTGACCCAGGTCTCGGTGGCCGCTCCGCAGCCCTCGACCCGGGCGATCCCCTCACCGGTCGGCTGGCCGTCCTCCTCGGCATTCTCTGCGCCGTAGACGTAGACGTAGACGTAGACGTTGACCACGACCTGGGGCAGCAGCCCGGCCCAGTCGATCACCGGCTTCGGGCCCGTGCCCGGGCCGCCGGTCGAGCGGGTCGTGGCGGGGGTCACGGGCTGGTCGGGGTCCTCGGGACGGTCGGACCACGCCTGGTAGGCGGTCAGAAACTCAGCGGCCAGGTCGGGCCGGGACAGCACGAGCAGGGCCTTGACCCGGCGCTTGTCGACGGTGTCCGTTTCTCCGAGGTCGCCCAGGAGAGGACTACGGCCGCGGCCACCGGCCAAGCGACCAGACCGAAACGACGGACATGCCGTTGAGCGGGACTACGTCGGCTGGTCGAATCGGTGGCAACCCGAGGCCAGGAGCGGCACGATCTACCCATGGAGGTCTCCCGAAGACCCACTCTGCCCGGCGTTGTCGCTACGACCGCTGCCGGTGTGATCGTCGCCGTGATCGGGGTTGGGTACCTGTTCGTCAAGGAGATGGATTCCCGCGCCCTAGGATCTGCCAGCCTCGGTTCTGTCGACCTCGTCGTGCCGGTGATGGCCCTCGACGCAGGGCTCGTCGCTGCCATCCCGCTGCTGGCGCTTTACTTGCGCTACCGCTCAGCCCATGACATCAGGGTTGGCGTCCTGTGGGTAGGGCTCGGCCTCGTGGCTGGTGGCCTGCTGGGCGTCGACATGGCGGTGATCTTCGCGTCTAGCCGTGACTACAGCAGCGCGGGAGGCGTCATAGGTGCTGACGCGGCCATCGCTGCTGCCGGTTTCCTGATCGGGATCGCGGTCGGCGGTCAGGCGTGGCTGTGGACTCGCCGCCGTTACGCCTGACACCGCCCTTCGCCAGCGCGTCCGTCCGTGCCGCTGTCCGGCGCACGCTCATGCCGATCGAGCGGACGGGTCCCTCCGCCGCCATTGCACGCGCATCAGGTGCGCCGGCCCGAGGAGCGGATACACACTGAACGACTGGACCTTTCATGCCATCCAGGTTCTACAGGCAAGGACGGCGCAATGGGCAGGTGGCGACGGACGGGCCTCGCCGCCGTAGCAGTGTTGGTCGTATCGACGGTCGGGATCCCGGTTCAGAGCTCGGGGCGACGAGCCACAGATGCGCGGAGACCCGCGCAACGATCGTTGGCACAACGGGCGACGACGTCCTGGTGGGGACGAGCGGCCATGACGTGCTCATGGGTCTCGGGGGCGACGACGTGATTCGTGGCCTGCAAGGCGATGACATCATCTGCGGTGGCCCTGGACAAGACACTTTGCGCGGCGGTGGCGGCATCGATTTGATCCTTGGGCAGTTGGGGCGCGACACGCTGAGCGGCGGCCGTTGGCGGGACCTCCTCGATGGTGGGCCCAACGGCGACAGCCTGGCGGGTGGCCCTGGCAGCCACGACCTGTTGGGCCTCGGCGGCCCCGACATCCTTCTGGCTGGCACCGGCAGGGACCGTCTCTGGGGAAGTCACGGATACGACTCGCTGGACGCCAAGGACGGTGTCGGCGGCGATTGGCTCCGCGGCGGTCGAGGGTCTAACACCTGTAGGGCGGATCCGGGCGACCACACGCGCCGGTGCCACTGACAGTTCTGGTCAGCCACCGCGACACTCCTTTGCGAGGTGCGCCGGATCTATCCGATTCGCTCGTGCAAGGAACGCACGCTACTCATGCCGCTGACATGCCGGCATCGCGTGACCGCTCACTGCGCGGTCCCCCATCGTGGATGATCCTTGCCGTGCGCGCGCAATCGGCTTGGACGCCCGTGGGATCGACCCGTAGGCTCCGCGCATCATGTGGATCGCACGCTGACCCGACTCGCGCCCGCGGCACTGCCCGGCGAGTCCTCCTCTGCAGCAGCGAAGGCTCCCGCATGTCAGCGCCCACCATCCCCACGCTCCACGTCCGCGACCTCGAGGTCCGGATCGGCACCCACCGGGTGCTGCACCGCATCGACCTGACCGCCCAGCCCGGCCGGCGGATCGGCCTGGTCGGCGAGAACGGCTCGGGCAAGACCACCCTGCTGCGGGCGGTCGCCGGCACGCTCCCGTCGCGCGCGCTGGTCACCGGTCTCGTCGACCGGCCCGAGGACCTGGCGATGCTCGGCCAGGAGCCGCCGTTCGGCGACGAGCAGACGATCGGCGAGGTTCTCGCCGGCGCACTCGCGCCGCTGCGGCGGATGGTCGCCGAGGTGGAGCGGCTGTCGCTCGAGATCACCGACGACTCCGACGATGAGGCGCAGACGGCGTACGCCGCCGCGCTCGACCGGGCTGTGGCGCATGACGCCTGGGACGCCGACCGTCGAGCCGAGGAGGCCGCCGAGCGGCTCGGGCTCGGAGCGCTCGACACGTCGCGACGGATCGGCACGCTCTCGGGCGGCCAGCGGACGCGGCTGGCGCTGGCGACCCTGATGACCACGCGTCCTGGCTGCCTGCTGCTCGACGAGCCGACCAACCACCTCGACGACGTCGCGATCGACCTGCTGTCCTCGTTTCTACGGGATCTGCCCGGCGTGCTGCTGCTGGCCAGCCACGACCGTGTGCTGCTCGACGACGTGTGCACGGACCTGTTCGATCTCGACCCCCGACCGGCGGGAGAGCTCGGGACGGACGGCCGGGGAGGGCGCCGGTTCGGCGGAGGCTGGACGGCCTACGAGGAGCACCGCGCGGCCGCGCACCGGCGCTGGGAGGAGACGTACACCGAGCAGCAGGAGGAGCTGGCCAGGCTCCGGGCCGCGACCCGGATCGGGACCTCGGCCATCGCGCACAACCGGCCGCCCCGCGACAACGACAAGTACATCTACGGGTTCAAGGGCTCGCGGGTGGAACGCACGCTCTCGCGCCGAAGGAAGGACGCCGAGCGGCGCCTCGAGGCTGCGGAGCGGGAGCAGGTGCGCAAGCCGCGCCCGCCCCTGCGGCTACGGGCCGATCTGACCGGCGGCAACGGCGCCTCCGGACGGGTGGTGCAGGTCCGCGACCTGGTGGTGGCCGGTCGGCTCTCGCTGGACCGGCTCGACGTGACCGCGGGACAGCACCTGCTCGTCTCGGGCGCGAACGGCTCGGGCAAGTCCACACTGCTGGGTGTGCTCTCCGGCCGGCTCGCGTCGACCTCCGGGTCGGTCGCGGTGACCGCGCACCGGGTGGCCGAGCTGATGCAGGACGTGCGCTTCGACCGAGCGGAGCTCAGCGCGGGGGCGACGTACGACGCGCTCGTCGGCGAGCAGCGCGCCGCCCGGACGCCGCTCCGCGAGCTCGGTCTGGTGCCGCCCGACCGGCATGCGACCCGCGTCGCCCTGCTGTCCGTGGGCCAGCGTCGCCGGCTGGCGCTGGCCGTCGCGATCGCGGCCGCACCCGACCTGCTGCTCCTCGACGAGCCGACCAACCATCTCTCCCTGGCCCTGGCCGGGGAGATCGAGGAGGCACTGGATACGACGCCGGGCACGGTCATCGTGGCCACGCACGATCGGTGGCTGCGGAGGCGGTGGGACGGCGACGAGCAGCGGCTCACCGCTCCAGCACCAGCCCCAGCCACTCGGCCAGCGCCGTGATCTCGGCGTCGAGGGCCTCGGCCATCGCCTTCGTGAACCGCACGTCCTCGTGGACGGCGTCGACGAAGAGCCGGCCCGCCTTCCGGTCGGCGGTGGCGTCGAGCTTCCCGACCAGCCGGTCGCCGTGCAGGATCGGCAGCGCGAAGTAGCCCCACCGCCGCTGCGCGGCCGGCTTGTACATCTCCAGGACGTACTCGAACTCGAAGAGGTCCTGCATCCGCACCCGATCGCGGGTCACCGGGTCGAACGGCGACAGCAGGGCCGTCCGTCCCTCGAACGGAAGGCCGAGCTGGGCCGGGTCGACCCGCCACTCGCCGGCAGTCCCCTCGACGACGGCAGGCTCTCCCGCCTCGCCGACGTGGATCGGCTCGCCCGGGAGCATCGTCCCCTTGGCCCGCGCGATGCCGAGCGCCCGCAGGCGGCGGCGGTCGAGCTCGGCCCGGGCCTCGTCGCGCGGCACCGCCGCCACGCCGGGCGGGTAGACCCGGTCGGCCAGGTCGTACTTCCTCTGCGTGCCCGCCCGTCCGTTGACCGCCACCTCGCCGCGGGCGAGGAGACAGGTGAGCATCATCCGCACGTTGCGGTCGACGTTCCAGCCCGACGACCGCCAGGGCACCTGTGCGGTCGCCTTCACGTCGCGAGAGGGGAGCGGACCGTCGGCATCGAGGATGTCGAGCACCTCGTCGCGGAACAGCTCGTTGGCCTCGAGCCAGTCGCGCGTCTCCTCCCACCACGGCCAGGCCCGCATCTCCTCCAGGTGGAGCGCCAGGTCGGCCATCGGCCGGATGCCGTCGGCGTCCTCGTACAGGTAGCGCTCGGTGAGCAGGTCGTCGAGGTCCCGGGGCTCGTACGCCGGCCCCAGCCGCGACCAGCAGACCAGGTCGTAGCTCGGCGCGATCGCCCGGGTCGGCTCCACCGGTAGCGCCGTGAGGTGCTCGACCAGGCTGAGCAGATCCGTCGGCCGGTCTGCATCGAGCCGGGTCGCCCGGACGACGATCTGCCGCGCCTCGTCCCGGGTGAGCTGGTGCACCGGTCGGTCCTGGGCGGCCATGACCCGGCACGGTAGTGCAGCGGGGCGACGTAAACCGGTTGAGCGCCGGTCACCGGGCCGGTTCACTGGTCGGTCGATGAACGTCACCTCAGGATCGGCCCAGCTCGCCACCGAGTCGCACGGAGACGGGGAGCCGAGCGTGCTGCTCGTGCACGCCGGGGTCACCGACCAGCGCAGCTGGCGACACGTCGTCGACCGGCTGCCGGACCACCGGTGCCTGACCTACGACCAGCGGGGCTACGGACGCACGACGTACGAGCACCAGGACGGCTGGTCGGGCGTCGAGGACGCCGTAGCGGTCCTCGATGCGTACGACGTCGACTCCGCCGTCGTCGTGGCCTGCTCGATGGGTGGCCGGGTGGCGCTGCACCTCGCGCTCACCCACCCGGAGCGCGTCCGGGCGCTGGTGTTGATCGCGCCGGCGATCACCGGTGGCCCCGGGCACGTCTACGAGCCCGAGGTCCAGGCCCTCAGCGACGCCTCGGACGCCGCGTGGGAGCGTGGCGACCTCGACGAGGTGAACCGGCTCGACGCCCGGGTCTGGCTCGACGGTCCACTGGCGCCCGACGGTCGAGTGGACGGAGAAGCTCGGGAGCTCTTCCTCGAGATGAACCGGATCGCCATCGAGGCCGAGGAACCCGGCGACCAGGACGACGACGTCGACGCGTGGCCGCGGCTGGGCGAGATCACGGTGCCGACGCTGCTGATGATCGGCGACCTCGACCTGCAGTACCTCCAGGAGTACGTCGCGCACGCCGCGTCCGCGATCCCGAACGCTCGCCTGGTCGAGCTCCCCGGAGTCGCCCACCTGCCTCATCTGGAGGCCGACGAGAGGACGCTCGCCGAGATCACGGCGTTCGTGTCCGCGCTCTGAGGCGCGTTCTCAGCGACCTCCGTCCCACCCGCGGCGCGGAGTCCGCCGTACGGACGGACCCCTGCTAAGGTCGGCACCGCTCGACATCCTTTAACGATCCGTCCCGTGAGGCGGAGAAGGAGGTACGGCGTGCCGCTGCATGCCACCGCAGCACCCGCCCTGCTGGTCCTCGAGGACGGCCGGACGTTCCGCGGGACGTCCTACGGAGCCGCCGGGGAGACCTTCGGAGAGGCGGTCTTCGCCACCGGGATGACGGGCTACCAGGAGACCCTCACCGACCCGTCGTACCACCGTCAGGTCGTGGTGATGACGGCCCCGCACATCGGGAACACCGGTCTCAACGACGACGACCCGGAGTCCTCGCGCATCTGGGTGGCCGGGTACGTCGTGCGCGACCCGGCGCGCGTGCCGTCGAGCTGGCGGTCGCGCCGGCCGCTCGAGGAGTCGCTGCGCGAGCAGGGCGTCGTCGGGATCTCCGGCATCGACACCCGTGCGCTGACCCGGCACCTGCGCGAGCGTGGGGCGATGCGGGTCGGCATCTCCTCCACCGAGAGCGACCCTGAGGCGCTGCTGTCCCGCGTTCGTGACTCCGGTCAGATGGCGGGGGCCAACCTCTCCGACGAGGTCTCCACGACCGAGGCGTACGTCGTGCCGGCGGACGGTGAGCGTCGGTTCACCGTGGCGGCGCTCGATCTCGGGATCAAGGCGAACACCCCTCGGATGATGGCCGAGCGCGGCATCGAGACCCACGTGCTGCCGGCCACGTCGACGCTCGACGACGTGCTCGCCGTCCGGCCGGACGGGCTCTTCTTCAGCAACGGGCCGGGGGACCCGGCCGCCACCACGGCTCAGGTCGAGCTGCTCCGGGGAGCACTCGAGCAAGGGCTGCCGTACTTCGGGATCTGCTTCGGCAACCAGCTGTTCGGACGGGCCCTCGGCTTCGGTACCTACAAGCTCACCTACGGCCACCGCGGCATCAACCAGCCCGTGCTCGACCGCACCACCGGCAAGGTCGAGGTCACCGCGCACAACCACGGCTTCGCCGTCCGCGCCCCTCTCGACGCCGCCACCGGCACGCCGTACGGCGAGGCGAGCGTCAGCCATGTCTGCCTCAACGACGACGTGGTCGAGGGCCTCGAGCTCCGCGACCAGAACGGCGCCCTGACCGCCTTCTCGGTCCAGTACCACCCCGAGGCCGCCGCCGGCCCCCACGACGCGGCCTACCTCTTCGACCGGTTCGTGTCGTTGCTGGGCGGGGGGGACGCCTGATGCCCAAGCGCACCGACATCGCGTCCGTCCTGGTCATCGGGTCCGGCCCGATCGTGATCGGGCAGGCTTGCGAGTTCGACTACTCCGGCACCCAGGCCTGCCGGGTGCTCCGTCAGGAGGGTCTGCGGGTGATCCTGGTGAACTCCAACCCCGCCACGATCATGACCGATCCGGAGTTCGCGGACGCGACGTACGTCGAGCCGATCACGCCGGAGTTCGTCGAGCAGGTGATCGCGCAGGAGCGGCCGGACGCGCTCCTCGCCACCCTCGGCGGCCAGACCGCGCTCAACTGCGCGATGAGCCTGGCCGCGAACGGCGTCCTCGAGAAGTACGGCGTGGAGCTGATCGGCGCGAGCATCGAGGCGATCGAGAAGGGGGAGAACCGCGAGTCCTTCAAGCGGATCGTCGAGGGCCTGCCCGCCGAGTGGGGCGCCGAGGTCGCAGCATCGGCCATCTGCCACTCGATGGACGACTGCCTGGCGGCGGTGGAGGAGCTCGGCTACCCGGTCGTGGTCCGGCCGAGCTTCACCATGGGCGGCGCCGGCTCGGGCCTGGCCTACGACGAGGAGGACCTGCACCGGATCGCCGGCCTCGGACTCTCGCTCAGCCCGACCACCGAGGTGCTCCTCGAGGAGTCGATCCTCGGCTGGAAGGAGTACGAGCTCGAGGTGATGCGCGACCGCGCCGACAACGTCGTGATCGTCTGCTCGATCGAGAACGTCGACCCGATGGGCGTGCACACCGGTGACTCGATCACGGTCGCGCCCGCGCTGACGCTGACCGACCGGGAGTACCAACGCCTGCGCGACATCGCGATCGGCGTGATCCGCGAGGTGGGGGTCGACACCGGGGGATGCAACATCCAGTTCGCGGTCGATCCCGACAACGGCCGGATCGTCGTGATCGAGATGAACCCGCGGGTCTCCCGGTCCAGCGCGCTCGCGAGCAAGGCCACCGGCTTCCCGATCGCGAAGATCGCCGCCAAGGTCGCCATCGGCTACACGTTGGACGAGATCCCGAACGACGTGACGTCCCGACCGGGGGAGCAGAGCACTCCGGCGTCGTTCGAGCCGACGCTCGACTACGTCGTGGTGAAGGTGCCGCGCTTCGCGTTCGAGAAGTTCCCCGGTGCCGACCCGACCTTGACCACGCACATGAAGTCGGTCGGCGAGGCGATGGCGATCGGTCGCAACTTCACCGAGGCCCTGCAGAAGGCGCTGCGCTCGCTCGAGCGGCCGGACGCCGTCTTCGACTGGCACCGCGAGTGGGTGGAGCTCGAGAAGGACCCCCTGCTCGAGCAGATCAGGGTGCCGCACGACGGGCGGCTCAAGCTGGTGATGGACGCGATCCGGGCCGGTGCGACGGCCGACGAGATCTTCGAGGCCACCCGCATCGACCCGTGGTTCGTCGACCAACTGGCACTGATCAACGAGATCGCCGCCGAGGTGACGGCGGCTCCCGAGCTCACGCCCGAGCTGCTGCGGCTGGCCAAGCGGCACGGATTCTCCGACGCGCAGATCGGCAAGATCCGCGGGATGACCGCCGACGTCGTCCGGGGGGTCCGGCACGCGCTCGGCATCCGGCCCGTCTACAAGACGGTCGACACGTGTGCCGCCGAGTTCGCCGCGGCCACGCCGTACCACTACTCCTCCTACGACGAGGAGACCGAGGTAGCGCCTCGCGAGCGCCCCGCGGTGCTCATCCTCGGTTCCGGGCCGAACCGGATCGGGCAGGGCATCGAGTTCGACTACTCCTGCGTCCACGCCTCGATGGCGCTCGGGCAGGGGGAGGGTGGAGCCGGCTTCGAGACGATCATGGTCAACTGCAACCCCGAGACCGTCTCGACGGACTACGACACCTCCGACCGCCTGTACTTCGAGCCGCTGACGCTCGAGGACGTGCTCGAGGTCGTGCACGCCGAGCAGCAGGCGGGTCCGGTGGCGGGCGTGATCTGCCAGCTCGGCGGACAGACGCCGCTCGGGCTGGCACAGGGCCTGGAGGACGCCGGCGTCCCCATCGTCGGCACCACTCCCGAGGCGATCCACCTGGCCGAGGAGCGCGGCGCCTTCGGGCGGGTGCTCCACGAGGCCGGCCTGACCGCCCCCACCCACGGTCTCGCGTCGTCGTACGACGAAGCACAGGCGATCGCCGCCGAGATCGGCTACCCCGTGCTGGTCCGCCCGTCGTACGTCCTCGGCGGCCGCGGCATGGAGATCGTGTACGACGACGGCGCGCTCGAGGGCTACATCGCCCGCGCGACCGCGATCAGCCCCGAGCACCCCGTGCTGGTCGACCGGTTCATCGACGACGCGGTCGAGATCGACGTCGACGCGCTGTTCGACGGCGACGAGCTGTTCCTCGGCGGCGTCATGGAGCACATCGAGGAGGCCGGCATCCACTCCGGCGACTCGGCCTGCGCGCTGCCGCCGATCACGCTCGGCGACCGTGAGATCCAGCGCATCCGCGAGGCGACGGAGGCGATCGCCCGAGGCGTCGGTGTAGTGGGGCTGATCAACATCCAGTTCGCGCTCGACTCCGACGTGCTGTACGTGCTCGAGGCCAACCCGCGGGCCAGCCGGACCGTGCCGTTCGTCTCCAAGGCCACCGCGACCCCGCTGGCCAAGGCCGCAGCACGGGTGATGTTGGGCGACTCGATCAAGCAGCTGCGCGCCGAGGGTCTGCTGCCGGCCGCCGGCGACGGTGGCACGCTGCCCGGTGACTCCCCGATCGCGGTCAAGGAGGCGGTGATGCCGTTCAACCGGTTCCGCCAGCCGGACGGTCGCTACGTCGACACCGTGCTCGGCCCGGAGATGAAGTCCACCGGCGAGGTGATGGGCTTCGACGCGGACTTCGGCCGGGCCTTCGCCAAGGCCCAGGCCGCGGCGTTCGGCTCGCTGCCGACCTCCGGCAAGGTGTTCGTCTCGATGGCCAACCGCGACAAGCGCTCGATGATCTTCCCGATCAAGGTGCTGGCCGACCTCGGGTTCGAGATCCTGGCCACCGAGGGCACCGCCGAGGTGCTGCGCCGCAACGGCGTGCACGCACAGGTGGTCCGCAAGCACTTCGACGGGCCAGGTCCGAACGGCGAGCCCACGACCGTGCAGCTGATCGCCGGCGGCGACGTGGCACTGGTCGTGAACACACCCCATGGCTCGTCGGGCAGCGGCGGGTCACTTCGAGACGCCACGTCCCTCGGCTCCTCAGTACAAGCGGTCCGCGTCGACGGCTACGAGATCCGCACCGCCGCGGTCCGCGCGAACGTCCCCTGCATGACCACCGTGCAGGGCCTCGGTGCCGCCGTCCAAGGGATCGAGGCGCGCATCCGCGGCGACATCGGCGTCCGGTCGCTGCAGGACTGGGCCGCCCGTTGACCCGGCGGCGCGTGTGACGGCGTACGACGTCCTTTTCCGGGGGGTGCTCACGCGCATCGACCCGGAACGGGCCCACCGCCTCGGCTTCCGCGCCATCAGGACGGGCCGTCCGGCCGCCCGCGCGGTGGTGAAGGTGCCGGCCGCCCCGGTCGAGGCGATGGGACTGAGGTTCGGCAACCCGCTGGGCCTCGCCGCCGGGTTCGACAAGAACGCCGTCGGGATCGACGCGCTCGCCGCGCTCGGCTTCGGGTTCGTCGAGGTGGGCACGGTGACCGCCCGCCCGCAGCCCGGCAACCCGCGACCGCGGCTGTTCCGGCTGCCCGACGACCACGCCGTCATCAACCGGATGGGCTTCAACAACGACGGCGCCGAGGCCGTCGCCGGCAGGCTGCAGCGTCGCACCCGCCGACTCGACCGGCGCGACCGTCGCGCGCGGGTCAACCTCCGCGACAGGCGGAGCCACACCGCCCGCCCGGTGCTCGGCATCAACATCGGTAAGTCCAAGGTGGTCCCGGACGACGACGAGCGTGCGGTGCTCCGCGACTACGCGACCAGCGCCCGCCTGCTCGCGCCGTACGCCGACTACCTCGTCGTCAACGTCTCCTCCCCGAACACCCCGGGGCTGCGCAACCTGCAGGCCGTGGACCGGCTGGCCCCCCTGCTCGACGAGGTACGCCGCGTGGCCGACGAGGCCGCCCACCATCCGGTGCCCCTGTGCGTGAAGATCGCGCCGGACCTGGCCGACGAGGATGTCGTCGCGGTCGGGAAGCTCGCCCGGGAGTGCGGTCTCGAGGGGCTGATCGCCACCAACACCACCATCTCGCGCGACGGACTGCTCACCCCGGCCGCCGAGGTCGCGGCGGTCGGAGCCGGAGGTCTGTCCGGGCCGGTGCTGCGCCGGCGCTCGGTCGAGGTGCTCCGCCTGCTGCGTCAGCACGACCCCGAGATCACGCTCATCTCCGTCGGCGGCGTCACGACCGGTCACGACGTCCAGGAGCGGCTGAGGACCGGCGCCACGCTGGTCCAGGCCTACACCGGCTTCGTCTACGGCGGCCCGCTGTGGCCGCGGCGCGTGCTACGTGAGCTGACCCGATGACCGGCCCGACGACCGGGCCGATGGCCCAGCCGACAACTCACGCCACGGAGACCCGGGCCGTGCACACGACCGCCGAGGTGCTCGCCACGAAGACCGTCGGCGCCTACCAGCACGTGAGCCTGGTGGCTCCCGGCGTCGGTGAGCGGTCGCGACCGGGCAGCTTCCTGGCCTTCTCGATCGGTGACGGACACCTGGCCCGTCGGGCGTTCTGGATCCACAGGGTCGTCTCGATGGGCGGCCATCGCGCCGTGGTCGAGATCGTGGTGGAGCCGCGCGGCCCCGGCAGCCGCGCGCTGGCCGGGTTGCCGGCCGGCGCCCGGGTCGAGGTCACCGGCCCGCTCGGCCGGCCGTTCCCACTGCCCCGTGACCCCGCCCGCTGCCTGCTCGTCGGCGAGGGGTACGCCGCCGCGGCGCTCACCGGCCTCGCGGAGCGCCTCCGCGAGCGCGGATGCGGCGTCCGGCTGGTGCTCGGCGGCGTGGACGATCCGCACGTGCTCGAACCGCTCGCCGCCCGGCGCAGCGTCGGCCAGGTGGAGGTCGCGGTCGGTGACCTCACTGCTGCGGTGCTGCGCGCCGTCCCGGAGGTGGACATCGTCTATGCCGCAGGTCCGGTGGCCACGCTGCGCTTCGTGGCCGAGGCCGTCACCGGATCGGAGGCGAGCTGCCAGGTCGCCCTCGAGCGGCCGCTCACCTGCGCCACCGGACTCTGCCAGGGCTGCCCCGTCCCGGTGCTCGACGACGCGGGCGAGCCGCACGTCGTCCGGGCCTGCGTCGACGGCCCCGTGTTCCGGTCCGGGCGGGTCGACTGGGCGGCGCTGTCATGACGGCTACGGACGGCTGGCCCTTCGCCAACCCCGTGCTGACCGCGTCCGGGTGCGGCGGCACCGGCCGTGACCTCGCGGCGTACGGCGACCTCGCGACGCTGGGTGGGTTCGTGACCCGCTCGGTGACCCTCCACCCGCGTCCGGGCGGCGCTGTGCCGCGCATTGTCGAGTCGCCGAGCGGGCTCGTGAACGCGATCGGCCTGCAGAACCCGGGCGTCACCGGCTTCCTCCGGGACGAGCTGCCGCCGCTGCTGGACCTCGGCGCCATCGTCGTGGTCAGCCTCGCGGGCCGCTCGCTGGGGGAGTACGCCGAGCTGTCGCGGACCCTGGGCCGCACCGACGGCATCGTCGCCCTCGAGGTGAACCTGTCCGCGCCGGACCCGCTCGGCACCAGTCTCTTCGACGCCCGGGAGCCGTTCCAGGCCGGCTCCGTGGTCGGCTCCTGCCGGCGAGACCTGCGAGCGGGCGTCCTGCTCCTGGTCAAACTGCGCAGCGACGTCAGCCGGGTGGTCGAGACGGCTCGAGCTGCCGTCGACGCCGGCGCCGACGCGATCGTCGTGGGCAACGCGCTCCCCGCCGCCCTGCCCGACGGTCGTCCCGGAGGGCTGAGCGGCCCGGCGATCCGGCCGCAGGCGCTGCGCTGCGTCGCAGAGGTGGCCCGCGCGCTCCCCGCCACGCCGATGATCGGCTGCGGCGGCATCATGGACGCCGACGACGCCCGCGCCTACCTGGACGCCGGAGCCCGCGCCGTGCAGATCGGCACCGCCCTGTTCCACGACCCGACCACGGCGTTCCGGATCGCCCGGGAGATCGCGTACCAGCCCGACGGACCAGCCGGAGAGGACGACAGATGAGCACCTTCGGAGCGCGGCTCCACGCCGCGATGGAGGCGCGCGGGCCGCTCTGTGCGGGCATCGACCCCCACGGGGCACTCCTCCACGCGTGGGACCTCGACGACGACCTCGCCGGGCTCGAGCGGTTCGCGCTCGCGGCAGGGGAGGAACTCGCGGCGCGCGTCGCCGTCGTCAAGCCGCAGTCGGCGTTCTACGAGCGCTTCGGCAGCGGTGGCATCGCGGTGCTGGAACGCCTGATCCGGACCTGCCGGGACGCCGGCGCGCTCGTCCTGCTCGACGTCAAGCGCGGAGACATCGGCTCCACCAGCCAGGCGTACGCCGACGCCTACCTCGACCAGTCCTCGCCCCTGGCCGTCGACGCGATCACGGCCAGCCCCTACCTCGGCTTCGGCTCGCTCACCCCGATGGTCGACACGGCTCGCAAGCACGACGCGGGCGTCTTCGTGCTCGCGCTCACCTCGAACAAGGAGGGCCCGGAGGTCCAGGAGGCCCGCACACCGGAGGGGACCGTCGCGGACACGGTCCTCGACCGCCTCCGCGACCTGAACGCCGGTGCCGAGCCGCTGGGCTCCTTCGGCGCCGTCGTCGGAGCGACCATCGCGGGCGGGGACCACCGACTCGACATCAACGGGCCGGTGCTGGCTCCTGGGTACGGCACCCAGGGCGGGACCGTCGAGGACCTCCGGCGGATCTTCGGCGCCGGCGTCCGGCACGTGCTGCCCAGCACGTCGCGCGAGCTCCTCCGCGAGGGTCCCGATCGACTCGCGGAGACCGCCGACCGGCTCAACGAGCGGCTCCGCGGGCTCACCGCATGAGCGGTGCCCGCACGGGGGTCGTCGTGGCCGTGCTGGCCGTCCTGCCGCTGGCCGGCTGTGGCGGCGGCAATGACTACTGCGGCACCGTCGGCGAGCACCAGTCGCAGCTCGGCTCCATCGCCCGGAGCGGCGACCGGACGGCGCTGATCCAGGCACTGCCGATCTTCGAGGACCTGCAGAGCACGGCACCCGACGACGTGGCCGACGACTGGCAGCTCCTGGTGACCCGCATCCAGGCACTCGACACGGCGTTGAAGAACGCCGATGTCGACCCCGCGACGTACGACGCGAAGCACCCGCCCGCGGGACTGAGCGCCGGGAACCGCAGTCTGATCCGCCGCGCCGCGGCCCAGCTCGCGGCGTCCGACACCCAGCAGGCGCTCACGACGGTGCAGCAGGAGGTCCTCGACGTCTGCCACGAACCTCTCGAGCTGTGAGGACGCGACGACGTCACACCGTGACGTCGTACCAGCCCGGGGTCCCGTTGCCGCTGCGCAGCGCTGCTGACTAGATTGGCGCCCTGCCGACTTCCCTCGTCGGACACGGTGCTCCTCGGACACCAGTGCTCGTTGGACAAAGGATGTGCCTTGGCTCTTCCACCGCTCACTCCCGAGCAGCGCCAGGCGGCTCTCGACAAGGCTGCGGCCTCGCGCCGCGAACGCGCCGAGGTGAAGAACCGCCTGAAGAACTCCGGAGCCTCGATCTCCGACGTGCTGCACGAGGGCCAGAAGAACGAGGTGATCGGCAAGATGCGGGTCGTCGACCTCCTGTGCTCGATGCCCGGCGTCGGCAAGGTGCGCGCCAAGCAGCTGATGGAGCGGATCGGCATTGCCGAGAGTCGACGGGTGCGTGGGCTCGGGACCAAGCAGGTGGCGGCGCTCGAGCGCGAGTTCGCGCCCGGCGAGTGAGCGAGACCGGACCCGCATCCCGGCGCTCCCGGCTGACCGTGCTGGCCGGCCCCACCGCGGTCGGCAAGGGCTCGCTGTCGGCCGACATCCGGGCGCACCACCCCGAGGTCTGGATCTCCGTGTCCGCCACGACCCGGGCGCCACGTCCGGGCGAGCAGCACGGCGTCCACTACTGGTTCGTGTCGGAGGCCGAGTTCGACCGGATGATCGAGGACGACGAGCTGCTCGAGTGGGCCGTCGTCCACGGCGCCGCCCGCTACGGCACCCCGCGCGCGCCGGTCGAGGAGATGCTCGCCACGGGTCGGCCCGCGCTGCTCGAGATCGACCTCCAGGGCGCTCGCCAGGTGCGGGCAGCGATGCCCGATGCGCTGATGGTCTTCCTGGCCCCCCCGTCGTGGGAGGAGCTGGTACGCCGGCTGGTGGGCCGCGGCACCGAGGGCGGGGAGGAGCGCCAGCGCCGACTGGCGACCGCCCGGATGGAGCTGGCCGCGGAGCCGGAGTTCGACGTCACGGTCGTCAACTCACGAATTCACGATGCCGCGGAGGAGTTGGTAGCCTTGATGGTCGGCCCACCTGGGCCTTCCTGACCCCGATCTCTCTGTGAGGCTGCTGCGTGTCTGCCCCCACTCCCGCTGCCGAGGGTGTGACCAACCCCTCGATCGACGACCTGCTGACCAAGACCGACAGCAAGTACAAGCTCGTCCTCTACGGCGCGAAGCGTGCGCGGCAGATCAACGCCTACTACTCGCAGCTCGGCGAGGGGCTGCTGGAGTACGTCGGACCGCTCGTCGAGACCCACGTCCAGGAGAAGCCGCTGTCGATCGCGCTGCGCGAGATCAACGACGACCTGCTCACCTGCGAGGACGTCGACCCGGCCGAGCTCGCCGCCGAGGAGGAGGCCAAGAAGGCCGCCGCCCTGGAGTCCGGCTTCTCTGCCCCGCCGTCGGGTCAGTGAGCCGACCGACCCCACGACCATGAACGAGATGGCCGGTGCCGATGCCTCCACGGAGGCGACGGGCCGGCCGTCCCTTGTTCTCGGAGTCGCCGGCGGCATCGCGGCGTACAAGGCGGCCGAGTTGCTGCGCCGCTTCACCGAGAGCGGTCACGACGTCACCGTCGTCCCGACGCCGTCCGCGCTGCACTTCGTCGGCGAGGCGACCTGGGCGGCGCTGTCCGGCCGGCCGGTGCACACCCAGGTCTGGGAGTCCGTGCACGAGGTGCCCCACGTGCGGATCGGTCGGTCCGCCGACCTCGTCGTCGTCGCGCCGGCCACCGCCGACCTGCTGGCCCGCGCTGCTTCCGGACGTGCCGACGACCTCCTCACCAACGTCCTGCTCACCGCCCGGTGCCCGGTGGTGTTCGCGCCGGCGATGCACACCGAGATGTGGGAGCACCCCGCCACCCAGGCCAACGTCGCCACCCTCCGGCAGCGTGGCGCTCTCGTGATCGAGCCGGCCGCCGGCCGGCTGACCGGCGTCGACACCGGCAAGGGCCGGCTGCCCGACCCCGACGAGATCTTCGCGATCTGCATGGACGTCCTGGCCCGCGGCGTGGGCGTCTGCGACCTGGCCGGCCGCACCGTCGTGGTCTCCGCCGGGGGCACGCGAGAACCGCTCGACCCGGTGCGCTACCTGGGCAACCGCTCGTCCGGTCGGCAGGGCATAGCGCTGGCCCGGGCGGCCGCTGCCCGTGGAGCCGAGGTGACGCTGGTGGCGGCCAACGTCACGCTGCCCGACCCCGCGGGCGTGAAGGTGGTGCGGGTCGAGACCACCGAGGAGCTGCGCGACGCCGTCGTGTCGGCGGCCGGCTCCGCCGACGCGGTCGTGATGGCGGCGGCGCCGGCCGACTTCCGGCCCGTCTCGGCGACCGAGACCAAGATCAAGAAGACCGGCGACGGCACGGCGCCCACCCTGGAGCTCACCCAGACCCCCGACATCCTGGCCGAGATCTCCTCCGACCGGCTCCGGGAGGGGCAGGTGGTGGTCGGGTTCGCGGCCGAGACCGGCGACGAGACCGGCTCGGTGCTCGAGCTCGGACGGGCCAAGCTGGCCCGCAAGGGGTGCGACCTCCTCGTCGTGAACGACGTCCGGGGCGGTGCCGTCTTCGGCGCCGACGACAACCAGGCCGTGATCCTCGACGCCGACGGCACCGAGGTCGACGTACCGGCCGGATCGAAGACCGACCTCGCTCATGCCGTGTGGGACCAGGTCGCCCGGCGGCTCGGGCCGGCCCCCGCCGCGACCGAGCCGGACTGACCGACCGCGGTCCGGTGGACCGGCCGGACCGCACCGCCCGCTATCGTGACCGCGGATCGCCGCCAGCTGAACCAGGAGCACCAGACACCGTGACCGGACGCCTCTTCACCTCCGAATCCGTCACCGAGGGACACCCCGACAAGATCGCCGACCAGATCAGCGACTCGGTCCTCGACGAGATGATCCGGCAGGACCCCCACAGCCGCGTGGCGGTCGAGACCCTGCTCACCACCGGGCTGGTCGTCGTGGCCGGCGAGGTCACGACCACCGGGTACGTCGACATCAAGCAGATCGTCCGCGACCGCATCCTGAGGATCGGCTACGACTCCTCGGAGAAGGGCTTCGACGGCGCCTCGTGCGGCGTGATGGTCGCGATCGGCGGCCAGTCCGGCGACATCGCCCAGGGCGTCGACACCGGGCACGAGTCGCGCACCGGCTCGGTCGACGCGATGGACAAGCAGGGTGCCGGTGACCAGGGGCTGATGTTCGGCTACGCCTGCGACGACACCGACGTGCTGATGCCCCTGCCGATCGTGGTGGCCCAGCGCCTGGCCGAGCGGCTGACCGCCGTGCGCAACGACGGCACGCTGACCTACCTCCGCCCCGACGGCAAGACCCAGGTCACCATCGAGTACGACGCCGACAACCGCCCGGTGCGGGTCGACACCGTCGTGCTCTCCACCCAGCACGCCGAGCACATCGACCTCGACGACACCCTCGAGCCCGACATCAAGAAGCACGTCGTCGACCCGGTGCTGGCGACGTTCGACATCCCGTGCGAGGACTACCGGCTCCTGGTCAACCCGACCGGCCGGTTCGTGGTCGGCGGCCCCATGGGCGACGCCGGCCTCACCGGCCGGAAGATCATCGTCGACACGTACGGCGGCATGGCCCGCCACGGCGGCGGCGCGTTCTCGGGCAAGGACCCCAGCAAGGTCGACCGCTCGGCCGCGTACGCCGCGCGCTGGGTGGCGAAGAACGTCGTCGCCGCCGGGCTGGCCGATCGGGCCGAGGTGCAGGTCGCCTACGCGATCGGCGTGGCGCACCCCGTCTCCGTGCTGGTCGAGTCGTTCGGGACCGAGAAGGTCGCGCGCGGCACGATCGCGCAGCTCGTTGTTGTCCACCAGCTCGGAGTGCTGCGCGGAGACGACGACCTTGCTGATGCCGACGGGCTTCGCGCCCTCATAGACGATGCTGACCTGCGTCTTGCCGTCGGGGCGCAGCCAGGAGAGCTCGCCCGC
>NZ_DASXWU010000029.1:0-23574 GCF_036503465.1 Nocardioides sp.
GCCTGGCTGATCATGTGGAACGTCGCCGGGTCGTCGAACGGCACCTGCTCCTCGTCGTCGAGGTCGATCTCGACGCCGTCGGTGCGCCGGACCAGGTCGACGGCGTGGGCCATCGAGGACTGCATCCGGATGCCGAGCACGTCGAGCTTGAGCAGCCCGAGGTCCTCGACGTCGTCCTTGTCGAACTGGCTCATCGGGAACCCGACGAAGCTGGCCTCGACCGGCGTGCGGTCGAGCAGGGTCGCGTCGGAGAGCAGCACCCCGCACGGGTGGACGGCGATGTGGCGCGGCAGCCCGTCGAGCCGCTCGACGAGGTCGAAGAACAGGTCGAGGCGCTCGTCGTCGAGCCCGGCCGCGCGCAGCTCGGGCAGGTCGCGCATCGCCATCCGGGCGTCACGGGCCCGGATGTGGGGGAAGGCCTTGGCGATCGCGTCGGTCTCGCCCGGCGGCATCCCGAGCGCGGCCCCGACGTCGCGGACGGCGTGGCGGACGCGGTAGGTGTCCATCATCGAGACGCACACGCAGCGCTCGCCGCCGTAGCGGTCGAGGATCGCGCGGTAGATGTCCTCCCTCCGGGCGGACTCGACGTCGATGTCGATGTCGGGCAGCGAGCCCCGCAGCGGCGAGAGGAACCGCTCCATCAGCAGGCCGTGGCGGATCGGGTCGACCCCCGAGATGCCGAGCAGGTAGTTGACCAGGCTCCCGGCACCGGACCCCCGGCCGGCGCAGCGCACCCCCATCTCGCGGATCAGGTCGGTGACGTCGCCGACGGTCAGGAAGTACGACGCGTAGCCCAGGCCGCGGATCATCTCCAGCTCGTCGTCGAGCCGCTTCCAGATGCGCTGCCGGGGTGCGTTGCCGTAGCGCCGGCCGATCGCCCCCTCGCAGCGCGCCCGGAGCAGAGCATCGGGAGATCCCCCACTACCCCACACTGGGTTTCGAGACGCGTCGCTCGCCCGCGACTTCGTCGCGTGTGAGCCGACGCTCCGCAACCTTCGCTCGTCATCGCGTGCCCCGAGCAAGCTCGGGTCACGCGCGAGCTCCAGCTCAGGGAGATGCACCTCGCCCAGCCCGAGGTCGGCCCGCGGGTCGAGGGCGCAGCGGTCGGCGACCTGCCTGGTCTGTGCCAACAGCCGGTGGGCCTCCCGCTCGGTCTCGCCCAGCCCCGACAGCCGCGCGATCTCCTCGGCCACCTCGAGCATCTGCTTGCCGGACTTGAGGAAGCCCTCGGCGTTGGCCCGGTCGACATGACGCCGGTCGAGGGCGACCAGCCGTCGCGCCGCGTCGAGGACGTCGACGACCGGGGCGTCGCGACGGTCGGCGTACCGCACCGCGTTGGTGAGCACCGTGCCGAGCCCGACGCTGCGGGCGAAGCCGGCCATCCGGGCGGCGTGGGGCGTGGTGCCGGGACCCCAGACGGCGCCGCGCCCCTGGGGCAGCCGGTGGGAGACCAGCTCGACGAGGAGGTTCTCGGCCGGGACCACCTCGCGCCACGGCGCCAGGGCGGCCCGGCCCAGGTCGTCGCGGCGGCGCGCCATGGCCGCGCCGACCTCGGAGGCCGGGCCGAGCAGCACCACGACGTCGCCGCCCTCGAGCCAGGGTGCGAGCACGGACAGGTCGGCCACGGGGGCACCGCGCTCGCCGGCGAGCTGGACCGCCGAGATCAGCCGGCACACCGCCGCCCATCCCGCCCGGCCGCCGGTGTGGCTGGCGTCGGCCAGGAAGGTCACCCGCGGCACCAGACGGTCGTCGCGGAACGCGCCGCCGCGGACCGGCGTACGTGGCTTGCCCGGGACGTCATACGGAGGGAGCCCTCTATGGCTCTGTCCGTATGACGCTGCGAGCGGCCGGACCGCGAGGTCGACGCCCAGCACCGGCCGGATGCCGGCGGCCCGGCAGGCCAGGGCGTGCTTGACCGCGCCGTAGGTGCCGTCGCGGTCGGTGAGCGCGAGGGTGTCCATCTCGTGCTCGGCGGCGCGCTCGACGAGCACGTGCGGATGGGAGGCGCCGTACTGCCGGGAGTAGCCCGACGCCACGTGCAGGTGGACGAAGGGGTCCATCGCGGGGCTAGCCGGCCCGGGCCGCTCGGACGGGAGTGCTCGCGACGACGCACAGCTGCGGCGACGCGGCGTGTGGCATGAGCCCCAGTGCCTGCTCGACCACGGCCAGGAACCGGTCGGCGTCGCGGACCAGGTCGTCGGCCTCGCGCTCGGTCACCGCCCGGGTCGAGCCGGCTTCGGCGGCGGCCCGCTTCGCGGCACCGGCGGCGAAGAACGTCGCCCACTCGGCCAGCTCGGGCGCGACCTCGGCGAGCAGGACCCAGGCGTTCTTCTGCGGGCGGCGGCGACCCCGCGCAGGCGCCGGCCGGGCCCGGGCGGCGAGCAGCGCCGCGGCGGCGCGGAGGGCAGCGACGTGAGCACAGGCGTACCGGGTCGGCACATCGCGGGCGACCACCGCGTCGCGCAGCGACTCGGCTGCGCGGGCGAGGTAGGAGTGGGTGGTGGCCGGCAGGGAGAACGGGCCGGCGGGTGCGCTGGTGGGCATCGGGCTCCCCTTCAGTCCGCGCAGCCGACGAGCGCCCAGCGCCCGTCGCTCCAGTCGAAGGCGAGGTCGAAGACCCCGCCGCCCTCACCGGCACCGTCAACGGCACCGTCTCCCCCGCCACCGGCGGTCGTGGCGCCTCGGCCGGCCTCGACCCGCCACAGCTCGCGCTCCCCCAGGAGATCCGCAGCCCCGGTGCGGGTCGTGCCCGCGACCGGCTCGTCGGAGCCGATCACCGCCCGCGCCCCGCCGGACTGCCACCACGGCCCGGTCTCCACCCAGTGGGCGATCACCGCCCGGACCTTCCACAGCCGGCCCCGCCACAGGAACTGCTCGGGACCCTCCATCCCCGACACCAGACCCATCCGGGTCTCGACCGGGTCGTCGTACCGCCTCATGCCGCTCCCCTCGCCTCGTCACGTCACCGCGCGCTCGGTCGACCCCGGTGAATCCGGCCCGGTGCGAGCGGGGGTCGAGGTCGCCCGCCCCGGAGCCGGATGGTCGAACAGATGTTCGAACACCTCGAACGGTACACCGCAGCTCCGACATCGCGCCAGGTGTCCGGAGAGGTTGTGGAGAAGCGACCGCGCGGAGCGCGCGGAAGGCCCGGTCAGCCGGAGTGGGACACCGGTCCCTCGGTGGGCTCCTCCGCCGCCACGAAAGAGCCGGCCGACGCCGCGCCCGCGCCCGGGCCTGGGCCGCCGACCCAGGGTCCGCGCACGTGGGCTCGGGTGTCGGGGTGCCACAGGCACACCACGGTCACGCCCTCGACCAGCAACGAGAGCACCGCCACGGCGACGAAGACGGGAGGCGGGCCGAGCACGAACCCGAGGGCGATGCTGGCGTACACACAGCCGAGCACCGTCGCGAACAGACCGAGCTGTCCCCACCGGTACCCACGGCGGAGGAACGACGCGAGCACCCAGACGATCATCGCGCCGACCACGATCATGGTCGCCGCGACCGGCAGGAACGACGGCGTCGCGAAACCGGCCCGCTCCAGACCGAGGCGACCGCCCTGGTCGAACGCCTCGCGGGCACCCTCGTGGTGATCGGCCCAGGCGCCGACCACCTGGTCGTTGAACACCGCCATCACGGCGACGGTCAGGCCGAGCACGCCGACCAGGCTCCAGGCAGCGCGGATCGCGAGGTCCACCGACCGCGGCACGGTCCCGGTGCCCGTAGCAGTGCCCGCATCGGTGCCCGTATCGGTGTCCGTGGGCCGATCCACGTCCGTCCCTCCGGCTCGGCGAGTGATCCCCGGATCGTCTCACGAGCGGCCGGACCACCTCGTCTAGGGTCGTCGCATGAGTGCAGCTCCGGAGCCTGCCGCCGTGACCCGTTTCAAGGAGGCGCACTCCGCCGCGGGCGGCGCAGGCCGCGTCGTGATCCTGCCGGACAGCGTGCACACCGCCGTGCTCGCGGCGGAGGCGCTGGGCTGCGAGGTCGGAGCGATCGCCAACAGCCTGCTGTTCGACGCCGGTGAGCAGCCGGTGCTGATCCTGACCTCCGGCTCGCACCGCGTCGACACGACCGCGACCGCCGACCGGATCGGCGTACCGGCCCTGAAGCGGGCCAGCCCGGACTTCGTCCGGCACCACACCGGGAACGTGATCGGCGGGGTCTCGCCCCTGGGCCACCCGGCGCCGGTCCCGACGTACCTCGACGTCGCACTGCGCCGGTACGACGAGATCTGGGCGGCAGCGGGCCACCCCGCGGCCGTCTTCTCCACGACGTACGACGAGCTGCTGGCGATGACCGGCGCCACCGAGGTCGAGGTCGACTGATGGAGGTCTGGTTCAACCCGGCCTGCAGCAAGTGCCGCACCGCGGTCGCCGACCTCGACGCGGCCGGTGTCGACTACACGATCCGCCGCTACCTCGACGAGCCACCGACGCGAGCCGAGCTCGAGGCCGTGCTGGCCAGGCTCGGACTCGAGCCGTGGGACGTCGCCCGCGCCAAGGAGGCGGCCGAGGAGGGGCTCACGTTCCCGCGCGACGCCGAGCACCGCGGCGACTGGCTCGACGGCCTCGCCGCCCGTCCGCGCGCGATCCAGCGACCGATCATCACCGCCTCAGACGGCACGACTGTGATCGCGCGCGACCCGGCGTCGGTGACCCTCGCGATCGAGCACGAGACCGGCTGAAGCCGTGAGCGCTCTGGCGTTCGTCTTCTCCAGCGGCTGGGCGAGCGGCCTCAACTGCTATCTCGTCGTCCTGGTCCTCGGTGTCGCCGACCGGGTCCACGACACCGAGCAGGTGCCGAACGTCCTCCAGCGGTGGGACGTCCTCGGGGTCGCCGCGTTCCTGTACGCGATGGAGTTCGTCGCCGACAAGATCCCGTACGTCGACTCCACGTGGGACGCCGTCTCGACCGCGATCCGACCGACCGCCGGCGCCGTCGTCGGCGTACTCCTGGCCGGCCAGGCCGACTCGCTGAACGGAGCGGTGGCAGCCGTCGTGGGCGGCGGCAGCGCGCTGCTCTCCCACGCGGTGAAGGCGGGCGCCCGGCTGGCCATCAACTCCTCCCCCGAGCCGGTCACCAACATCGGCGCCAGTCTCACCGAGGACGCCGCGGTGCTGGGCGTGGTGTGGTTCGCGATCGAGCACCCGCGAGCCGCCGCAGCGATCGCGGGTGTGCTGCTGGCGGCCGGACTCGTGCTGCTGTACTTCCTGGCCAAGGCGGTACGGCGTGGCTGGCGACGCTGGAAGGGGCGCGACCGGGTCCCCGACCCGGCCTGAAATAGGGTGCCCGCATGGCCCGGGTGGTGGTGATCGGCGGCGGGTTCGGTGGTCTCGCCTCCGCGCTGCGGCTGGCCAAGCTCGGCCACGACGTGACGCTGGTCGAGGAGCGCGATCTCGGCGGCGCACTGGTCCCGTTCACCCAGGACGACTTCGCCTGGGACGCTGCGACGTACACGCTGGTGCCCGCGGTCGTCCGCGACCTGTTCCGGAAGACCGGCCGTCCGCTCGAGAAGGAGCTGGACCTCGTGCAGCTCGACTGCCTGCGCGAGCACTGGTTCGAGGACGGCACCTCCGTGGTGCTGCACGCGGGTCGGAGCGACCAGCACGACGCCTTCGAGGCGCTCGGCGCGGGGCTCGGCACCCGGTGGGTGGACCACGTCGCGGCGTACGCGGACGACTGGGACGTGATCCGGCGGGGATACGCCGAGGTGCCCTGGGATCCCGACCACCTGTCCCCTGACCTCGCCGCCCGGTTCGAGTCCCGCGAGACGCTGCACAAACGGCTCCGTCGGTTGCGTGACGAGCGACTTCGGCTCGTCGCGGCACATCCCTTCGCCGCCGATCGGCACGACCTTCGCAACGTGCCCGCCTGGGCCGGCCTCACGGCGTACCTCGAACAACGATTCGGCGCGTGGGCGTTCACGGGTGGCACCGGGGCACTGCTTGCGGCGCTGGTCCGGCGGCTCGAGACGCGCCAGGTCGACGTGGTGCACGGTGCGGCGCGCGACATCGTGGTGCGCGACGGGCGAGCGGCCGCAGTCGCTACCACCGTCGGTGAGCTCGACGCCGAGGTGGTCGTGTGCGCGGTCGACCCCCGGCGGCTTCCGGCTCTGGCGGAGTCGGTGCGGCGCACGATGCCGGCGATCCCGGCGGCCATGACGTACCTCGGGCTCCGGGGCGAAGTACGCGACCTGCCCCACGAGCTGGTGGTGCACAGCGACCCGGGTCTGGTGGTGCGCACGCGGGGTCGCGCGCCGGCCGGCCACCACGCGTGGACGGTCCAGTGCCCGGGCAAGCAGGGTGAGGACCCGGTCGCGGTGCTGGCCCGGCACGGCGTGATCGGCCCTGACCAGGTGGTGAGCCGTGCCGACCTCTCGCCGCGCGACCTGGTGGAGCGATGGGGCGGGTCGCCGCTCGGCGTGCTCTGGGAGAGCCGCGGGACGGTGCGGCAGCGGCTCGGGCCGCGGACCCCGATCGCCGGTGTCTACGCCGCCGGCTCCCACGCCGCGCCGGGATCGGGGCTGCCGTACGTCGGCCTTTCGGCGGCTCTGGTCGCGCAAGTGGTCGGCCCAGCGTCCGGCGCGCGCGGGCAGCGGTGAGCGAGGACCCGTCGAGCGCGACCGAACCGATCCCAGCTCACCGCTCCCCGCGAACGGCCCGGCGTCCGGCGCGCAGGCAGCGGTGAGCGAGGACCCGTCGAGCGCGACCCAACCGATCCCAACTCACCGCTGCCCCGCAGCACACCCCAGCCCGCGACACGGAACGGTGAGCCAGGACCCACCGAGGCCAACCAAACCGATCTCAGCTCACCGCTCCCTGCGGCCAGGCGCTCAGACGGTCAGCTTCAGGGCGGCGAAGATCTCGCGGGTCGCCTTGGACCGGTTGAGGGTGTAGAAGTGCAGGCCCGGCGCCCCGGCGGCGAGCAACTCCTCACAGAGCTCGGTGGCGATCCGGATGCCTTCGGCCCGCAGCGCGACCGCGTCGTCCTCGAGGGGCAGGATCCGGTCGAGGGTCTCCTGCGGCATCTCCCGGCCGGAGAGCCGGACCATCGTCCGCATGGAGTTCAGATTCAGGATCGGCATGATCCCCGGGACGATCGGGAACTCTGCGCCGACCTCGGCCGCACGGCGTACCAAGCCCTGGTAGTCGGCCGCGCGGAGCACCATCTCGGTGATCGCGAACTCCGCGCCCGCGTCGTACTTCGCCTTCAGCACCTGCGCGTCGTGCTCGAGGCTCGAGGCGTCGCGGTGGCCCTCGGGGAACGCCGCAACCCCGACGGAGAAGCCGTGGTCCTGGAGGAAGGAGACCAGCTCCGAGGCGTACTCGAGACCGCCCGGGGTGGACTCCCACGGAGTCCCGGGCCCGCCGGGCGGGTCGCCCCGCAGCGCCAGGACGTTGTGGATGCCGGCCCGGCGGAGGTCGTCGACGATCGCGGTGAGCTCGCCGATGGAGTGGCCGACGCAGGTCAGGTGGGCCATCGGCAGCATCGAGGTCTCCTCGGCGATCCGCCGGGTGATGGCGACGGTGCGTTCGCGGGTGCTGCCGCCCGCGCCGTACGTCACCGAGACGAAGGTGGGACGGAGTGGCTCGAGCTGGTTGATCGAGCGCCAGAGCACCTCCTCGCCCTCGGCGTCCTTCGGCGGGAAGAACTCGAAGGAGAACGAGCGCTCCCCGCTGCGCAGGAGCTGTCCGATGGCCGAGTGGTCGGGCATGGCGCCGAGTCTAGGGAGCCGGGCCGTGTGACCGGGCTCTCGTCCGATCCTCGATGTCGCCTCCTAGGCTCGCCCCCGTGACCGACACAGCCGCGTGGGACCAGGCCGGGTTCCGCGATCGGGTGCAGCGGGCCCTGGACGAGTTCCTCGACGAGCAGGCCGAGCGGCTCGGCGACGTCGGCGACGACGCCGCCCGGCTGCTCGCGGAGGCGCGAGCGGTGGTCTCCGGAGGGAAGCGGTTCCGGGCGGCCTTCTGCTTCTGGGGCTTCCACGCGGTGGCGGGCTCGGCGTACGACGAAGCCGACGACGCCGCCCTCGTGCGGGCCTGTGCATCCCTGGAGCTGCTGCACGCCAGCGCGCTGGTGCACGACGACTACATGGACGCATCCGACACGCGGCGCGGTCGGCCGGCGACGCACCGCGGCTTCGCGGCCGAGCACCGACGCGACAGTTGGAGCGGCGATGCGGAGCAGTACGGCGCCTCCGCGGCGATCCTGCTCGGCGACCTGCTGCTGAGCTGGTCCGACGAGATGCTCCGCCGGTGCGGGCTCCCGCTCGACCGGGTGGTGGCCGCCCTCGATGTGTTCGACCGGTGTCGGTCGGAGGTGATCACGGGGCAGTTCCTCGACGTGTCGGTGCAGGCGCGGGGCACCGCCGACGTGGACGCGGCGATGACCGTGCTGAGGTACAAGTCCGCGAAGTACTCCATCGAGCGGCCCCTCCACATCGGCGCCACCCTCGCCGGCGCTTCGGCTGCTCAGCTGCGCGACCTGAGCGCCTTCGGGCTGCCGCTGGGCGAGGCGTTCCAGCTGCGCGACGACCTGCTCGGGGTCTTCGGCGACCCGTCGGCCACCGGGAAGCCCGCCGGGGACGACCTGGTCGAGGGCAAGCGGACGGTGCTGGTGGCCCTGGCGCTGGACGGCGCCTCCGCGGCCGACGCGGCCCGGCTCGACGCCGCGCTCGGCACTCCCCTGCCGGCCGACGACGTCGCCGGGCTGCGCCGCATCATCGACTCCTCCGGAGCCCACGAGCAGGTCGAGCAGGTGATCGCCGAGCTCGCCGCCCGGGCGACCGATGCCCTCGCCCGCGCCGACCTCGATCCGCGAGCCCGCGACGTACTCCTCGAGCTGGCCACCGCTGTCACCGTGCGGGTGGTCTGAGGGCGCATGTCAGCGTTCCCCGGTGAACCGGGGAACGCTGACGTTCTGGGTGGAAGTTTCGGCCGATAACGTCATGGTTCCCCGGTTCACCGGGGAAACCTGCAGACCCTAGTCCAGGGACGGGACGCCCGGGACGTCCGGTCCGTCGCCGCGGAGGAGTACGGCGAAGCGGCCGCCCTTGTCGGCGTTCACCCGGCCACCCAGCACCGAGAGCGCGACGGAGAAGGCGCGCTGGTCCTCGCGGGCGAGCGGGCCCCAGCCGTCCCACAGCAGCACCCAGCCCTCGCTGTCGCCGGCGGTGACGTCGCCGAGGCAGTCGGCGAGCGCGTCGAAGTTCTGGCCGTAGTAGTCGGGGAAGTGCAGCGACCGTCCGATCGCCTCGAGGAACTCGGCCTTGGTGGTGTGGTGCCAGCCGTCGACCTCGGCGAACTTCCAGCCGGCATGCTCGACGGTGTGGCGCACGTCCGAGGCCGGGAAGTGCCCGTGCCACCGGTAGATCCCCGGCTCGACGTGATGCGCCAGCAGTCCGGCCAGTCCGCTCATGGAGAGATCCTCTCGAAGCTTCGATAGTGGTCGTCGGTCCAGTACAGCTGTCCCCCGGAGCCCTCGATGATGCGCCGGGCGCCACGGTCGCTCGCGCCCGGGGTGGGCACGGTGTACTCGTGGTAATAGCCCGAGGGCTCGGCCGGGAGCAACCCCTCGCGGTTCTCGAATACGACGCCGTCGCGGTCGTACGGGAAGGGTCCGCCGGCACGGATCAGGCCGACGGTGTACGCCGCCTCGGGCGGCAGCTGGGCGAGCGCGACCCGGGGCAGCTCGGTCGGGTCGGCCTGACCGGCGCGTCCACCACCGGAGAACCCGCCCTGCTCGTTGAGGGCCCAGGTCAGCAGCGCGAGCGCCAGGACCGCGACCAGGCCGATCCACAGGCGACCGCGGGCCGGCGTGGGCTCAGACGCCCATGGCCTGCGCACGCCGCTTGACCTCGGAGCCGCGGTTCTCGCGGAGCGCGTCGATCGGCCGGCCCGGGAGGTCGGCGTCGGTGAACAGCCAGGCGATGCACTCGCGGTCGTCGTACCCGCCGTCGTGCAGCACGGTGAGCAGCCCGGGCAGCCCCTTCACCACAAGGCCCTCGTCGTCGACGAACGCCGCGGGGACGCCCGGCGACGCGCCCGGTGCCGGTACGGCGCCGGCGAGCTCGTGGTCCTTGATCATGGTGCGCACCTTGGCCTCGGTCACGCCGAGCCGGCGTGCGGCCTCGCCCCAGTCCATCCAGTCCTCGACGAGCTCCGAGAGGTCCGCATCGGCCAGCGACGTCATGGGGCCACTGTGTCACGGCGCGCCGGTACGCGATGAATGTGGTCTCGCCAGGGCGATCCGTAGGATGGGCGGGCCGGGTCACTTCCCCGACCGGGCGTACGGAGGGTCGACGTGGAGACAGGCACGCGCGTCCACGGGGGCGGCGCCACCGTCGTCGACCCCGTGACCGGCCACCTCCTCGACGGTCGCTACCGGATCGGTCGCCGCATCGCCCGCGGCGGCATGGCCAGTGTGTACCAGGCCGTCGACACCCGCCTCGACCGCACCTGCGCGGTCAAGATCATGCACCACGGCCTCGGCGACGACGCGGCGTTCGCCGAGCGGTTCAAGCGCGAGGCCCGCGCGGCCGCCCGCCTCAGCCACCCCCACGTCGTGAACGTCTTCGACCAGGGCGACGACCCCGAGCTCGAGGGCGGCACCCTCTACCTGGTCATGGAGTTGGTCGCGGGCCACACCCTGCGCGACGTGATCCGCGACGAGGCGCCCATGCAGCCGGCCAGGGCCCTGGCGATCATGGAGCCGATCGTCTCCGCCCTCGCCGCCGCGCACCGGTCAGGCCTGATCCACCGCGACATCAAGCCCGAGAACGTCCTGATCGCCGATGACGGCCGGGTCAAGGTCGCCGACTTCGGGCTCGCCAAGGCGGTCAGCGCCGACACCCAGCACACCGCCACCGGCGGCGTCATCATCGGCACCGTCTCCTACCTCGCGCCCGAGCTCGTCGCCGACGGCACCAGCGACGCACGCGCCGACGTGTACGCCGCGGGCGTCGTCCTCTACGAGCTGCTCACCGGCGAGAAGCCGCACGCCGGCGAGTCCCCGATCGCGGTCGCCTACAAGCACGTCCACGAGGACGTCCCGCCACCGTCGCGGCTCGCGCCCGGGCTCCCGGCGTACGTCGACGCCCTCGTCGCCCGTGCCACCGCCCGCGACCGTGCCCAGCGGCCGGCCGACGCCGGCGTGCTCCTCCACCAGATCCACCGGGTCTCCCAGGCCGTCGCCGGCGGCATCTGGGACGACCAGGAGCTCACCGCCGACCTCGCTCCGCCGGCGCCGAAGCCGGAGCCGGTCACCGACGAGACCAACGCCTTCGAGATCCTCCCGATCGCCGACCCGCCCGGACCTACCGAGCCGGTGCCGGCTCCTCGCCCGGCAGCCTTCGAGCCGCAACCTCTCGCCGTACCCCCGAACGAGCCGCCCGTCCACGTCAGGCCGGCCGCCAGAGGTCCTCGGCGGTCGCGGCGCGGTCCGGTACTGCTCGCCGTCGCCCTGGCGATCGCGCTGGCCGCCGGCATCGGTGCGTACTGGTTCGGCTGGGCCCGCTACACCGCTACCCCCGGCGTCATCGGCCTCACCCAGAAGGCCGCGACCGCGAAGCTCGACCACAACGGCCTCGACGTCGCGATCGGCCGGCCGGCGTACTCCGAGGACGTCGCCAAGGGTCTCGTCCTCAAGACCGACCCGGCGCCGGGTTCCCGCGTGCTCGACCACGGCACGGTCACCCTGACCATGTCGCTCGGCAAGGAGCGGTACGCCGTGCCGAAGGTCGCCCGGATGACGGTCGACCAGGCACAGGACGCCCTGCTGAAGCAGCACCTGGGCTACGGCCGGTCGATCTTCCGGTACGACGACTCAGCGCCCAAGGGCATGGTCCTCGGCAGCGATCCGGCGGCGGGCCGCCGCGAGCCGCGGGGCTTCCAGGTCGACCTGGTCGTGAGCCGTGGACCCCGCCCGATCCAGGTCCGCGACTGGACCGGCAAGCGCGCCGACCGGGCACTGCGCGTCATGCAGGCCCAGGGACTCAACGTCGACACCAGCGACCAGGAGTACTCCGACACCGTCCCCGAGGGCCGCGTGATCAGCCAGAGCCCCGTCGGCCAGGTGCTGTACAAGGGCGACACCGTCTCGCTGACGGTGTCGAAGGGCCCCGAGATGGTGCAGATCCCCGGTGACCTCCGGGCCCAGGGCGTCCAGTCCGCGACCGCCGAGCTCGAGGCGCTGCACTTCCAGGTGGAGGTCGTGCACTCCGACATCTATCTCGGTCTCGGGTACGTCGCGAGCTCGAACCCCAGCCCGGGCTCGATGGCGCGCAAGGGCAGCACGGTCGTCCTGAAGATCGTCTGACGACCCGTTCGGGACACCGACGCGGCGCTGTCCGTCGTACCGGATAGCGTGCCGTGGTGCCCGACTCCCGCCGGTTGACGCTGCTCGCCACGGCGGCGCTCCTGGCGGTCACGGCGTGCTGGGGGTCGACGTTCTTCCTGATCCACGACCTGCTCACGCGCATCCCGACGCTCGACTTCCTGGCGGTCCGCTTCTCGATCGCCAGCGCCACCCTGGTCCTGCTTGCCCCGAAGGCGCTGGGCCGGCTGACCCGCGAGTCGCGGCGGCACGCGGTCGTGCTCGGCTGCCTGTACGGCGTCGCCCAGATCCTGCAGACCGCCGGGCTGGCGAAGACCCCGGCCAGCATCTCCGGCTTCATCACCGGGATGTACGTCGTGGCGACGCCGGTGTTCGCGGCGC
Source organism: Nocardioides sp. (assembly GCF_036503465.1). Classification (GTDB taxonomy): domain Bacteria; phylum Actinomycetota; class Actinomycetes; order Propionibacteriales; family Nocardioidaceae; genus Nocardioides. The sequence continues at coordinate 12,718 of NZ_DASXWU010000029.1, forward strand.
TGATCCTGCGGTCGCGGATCGGCGCCCTCACCTGGGTCGCGGTCGTGCTCGCGATGGCCGGCCTCGGCGTGCTCACCCTGGGCGGCTTCTCGATCGGGTACGGCGAGGCGCTGATCTTCGTGGCGGCGATGCTCTACGCGCTCCACATCGTCGGTCTGGGCGCCTGGTCGGACGCCCGGCAGACGCTCGGGATGGCGATCGTCCAGCTGATCGTGATCTCCGTGATCTGCCTGGTCTGCACCGCCCCCAACGGCTTGGTGCTCCCCCACCGGGCCGCCGACTGGGCCAGCGTCCTCTACATGGCGGTCTTCGCGGCCGCTGGCGCGATGATCGGTCAGACCTGGGCCCAGGCCCACCTCCCGGCCACCCGGGCCGCGATCATCATGAGCACGGAGCCGGTCTTCGCGGCGCTGTTCGCCGTGCTGTTCGGCGGGGAGAGCGCGACGGTCCGGATGATCTTCGGCGGCCTCCTGGTGCTGGCGGCGATGCTGCTCGCCGAGCTCGCGCCGCGGCGGAAGGTCGAGGCCGAGGTCACCCACCTCACCGTCTGAGCGGGCCTCCGGGCTGGGGTCGGGCGGCGATTTCGACTTAGATTGACGGCCATGAACGGCCAGACGGAGCGGTGCGCCCACTGCGGCACCCCGGCGACCGACGGACGGTTCTGCACCAACTGCGGAGCTGAGCTCGGCACCGAGCCGACCAACCCACGGGTCTGGACGTCGCCCACCGACACCGCCGAGCGGGTCTACGACGTGCCGGCGCCGGCGTACGTCGCGTCCTCGTCGTCGTCCTCGCCGGCGCCCTCGTCCGGGACCAGGTCGCCGACGGTGCACCGGGCACAGGAGCCCCCGGCGTACCTCGCCCCGGACCCGAGCCGGCCACGGCCCGGGATGGGGCCGGGGGTCTGGATCGGGTTGGCGGCGGCCATGGTCGTGGTGCTGGTGCTCGGCGGCTTCCTCCTGCTCCACGGTGGCGGCGGAGGCGACGACCCCTCGTCGTCGCCCCAGCTGGTGCCCGAGACCCAGCGTTCCCCCAGCTCGCCCACGAGCTCGGAGCCGCCCTCGCCCACGGCGTCGTCCCCCTCCATCCAGGTGCAGGGACCTCCGACGAACGTCGCGGGCTTCGCGCAGGCCTCGGCCCCCACCCACGCACCCGCGGGTGTGGACTTCGACGGTCGGACGGTGACCTACGAGGCGTCCAACCTGGTCGACGGCCGCAACGACACCTGCTGGCGCACCCCGGGCGACGCGACCGGCACCGAGCTCACCTTCCGGCTGGACCAGCCGACGCGGCTGACCCGGGTCGGGCTCGTCAACGGCTACTCCAAGATCGCCTACTCCCACGGCCGCGCCTATGACTGGTACAAGGGCAACCGGCGCGTCCTCTCCGTCGCGTGGGTCTTCGACGACGGCAGCAGCGTCACCCAGAGCTTCGGCAACAACCGAGGGATGCAGCAGACCGCGATCAAGCCGGTGACGACCAGCACGGTGACGCTGCGGATCACCTCCGTGTCTCCGCCGGGCAAGGGCCGCGCCGCACGCGACGAGACCGCGATCAGCGAGGTGCTGCTGCTCGGCCGCACCGGCTGACGGCATCTGTCGGCTCGTCCGCCTGAGCGGCAGTTGGGAGTTCCCGTCAGGCGGACGACCCGACAAGCCCCCTGGGTCGTCCGCCTGAACGGCAGTTGGGGGTTCCCGTCAGGCGGACGACCCGGCAAGGCGGTCGCGTCAGAGCCTGGACAGCACCTTCGCAGCCGTCTCGGCATCCTCGCGGCTGACGTCGAGGTGGGTGACGAGCCGCACCGCCCGCGGACCGACCGGCGAGATCAGCACCCCACCCTCCCGGGCGCCGGCGACGAACTCGCCGGCGTCGTCGCGCGGCACCACCACGATGTTGGTCTCCACGGAGGCCGGGTCCACGCCGCAGGCTTCGGCCAGGAGCTTGGCGTTGGCATGGTCGTCGGCCAGCCGGTCGACGTGGGCGTCGAGGGCGTGCAGACCGGCCGCGGCGAGGATGCCGACCTGGCGCATGCCGCCGCCCATCCGCTTGCGCCGGACCCGCGCCTCGGCGATCGCATCGGCAGTCCCCACGACCAGCGAGCCGACCGGCGCCCCGAGCCCCTTCGACAGGCACACTGACACCACGTCCACGCACGCGCCGTACGACGCGAGCGGGACGCCGGTGGCCACGTGCGCGTTCCAGATCCGCGCGCCGTCGAGGTGGACGCCGACGCCGACCGAGGTCGCCCACGTGCGTAGCGACTCGAGGGAGTCCAGTGGCAGCACGGCACCACCGGCGAAGTTGTGGGTGTTCTCGACCGAGACCGCGGCGGTGCGGACGAATAACGGCCCCATGTCCGGGGCGAACATCGCCTCGACCGCGACCTGGTCGATCTGGCCCCGCGGCGCGCGCCAGGTGCGCATCGTCAGCCCGGTCAACGCACCGTGGGCTCCGAGCTCGGCACGCGCGATGTGCGCCGACGCCTCGCAGAGCACCTCCTGCCCCGGCTGGACGAGCGACGCCACGGCGAGCACGTTGGCCATCGAGCCGGTCGGCGTGAACAGCGCGTCCTCCTTGCCGAACATCGCCGCGACCCGCTCCTGCAGGGCGATCACGCTCGGGTCCTCGCCGTACACATCGTCGCCGACCTCGGCCTCCGCCATCGCCTTCCGCATCGCGTCGGTCGGACGCGTGAGGGTGTCGGAGCGCAGGTCGATGGTCACGCCGCCACGCTAGCGACGAGGCGAGATGGCGCTCAGTCGAGGTGGTGCAACCGGTCCCAGATGCGTGGCCAGGACGCCCGCGGGTCGGTGCAGACCGCGACCGGCTCGCCCTGCTCCTCGTTGTCGACGTCGACGCCGTTGTCGAGGCGGCCGACGACATGGCAGGTGAAGAGGCTGCGCGCCTCCGGCAGCTGCCCGCCGACGAAGACGACGGTGGTCGTGGCGTCGGGTGGCCGGGCCTGGTCGTGCAGCGCGTTCTGGGCGCTGAAGACGGGCACGTCCGGGCGGTAGTGGTGGATGGAGCCGGCCTCGCCGTAGTTGGAGGTGACGACGACGGCGTGCTCGTGGTCGGCCAGCTCGTCGTACGGCGCGGTCATCTGCCGGACGTACGCCGGCCAGCCGATCGAGTCCTGGGCGAGCAGGTTGATGCCCGGGACCGGAGTGCTGCCGACCGTCCCGACCGGGATGATCGGCAGCGCGATCACCGCGGAGACGGCGGCGTTCACCGCGAACAGGGCTCGCCACACGCGGCCCAAGTGGCGTTCCATCGCGACCACGCCGGCGGTGAACGGCACCGGTAGGATGAAGACCGGGTAGTGCGGCTGCGCGCCGGACACGAACGTGAACAGCACCACCACCATGAACACGACGACGAAGAACCGCGCCCGCTCGTCGCGCCACAGGGCCCGCAGCCCGATCACCCACAGCACCGCCAGCGGCGGCCCGAGCAGGACGATGAGCAGGTACCACATGCTGACGCGCACGTCGCCGCCGTTGTTGTCGGAGAGCGCCTGGCCCATCTTCAGCTGCGGCAGGTCGTGGGTGAGCTGGTAGACCACGTTCGGCAGCCCGATCACGAGCGTGAGCAGGGCGCCGCCCCAGAGGTACGGCGATACCAGGCGTCGCCGCGGGCCGACCAGCAGCAGGCCGATCGCGATGCCCGCGAGCAGCAGCACCACGAGCAGCTTGTTGTACGTCGCGAGCCCGGCGATGGCGCCCGCGACCAGCCACCAGCGGGGCTCGACCCGCAGCTCGGCGCGCAGCGCGCACAGGCAGATCAGTCCCCACGCGACCAGGTCCGGGGCCGAGGTGAGCAGGACGTGCCCGAAGAGCAGCACCGCGGAGGTCGTGGTCATCCCCCACGCGGTCCAGGCCTGGGCCCTCGCCTCGCCGCCGAGCTCCCGCGCGAGGAGTGCGGTGACCAGGACGCAGCCCGCCCCGCACAGCGTCGCCGGCACTCGCAGCAGCCACGGGCCGCCGTCGTACACCGAGGCGAGTGCGTGCGCGAGCAGCGGTGTCAGCGGCGGCTGGTCGACGTACCCCCAGGCCGGCTTGAGCATCCCGAAGTAGAGCTCGTCCCGATCGAAGCCGTAGCCGTTGCTGAACACGCTGAGCAGCACGACGCTCACGGCCACCGGCGGCAGCACCCGCCGCCACGCGATCGCGGGAGGAGCTGCCGTTGCCGCGTCCACCTCGGTGGGGCTCGTCGAGCGCTGTCCTGAGCCTGTCGAAGGGGCCACCCAGGAGTGTCTACGCGGTACGCAGCATCTGCGCGACCAGAAAAGCCAGCTCCAGCGACTGCACGCGGTTCAGGCGCGGGTCGCAGACCGACTCGTAGCGGGTGGCGAGGTCGAGCTCCGCGACCTCCTCGCCGCCGCCGACGCACTCCGTCACGTCGTCGCCGGTGAGCTCGACGTGGATGCCGCCGGGCCAGGTGCCGAGCGAGCGGTGCACGTCGAAGAAGCCCTGGACCTCGCGGATCACGTCCTCGAACCGGCGCGTCTTGTAGCCGGTCGACGTCTCGAAGGTGTTCCCGTGCATCGGGTCGCACACCCAGGCGACCTCGAGCCCGGCTGCGGTGACCTTCTCGACCAGGGGCGGCAGGGCGTCGGTGATCCGACCGGCCCCCAGGCGGGTGATGAAGGTGAGCCGTCCGGCCTCGTTGTCGGGGTTGAGCCGGCCGGCCAGCGCGATCAGGTCGTCGGCGGTCGTGCGCGGGCCGACCTTGACCCCGATGGGGTTGCGCACCTGGCTCAGCAGCGCGACGTGCGCGCCGTCGAGGTCGTTGGTGCGCTCACCGATCCAGACGAAGTGGCCGGACACGTCGTACGGCGTGCCGGTGCGGCTGTCGATCCGGGTCAGCGCGTGCTCGTACTCGAGGATCAGCGCCTCATGACAGGTGTGGAAGTCGACCCGGTGGAACTCGTCGGGGTCCGCGCCGATGGCGGCCATGAACCGCATCGCCTTGTCGATCTCGTCGGCCAGCTTCTCGTAGCGCTTGCCCACCGGGGAGTTCGAGACGAAGTCGGTGTTCCAGGTGTGCACCTGGCGCAGGTCGGCGTACCCGCCGGTGACGAACGCCCTGACCAGGTTCAGCGTCGAGGCGCTCGAGTGGTAGGCGTCGATCAGCCGGGTCGGGTCCGGGATCCGCACCTCGGGGGTGAAGTCGAAGCCGTTGACGGCGTCGCCGCGGTACGCCGGGAGTGTGACGCCCTCGCGGGTCTCGAGGTCGGAGGAGCGCGGCTTGGCGTACTGCCCCGCCAGCCGGCCGAGCTTCACCACCGGCACCGACGCGGCGTAGGTCAGCACGACCGCCATCTGCAGCAGCACGCGCAGCTTGTTGCGGACGTTGTCGGCCGTGGCGCCGGCGAAGGTCTCGGCGCAGTCGCCGCCCTGGAGCAGGAACGCCCGCCCGTGCGCGACCTCACCGAGCTTGGCCTTCAGCTCGTCGCACTCACCGGCGAACACCAGCGGCGGCAGCGTGCGCAGCCGCGCGACCGCCGCGTCGACGGCGACGGCGTCCGGGTACGCCGGCTGCTGCGGCGGCTCGAGCGCGTGCAGCGTCGCCAGGTCGGGGATGGTCACTGGGTAAGGGTACGGCCCGACCTTCGGCACTCCGGCACCGCCGACGTCATCCGGACGGGCCGGAGGAGGGCGGTCAGTGGAGCCGGTGGTCGAGGACGGCGAAGTCCGGGGCGCCGAGACCGGTGACCTCGTCGTACCCCGGCGCGTCGAGGTAGTGGCCGTTGGCGCCGAGCACGATGTCGATGAAGCCGCGGACCGGTGAGGGTGCGGGGTCGGGCACGCCGGGGGCGACGGCCGGGTTGGCCCTGGCGTACAGCCGGTACAGGCCGATCGCGGCCATGCCGAGCCGGTTGTGGTGGCTGGTCTCGAGCCTGGCCCAGCCGCCGAGCATCAGCGGCGAGGAGAGGCTGGTGCCGCCGATGCCCTCCTTGTGTCCCTTGACCCAGACCGCGGCCGCGGTGGCGACGTTCGGGTCGGCGTCGAGGGCGATGTCGGGCACGGCACGTCCGCCGCTCAGGTCCTGCACGTCGTACGCCGGGTCGGAGTCCTTCGTCCACCAGCCGGGTCCCGCGACCTCGCTGATGCCCCCTCCGGAACCGGCCCAGCCGAGCTCGAGCGGCGTACCCGTGACCGGGTCCTGGGCTCGGCGACCCGCCTTGTCGACCACCAGGCTGGTGCCCCCGACCGCGGTGGTGTACGTCGACGATGCGGGCCAGTTGGTGCCCGGCGGCTCGGTCGGCGCGCCGACCGCGGCCGCGAAGGCGCAGCCCGAGCCGTTGTCGCCCGAGGACGCGAACAAGGTCTGCCCCTGCATCGCGCCCTGGCGCAGGATGCGGTCGGTCGTGGTCAGTGTCCCGTCGAGCGCGGCGGTGACGTCGCAGCCCCCGATGCTGGCCGACATCGCCCGCGCCTTGTCGTCGGAGACGAAACGGGCGAATGCGTGCACCACGTCGGAGTCGGTCAGCCGGGCGACGGTGTAGAGGTACAGGCGTCGCACGTGCAGCGCCATCGCCGTGGAGGTCTGGGTGTCCATGTCCCACTCCTCCAGCCCGGACGTGTCGCCGCTCTGCCTCCCGACCTCGATCCGGGTGACGGGCACGCGGGGCAGGTGGTACCTCCGCTCAGCGGTGCGCAGGTCGTTGACGACGTGCCGCATGCTGCCCTGGGCGAACACGGCGATCGACGTACGCCGCCCGGACGGGGTGTCACCGACGTGGTAGGTGCGTCGGAACTTCTCGGGCGGGAGCAGGACGAACGGATGCGGGCTGCCGGCGTTCGCGTCGTGCGCGATCGGGTGCGGCGTCGGCAGCCGGAGCGTGGTCAGCCCGAGCACCGCCTGGACGGTGCCGGCCAGCCGCTGGGGCACCCGCGCCACGGTCGTGTTGGCGGTGAACCGCTGCCCATCGAGCCGGAACTGCGCCAGCGAGGTGCGGAACGCGCGCTCCGCCTGTGCCGCCGTCGCCGCGGCGGTGACGAGCTGGCGGTTGCCGGTGACCTGGATGTCCCGCATGCCGCGGGCGGCGAGGTACTGACGCACCGCCGAGACCCGGGAGCCCGACGGGGCGTAGCGGGCGTTCCACTGCCGCGCCGTCAGGAAGTGGTGGTACGACGCGCTGCCGGGCGTGTACATCGCCCGCAGCGCCCGGTTCTCGGCCGCTTCGTGCCTCGGCTTCAACGCGACGGCGAGGTGAAGAACCCGGCTGTCCGGCGTAGACGTCGCGAGCCGGGTCGCGCCCAGCTTCGTCGCGTCGAAGGCCTTGGTGTGCGTCGCGACCCACCCGTCGAGGGCCGAAGAGGCAGCCGCAGGGCCGGTGGGCGCGGTGAGGCCGATGGCCGCCAGGGATGCCGCGGCCGTGACCGCGAGCAGGCGTCGACCCGGGTTGCTGTTCACGCCTGGTCCAACGACGAGGCGGTTGGCTGGTCACGGAATGTTGGGGTCCGTGGCAGGGTTGCGCGGGTCATGAGTGCATCGAGACGAGTCGTCGCCACCGGGTTCGGCGGGCCGGAGAATCTCGAGGTCGTGGAGTTCTCGCCCGGTGGTCCCGGATCCGGCGAGGTACTGGTGTCGGTGAGAGCCGCCGGGGTGAACCCCGCGGACGTGAAGCGCTACCGAGGCCCTGGCGACCCTGCCCAGCTCCCACTGATGCTGGGCTACGAGGCGGCCGGCACCGTGACCGCGGTCGGCCCGGACGTCGGTCACGCGGTCGGCGACGAGGTGATCGTGTTCCGCACTCAGGGTGCGTACGCCAGCGACTTGGTGGTGAGCCAGAGCGCGCTGACTCCCAAGCCCGCCTCTCTCGGGTGGGCCGAGGCCGGCGGACTGATGCTGACCGGGGCGACCGCGTGGCACACCCTGGTGGCGACCGGCGTCGAGGAGAGGGACACCGTGCTCATGCACGGCGCCGCCGGTGGCGTCGGGCTGTCCGCGGTGCAGCTGGCCCGGCTGCGTGGCGCCCGGGTGATCGCGACCGCGAGCCCTGGCAACCACGACCTGTTGCGTGAGCTCGGCGCCGAGCCGGTCGTCTATGGCGACGGCCTCGAGGACCGCGTTCGCGGAATGGCCCCCGACGGCGTAGACGCGGCGATCGATCTCGTCGGCACCGACGAGGCCATGGACGTGTCGTTGGCACTTGTCGCCGACAGGTCGCGGATCGTCACGATCGCGAACTTCGCCCGCGGTCCGCAGGAGGGCGTCAAGCTGCTCGGCGGCGGTCCGGGTGCGGACCCGGGCACGGACATCCGCGACGCGGCCCGGGCCGAGCTGGCCCGCCTGGCCGGCACAGAGCAGCTCCGGGTCTTCGTGGCCTCGACGTACCCCCTCGACGACGCAGCCGAGGCCCACCGCCAGATCGCCACCGGTCACACCAGCGGCAAGCTCGTCCTGCTGCCGTGAGTGGACCCGACCACGGGCATGGCCGCGTCGAAGCCTGATCAGGACGCAGCGCGTGGAACGTACACGCGGATGTCCGGCGGCCCCGAGGGCACGTGGAGTCGGCGATATCCCTGCGGGAAGTCGAACCCGCACGTGTTCATCGCGTGAATCACTGAGGGATCCATGGCCCGGTCGAGGATCAGCACCGGCTGCCGCGCCCTCGAGACGTCGCCGTTGGTGCAGGCGAGCTCCAGGATGTCCGCCGTGCGGGTCGCGCTGGCCGCGTCGGTCCACGTCGACCCGGCGGGTACGCCTCCGAGGAGGTACGTGAACCCGGTGAGCTGATCAAGCGTGATCATCGGGGTGGATCCCCGCACGACGTAGGGCGTCAAGGCCGTCACGAGGGCGCGGTACTCGCCCGCCGTCGTCGGAGCAACGCGGACACCGAGTTCCGAGACGCCCACAGTGTCATGTGGGAGGGATGTCGTCTTGAACGGCGACATCAGCGTCGTGGTGCCCGAGATCATTGCCGTCGCGACCACGAGGACCATGAGATCGACCAGAACGGCGGTGCGCGCCACGGGGGTGACGCCTGAACGAGTGACCAGGCTGAGCACCAGAGCCACCCACATCGCGAGGCATTCACCGGCGACGTACAGCACGGGCACATTCGTGCCCGCTGCCTGGAGGAGCGGAACGAGAAGCAGCACGGTGGCGAGGAGACGAGCCGCCAGACCGCCGGCCGTCGCTCCCGGCGGACGCACGAGAGCTGCCAGCGCGGCCATCACGAGACCCGCCAGCGCGACCCCGACCACGGCGCGGCCGCTGACGGACCCGCCGTGCCATCCCAACAGGAACGGAAGGACGACCGTGACTCCCGCACCGCCGAGCAGGCACCAACGAGCCGTGGTCCCGCCGCCGCGTCGCGCCGCTGCACGTGCGCCGAGAAAGCCAACCAGGAGGGGAAGTCCGATGACCGCCGCGGCGAGCCCCAAGGACGCCGCGCTGGCCAGGTTCTGGCCCGCCAGGTACAGGAAGCTGTGGTCACCGGAAGCGGTGTACGCCGACACCTTCGTCGTGATCGACACCCACCGCCCGACCGGAATCAGGAACAACTGCATCGAGAGCACGGCAACGACGACGCCGACGACGAGGTAGGCGAGGTATCGGATGCCTTCGTTCCGGGAGGTGCGGAACACGCACCACAGGGCGGCGCCGACCATGAGCACCAACGCGGGGAACGCCGTCAGCTTCGTCACGATCAGAGTCACGCCGACGAACCCGCTCAGCACCGGTATCCAGGCCGGTTGCCGCGGTGCTCGAGCAAGCGTCATGAGAAACAGGGCAGTCAAGGCAAGGCAGCAGTCCGCAGTGAGGTCGTAGTAACCAGGTGTCAGCGGCGCCCAGAGATACGACATGCCTCCTGCAGCCGTGATCAGCAGGAGCAGCGCGGTCCGCGAGGCGGGCAGAAGGCCGGAGCGCTCTCGTTCGAGCCAGGCCACGAAGCAGCGCGCGAACCACGCGTTGACGCCGACCACCATCAGCAGCCGGAGCAGCCGGAGCAGCGGGATGCTTTCGTCCAGCGCTTCGAATATCGGTCCGTAGACGTACTGCGAGCCCGGGGCGAAGTATGGATTGGAGCTCCAGAAACGGTACGAGGTGACGTAGGTGCCCTCGTCCTGGACCGCGAAGCCCTTGTCCAGCATCAGCAGTGCCGGCACCGCCCAGCCGAGGATGCATGCCCCCGATATCGCCGCGATCCAGGAGGACCTGCTCCTGCGACCTCGTCCGGCTACAGAGGGCATGAGCGCACTATCGCATCGCGATCGGCGAGCTTGGCTGAGGCGTGACTGTCAGCCGAAGAAGACCTGGGCCTCGGCGTACTCCTCGGCGGAGACCAGCTTCAACTCGCCGGTGCCCTCGATGAGAGGGACGCGGACGATGTCGGTGCCGCGCAGGGCGACCATCTTCCCGAAGTCGCGGTCGGCGACCGCGTCGACGGCGTGCAGGCCGAAGCGGGTGGCCAGCCAGCGGTCGAACGCCGTGGGAGTGCCGCCGCGTTGGACGTGGCCGAGCACCACGGCCCGCGCCTCGGCGCCGGTGCGCTGCTCTATCTCGGCGGCGACCCGGTCGCCGATGCCGCCGAGCCGGACGTGCCCGAACGCGTCCTTCTCCCCTGAGACCAACGACATGTCGCCGCCCTCGCGCGGCACCGCGCCCTCGGCCACGACGATGATCGGCGAGTACTGTGTCTCGAAGCGCTTCTTGACCAGGTCACAGACCTCGTCGATGTCGAACGGCACCTCGGGGATCAGTACGACGTTCGCACCACCGGACATCCCGGCGTGCAGGGCGATCCAGCCGGCGTGCCGGCCCATCACCTCGACGACCAGCGCACGGTGGTGCGACTCGGCGGTGGTGTGGAGCCGGTCGATGGCCTCGCTGGCGATGTTCACG
>NZ_DASXWU010000030.1:0-1986 GCF_036503465.1 Nocardioides sp.
AACTTGCGCACGAGCGTCTTCAGCTCGGACTTCACAGCCTTGTTGCGCTGGTGACGCTTCTCGTTCTGCTTGTTCCGCTTGATCTGGGACTTGATGTTCGCCACGGATGAAGCCTTCGGGTCGGTGGGTTCGGGAGTGGAAGGGAATGTGGGCGTGCCAGCCGCACCGGCCGCACACGCGAGGCCCAAAGTTACCAGTGGCCCCTGACCTGCCCAAATTCACGCCCCGGAGACCGAGCTTGCTCGGTCTCCGAACCGGGCGGGAGGTCGCCCTTCGAGACGCCTCGTCCTCGGCTCCTCAGGAACCGGAGCGTCCGCTCGGACCGAGCCCGCGAGGGACGAGCGACGCGTTTCGAGACCTGGGTTCGCGGTGCGCCGTCTGTCCGGCTAGTCGAGACCACCTTCATGCGAGTCGCCTCGCCGCGGCCGTCAGCGCGCGTCGTGCCTGGGTACGCCGGAACTCGTTGAGCGTGGGCAGGCCGATGTCCGAAGGCCCCTGGGTCGACTGCCAGGCCAGCGCCACCCCGAAGGCGACCAGGAACGCGGTCACCACGTCGTCCCCGGCCTCCGCGAGCACCGGTGAGCGTGCCACGGACTCGTCGAACCACGGGTCCTCGACGCGTTCGAACCGTGCCAGCAGCGGGTCGCTCCACGACGGCCCCACACCGGCCGCGCCCCAGTCGACGAAGACGATCCGGCCCGGTTCCGGGCGCAGCAGGTTGTCGACCCGGACGTCCCAGTGGGTGAGCTGGGTGTCGCCCTCCTGGAGGAGACCGACCAGCCGGCGCAGGCGTGCCGGGTCACGGCGTACGTCGTCCGGCACCAGGTCGCCGGGGATCTCGGCCAGGTGGTCGAGGGCGGACGCCCAGGCCCGGAAGCGTGCCCGGACGTCGATCAGCCCGGGCTCCGCGATCGTGGTGGCGCGTGCGCCGTCGGGCACCGGCACCTCGCGCAGGGTCGCCACCAGCCGGTCCGTGGCGGCCAGCAGGTCCGCCATCTCCGTCTCGTCACCCAGGTCCGGATGACCGCCCGGCACGTCCTCGAGGACCAGCGCCACCCATCCGCCCTCGTCGTACGACGCGCGCAGCGACGCCCACAGGGTGTTCTCGCCGATCAGGCCGAGCACCTCGATCTCGCGCCGGAACAGCATGGGGGAGTCGGAGTTCAGCTCCGTCCCCACGGCCTTCACGAACGCCCGCGTCCCGTCCGCGGTGACCACCCGGGTGGCGCAGCCGGGAGACATGCCGCCGATCTGCTCCTCCCACGACGAGACCGGCGAGCCGAGGGCGTCATCCACCCAGTCCCGCACCCGCAGCGGGACCTCGGCGTACGGCAGCCGCACCCCGACGGCTCGGGGCACGGTCACTGCGGGCCTAGCCTGGCCACGTGCTCGCCCCCGCGGACCTGGAACGCGACTACGGGATCCGGGTCTCCCAGCTCCGTCGGCACGAGGGCGGGTGTGAGAGCGAGTGCTGGGTGGCGGACGGCACGTGGTTCGTCAAGCACTGGCGGAAGCCGGAGGCCCGACCGAGGCTCGCGCTGCTGGCCGATCTCGCCGTCGCGGGGCTCCCCGTGCCGAGGCCGGTGCCGACGCTCGCCGGTGCCCTGTCCTCGATCGCCGACGGATGCACCTATGCGGTCTTCCCGTTCGTGCCGGGTCGTACCGCCACCGACGACGACTGGCGACTGACCGCCGCGTCGCTGCGGCAGGTGCACGAGGTCACCGGCGTCGAGGTGCCGCCCGCGTCCTGGGACGAGCCACGGATCGCTGCCCTCGGCGAGCGGCTCGACCATCCCTGGATCCGCGAGCGTCGAGGGGAGCTCGAGGATGCGCTCGACCGGATGGCCGGGGTGACCGAGCGGGCGAGGGCCGCGGCGTACGAGCCAGTCGTGTGCCACACGGACTTCCTCGGGCAGAACCTCCTCGTGGCCGACGGCCGGGTGGCGGCGATCCTCGACTGGGACTGGGCCGTCCTCGGTCCGCGCG
>NZ_DASXWU010000031.1:0-45095 GCF_036503465.1 Nocardioides sp.
AAAGGCACCGGCCAGACACGATGGGCAGTGCGGTGGAAGCCCGCCCTGAATGCGTTCGCCGTCACCTTCGCCGACCGGATGCCGGCCGCGGAGAACCGCTAACAAGATGAACGCCACTTACACCGTTGATCTGACAGACCCCCTGCTGGACGTCAAAAGAACCATGCGACTCGCTTGTTGCGGTGGAATGCTTGACGTCACTACACGCTTGTCACGAGTGGAGGCCCGATGATCTTCTACGGCTTTCTCGTTCTGGTCGGGCTCGGGACCGTGGTTTGGTTGATCCGTTCTCCTGTTGCCAGACAGGCGCGGCGGGGACACTTCACCGATCCGGGTCAAAATGGCGACAAGTTGGACCAGCTCAATGAAAGCCGGATGGGTTCGGCGGGCGACTTCGACGCAAGCGGCGGAAAGCGGGAGTCGGACTTCTTGAAGCGCAGGCCGCGGTAGCGGGTCCCGCACATGCGGGAGTCGTGCCCCGGGCCACCCGGTCGGCCTGGGCGAACATGGGCGAACACGGGCGTGGGAGGAACGTTCGCCGTACGCCCGGCGCTGCCCTCTGGTGTCCGCCCTCACCTCCGAGGAGGCATTGCGGCGTGGACGCCGTGAAGCGGTCGACGAGATGGGAACATTCAGTGCGTGTCCGAGGCCCGAGACGAGACTGGTGTCCACGGCTGGTGGCTCCGCGTGTCTCGGCGGCTGTTTCACACGCCGGCGCACCCTGATAGAGGCTTGTACGGCGCCGTAGCCGTCATGTTCTGCCTGGGCCTGGTCGCGTTGGCGGCAGGCCTCTTGGGCGTGGTGTACCTGCCGAACGGGGACTTCCCACGAACCTCGTTGCGTCTCGGTGCCGGACTCATCGTCGGACCGGGATTCATGTTCGCCGCCTCGGGTGCCCTCGTGCGCCGATGGTGGAACGGTCTTCAGGAGCCAGGTCGCCACACACTGGACTGACGTTCTCGAGAGGGATCAGCGCGCGAAGCCGCGCCAATCGCGCGTGGCGCTTCCGGCCTGCGCCGTCCTCCTTCTGCGACGGGACACCGAGCCCGCAGAGCTCAGCAGGGGGACGATCCCACCCTCCACACCCCACCGCAGCCTGTGTTCCTATGCCGCAGTCACGTTCGGTCATGCCGACGGGGGTCAGCCGCAGGAAGTCGTGTTCGCGACGTTCGGTGGCGATTCCGAGTGACATACGCGTCCAGGTTGCTCAAGGTGGACTCGAAGGCCATGGCGTGGTCCTCGCTCGAGATTCCGTCTGGAACGTCGGTGGCCGTGATGATGACGAGAGTCCCGGCGTCGACGGGCTCGAGAGACCACGTCATCGTCATCGTTCCGGCCAGGTCGGGGTCATCGGAGACGAAGTCCGCCTCCTCGACCAGCCGATGGGGTTCGTCCATGCTGACGAACCTCGCCTCGACCACGTCGGTGTTCTGGCCGGACTTCCCTCGTGTCGTCGCGTCGTCGTAGCTCAAAGTCATCCGGTAGCCACCGCCGGGTCTGGCGTCGAACCAGCTGAACCGCCCGGACATGCCGGCAGGAGGGAGCCAGGCAGTCCTGGCCGCCTCGTCAACGAGCGCAGCAAACACCTCGTCGAGTGGTGCGTCGACGACCGCCCGTCCCACGTCGGTATGGCTCACACGAGGAGACTAGGCAATGGGGACCACCGCGGGCGGCCCACAACTCGACCGGAGGATCCCAGGGCACCGCGAGACCGGAAAGTTCCGCGCGGGCACGAGGAGCGGGCCGGGGGGGGGTCATCGGGTTTCTTCGTGCTCGCCCCACGCCTGACGTACCGCCTCGGCGGCGGACTGCAGTACGGCGTCCACGTCGAGGTCGTCGGACTTCTTCGGGTGGCGTTCGAGGCGGCGGGCCATCCGAGTCTGCTGCTGACGTGGCGTCCGGGGCGGGATGCGCTTGCGACGCGGTGTCGGGGACATGGCTTCCAGGGAACCAGCCGGGATCAACCCGCGCACGATCAACGGGGCATGGCCCGGCGACCCGTCGGATACCTGGATGCCATGAGCCAACCTCCGCAACATCAGGAACCGCCCGGGAGCCGGGCGCGGATGGAGCCGCGTCCGGACTGCGGCGAGGAGAGCTACGAGGGGCACGGGCGCCTGAAGGGCAAGTGCGCGGTGATCACCGGCGCCGACAGCGGGATCGGCCGGGCGGTGGCGATCGCCTATGCCCGCGAGGGCGCCGACGTGCTGATCTCCTACCTCAGCGAGCACGAGGACGCCGAGGACACCGCGACGTACGTCGAGAAGGCCGGCCGGCGCGCCGTGCTCGTGTCCGGCGACATCTCCTCACCCCAGCACTGCCGGGACATCGTCGCGAAGGCGGTCGAGGAGTTCGGCCGGATCGACGTCCTGGTCAACAACGCGGCGTACCAGATGACCCGCGAGACGCTCGAGGACGTGCCCGACGAGGAGTGGGACCACACCATCGCGACGAACCTCTCGGCGATGTTCCACCTGTGCAAGGCCGCGCTGCCGCACATGGGGGAGGGATCGTCCATCATCGGCAGCTCGTCGGTCAACTCCGACAACCCCAACCCCACGCTGGCGCCGTACGCCGCGACCAAGGCCGCGATCGCGAACCTCACCGCCAGCCTCGCGCAGATGCTCGGGGAGCGCGGCATCCGGGTCAACAGTGTGGCGCCCGGGCCGATCTGGACACCGCTGATCCCGTCCACGATGGAGCCGGACAAGGTCGAGCAGTTCGGGTCCAACACACCCCTGGGCCGCCCGGGCCAACCGGTGGAGCTGGCTCCGGTCTACGTGCTGCTCGCATCCGACGAGGGCAGCTACGTGTCGGGAGCGCGGGTCGCCGTGACGGGCGGACGTCCGATCCTCTGACGACATGCTGTCGGCGGCCGGCGCAGGCATCCATCAGCGCTGGCGGGGTACCCGACAGGTCTCGACAGCTGAACGGAACAACCAGTGGAGGAGTGACCCATGGCAACCGGTGAGACGGGCTTCGACGACGTGACCTACGACCTGATCTCGGTGCAGTACCACGCGCTCAAGGCCGGCCACGACTACGGGCAGTACGTGCGGGACGCGGACAACGCCAAGCAGGACGACATCGCGTCGTTCTTCCGAGACGTCATGAAGCAGGACTCCGAGCGCGCCCACCAGTGCCACGAGTTCCTGCGACGTCTGGGAGGGACCGACAACACGGCGCCGCAGGGCTGACCCTCGGCACCCGCTGCGCGGACGCCGACCCCCCACCGGTCCTTAGGCTGAGGTCATGGCCGAGGTCGACGCCGTGGTCGTAGGGGCGGGTCCCAACGGCCTGACCGCGGCCGCCGTGATGGCCCGCGCCGGCCTCGCCGTGCGGGTGTACGAGGCTGCAGAGACCGCCGGTGGGGGGTCGCGCACGCGTGAGCTCACGCTGCCCGGATTCCGGCACGACCCGTGCTCTGCCGTGCATCCGCTCGCGATCAGGTCGCCGGTCTTCACGACCCTCGAGCTCAACAGGCACGGGCTGGA
The DNA here is from genome assembly GCF_036503465.1 of Nocardioides sp. Lineage (GTDB taxonomy): Bacteria > Actinomycetota > Actinomycetes > Propionibacteriales > Nocardioidaceae > Nocardioides. The sequence goes on from NZ_DASXWU010000031.1 coordinate 3,495, forward strand.
GTGGCTGCAGCCCGAGATCCCGATGGCCCACCCGTTCCCGGACGGTACGGCGGGGTTGCTGGCCCGTTCGGTCGACGAGACCGCCGCCTCGCTGGGCCCGGACGAGACCGCCTACCGGCGGCTGATGGAGCCGTTCGCAGGACGCTGGGACGAGCTCGCAGCCGACATCCTGCGGCCCCCCTGGTCGGCCTGGCCGGAACACCCACTGCGGCTGGCGCAGCTCGGGCTGCGGTCCGCCGTACCGGCTGCGCTCCTCGGCCGGATCTTCCGCGGCGAGCGGGCACCCGCGCTGCTCGCCGGGATGACCGCGCACGCGATGGCGCCGCTCACCGCGCCCACCGGCACCGCGGTCGCACTGGTGTTCGCGGTCGCCGCGCACTCCTCCGGATGGCCGATCCCGCGCGGGGGCTCCCAGTCCATCGTCGACGCGTTGCTGGCCGACCTCACCGCGCACGGGGGCGAGGTCGTCCTCGGCCACGAGGTGCGCGACCTGGCCGAGGTGCCACCCGCGCGGGCCTACCTCCTCGACGTCTCACCCACCGCCCTGGCCCGGATCGCCGGCGACCGGCTGCCCGCCCCGTTCCGCTCGCGACTGATGCGCTACCGGTACGGCCCCGGCGTCTACAAGATCGACTACGCCCTGGACGAGCCGGTGCCCTGGACGTCTCCGGCCTGCCGCAGGGCCGGGACCGTGCACCTCGCCGCGAGGTACGCCGAGGTGCGCGCCGCCCTGTCCGACGTGCACACGGGCCGTGTCCCCGACCCGCCGTTCCTGATCACCGCCCAGCCCACGCTCGTCGACCCCTCCCGCGCGCCGACGGGAGGCCACACTTTCTGGGTCTACGCGCACGTCCCCAGCGGCTACGACGGCGACCTGACCGACGCCGTGGAGCGACAGATCGAGCGGTTCGCCCCCGGCTTCCGGGACATCGTCCACGCCCGTCATGTGACCCGGCCACGCGACCTCGAGGCCGCCAACCCGAACTACGTCGGCGGCGACATCGCGTGCGGCAGTGCGGCCGGACTACGGCTGGTCGCCCGACCGCACCTGCGCCGCACGCCGTACGCCACGCCCGACCCCGCGGTCTACCTCTGCTCCTCGGCGACCCCGCCCGGCCCCGGCGTGCACGGGATGTGCGGCTACCACGCCGCCCGGGTCGCCCTGGACCGCCGCTTCGGCGTCCGGCTGCCGATCGACCCCTCTCGGAGCTAGTCGACGGGCAGCGCGGTGGACTGGTTCGCGGCGGAGCACAGCTGGTTGGCACGGATGCTGTTCCAGCGCTCGGTGGCCGCGATCTACCTGGTCGCCTTCGTCGTCGCCGCCCGGCAGTACCGCGCCCTCCTCGGTGAGCACGGCCTCACGCCTGTCCGGCGCTACCTGAGGTCGACCGGGTTCCGGCGCTCGCCCAGCCTGTTCCACCTGCACCACTCCGACCGGACGTTCCTCACGGTCGCCTGGGTCGGCGCCGTGGTGTCGCTCGCGACCGTGGTGGGCCTGACCGACGCCGTCCCCCTGGCCGCTGCGATGGCGGTCTGGGCCGTGCTCTGGCTTCTCTACCTCTCCATCGTCAACGTCGGCCAGACCTGGTACGCCTTCGGCTGGGAGTCGCTGCTGCTCGAGGCCGGCTTCCTCGCCGTCTTCCTCGGCAACGACTCCACCGACCCTCCGCTGCTCACCCTCTACCTCGTGCGCTGGCTGCTGTTCCGGGTCGAGTGCGGTGCCGGGCTGATCAAGATGCGCGGCGACCCGTGCTGGCGCGACCTGACCTGCCTGTACTACCACCACGAGACCCAGCCGATGCCCGGGCCGTTCAGCTGGTACTTCCACCATCTCCCGCGGCCGCTGCACCGGCTCGAGGTGCTCGCGAACCACACCACCCAGCTGGTGGTGCCGGTCCTGCTGTTCCTGCCCCAGCCGGTGGCCGGCATCGCTGCCGTGGTGATGATCGTGACCCAGCTCTGGCTGGTCGCCAGCGGGAACTTCTCCTGGCTCAACTGGATCACCGTCGTGCTCGCCTTCTCGGCCCTGCCCGACCGCTGGCTCGCGCCGGCCCTGCCGGGGCCCGGCCACCATGCCTCCGCCGGTACGCCGACGCCGTTCGCGGTGGTCGTCTGCGCGGTCACCGCGGCCGTCCTCGTGCTCAGCTACTGGCCGGTGGCGAACCTGCTGTCCTCCCGGCAGCGGATGAACACCTCGTTCAACCCGTGGCACCTGGTGAACGCCTACGGTGCTTTCGGGAGCATCACTCGGACCCGTTTCGAGATCGTCGTGGCGGGGACCCGTGATCCCCGGCCCGGCTCGGCCTCGGCGTGGGAGGAGTACGAGTTCCGGGGCAAGCCGGGAGACCCGAAGCGGCGCCCGCGGCAGTTCGCGCCGTACCACCTTCGTCTGGACTGGCTGATGTGGTTCGCCGCCCTGTCACCCCGGTACGCCGAACCGTGGTTCCGAACGCTCGTCCAGCGGCTCCTCGAGGGCGACCGCGCGGTGTCACGCCTGCTGCTGCGTGACCCGTTCGCCGGTGACGCGCCGTACGCCGTGCGGGCACTGGTCTACCGCTACCGGTTCACCACCCGGAGGGAGCACGCCGTCAGCGGCGAGTGGTGGGCACGCGAGCGGGTCGGCGAGTTCCTGCCGCCGGTGACGCTGCACGGACCGGCGGCAGCCGGGAGGCGACGCTCGGCGCTATAACTGGCGCGTGAGCGCGCACCGGCTCGTCGTCGCGGACGCTGCTATGCGGGGCCGCCCCGGCCGCTGGCAGATCGGCGTCGACGACGGCCTCATCACGACGGTCAGCGAGGATCGGTTGACCGGCCGGGACGAGATCGACGCCGGCGGCGGACTGGTCACCGAGAGCTTCGTGAACACGCATCTGCACCTGGACAAGGTGCACACGCTGGACCGGGCCGGCGACGCCGCGCTCACGGCGTACACCGCCGGGGACCCGGGTTCCGCGTTGCTCTCGATCGGGCTCGCGTCGGCGGTGAAGGCGGACTACGACCGCACCTGGATCGAGCCGAACGCCCGCGCGGCACTCCTGCAGGGCGTGCGGCACGGCGTCCGGCACATCCTGGCGTTCGCCGACGTGGACACCAAGGCCCGCCTCGAGGGCGTGATCCCGCTGCTGGCGTTGCGGGACGAGTTCCGCGGCGTGGTCGACCTGCAGGTGGTGGCGTTCCCGCAGGACGGTCTGCTCTGCGACCCCGGCGCCGAGGACCTGATCCGTGAGGCGGTCGACCTGGGCGCCGACGTCGTCGGTGGCATCCCCTGGATCGAGCACTCCGACGCCGACGCCCGCGAGCACGTACGCCGGATGTGCGCGCTCGCCGCGGACCACGGCCGGCGGGTGGCGATGCTCGTCGACGACGCCGGGGACGCGAGCCTGCGCACGACCGAGATGCTCGCGGAGGCGATGCTCGAGCACGACCTGGTGGGTCGCGGGGTCGCCCTCCACGCGCGGGCCCTGGGGCGGTATCCCCGGCCCGCCCTGGAGCGGCTCGGTCGGCTCGCGACGCGCGGGGGTCTCGGCTTCGTCAGCGACCCGCACACCGGTCCGGTGCACCTGCCGGTGCTCGAGCTGACCGCCATGGGGCTTCCCGTCGCCCTCGGCCAGGACGACATCGAGGACGCCTTCTACCCGTTCGGCCGCCACAACCTGGCCGAGGTCGCCTTCCTCGCCGCGCACGCCCTGGGGGCCGTCGACGGCGCCGGGATCAGCCTGGTCTACGACGCCGTGACGACCACGGCCGCGACCGTGCTCGGCCTGGCCGGGCACCGGCTGACCGAGGGCGGCAACGCCGATCTCGTCGTCCACCGGCACCCGACGTTGCGCTCGGTGCTCACCCACCACGAGCCCCCGGCGTACGTCGTGGCGTCCGGCCACGTGGTCGCCACGTCCACCTCGTCGACCAGCTTCCACCTGTCGTCCTAGCCGGGGCGTGCGCCTGCGGACGGCGGTGGTCAGCCCTCGCCGAACAGGGCGGCGTACCGGGCCAGGTACAACGGCCAGCCCTGGTCGCCCTCGACGCCCCCGTGGACCGACTCCCAGCCGGTGCCGTGGCGATCGAGATTGCGGTGCTCCAGCTCGACGCGGGTGCGGTCCGGCCCCTCGGCGACGAACCGGACCTCGACCTCACTGGTGAGCTCGGGGTCGGACTCGATCTGCCAGCGCGGGCTGATGTCCCAGCTGAAGACCAGCCTCTCCGGCGGGTCGTAGGCGAGGATACGCGCCCAGCGGCACTCGGTCCCGTCCTCGGCCCGGTCGACGATGTTCCCGCCGACCCACGGCTCGAGCACGGTCCGGGCGATCGGGGAGGGGAGCAGGTTGTGCTCGGGCGGCTTGATGTCGCCGAACCGCTCGGTGAACACGGCGAACGCCCGTTCCACCGGTGCGTCGACGACGATCTCGAGATGTACGGCGGTCTGGGTCTGGGTCATCGGTCCTCCTGAGGGCCACTCGTGGAATCGTCGGCGATGGTGTCGGCGTAGCGGGTCAGGGAGCGCTGCCAGTAGGTCTCGAGCTGGTCGCGGAGCGCTGCCAGGGCCACCGGGTTGACGCGGTAGATCCGGCGCGTGCCCTGGGCGCGCTCGGAGACAAGGCCGGCGTCCTTGAGGATGCGCAGGTGCTGGGAGACGGCCGAGCGGGTGACCGGCAGCTCGGCGGCCAGCTCGCCGACCGGGCGTGGACGCTCCGCCAGCCGCGACACGATCTCGCGCCGGGTCGGGTCCGCCAGGGCGCCCCAGCCGTCATCAACTCCGTTAGTATTCACTAACCGTTAGTAGAGCCTGACCGAAGTGGTCGTGTCAAGGGTGCCGACCCCGGCCGTGCGGGCTCCGAGCAGCCGAGCACACTGGAGGGAGCCCCTTTCACGCATGCGGAGGTCCCGATGAGCACCAGCAACCCGCACGACCGCGCAGCCGAAGCCGACGCAGCCGACCTCGCCGAGCAGGGTGCACCGGTGACGGACGAGGAGTCCGTCGACGTTCCCAGCCGGGACGACGTCGACGAGGGCGACCTGCTCGAGCAGGCGATCCCCGTCCCCGACGATGACGACGACGACCACGGCCGAACCTGAGCGGGCCTGAGCCCGGACCCGAGCCGACGGCCGGTGGCGGCGGCCGGTCGGCCCGCGCCGAGCCCGCACCACTACGCTCGTCCGCATGGCCAGTCCCCCCGACTCCTCGGTCGCCGAGGCCGCCCCGGTGACTCCGCGGCTGGGGCCGAAGCTGCTGCGCTACCTCACCGGCTCCGTGGTGGCGACCGTGTGCAGCGAGGTGGCCTTCGTGGTGCTCTACGGGCTGCTCGGCGTGGGGACGACCTGGTCGTCAGTGCTCTCCTGGCTGGCCGGTGCCGTGCCGAACTTCTGGCTCAACCGCAACTGGGCCTGGCAGCGCACGGGCCGCCCCAGTCTGCGCCGCGAGGTCCTGCCGTACGTCGCGATCATCCTCACCACCCTGGTGCTGGCGACCCTTCTGACCCACCTCGCCGACAACTGGCTTCACCACGAGGCTGTCTCGTCCTCGGTCCGGGTGACGCTGGTGGCCGCGGTGTTCCTCGGGACGTACGTCGTGGTGTTCGCGCTCCGCTTCCTGCTGCTGGAGCGGCTCTTCCGGTGGCTCCACCTGCTCGAGGCCGCCGAGGACCGCCGGTGAGCAACGAGCCGGGCGAGAACGGCTCAGTCGGCTCCGGGGGCTCTGTGGGGTCAGCCGGTGCCTTCTGCGCCGCGACCGGACGGTCGCTCGAGGACTCCTCTGGTGCCGACCAGCGGCGCTACCGCGCCTTCCAGCACGAGCTCATCGAGGCGCACTGCGGTCCGTCGGTGCTGGAGGTCGGCGCCGGGCTGGGGGAGTTCGCCGCCCAGTTCTCGGGGCTGGAGCGGCACGTGGTGACCGACGTCGACCCGGCGGCCGTCGCGGCGATGGCGGAGCGCTTCGCGACGCGACCCGAGGTCGAGGCGCGGGTCTTCGACCTGGCGGAGGGCGTCCTCGACCTCGGCAAGCCTGTGTCCACGGTGGTCGCGATCAACGTCCTCGAGCACCTCGACGACGACACGGGCGCCCTGCGCGCGCTCGCCGAGATGACGGAGCCGGGCGGGCGGATCGTGCTGTGGGTGCCGGCGTACATGCAGCTGTACGGCGACTTCGACCGGGCGGTCGGGCACGTGCGGCGCTACACGCCGGCCACCGTGCGCGCCGTCATCCGTAACGCCGGACTCTCCGCCGAGCTGGTCAAGCCCGTCAACCTCCTCGGCGGCCTCGCCTGGTGGATGGCCGTCCGTCGTGGCGGCGTCGGGGCGCCGAACCCCGGTCTGGTGCGCACCTACGACCGCTTCGTGGTGCCGGTGACCCGCGCCGTCGAGCGCCGGGTCACCCCGCCGTTCGGCCAGTCGGTGCTGGCGGTGGCGCGCGTCGCGGGTGAGGCCTCTCAGCGCTGAGCAGGGACCCGGTGCGGCTCGGGCTCACGGCTGTGTGTGTCGTCCGACCGGGGAGCACCCGTGGGAGGCCGCAGGCGTGTCCAGCCCAGGGCAGCGCTCAGGGGGAGCACCAGCACCAGGGGCAGCTGATAGCGCCACACGAACTGTGCGGTCACATCGGGGATCAGGATCAGCATCAACGGCAGGGCCAGGGTCAGCAGCGCCAGGGGCCGCAATGACGGCCCGTCCCGGCGGCGGCGTACGAGGATCCCGACGGCGGCCAGCACCACCAGGGCGAGAGCCAGCGGCCCGGTCAGGAACACGAACCGTCCGTACCACGCCATCACGTCCGCCATCGGCTGGTTGGTCCCGGGCAGCCGGCCGCCGTGCGCCTCGAACGCGGGCCGGGTCCAGTCGGGCGTCGCCTGGTAGTCGACGTAGTGGGCGAACGTCCACTTCACCGACGTGCTCATCTCGTAGTGGTTGCCGCGGTCGTACCCGATGAAGGCGAGGCTGAAGTCCCGCGCGACGTCGCGCGCGTAGTCGCCCGGTTGGGCCTCGATCGCGCGGATCGCGAAGTCACGCATCGCCTGCCGGACGGTCACGCCCGGCGGTGGGTGGAGCCGCGGGATGGTCTCCTGGGAGTGCCAGCCGTACCAGGTCGGGTCCTGGCGGTCGCTGAGCGGGTCGTCGGGGCACAGCACCCGTTCGTAGTCCGGCACCTGGAGCGTGCGGCAGTCGACGAACGTCGTCGTGCGCATGTAGAGCGCCCGGCCGCTCGCCTGCGTGATCGCCCATGCGCCGTTCTCGTGGTGGTACCACGCGGCGTACGCCGAGACGGGCACGGCGAAAGCGACCACCACCAGTGCCACGTGCAGGAGCCGCGTGCGCCACGACGTCGCGACCAGCAGCAGGAACAGGGCCGCGAGCACGATGATGGGCTCGCCCAGGATGCGCACGAGGGTCGCCAGCCCGAACAGCGCTCCGGCCACGACCGTGGTCCACCACCGCGGCGTCGGCCACCAGGCCAGCGCGGCGACCCCCGCGACCAGCAGAAAGCCGAACAGGACGTCGCTGAGGATCGTGTGCTCGAGCAGGAGCTGCATCGAGTCGAAGAGCGTCGGAACGGTGGCCAGGGTGGCCACCCACGGCCTGACCCCCCAGCGACGCAGGAGAGCGTAGGCCGCGACGGCGGTGAGCAGGCCGAGGACCGCTTGCAGGGACGTCACCAGCTCCAGCGATCGCGTCGCGTCGGAGACCCCGCGCAGGAAGATGCTGTAGCCGATCGGGCGGTCCGGCGACGGCGCCAGGTGGTCGCTGATGGCGAGGTACGTCGGGGCGTCGCTCATCAGGAACGCTGGCGGGAAGGCGATCACGATCAGGACCCGGAGGGCGGCGGCCACCACCAGCGTGACCAGGAACGGCAGCTCGGTGCGCCACCGGACGGGTGTCGCGTCAGTTGCCATGCCCACGAGTGTGGCGCAGCGCCGGTGCCGTCTCGCTCACCGGTCGCGGCAGGCCCTCGCGCAGCCAGGTGCCGGTCATCGCGCGGGCGTAGCGCCGGCCGTAGACGACGTTCCGGCCCTTCTTGGTCGAGCCCGCCGACCGGAGGTTCATCGTGCCCGGCACCTCGAGGGTCCGGAAGCCGTGCGAGACCACGCCCAGGAGCAGCTCGGAGGACTGGTACTGCGGCTGGTTGAGAGTGACGACCCCCGTGACCTCCGCCCGCATCGCGCGCAGACCGAAAGACGTGTCGGTGAAGCGACGCCCGGTGAGGACCGTGGCCAGCCACGCGAAGACGTGGACGCCGGCGCGACGTACCCGGTCGCGGGTCTGCTGGTGGCCCAGGATCCGCGAGCCGGTCACGAAATCGGCGCGGTCCTCGAGGATCGGCACGAGGAGTGCCGGCATGTCCGTCACGGCGTACTGCCCGTCGGCGTCGGTGGTGACGATGTACGCCGCCCCGTGCTCGCGGGCCACCCGGTAGCCCAGCCGGAGGGCGGCTCCCTGGCCGCGGTTGGTCCGGCACGACACGACGTGCGCGGCGGTGCGCTCGAGGGCCGCCGCGGTGCAGTCCGTGCTGCCGTCGTCGACCACGATCACGTCCACGTGGAGCCGGCAGATCTCCTCCGGCAGCGTCTCGAGCACCGCGGGGATGCCGTCGGCCTCGTTGTACGCCGCGATCACGATCGCGACCGGTCCCAGAGGCACGTTGCCGTAGCGGTCCCGGAACTCCGCCAGCGCCGCCTCGTCCACCTGGTCGCGCTGGGACACGCGGGTGCCACGACCCCGGCGACCGCGGAGCAGCGCGGTCACGCCGAGGGCTCCCGCGGCCGGCCACCAGCTGACCTCCGCGGCGACGCTCGACGTACCCGCGAGCACCGCCGCGACACAGGCGAGACGGAGGTCCACCGGCTCGGCACGGCCCACGCCGAGTGCCGCCGCGAGCCCGACCAGGGCCAAGGCGCCGGCGACGGGCCAGGCGACGTGGAGATGGACGATCCCGGGGTCGCCCGAGGCCACCGGGACGCCGTGAGCGAGCACGAAGGCGATGACGCATGCGGCGCCGAAGACGATGACGGGGAGCGCCGGTGACATCGGGACACGTCGTACGAGGAGCAGCAGCGCCGAGGAGACGATCACGAGCCCGAGCAGCACGCGGCCGTCCTGGTGGCTCAGCATCCGGTCGTCCAGGAGCGCCGGCAACGCCGCGGCGCAGCAGAGCCAGGTCCAGCAGCCCCACTGGAAGCAGACCAGCGCCACCGTCGTGCCGACGACCAGGGAGCCGAGGGCACTGGCCGAGAGCCCGTCGTCGGACAGGGCCTGCACCACCACGGCGACGGCGAGGACGGCGGTGAGCAGCAGCGGCGGTCGGGGCGTCGCTGCGCTGAGGGTCGAGGTCGCGGCCACGGTCAGCGGGCCACCGCGGGCGCGCTGCCGACCTCGGCGTCGCGCACCCCGCTCACGGGGCCCCGGTCGAGGAAGCCCGAGCCCCCGGTGACGACAACCAGGGTTCGCATCGCTTTCCTCTCTCGCCGACGTGCGGCCAGGGACGCCTCTCGGGGCATCGACCCGAGGTCGGGGTGGTCAGGTCTTCGTGAGCATATCGACGCGCCGGCCCGGGGCGTCTCTCCCCGTCTGTACCCCGTTCCCGGTCGGCTACGCATGACTGAGGCAGCGGTAGTAGTCCGTGGCCAGCAGCGGGCGGTAGCCGGCGTTGCGGATCGCGTCGTACCGGCGCTGGTCGGCGATGGCCGTGCATGCCACGTCCACGCCCACCCGCCGGAGCGCGGTACGAAGGTCGAACGGTGGTGTCGGGACGGCGTCGTTGACGTACTGCCACAGGTCGCGTCGATCGGCGTAGTGGAAGGCCGGGTCGTGCTCGAGGTAATGGAGGTAGTACTCGCGGGGCGCGACCGTCTTCACCGACGTGGTCGTGACCGCGAGCGTGACCGAGATCGAGTCGGGGGCCAGCACCACGTCTCCAGGTCGGGTGTCGCGCAGGATCTCCGCCACCACGGAGCGGCTCGCGTAGGACCGTTGCCAGTGGACCGGTTCGCGGAAGTAGGCGTTGGTGTCGTGCGACCAGATCGGATGGCCGAATCCGACCAGCAGCGCCAGCGCAGCCAGGGCCGCCACGGGCGTCGCACCACGGCCGAAGCGCCATCGGGCGCTCAACGTGTGGAGCCAGCTCGCCGCCCGGACGGCCGCTACCCCGACGAGGGGGGCGATCGTCGCCCCCCACGACACCCGCCACAGGGTCGGGCCGACGCCGGTGACGTCGTACATCGCCCGGGTGATGCCGGGCACGAGCACGATGCCGGTGCACAGGACCAGGACACCGGTCGTCACCCGCGCTGCCGGGTGCGGGACGAGCAGAGACCCGAGCAGGACCGCGAGGACCGCCGCCAGAGCCAGAAAGCCGGTCAGGAAGATCAGGTGACCGATCCACGACGCGTCGAACCGATAGAGGCGGCGGTCCCCGAAGTCGTCCGCGGATCGGCCACCGAGGACGAGGGTGACAACCACGGCTCCGAGTGGGTATCCGGCCATGGCGGCGAAGCCGGCCAGGGCGCGTCCGCGGGCACGGGGCAGGAGCGGCGCCATGGCCGCGAGCGCGATCAACGGTGTCAGGAACATGGCGGTGGTGCTCAGCCCGACGGATGCCACGCCCGTGAGCGCGAGAGCGGGCAGCCGCGACCGCGTCGGTCGCTCGACGTACCTCAGGGCGTGCACGAGCAGCAGGGGCACGACCAGACAGAGCAGGATGACCTTGCCCTGCCACAAGCGCGTCAGGAACAGGTTGCCGGGAGTGCCGTACGACGAGGTGCCGTCGACAAGGAGGAAGGCCAACGCGACCGACAGCACCCACGCGACGTGGCGGACCCGCCAGGTCCGCAGCAACCGCCAGAGGGCCAACACGGAGAGCGCCGTGGCGATCGGGGGGACCGACATGTACTCCACCGAGGCAGCGTGCGCACCGAGAATCCTGGCGACCACCCCGACCAGACCGTCGTAGGACGCCACCGGCGGCCAGTTCGACATCGGGTAGACCAGGTCTGCGAAGAGGGTGTCGCGGACCGGGAACTCGCCGTGGGTGGCAACCCACTGCGAGACGTTGAGGTAGAACAGGTCGTCCGGGTTGGACCGCAGGGGCCACAGCGAGAAGATGCCCAGACCGACCGCCCAGACCAGGACCACGCCGACCGTCCACCTGCCCTCGCCTTGCTCGCCGTCCGCGCGGTCGTCCCGGCTCGGACGGGGCCTCGCGTGCTCGTCGCAACGACCCAGGCCCGCGCACGCCCAGCCGATGCCGGCCACGGCGGCGATCAGCCACGGCACCCAGACCAGGACCCACGGCGCGCTCAGGGCCGTGCCCACGGCCGCGACGCAGGCGGCAACGACGGTCGTGGCCCGGAGCGGGCGAGCCCCGCTGGCGACCCACCGGGCCGGACCGAGCTCGCCGTGCGTCACGGGCGGGGGCACCCAGGGCCGTCGTGCTGCGATCCCGGCCGCGCACGCGAGCGCGAGCAGCTCGAGGGCGATCGCCGGCGTCGTGCCGAGCCGGGTCACCAGGCAGACGTGGTACACGAGGGTCCACGTCGCGAGCAGCACGACCACGCCGTCGAGGAGCCGGTCGCACCACGCCGCGGTGCTCCCACCGCGGCGTCGGACCATTGGACGAATGTAGCCACGCCCCGTTCGGCTCATGCCGGCCGGGCCGCGGGGTAACGGACGGGTGTGGCGACATCAGCGAGCGACCGGCCCGAGCGGCCCGGTGCCCAGGAATGGGTCCCGGAGCGGCTCGGGAAGAAGACGGTGGCAGCCGGGATCGACGCCTGCCGCGGGTGCGAGCTGTACCGCGACGCCACCCACGGTGTGCCGGGGGACGGGCCGCTCGACGCCGCGGTGATGCTCGTCGGTGAGCAGCCCGGTGACCAGGAGGACCGGCAGGGCAAGCCGTTCGTCGGCCCGGCCGGGCGGCTTCTCGACCGCGCCCTGGAGGACGCCGGCGTCGACCCGGGCATCGTCTTCCGGACGAACGCCGTGAAGCACTTCCGGTGGGATCCCGGCCGCGGCGGCAAGCGGATCCACAAGGGGCCGAGCCGGGTCCACGTCACGGCCTGCGGGCCCTGGCTGGTGGCCGAGCTCGACCTGGTCCGTCCGCGAGGCGTCGTGCTGCTCGGCGCGATCGCCGGCGCCGCCGTGTTCGGCCCGTCGTTCCGCGTGGGCCCTGCGCGCGGCCACCCACTGGACTGGCCGGACGGGGGGATCGGGTCGTCGTGGACGCCGTCCTGGGCGGTGGCGACCACGCATCCCTCGGCGGTGCTCCGCTCGCGGCAGCGGCACGAGGACTACGCCGCGCTCGTCGCGGACCTCGAGGTGGCCGCCTCCCTGTTGTCGGCCGACTCGTGACGGCGCCCCACGAGGAGGCCCACCGATGGCGGGCCCTGGTCGTCTGCCTGGTGGCCGGAGGGATGTGCCTGCTCGACGTCAGCATCGTGAACGTCGCACTGCCCTCGATCCGGATCGGGCTCTCCGCGGACGACAGCGACATCCAGTGGGCGGTGGCCGGATACTCGCTGGCCTTCGGGATGGCGCTCGTGCCGGCCGGCCGGATCGGGGACGCCCGGACCCGTCGTACCGTCTTCCTCGGCGGGATCGCGGTGTTCACCGCGGCCAGCGCCGCCTGCGGAGCGGCCTCCGGGCCGTTGGGGCTCGCCCTGGCGCGGGTCGTGCAGGGCATCGGCGGCGGGCTGATCACGCCCCAGGTGTCCGGTTTCATCCAGAACATGTTCCGGGGACAGGAACGCGGGCGTGCCTTCGGGCTGTTCGGTGCCACGGTCGGTGTCTCGACCGCTCTCGGGCCCCTCCTCGGTGGGCTGCTGATCCAGCTCGGCGGGGCGACCGACGGGTGGCGGCTGGTGTTCTACGTCAACGTGCCGGTCGGTCTGGTCGTGGTGGCACTGGCCCTGCGGTGGATGCCGCTCGACCGGGGCAGTCGGTCGGCGTCGCTGGACCCGGTCGGGATCCTGCTCTTCGCGTCGGCGGTCCTGCTGGTGCTGCTCCCGGTCGTGCAGGGAGGGCAGGGCCAGTCGCTCGCGGACCGACCGTGGTGGATGGTGGCGGTGGCCGCGGTCGTCCTCGGGGTCTTCCTCGCCTGGGAGGTGCTCTGGACCCGACGCGGACACGGCACGCTCGTCGACCTGTCGCTGCGTCGCGTGCCGTCGTACGTCTTCGGGGTGTCGCTGGGCACGTTCTACTTCGCCGGGTTCACCGCGATCTTCCTGATCCTCACGCTCTACCTGCAGGAGGGGCAGGGGTACTCCGCCCTGGAAGCGGGAGCCACCCAGATGTCGTTCGCGGCGGGCTCGGCGGTGTCCGCGTTCCTCGCCGGGCGCCTGGTCAGCAGGTTCGGCCGCAAACTGGTGATCACCGGACTGGTCGTGATCGGGGCCAGCCTGGTCGCGCTCGACGTCGTGGTGCCGCACCTGCACGGGTCCATCGGGGCCAAGATCGCACCCATCCTGTTCCTGGCCGGAGCCGGGGGAGGCATGGTCATCTCGCCGAACGTGACCCTGTCCCTGGAGGAGGTCGACCCGGTACGGGCCGGAGCCGGCGGAGGGCTCCTGCAGACAGCGCAACGGGTCGGGTCGGCGGTCGGCGTCGCGGTCGTCCTGGCGCAGTTCTTCGACCGGCTCGCGTCGACGCACGGCGAATTCGCCGAGGCGTTCTCGGTGGCGCTGCACACGACGATCGCCCTCGTGGTGATCGCCCTGGTGCTGGCGGTCGCCGACCAACTCCGGCGCACCGGCGGCGTCGGCACCGGCGAGACCGATGCTCAGCGCCGGCCGAGCACCCAGTAGGCCAGGGAGTTGCCCGGGTTCATCCCGATCAGCAGCCGCCACAGGAGCTTGGGGCCGCGGACCTCGGCGTCGCCGCGACGCGCCAGGTCGCGGAACGCGAAGGCGGCGGACACCGCCTCGACGGCGACCACGGCGATGACGACTTCCTTCGGCGGCTTCCGCATGACGCGAGCGTAGCCAGACGACCCTCCGCAGCTCCGCGGTCCGGTGCATGGCTGTGACGAGACGGGGGTACAAGAGGAGCGTGGAGTTCGATCGACCCGTGCGCGTGCGTCTCGTCAACGAGTGCGAGCTGGTGCGTGCCGGGCTGACCCAGTTGCTGACCGAGCACGCGGACCGGGCGATGCTTCTCGCACCCAGCGCCGACCGTGACGAGATCGCGGACGTGGCGCTGGTCGACCCGTTCCGGCGGCGTACCGACGACGTCCTCGGCGCCCCGACGACGGTGATCCGGCCTCCGGGAACGGCTCGGGTGGCGGTGTTCACGTGGGAGTGCCGCGACGGCTTCGTCGAGCGCGCCATGCTCGGCGGTGCCGACGGCTACCTCACCAAGGACCTGCCCGCCCTCGAGCTGGTCGCCGCCCTCGAGAAGGTGCACGCCGGCGAGCGGATCGTCGCGGTCGACGCCGGACAGCGGCCCGCGCCCCCGAAGCCCCGCCCGATCGCGTTGACACCCCGGGAGACCCACGTCGTGGCGCTGATCGCCGCGGGCGCCCCGAACAAGGAGATCGCCCGGGAGCTCGAGCTCTCGATGAACACCGTGAAGTCGCACATCCGGACCGCCTACCGCGCCATGGGCGTGACCAGCCGGACGCAGGCCGTGCTGTGGGCGGTCGAGCACGGCATCACCGCTCCCTGGGTCGCCGTGCGCGACGAGGTCGCCTCCTAGCTGGTCACGAGGCGGCGGTCTGGCGGGGGAGGACTCGGCGGGTGTCGTCGGGGAGGCGCACGGTCCGGCCGGCCCGGTCGAGGTGGGCCAACAGGGGCAGGACGACGCGTCTGCTGGTGCCCAGTGCCTGACGGGCCTGGCTGGTGGTGAAGGGCTGCGGCAGCGCGCCCAGCACGTCGTACGCCGTGTCGTCGGCGCCGGGCAGCAGCACGACCCCGTCGCCGAGCGCGAGCAGGTGACCGTCCCGCGCGAGCCTCCCGACCGTGCCGCGGTCGAGACCGAGCACGACGAGGCGATCTGCGTCGGGCGCCCGGAACGGGTCGTCCCGGAGCTCGGAGTGCAACGTCTCCAGCGCGTGCCGCACGGGCTCCGGCAGCGCCTGGTCGACGACCAGTCGCCCCGCGCGCATCGAGACGGGCTCGGCGACCAGCACGGGGATCAGGCCGCGGTCGGGAAGGCCGATCGCGCGGGCCGCGGCCTCGGGGGAGAGTCCGTCCGGTGCACCTGAGACCGCCGAGTGCAGCGCCTTCCGCCACACGGCCAGCTGCTGCCCGGACACCAGCCAGTCGCCGACCGAGGCGGCCTCGGGCGGCACCGGGTCGGCGTCGACGCCGAGCCGGCGCAGCAGGCTCCGGCGTACGGCGCCACGGCGGTCCAGCTCGCCCGCCACGTCGGACCGGAGCCCGGCCAGCTCGACGGCGCGAGCCCGTGCCGCGCCCCGGCGGCCGAGTCCGGGCGGGGCGGCGTCGAGGACGTCCGCGCCCCAGAGGTGCCTGCTGCCGGGGTCGCGGAGCGCCACCCGGTCGCCGTGCCGCAGGGGCAGGGGTGACCCGAGACGCAACCGGGCATACCGGTCACCGAGCGCGCGGGCCCGGACCGCCACCCGGGTCGAGCCGACGTGCAGCAGCGGGGTCTCGGGCACGCGTCCCTCACCGTGCAGGCGCACGTCGACCTCGGTGACCTCGGCGTACGCTCCGGGTGTCACCAGGGCCGAGCCCCGCCCCAGGGCGGAAGGCGCGCGTCCACCGAGGCGCAGCGCGACGCGGGCGGGGCCGGACACCTCCTCCGCCGGGCGGCCGAGCGACTCGAGACCGCGGACGCGGACCGACTCCTCACCGAACGCGAGCTCGTCCCCGACCCGCACGGTGCCGGCCGGAAGTGTCCCGGTCACCACCGTCCCCGCGCCGGCCACCCTGAACACGCGGTCCGCCCACAGCCGGACGTCCGACGACGGATCGGCCGTCACACCCGCGAGCACACCCACGAGCTCGGCTCGGAGCTCCTCCAGCCCGGCCCCCGTGCGGCCGCTCACCACGACCGCCGGGCACCCGGCCAACGAGGTCCGGTCGACCTCGGCCCGCGCCTTCCCGAGCGCGGCTGCCGGGTCCGCCAGGTCGGACCGGCTCACCACCACGAGTCCGTGCCTGACGCCGAACGCGTCGAGGGCCGCGAGGTGCTCGGCCGCCTGAGGCATCCACGGGTCGTCGGCGGCCACCACCAGCATCGCCACCGGCACGGGTCCGAGGCCGGCCAGCGTGGTCGACAGGAAGCGTTCGTGGCCCGGGACGTCGACGAACGCGACGTCGCCGATCCCGTCGAGGTCGGTCCAGCAGTAGCCGAGCTCGATCGACAGCCCGCGCCGGTGCTCCTCGTCGAGCCGGTCCGGGTCCTGTCCGGTGAGGGCGCTGACGAGGGTCGACTTGCCGTGGTCGACGTGCCCTGCCGTGGCGACGACGTGCACGTCAGTCGTGTCCCGGGTCCACTGCGCGTCGTACGGCGTCGACCAGGGCGTCGTCGAGCGACTCGGGCACCGTGATCAGGTCCAGGTGGAGGCGCCCGTCCGCGACGTAGCCGACGACCGGCGGCTCGCCGTTGCGGAGCGGGTCGGCCAGCAGGGGCGGCAGTGCCACCGCGGCGCTGGGGAGCGTGACACCGGGTGCGCCGCCGCCGCCGACGGCGCCGTCGGACGCAACGGCCTCGGCGAGGTCGGGGCCGAGCGCGTCGGCGATGCGCCGTGCCCGGCGCATCAGGTCGTCCTGCCGGACACCGAGAGCGGCGAGCACCGGCGGGGTCGGTCCGGCCAGCGTCGCCTCGAGCGCGGCGAGCGTCAGCTTGTCGACGCGCATCGCGCGCGCCAGCGGGAACCGGCGTACCTGCGTGACCAGCGCGGCGTCGCCGAGCACCAGCCCGCACTGGGGACCTCCGAGCAGCTTGTCGCCGGACGCCGTCACCAGGGCGGCGCCGTCGCGCAGCGTGGAGGCGGCGTCCGGCTCGCCGGGAAGCCGCGGGTGCGGCGTGAGCAGGCCCGACCCGATGTCCGCGACCACGGGTACGCCGAGCGCCGAGAGGCCCGGGACGGGGACGGAGGAGGTGAAGCCCTCGACCCGGAAGTTCGACGGGTGCACCTTCAGCACGAACGCCGTCTCCGGACCCACCGCGGCCTCGTAGTCGGCCAGGTGCACGCGGTTGGTCGTGCCGACCTCCCGCAGCCGGGCCCCGACCGACTCGAGCAGCTCCGGGATCCGGAAACCGTCGCCGATCTCGACCAGCTCGCCCCTCGCGACGACGACCTCACGGCCGGCCGCCAGCGCGCACGTGACCAGGGCGAGCGCGGCTGCGCCGTTGTTCACGACGTGCACCGCTCCGGCATCCGGGACGGCGGCTGACAGCGCGGCGAGGGCGCCACGACCGCGCGGCCCGCGTCGACCGGTCAGCAGGTCCAGCTCGACGTCCGTGCTCCCCGCCGCGGTCACCACCGCGTCGACGGCTGCGTCCGACAGCGGCGCCCGGCCGAGGTTGGTGTGCACGACCACGCCGGTCGCGTTGACGACGCGTCGCAAGGAGGACGCGGCGACGGGAAGTCCGGCGACGACGTGGTCGACGACTGCGTCCGGCGCGAGATCTCCGTCGCGGACCCGTTGCAGCGCGTCCGTCACGGCGTCCTTGACGACGCCGCGGCCGAGACGACCGGCGGCGTCCTGCAGCCGTGGGTCGGCGAGCACGACGTCCGTGCGCGGCGTACGACGGCGCGGGTCTGGCTCCGACACGGACCCATCTTCCCCTCACCGACGCCGGGTGACGAGCTGTCCCTAGGCTGACCCCGGAGGCGTACCTCGTCTGGTGACGGGCGCGGTCCTCAAAACCGTAGTGACCGGGTAGCCCGGTCAGGCGGGTTCGATTCCCGTCCGCCTCCGCTGGAGCAAGCACGCAGCCGCGCCCGAGGAACGAGGGCGCGGCGTCGCGTGCGCAGATTGAGCGAGCCCCACGGCTGAGCTTGCGAAGCCGTGACGGGCGTGTCGACATCCGGCGACGGTGCCTGGGGGGCGACCGAGGGGTGCTGGGCGACCGAAGGGTGGTTTCGAGTCAGGCTCCCAAGGGCCCTCCTCAACCACCCGGTCGGGTCGGTGACCATCCGGAGCCCCCGGCCATGTTTGAAGGACCGCCGGGATGGCTACTGTGGCGTCGTGGCTGTGACGTCCCGGATCGGCGAGTGGTCGCTCCTGCGCCAGTTCACCGGCCGCGACCGCCTCGGGCGCGGCGAAGCGGCGCAGTCGGAGCAGAGCCGCACCCTCGAGCCGCGGACCGTCCAGGCCGACCGGGTGGTCGAGTCCATCTGTCCCTACTGCGCGGTGGGCTGCGGCCAGAAGATCTTCGTCAAGGACGAGAAGGTCACCCAGATCGAGGGCAACCCGGCCAGCCCGATCTCCCGCGGCCGTCTCTGCCCCAAGGGCAGCGCCTCCAAGCAGCTGGTCACCTCGCCGACCCGGGTGACGAAGGTCCGCTACCGGCGGCCCCACAGCACCGAGTGGGAGGACCTGGACCGCGACACGGCGATGGACATGATCGCCGACCGGGTGATCAAGACGCGCAAGGAGTTCTGGGAGTGGGAGAGCGACGGGAAGCGGACCCGTCGCACGCTCGGCATCGCGAGCCTCGGAGGAGCGACCCTCGACAACGAGGAGAACTACCTCATGAAGAAGCTCTACACCGCGATGGGGGCGATCCAGATCGAGAACCAGGCCCGGATATGACACTCCTCCACGGTGCCCGGTCTGGGTACCTCGTTCGGCCGCGGTGGGGCCACCACCAACCTGATGGACCTGCAGAACTCCGACTGCATCCTGATCCAGGGCTCCAACATGGCCGAGGCGCACCCGGTCGGGTTCCAGTGGGTGGTGGAGGCCAAACGGCGTGGCGCGACGGTGATCCACGTCGACCCGCGCTTCACCCGCACCTCGGCGCTCGCTGACCTGCACGTCCCGATCCGGGCCGGATCCGACATCGCGTTCCTCGGCGCCCTGATCAACCACGTGCTCAGCAACGACCTCTACTTCCGTGAGTACGTCGTCGCCTACACCAACGCCGCCGCCCTGGTCGAGGAGGACTTCCGCGACACCGAGGACCTCGGCGGCGTCTTCTCCGGCTACGACCCGGAGAAGGGGTCCTACGAGCCCAGCAGCTGGCAGTACGCCGGAGCGACCGAGGCCGCGGCTGCGGGCCAGCGCGACCCGGGTCAGTCCGGCACTCCCGACTCCGCGGGGCGGCACCGGTCGGCGAGGTCGGAGACGAGCGGCTCGGGCGGTCCGGCGGTCGAGGCGAAGCCCGAGCGCGACGAGACCTTGCAGCATCCGCGCTGCGTCTTCCAGGTCCTCAAGCGCCACTACGCGCGCTACACGCCCGAGATGGTGCAGGAGGTCTGCGGCATCTCTCCCGAGCAGTTCCGCAAGGTCGCCGACGCCCTGACCAGCAACAGCGGCCCGGAGCGGTCCAGCGCGATCTGCTACGCCGTGGGCTGGACCCACCACAGCGTCGGCGTGCAGAAGATCCGCGCCGCGGCGATCCTGCAGGGGCTGCTGGGCAACATCGGCCGGCCGGGGGGCGGGATCATGGCGCTGCGCGGGCACGCCTCGATCCAGGGGTCCACCGACATCCCGACGCTGTTCAACATCCTCCCCGGCTACATCCCGATGCCGCACGCGCACGAGCACGAGTCCCTCGACGACTTCGTGGCCGAGGACGCCGGCAAGACCGGCTACTGGGGGAACATGCGTGCCTACGCCGTCAGCCTGCTCAAGTCCTGGTTCGGGGACGCCGCGACGGAGGAGAACGACTACTGCTTCGACTACCTCCCGCGACTCACCGGGAACCACGGCACGTACGAGACCGTGAAGGCCCAGCTCGAGGGTGGGTGCAAGGGCTACTTCGTGGTCGGGGAGAACCCCGCGGTCGGGTCCGCCAACGGCAAGATGCAGCGGCTCGCGCTGGCCAACCTCGACTGGCTGGTGGTGCGGGACATGCAGATGATCGAGACCGCGACGTTCTGGAAGGACGGGCCGGAGATCGAGACCGGCGAGCTGGTGACCGAGGAGATCGGCACCGAGATCTTCTTCCTGCCGGCGGCGGCGCACACCGAGAAGGCGGGCTCGTTCACGCAGACCCAGCGGATGCTGCAGTGGCGCGACAAGGCGGTCCGGCCGCCGGGCGACTCCATGAGCGAGCTCGACTTCTACTACGAGCTCGGTGAGCGGTTGCGCGCCAAGCTGGCCGGGTCGACCGACGAGATGGACCGGCCGCTGCTCGACCTGACCTGGGAGTACGAGAAGGACGACGACGGAGACGTCGACGGCGAGTCGGTGCTGCGCGAGATCAACGGCACCGGTCCCGACGGCGCCGCCCTCTCGTCGTACACCGAGCTGAAGGACGACGGCTCGACCGCGTGCGGCTGCTGGATCTACTGCGGGGTGTACGCCGACGAGGTCAACCAGGCGCGTCGCCGCAAGCCCCACTGGGAGCAGGACCAGGTGGCGGCCGAGTGGGGCTGGGTGTGGCCGGCGAACCGCCGCATCCTCTACAACCGTGCCTCCGCCGCGCCCGACGGGACCCCCTGGAGCGAGCGCAAGAAGTACGTCTGGTGGGACGCCGACGAGGGCACGTGGACGGGCCTCGACGTACCCGACTTCATCCCGGACCGGCCACCCGACTACGTCCCCGACGAGGACGCGCAGGGCCCCGACGCCATCGGTGGCAAGGACCCGTTCATCATGCAGACCGACGGCAAGGCCTGGCTCTACGTCCCCGTGGGCCTGGCGGACGGCCCGATGCCCACGCACTACGAGCCGCCGGAGTCGCCGGTCCCGAACCCGCTGTACCCCGACCAGCAGCGCAACCCGGCGCTCGAGGGCATCGAGACGCCGACCAACCCGATGAACCCGTCGTTCAGCGACGTGTTCCCCTACGTGTTCACCAGCTACCGGCTCACCGAGCACCACACCGCTGGTGGCATGAGCCGCACCCTGCCCTATCTCACCGAGCTGCAGCCCGAGCCCTTCTGTGAGGTGTCGCCGACGTTGGCGCAGGAGCGCGGGCTGGAGCACCTGGGGTGGGCCACGATCGTGACCTCCCGCTCGGCCATCGAGGCCCGGGTGATCGTCACGGACCGGATCCGCTCGCTGCGGCTGGGTGACCGCCGCGTCGAGCAGGTGGGGCTGCCCTACCACTGGGGACGCAACGGCATCATCCCCGGCGACTCGCCGAACGACCTCGTCGGCGCGGCGCTCGACCCCAACGTGCACATCCAGGACAAGGTCGGCACCTGCGACATCCGCCCCGGCCGGCGCCCACGCGGCCGCGCGTTGACGGCGTACGTCGAGGACTACCGGCGGCGGGCCGGGATCGGCGCGGAGTCGGAGAAGGAGGAAGGCTGATGGGCAGGCTGTCCGGCCGCCTGGACGACGTCACCGGTGACGCGGGCTACGGATCGTCCGGTGAACACCCGCCGCGGATGGGGTTCTTCACCGACACGTCGGTCTGCATCGGCTGCAAGGCCTGTGAGGTCGCCTGCAAGGAGTGGAACTCCGTCCCCGACGACGGCTACCTGCTGACCGGGATGTCCTACGACAACACGCAGTCGCTGGGGGCCAGCACCTGGCGGCACGTCGCCTTCGTCGAGAAGCCGACGTCGACCTCCGTCGACCTCGGCATGCCGGGAAACGGCCCTCCTTCTCAGGGGCAGGACCAGGAGGCGGAGTCGGGCGACGACAGCATCCGCTGGCTGATGTCGTCGGACGTGTGCAAGCACTGCACCCACGCCGCCTGCCTCGACGTGTGCCCGACCGGATCACTGTTCCGCACCGAGTTCGGCACCGTCGTCGTTCAGGCCGACATCTGCAACGGCTGCGGCTACTGCGTCCCGGCCTGCCCGTACGGCGTGATCGACCTGCGCGAGGACGACGGCCGCGCCTTCAAGTGCACCCTGTGCTACGACCGGCTGAAGGAGGACCAGACGCCGGCCTGCGCGATGGCCTGCCCGACCGAGTCGATCCAGTTCGGCGAGCTCAGCGAGCTGCGGCAGCGTGCCGACAACCGACTGGCAGAGCTCCACGAGAAGGGTGTGGACGCCGCCCGGCTGTACGGCCGAGACCCCGAGGACGGCGTCGGGGGCGACGGGGCCTTCTTCCTGCTGCTCGACGAGCCCGAGGTCTACGGGCTCCCGCCCGACCCGGTCGTGACGACGCGGGACATCGGCTCGATCTGGAAGCACGTCGGCGCGGCTGCCGCGGCCGTCGCCGGTCTCGGCGTCGCCGCCTTCGTCGGGAGGCGGCGCTGATGGCGCCCCGCGACCAGATCGTTCCCGACGGGGACTTCTCGTCGTACTACGGACGACCGATCCTCAAGGCACCGACCTGGAAGAGTCCCGACATCCCTCTGTACTTCTTCCTGGGCGGCATGGCGGGTGCGTCCGCCGTGCTGGCAGAAGGAGCGGCGATGACCGGCCGGCCCGGTCTCGAGCGGGTCGCCAGGCTGGCGGCGGCGGGAGGGGCCTCGGTCGGGACCGTGGCCCTGGTGCACGACCTCGGGCGGCCCGAGCGCTTCCTGAAGATGCTCCGCGTCGTGAAGCCGACGTCGCCCTTGTCGGTCGGGTCGTTCATCCTGGCTCCCTTCAGCACGTTGTCGGGGATCGCCGCCGCCTCGCAGGTGACCGGATGGTTCCCGCGGATCGGTCGGTTGGCCGGGTTGGGTGCTGCTGCATTCGGCCCGCCGCTCGCGACGTACACCGCCGGGTTGATCGCGAACACCGCGATCCCGGCCTGGCACGAGGCCCACCGGGAGCTGCCGTTCGTATTCGGCGGCTCGGGAGCGGCCGCCGCGGGCGGGGTGGGCATGCTGTGCGCGCCGTACGCCGAGACCGGGCCCGCCCTGCGTCTGGCCGTCGCGGGCGCGGTGGTCGAGACCGCGGCCGCGGAGATGATGAGCAAGCGTCTCGGCATGCTGGCCGAGCCGTACCACGAGGGCCGGTCCGGGAAGCTGATGAAGCTCCAGCGCGGTCTCACCGGGGCAGGGCTCGTGCTGTCCGGACTGGGGCTCAAGAGCGGTCCGGCGCGCCGATTGGCGGGCGCCGCCCTCGTCGCCGGCTCGCTGGTCACCCGCTTCGGGATCTTCGAGGCCGGCAAGGCGTCGGCGAAGGACCCGAAGTACACCGTCGTACCCCAGCGCGAGCGCCTCGAGAAGCGCGAGCCGGCCCTGGCGTGAACCCGCCGGGTTGTGCGGGTGGCTCGCACGCGGGTACGAACGAGGCATGACGCTCGAGCTGCCGGCCCGCCTGACGCAGTACGCAGCTGGTGGGGGCTGCGCGTGCAAGGTGCCGCCCGGCGAGCTGGACCGGGTGCTCGACGGCCTCACGGCCGGTCGTGCCACCGCCGACCTGCTGGTCGGCGTCGAGAACGGTGACGACGGGGCCGTCGTACGCATCGACGGGGGACGGGCGGTGATCGTCACCGCGGACTTCTTCACGCCGGTCGTCGACGACCTGCGGGACTGGGGGAGGATCGCCGCTGCCAACGCCCTGTCGGACGTGTACGCGATGGGCGGCGAGCCGCTGGTGGCGGTCAACCTGCTGGCCTGGCCGCGGGACGTCCTGCCGTTCGAGCTCGCGGCGGAGGTGCTGGCCGGGGGAGCGGAGGTCGCCCAGGAGGCCGGCTGCCACCTCGCCGGCGGCCACAGCATCGACGACCGGGAGCCGAAGTACGGCCTCGCCGTGACCGGCCTGGGCGACCCCGACCGGCTCCTCCGCAACGACGCCGGTGAGCCGGACCTGCCGCTCACGCTGACCAAGCCCCTCGGCCTCGGCATCCTCAACAACCGGCACAAGGCGACGGGCGAGTCTTTCCCCGAGGTGGTGGAGGTGATGACGGCCCTCAACCGCGACGCCTCACGCGCGGCCCTGGCCGCCGGCGCGTCGTGCGCCACCGACATCACCGGTTTCGGCCTGCTCGGGCACCTGCTCAAGCTGTGCCGCGCGAGCGGCGTCGACGCGGAGATCGACGCTGCGGCGGTCACGTACGTCGAGGGCGCACGGCAGTCCCTGGCCGCGGGGTTCGTCCCGGGCGGCTCACGCCGCAACCTCGACTGGGTGCGGCCGCACGTGGCCGCGCAGGTCGAGGACGACGAGCTGGTGCTGCTCGCCGACGCCCAGACCTCGGGCGGACTCCTCGTCGCCGGGGAGCTGCCCGGTCATCCGGTGGTCGGTCGGCTCCTCCCTCGTGCGGGTGGGGAAGCTCGGATCACCGTGCATTGAGGTTGGGCGGTGAGCCAGCCACGGTTTGCGGGGCGGGGATGGTGCCTGACTCACCGCCGCCCAAGGCCGCGCGAGATGGGCGGTGAGCTCAGGCCCGGCCGGCCGCCTCGGCGGCGCCACGCTCGTCGTCTGCGCCCTCGGTTGCCAGCCGGCCACCCTGGTCCTCCAGGTGCGCCCGGATGAACCAGTGGAACAGCTCGAGCTGCTCGGTCTGGCCGATGATCATGTCCTGGGTCACCAGGTCGATGTCGTCGAGCTCCTCGATGATGGTCCGGTTGGTGCCGATGACCCCGCGGTAGACGAGGTCGAGGGCCCCGAGGTGCTCCTGTGTGCCGGCGCGTCCGAGCGAGTAGTCGTCCCAGTCACGCTCCTTGACGATCGAGCCCGGCGTACCGCTGGGAGATCCACCGAGCGTGGCGATGCGCTCGGCGAGGTCGTCGGCGAAGCCGCGCACCGCCTCGACCTGGGGGTCGATCATCTCGTGGACCGCGATGAAGTGCGGGCCGACGACGTTCCAGTGGACGTGCTTGA
This sequence comes from Nocardioides sp., assembly GCF_036503465.1. Classification (GTDB taxonomy): domain Bacteria; phylum Actinomycetota; class Actinomycetes; order Propionibacteriales; family Nocardioidaceae; genus Nocardioides. The sequence goes on from NZ_DASXWU010000031.1 coordinate 28,267, forward strand.
GCGTGAGGTGGAGGTCGTTCATCGCGTGGAGCCGCGACTGGAGTCGCGCGATCACGCGCTCGGCGTCCTCACGGCTGAGTCCGGGAGTCGTGTAGTGGATGTCTCGAGAAGTACCCATGGTCCGCCCGTACCCCATGTCCCGCAGAACGTGCGTCCGCGGATCCACGTCGCGATCAGGGGCTCGGCGATGCCGTCGTGGTCGACGTCGTGGTCGTCGTGGTGGTGGGCGCGGTGCTGGTCGTCGTGGTCGTGGTGGTCGGCGCAGTGCTGGTCGGCGCCGACGTCGGAGTGGTGAGGGTCGCACCAGGAGACGTGGGCGTCGGGGTCACCGCGGGGGTCTCGGTCTGCGCCACAGGCGACGGTTGGTGCCCGCGCGCAGGGGTGACCGGGTTGGGGGAGACGGCGCGTTGACCGGCGGGGGACAGCAGGAGCGCAGCCAGTACGACGGTGCCCGCGACGGCGAGGAGCCCGGCCGTGGTGAGGGTCGCCGGATGCGTCCCGAACCGCCGGAACTCGGTACGCCGCCGCTCGGCCAGCTCGGCCGGGAGGCTGGCCCGCTGGGCTCCGAGGCTGTTCAGCGGGGCGCACACGAACGCGGTCGTGGGCCAGACGAGCAGCGCGGCGGTGACGTAGCCACCGAACCCGCCGGCGGCCGCGGACCCGATGATGGCGGCGATCCCGAGCACGGCGAACAGTGACTCGGACAGGTTGCCGCGCACGGCGTCCCAGAAGTGCGCGTCCTCCGCGGTCTTGGGGGTCCGCAGGAACTCCGCCTCCTTCGCGAAGAGCGCCTGGACCGAGGCCCGGGCCACCACGATCGAGGTGGACTGCCAGACCAGGAACGCTCCCATGGCGTCCCGCCAGGAGGCGCCGGTCCCTCGGCGCAGGAGCGCCACCGCGCGCACCAGACCCAGCACGACCAGCAGCGGGATGGCCGCGAGCAGGAACCCGCTCAGCTTGCGGAACAGCAACCCCCCGCCCAGCGCCACGTTGGCCGCGCCGGCGAGCAGGAAGAGGAAGAACACGACCGCGAGCAGGTCGCCGTACCACTGGACGGCACCGGACAGGTACGCCCACCGCTGACCCTGGTCCATCCGGTTCCCGGCCCTGGAGCCGCCCGGCATCATCAACCGCCAGTGACGCCGCAGGATCTGGATGCCGCCGAAGCACCATCGGAAACGCTGGCCCTTCAGCGCCTCGAACGTCAGAGGCATGACGCCTCGGCCGAACGAGCGGTCGACGTGGAGCCCCGACCAGCCGTCGCGAAGCAGCCGCAGTGACAGCTCGGCGTCCTCGGTGATGCACCACTCGTCCCAGCCGCCGGCCCGCTCGAGGGCCTCGCGCCGGATCAGGCCCATCGTGCCGGCGAAGATCGCTCCGTCGCGCTCGTTCCGCGACGGCTGCGACACGGCGAAGAAGTACTTGTAGGAGTAGTACAGGCGTCGGTAGAAGGGCGCCTGCTCCCAGTCGCGGTAGTCCTGCGGGGCCTGGATGAACCCGACCTCCGGGTCGGCGAAGAGCGGGGCGCACGCCGACAGGAAGTCCGGCGCGAGCTGGTAGTCGGCGTCGATCACGCCGATCAGCTCGGTGCGCGGGTCGATCAGCTCCCGCAACGCGTAGTTCAGCGCGCCCGACTTGTACCCGGGCCAGTCCGCGAGGTGCGCGAACTTCAGACCGTGCTCCCGGCACCACGACTCGACGGGGCGCCACAGCGCCTCGTCGTCGGTGTTGTCGTCGATGACGATGACCTCGTACGCCGGGTAGTCGATCGTCAGCAGCGACCGCAGGGTCTCGATCACCATCTCCGGTGGTTCGTTGTACGCCGGTACCTGGAGGCTGACGAACGGCGTGTGGGTGCGCTGCTCCGGCGACGCGCCCTCGGCGACCCGGCGTATCCAGGCCTCTCGGCCGAGTGCGTCGCACAGCTCCCACAGGTAGGCGACGCCGAGGAAGCCTGCGAACGCCTCCATCACCCACAGGATCAGCGCGCCGACCGTGCCGAAGATCCCGAGGTCGCTGACGAAGGTCCACCAGATCATGTACGCGAGGTAGGCGGCGAAGAGGTAGCAGGTCGCGGCCCAGGCGACGTGTGCACGGGCGCTCCAGTGGCGGGTCGCCGGCAGCCACACGACGCTGAACGCGAGCAGGCCGGCCGCCCCGGCGATCGTGTTCGCGCGGGTGACTCCCAGCAGGTGCAGGAAGCCGGCGGTCAGGGCTGCCAGCACCACGGAGGCGAGCGCCGAGACGACCAGTCGCCTGCCCGACGACCAGGCCCCGGCGGAGCCGGAGGAGGTGCGCATGGCGCGGGTGAACAGGGCCAGCGTCGCCAGCGGGGCGGAGAACAGCCCAGCTAGGAGGAAGGCAGCGAGCACGGAAACTCCTCTTGCGTCATAGGCGGGGAACGTCTCGTCGGTCGCGCAGCTCGGTCCGGGCCACCTTGCGGTCGGTGATCACGATCCACGCGACCAGCGCGACCCCACCGAGGATCGCGATGGCGAACAGGACGATGGCGACCGCGGGATAGCCGAGGACCCGGTGGTCCGTCGGCACCTGCGTCAGCAGTGAGGCACCGAGGATCGTCGCGGCGATGACGACACCCAGGGTCAGCCGGTTGGCGAGCCGCTGGAGGACCGTGTGCAGGCGCTCCTCGTCCAACGCGTCCACCCGGATCCGCAGCTCGCCGTCCGCCAGGCTGTCCATGATCCGGTTGGCGCGCCGCGGCAGGTGCGCCGTGAACTCCTTGGCGTCGAGCGCCGCGGTGATCAGGTCTCCGGGCGACGTCTTCAGACCGCCGCGCAGGATGGACTCGACGTTCTCCCGGATCGCCTCGGCGGGCGCGAAGCCGGGATCGAGGTGCTCGGTGGTGCGGTCCAGGTTGAGCAGGGCCTTGCCGACCAGTGACATCTCCGGCGGTGGTCTCAGACCTCGGGTCCCCGACACCCGGCTGAGCTCGACCAGGACCCCGCCCACCCGCAGCTCGGGGCCTTCGGCCACGGCCTCCGAGACCAGGTGCGACACGTCGTCGCGGAAGGCCATGGGGTCGTAGTTGTCCAGCGGCTGACCCATCTCGGCCAGCACCCGCGCCGCCTGCTCGCCGTTGTCGTCGCCGATCGCGACCAGCAGCCGCACGACCTTGTCCTGCAGCCGTGGAGGGACCGACGTGACCATGCCGAGGTCGAGCACCGCGAGGCGGCCGTCCTCGGTGAGGAGGAGGTTCCCGGGATGCGGGTCCGCGTGCAGGAAGCCCTCGACCAGGATCGAGCGGAGGTACGCGCGGAAGAGCTGCTCGACGATCGGCCCCGGGTCGAGATCGGTCAGACCGAGTGGACCGACGTCGGTGACCTTCCTGCCGTGGATGTAGGACATCGTGAGCACCCGTCCGGTGGTCAGCTCGAGGACGGGTTCGGGCACCAACAGCCGGTCGTGGCGGTGGGTCAGCTCGCCGAACCGGATCAGGTTGCGCGCCTCCCGGCGGTAGTCGAGCTCGAGGGTCAGGGATCGCTCGAACTCGTGGAGGAGGCGACGGAAGCCGTAGGTGCGACCCACGCCGGTGCCCTTGTCGGCGAGCGCCGCCAGCCTGGCGAGCGTCGCCATGTCCTCACGGACGTCCTCGCGGGCGCGAGGCCGCTGGATCTTGACCGCCATCTCGCGCCCGTTGCGCAACGTCGCGCGATGGACCTGCCCGAGCGAGCCCGCGGCCACGGGCACGTCGTCGAAGTCGGCGTACAGGTGCCTGACCTCGGCGCCGAGCTCCGCCTCGATCAGGGCGTGGACCTCCCGGGCGGGGAACGGCTCGTTCTCGTCCTGCAGCCGGCTCAGCGCCGTCGTGTACGCCGGAGGGAGGAGGTCGAAGCGGGTCGAGAGCAGCTGCCCGAGCTTGATGTACGTCGGGCCCATGGCCTCGAGGTCGGCGGCGAACGCCTCGGCCTGGTCGGTGGTCTGCTGCGAGTCGCCCGCGGGCTCGGAGGCGTACTCGTCGAGTCCCGCGCCCGACACCAGGTCCGAGCGGCCGTGGCGGAGGAGCAGGCGGACGATCGCGGCGTACCGATGGGCGCGAGAGTCCTCGGCCGGCGTGTCTCCCGGCAGGCGTGACCCGCGCATGAACCACGCCGTACCCGATCGGGCGCTCCGCATGACATCACCATCACCAGGGCGTCCAGGCCGTCACCAGGTCGTGACCCCGGCCGGGGTGGGCATCCCCGGAGGCAGCGACTACCGTCGGAGACACGATGTACGGGGGTGCAGCGAGAGCTCGGGCCACGACGTGGGCGCGCCGCCTGCGCCGCGAGTCGCTGCGCGCCGGCATCACCGCGAGCGCGGTGGCCGTCCTGGCGGCGGCTCTCGTCGCCGGTGGGCGCGAGCCGTCGCGTGAGGTGCTGGCGAAGGCGCCCGGCCCCCCTCCGGCTCCGACCGTCACCGCGCCGACGCCGCCCCCGGTCCACCTGCCCGACCCCAGCGGCCGCGCGATCCACTCACCGGCCTCACTCTCCCGAACCGCACCTCAGGCACCCGTTCGCGCCCAGAGCATCCCCGAGGTGGCCCTGGCGGCATACCAGCGGTCCGCTGCCGTGATCGACGCCGCGGACCCGTCCTGCGGACTCGACTGGGCCCTGCTCGCGGCCATCGGGCAGGTCGAGTCCGACCACGGGCAGGTGGGCGGCAGCAGCCTGGACCGGCACGGCATTGCCCGCCCGCCGATCATCGGGCCGCGTCTCGACGGCCACCACGGCACCTCACTGGTCCGAGACACCGACCGCGGCCGGCTCGACGGCGACCGTCGGTTCGACCATGCGGTCGGACCGATGCAGTTCCTCCCGGCGACCTGGGCCGCGGTCGCGGTGGACGGCGACGACGACGGACGCCGAGACGTGCAGGACGTCGACGACGCATCCCTCGGCTCGGCGGTCTACCTGTGCGCCGACCACGACGACCTGTCGACGAGGTCGGGGATGCGGACCGCGTTGCTGCGCTACAACCACAGCCAGGCGTACGCCGCGCGGGTCATGGCGATCGCCCGGGCCCTCCGCACCAGCAACCTCTACCAGGGGCCGACGGAGGTCTCGGTGCGCTCGATCAGCTTCACCGGCACGCTCCACCTGCACCAGCTCGGCGAGCACGCCCATCACCAGTCGGACACCCATCGGCACCGGCACGACGGCGACCACACGACGTCCGGCCCCAGCCTGCAGGCCGATCACCAGGGCCCGGTGATCGCCGACCCGATCCCGCCGGACGGCCAGACCTCCGGGCCCGCCACGTCGCCGACTCCCACGCCCACACCGACCCCGACGCCGACCCCGACCCCCACACCGACCCCGACGCCGGCACCCACGCCGACGCCGACGCCGACGCCGACGCCCACGCCGACGGAGCCCGCGCAGCCACCGATCATCCCCGACCCCCTGCCGGCCGAGCTCGTCGGCTTCAGCCCGGAGCAGGTCCAGGCGTACGACGCCGCGTGGGCCTTCTGCTACGACGACCTCGCACTCACCGCCGGCTGGTCGTCCGACCAGCAGACACGGGACGCCCTCACCCGGTGCCTGGCGGAGCAGGTGTCTGTGCCGCTCGACGATTCCGGTCTGCTCGCCTTCGTGGCCTGGGTGGCCGTCTACGAGGACGGCGCCACCGACCCCACCCGGTAGAGTCTCCGGACAGCCAGCCTCCGAGTCCGAAGGACCCCGAACCGCCCATGGACGGCTCTGACAGTCGCCCCTCACCCGATCCCTCCGACCGCTCGGCTGTGACGTGCTGACCGCCTGGCTCCTGCTGGGGGCGTCGGTGCTGCTGGTGGTCGCCGCCGGCGTCTTCGTCGCGGCCGAGTTCTCGTTCGTCACCGTCGACCGGTCCAAGGTCGCCCAGGCGGCCGAGGAAGGGGACGCGCCCGCAGCCGGAGTGCTGAAGGCCCTGCGGTCGTTGTCCACCCAGCTGTCGGGCGCCCAGGTCGGGATCACGATCACCAACCTCGCGATCGGCTTCCTGGCCGAGCCCGCCATCTCACGACTGATCTCCGGCCCGCTGGGCTCGGCAGGGATGCCGGAGGGCGCCGTCGACCCGACCGCGGTGGCCATCGGCCTCACCCTCAGCTCGGTGGTGACGATGATCTTCGCCGAGCTCGTGCCCAAGAACCTGGCGATCGCGCGTCCCTTGAAGACCGCGAGGGCGACCCAGCGCTTCCAGCGGATCTTCACCGCGATCATGACCGGACCCATCCGGGTGCTCAACGGCTCGGCCAACGCCATCGTGCGGCGGCTCGGCATGGAGCCGCAGGAGGAGCTCCGGTCCGCCCGGTCGTCCACCGAGCTGGCATCCCTGATCTCCCGATCGGCCGACGAGGGCACCCTCGACCCCGACACGGCCGAGCTGATGGAGCGTTCGGTGGAGTTCGGCACCCGGACCGCGGGCGAGATCATGACCCCGCGGGTCCGCACGGTCAGCCTCGAGGCCAACGACCGGGCCTGGGCGGTGATCGAGCTCGCCCGGCAGACCGGGCACTCGCGCTTCCCGGTGCTCGACCCCGAGGACACCGTCATCGGCACCGTCCACGTCAAGCACGCCGTGGCGCTCCCGATCCCGGAACGCCACACCACCAAGGTCAAGCACCTGATGACCCGGCCGATCGTGGTGCCGGACTCGTTGAGACTCGACCCGCTGCTCGCGCTGCTGCGCCAGGAGGGCCAGCTCGCAGTGGTCCTAGACGAGTACGGCGACCAGGCCGGCATCGTCACCATCGAGGACGTGATCGAGGAGATCGTCGGCGACATCGCCGACGAGCACGACCGGCTCGGCGCCCGGGGGCGCCGGCGGGCCGACGGCTCCTGGACCCTCTCGGGGCTGCTCCGCCCCGACGAGGTCGAGGACCTGACCGGGATCGAGCTCCCCGACCACGAGGACTACGACACCATCGCCGGGCTCGTCCTCCAGGTGCTCGGACGCGTGCCCGAGCGGGGTGACGTCGCCGAGGTCCCGGTGCCCGACCGCACCGACCCCGATCAGCCCGAGCGCCAGCGACTGGCCGTGCTCACCGTGGAGCACATGGACGGGCTGCGCATCGACCGGCTCTCGCTGCGGCTGCTCGGCGCCCCCGCCGATGAGGACCACGCGTGAGCACCACGACGTCCGTCGTCCTCGCCGTGTGCCTGCTCCTGGGCAACGCGTTCTTCGTGTCGGCCGAGTTCGCCCTGGTCTCGGCCCGGCGCACCCAGATCGAGCCGCGAGCCGAGCAGGGTTCGCGGTTCGCGCGCACCACGCTGCGCGCGATGGAGAACATGTCCCTGGTCATCGGCGTCAACCAGCTCGGGATCACGGTCTGCTCACTGGTGCTCGGTGCCGTCGCCGAGCCCACGGCCGCCCGCCTGCTCGAGCCGGTGCTGCACGCCGTACACGCTCCCGGGTCGCTGCAGCACCCGATCGCCTTCGCGGTCGGGCTCGCGGTGGTGGTCTACCTGCACGTGGTGCTCGGGGAGATGATCCCGAAGAACATCGCACTCGCCGGGCCGGACCGTGCGGCGCTGGTGCTCGGCACCCCGATCTGGGCCATCGTGTCGGTGGCTCGTCCGGTCATCGTCTGCGTGAACGCCGTCGCGTCGGGAGTGCTGCACCTGCTCGGCGTCCGGCTGATGGACGAGGTCAGCTCGACGTACACCCGCGAGGAGGTCGCGGCGCTGGTCGAGGAGTCACGCGGCGAGGGCCTCCTGGAAGAGGGGGAGTACGACCGGTTGTCGGGGGCGCTGGGCTTCACCGAGAAGACGGTCGAGACCGTGCTGATGCGGCCCGAGACCCTGCAGACCGTACGCCGCGGCTCGAGCGGAGCCGACGTCGAGGCGCTGTGCGCCGCGACCGGCTTCAGTCGCTTCCCGGTCGTCGGGGACGAGGGGGAGCTGGTCGGGTACCTGCACATCAAAGACGTGCTCGAGACCGACGAGAGTCGTCGTACGCGTCCGGTCGAGGACAAGTGGATCCGCCCCTTCGCGCCCGTCCGCACCGACGACCTGCTCCACGACACGCTGGAGAAGCTGCAGCGTCGCGGTGCGCACATGGCCCGCGTCGTCGACGCGGAGGGGGCCACCCTGGGCGTGGCCACGCTCGAGGACGTGATCGAGGAGCTGGTCGGCGAGATCCGCGACAGCGCCCACCTGGAGACATCGGCACCCGCGGCCACCGGTGAGCGCGGTAGCGAGGGGTCCCGGGGGCGCGCCGGATAGGGTGTGCCCGGCGGTTCTGACGATCCTGGGCGGGGAAGGTGCAGACGGCAGTGGCGGACGAGGCGGCACGCGATGACGCACGCGTGTGGACCGTTCCCAACGCGCTGAGCTTCCTGCGGCTGCTCGGGGTGCCGCTCTTCCTGTGGCTGGTCCTCGGGCCCGAGGCGGACGGGTGGGCGCTCGGCGTTCTCGCGGCGTCCGGCATCACCGACTACCTCGACGGCTACCTCGCCCGACGGCTGCACCAGACCTCGCGGCTCGGGCAGGTGCTGGACCCGGTGGCCGACCGGCTCTACATCCTTGCCGTGGTGATCGGTCTCGCCCTGCGCGACATCGTCCCGTGGTGGTTCGCGGTGATCCTGCCCCTGCGCGACGCGTTGCTCTGGGGTCTGGTGCCGATCCTGCGCACCCGGGGCTACAGCGCCCTCCCGGTGCACTTCCTGGGCAAGGCCGCGACGTTCAACCTGCTCTACGCGTTCCCGCTGCTGCTGCTCGGCGACGGCACCGGTGCCACCGCCACCCTGGCCAAGGTGTTCGGCTGGGCGTTCGCCGGCTGGGGCATCGGCCTGTACTGGTGGGCCGGCGCCCTGTACGCCTACCAGGTCTACCGGCTCGTGAAGACGACCGATCGGCGGGTGGTGGCCCGTGGCTGAGCCTGTGCCCGAGGCACCCGCCCCTCGCCGGCCCGGACGTGGAGACGACGAGAAGGCGCTGCCCGACCACGTGACGGTCCCGCTGCTCACGCTGATCACGCAGCGCTCCCTCGACGCCGACTACGAGCACGTCGCAGCTCGTCGTCGGGCGTCCGGGCAGACGGTCGCCCAGCACCCGGTGCCACGTCGTACGGCGGCCCTGGTGCTGCTGGCGTTCGGGCTGCTGGTCACGGTCGCCGCGGTCCAGACCAGCCGCAACGCCGGCGCCAGCAACGCCAGTCGCGAGAGCCTCATCGAGCAGGTCAACCTGCGCCGGGAGGGCCTCAGCGACGTCCAGCGCACCCTCAACCGCGAGGAGTCGCAGCTGTTGTCGCTGAAGAGCAGCTACAACGACCTGACCACCGAGACGAAGGCCGCCCAGGCGCATCTCGAGCGCCTCCAGGCGCGCGCCGGCTTCGCGCCGGCGCACGGTCCGGGGATCCAGGTCACCGTGAACAGTGCTCCGGGCAGTGCCGGCGCCCAGCTGGTGCGTGACTCCGACCTCACCCTGCTCACCGACGCGCTGTGGGTCGCGGGTGCGGAGGCGATCAGCGTCAACGGCCACCGGCTGACGGTGCTCAGCGCCTTCCGCAACGTCGGGGTCGGGGTCCTGCTGAACTCCCGGCCGATCAACCCGCCGTACGTCTTCGACGTGATCGGGAACCCCGACCGCATGCCCGCCGCGCTGCTCTCCAGCTCGATCGGGGAGAAGTGGTACGCGCTCAAGGACAGCCTCGGGTTCCGGTTCGACGTCCGCAACGGCGGGACGATGACGCTGCCGGCGGCCGAGCCCGAACGGCTCCGGTCGGCGCAGGTCGCCGGCCCGGACACCGGCCACACACGCACGCAGGGGGACAGCGCGCCATGATCGCGGCACTCGGCCTACTGATCGGAGTCGTCCTCGGGTTGATCTTCACCCCGGACGTGCCGCCCGGACTCGACCCCTACCTCCCGATCGCGGTGGTGGCGGCCCTCGACGCCGTCTTCGGCGCCCTGCGCGCCTACCTGGAGGGGATCTTCGACGACAAGGTGTTCGTCGTCTCCTTCTTCTCCAACGTGGTGATCGCGGCCGCGATCGTCTACCTCGGCGACAAGCTCGGCGTCGGTGGCCAGCTGTCGACCGGGGTGATCGTCGTCCTCGGCATCCGGATCTTCTCCAACGTCGCCCAGATCAGGCGGTACGTGTTCCATGCCTGACCAGCCCCAGGGATCGGCCGACGAGGTCGGCCGGCAGCGGCTGCGCCAGGCACTGGTGCGGCCGTCGCGCGGCCAGCTGATCGTCGGCGTCCTCCTGGCCGCCCTCGGGTTCGCGGCGATCACGCAGGTGCGCACGAACAACACCGACAACACCTACGCCGGCTATCGCGAACAGGACCTCGTCGACGTGCTCTCCGGCCTCGCCGACGCCTCGCAGCGGGCACAGACCGAGATCAACCGCCTCGAGGCGTCGCGACGAGACCTCGAGCAGAACAAGCAGGCCCAGAGCGCGGCGCTCGCCGCCGCCCAGAAGCAGGCGGAGGAGATGAGCATCCTGGCCGGCGCCGTGCCGGTGACCGGGCCCGGCATCCGGCTGACCGTCACCGAGGGGCCGCGCCCGGTCGACGTCAACGCGGTCCTCGACGCCATCGAGGAGCTTCGATCGGCGGGGGCCGAGGCGATGCAGCTGAACGGCCAGGTGCGTCTGGTTGCGCAGAGCGCCGTCGAGTCCGCACCCGGCGGGCTGCGCGTCGACGGGACGCTGCTGACGTCGCCGTACGTCCTCGACGTCATCGGTGACCCGCACACCCTCAGTGGCGCCCTCAACCTGGTCGACGGCCCGATCGCCGAGTTCAAGGACGCGGGAGCCACGGTGGACCTCGAGGAGCGCGACTCCCTCGACATCACCGCCGTGCGGGAGCAGTCCGCGCTGCAGTACGCCCAATCCCGGTGAGCCCGGGTAACGTGCCGACAGGCACGGCCCGGCCCGTGACCGAAGCCCACACCAAGGAGAGCCCGTGTATCCCGACGACCTGAAGTACACCCAGGAGCACGAGTGGGTCCGCAACCCCGGCGAGAGCGAGGGGTCGGTGCGGGTCGGGATCACCCACTACGCCCAGGACCAGCTCGGCGACATCGTCTACGTGTCGCTTCCGGCCGTCGGTGACGCCGTCACGGCGGGAGCCGCGTGCGGTGAGCTCGAGTCGACGAAGTCGGTGAGCGACGTCTACGCCCCTGTTGACGGCGAGGTGGTCGCCGTCAACGAGAGCCTCGACGCCACTCCCGAGCTGGTGAACAGCGACCCGTACGGCGGGGGCTGGCTCTACGAGCTCACGCCGACGGACGCCGGTGCCGTCGACTCGCTGATGGACGCCGCGGCGTACCAGGGCACCCTGGGCGAGTGACCTCGACGGGATGGTCGTGCCTGATAGGTTCGGGACAACCATCAACCTCAGCCCTTCCCTGAGGGTTGGACAGGAGACGATCACCGATGCCGTACTGCACCAACTGCGGCAAGGCGAACCCGGACGACGCGCGCTTCTGCTCGCAGTGCGGCACCCGCCTCGCGGGTGACGGTGCTCCTGCCCCGCAGGGTGCGGACTCGACCGCCACGATCAGCATCGCCGGATCCGAGCGGGCGGAGATCTCCTCGGACCGTCAGCTCAACCCGGTCGACGCCGCTGCCGTGGACGCGCTGCCGGTCGGATCGGCACTGCTCGTGGTGCAGCGCGGACCGGGCGCCGGGAGCCGGTTCCTGCTCGACAAGGACGTGACCACCGCCGGGCGTCATGCCGACAGCGAGATCTTCCTCGACGACGTGACCGTCTCGCGTCGCCATGCCACGTTCACCCGCGAGGGCGGCACCTTCACCGTTGCCGACGCGGGCAGCCTGAACGGCACCTACGTCAACCGGGATCGCATCGACACCGTCGTCCTCAAGGACACCGACGAGGTGCAGATCGGCAAGTACCGCCTCGTCTTCTTCCAGGGCCACGAGAACCCGTGACCGACGCTCGGGCGACGAGGACGGGTGCGGCCGCCGCCGGAGGACGCGTCCGACACAACATCGGGGAGGTGCTCGACCTTCTGCGCCCGGACTTCCCGGGCGTGACGATCCCGAAGATCCGCTTCCTGGAGGACAAGGGCCTGGTCAAGCCCGAGCGCACGCCGGCCGGCTACCGGAAGTTCTCCACCGAGGACGTAGACCGCCTGCGCTACGTGCTCCGGATGCAGCGCGACCACTACCTGCCCCTGCGGGTCATCGGTGAGCACCTGGACGCCATCGACCGCGGCCTCGAGCCGCCCCCGATCGAACCCGTCGTGCCGACCGTCCCCACCGTCGCCCTCGCCGCCGACGGGATGCCCTCAGCCGAGTCGTTCACCAGACGCGACCACCTGCGGCTGTCGCGCAAGGAGCTGCTCAAGATCGCCGAGATCTCCGAGGACCTGCTCACCCAGCTCGAGCAGTTCGGTCTGGTCACGCCGCGTATCGGCACCGGGCACTACGACACCGACGCGCTCGTCATCGCGACCACGGCTCGAGAGCTGGCCGAGTTCGGCCTCGAGCCGCGTCACCTGCGCGCGTTCAAGACCGCCGCCGACCGCGAGGTGGGCCTGGTCGAGCAGGTGGTCGCACCGCAGAAGCGGGGGAGGGACGCGTCGGCGCGGGGCCGGGCGGAGGAGACCGTCAGCGAGATCGCGGCCCTGTCGGTCCGCCTGCACGCGACCCTGGTGAAGGCGGGTCTGCGCGGCCGCTGAGCGGGTCGTCGGCGTCGTTCCGTCGGCCTTCGGGCCCGCTCGTGCCCGGAGTAGTGTGGGCGACATGCGCGAGGTCGACGTCCTGGGTGTCCGGGTGGAGATGCCGTCGAACAGCCCGATCGTGCTGCTCCGAGAGGTCGAGGGACAGCGCTACCTCCCCATCTGGATCGGCGCGGTGGAGGCCACCGCGATCGCGTTCGCGCAGCAGGGCGTCGTACCACCGCGTCCGCTGACCCACGACCTGCTCAAGGACGTGCTGGAGTCCACCGGCAACCAGCTCAGCGAGGTCCGGATCACCGAGGTCAAGGACAACATGTTCTTCGCGACCCTGGTCCTCGCGTCGGGGGTCGAGGTGAGCGCGCGGCCGTCCGACTCGATCGCGCTGGCGCTGCGGACCGGCAGCCGCATCCTGTGCGCCGAGGAGGTTCTCGCCGAGGCCGGCCTGGACGCCCCCGCGGAGCAGGAGGACGAGGTGGAGAAGTTCCGCGAGTTCCTCGACCAGGTCTCGCCGGAGGACTTCGAGACCCGCTGACCGGATGCCACGTGGGGGTTGCCGTCACCCTCAACCTGAGGCTGAGGGTTCCGACACGCCGGGTTCCTCTTTGACGGGGGTGCGGCTCGGGCTTACCTTGAACTGTCCTCGTTGTAACTCCACCGATGTGGCTTGCGCCGTACGGTTTCCCCAGGAGTTCCTGCACGCGAGGTAGCCGACGGAGGTCGTAGGTGAACGACAACGAGCAGCACCGGACGGATGCCCGGGGCGAGGAGACCGAGGCCGCGCGGGCGGCCGAGGCCGCGGAGGAGCAGGGCCTGCTCTTCGCCGACGACGTCTCGCCGTTGCCCAGCGACACCGGCTACCGCGGTCCGACCGCGTGCAACGCCGCCGGGATCACCTACCGGCAGCTGGACTACTGGGCCCGCACCGGTCTCGTCGAGCCGTCCGTGCGCAGCGCGACCGGCTCCGGCTCCCAGCGGCTGTACTCCTTCCGCGACATCCTGCTGCTGAAGGTGATCAAGCGGCTTCTCGACGCCGGCATCTCCCTGCAACAGATCCGCACCGCGGTCCAGCACCTGCGCGCCCGGGGCACCGACGACCTGACCCGGGTGACTCTGATGAGCGACGGCGCCTCGGTCTACGAGTGCACCAGCAACGACGAGGTCATCGACCTGCTCCAGGGTGGCCAGGGCGTCTTCGGCATCGCCATCGGGGGAGTCTGGCGCGAGATCGAGGGCACCCTCTCCGAGCTGCCGAGCGAGCGCACGGCCGAGGAGGACGCCCTCTCCCACGCGAACGACGAGCTCGCGGCCCGTCGCGCCCGCAAGCTGGGCTAGGCGGCGACGGCCCGAATTCCCCGCCTGAGCGGGGGATTCGACACTTGTTGGCCCAGATTTCCCCCTACAAGTGCCAACTTCCCCGCCGGAGCGGGGAATTCGACGAGCCACCCGATGACCGGCGGGCCGGAAACGCAGGTCGGCTGAGACAGCGCGTTAGAGTAGGTCCGCTGACGATCCCGCACGGGAGAGTCTTCGCCGGGTGAGAGCCCGGACCGGAGCGCCGAAGGGGCAAATCCTCCCCGGAACCTCTCAGGCGCCAGGACCGTGCGGGGCAGGCAACTCTGGAGGACCGGTTCCGGCTCGACAGAGGGGGAGGCGAATCTGACACATCTGTCGAGGAGCCACCCGTGAGCCAGCAACCCACCTTCGCCGACCGACACCTCGGTCCTCGCGCGGACGACGTCGCCCGGATGCTCGAGACCGTCGGGTTCGACTCCCTCGACGACCTGATGGCCGCGGCCGTTCCCGCCACCATCGCCTCGCGCACGCTCGATCTCCCCGAGCCGTTGTCGGAGTACGACGCAGCGCGGGAGCTCCGCCGCCTCGCCGCGCTGAACCGGCCGGCCGAGTCCATGATCGGCCTGGGGTACCACGCGACGATCACCCCGGCGGTGATCCGGCGCAACGTGCTCGAGGACCCCAGCTGGTACACGGCGTACACCCCCTACCAGCCCGAGATCTCGCAGGGGCGGCTCGAGGCGCTGCTCAACTTCCAGACCGTCGTCGGCGACCTGACCGGCCTGCCGACCGCCAACGCCAGCCTGCTCGACGAGGGCACCGCGGCGGCCGAGGCGATGACCTTGGCCCGACGCGCCCGGCGTACCGCGACCGGGCCGTTCGTCGTCGACGCGGACGCGCTCCCACAGACGATCGAGGTCGTCCGCACCAGGGCCGACGCCATGGGCATCGAGGTCGTCGTCGCCGACCTCGCCGCGGGACTGCCGGAGGGTGACGTCTCCGGCGTGCTGGTGCAGTACCCCGGGGCCTCCGGCCGGATTCTCGATCCCCGCCCCGTCATCGAGTCGGTGCACGAGCGCGGAGCGCTCGCGGTGGTGGCCGCCGACCTGCTCGCGCTCACCCTGCTCGAGGCACCCGGGGAGCTGGGCGCCGACGTCGTCGTCGGGTCGTCGCAGCGGTTCGGCGTGCCGATGTTCTACGGCGGCCCGCACGCGGGCTACATGTCGGTCGCGTCGGGCCTCGAACGACACCTGCCCGGCCGGCTGGTCGGCGTGTCCGTCGACGCGGCGGGCCGGCCGGCGTACCGCCTCGCCCTGCAGACCCGCGAGCAGCACATCCGGCGGGACAAGGCGACCTCCAACATCTGCACCGCGCAGGTCCTGCTCGCTGTCGTCGCCTCCATGTACGCCGTGTACCACGGCCCCGACGGGCTGCGCGGCATCGCCGAGCGGGTCAACGACAGTGCCGGCCGGCTCGGGGCGATGCTCCGCCGAGGCGGGGTCGAGGTCGTCCACGAGAGCTTCTTCGACACCGTCCTGACCCGGGTGCCGGGGCGCGCGGCCGAAGTCGTGACGGCTGCCCGAACCCTGGGCGTGCACCTGCGGCACGTCGACGACGACCACGTCGGGGTGAGCGTGGGGGAGACCTTCGGGCCGGCGAGCCTCGGTGCGGTGCTGCGGGCGTTCGGGGCCTTCGAGGAGGGCCACCACCTCCTGTCCGGCCCCGACACGATCCCGTCCGAGCTGCGCCGCTCGACGCCGTACCTGACCCACGAGGTCTTCAGCGCGCACCGCAGCGAGACCCAGATGCTGCGCTACCTGCGCATGCTCTCGGCCCGCGACTACGCGCTCGACCGAGGCATGATCCCGCTCGGCTCGTGCACGATGAAGCTGAACGCGACGACCGAGATGGAGCCCGTCTCGATGCCGGGCTTCGCCGACCTGCACCCCTTCGCGCCGGCCGCCGACGCCGAGGGCTACCGCGAGCTGATCGGGCAGCTGGAGTCGATGCTGGCCGAGGCCACCGGGTACGGCCGGGTCTCCATCCAGCCGAACGCCGGCTCGCAAGGTGAGCTGGCCGGCCTGCTGGCGATCCGCGGGTACCACCGCGCCAGCGGCGACGACCAGCGCGACGTGTGCCTGATCCCGTCCTCCGCGCACGGCACCAATGCCGCCTCCGCGGTGATGGCGGGCATGCGCGTGGTCGTGGTCGGGGCGGCGGAGGACGGGTCGGTCGACCTCGACGACCTGCGCCGGCTCTGCGACGAGCACGGCGAGCGCCTGGCCGCGATCATGGTCACCTACCCGTCGACGCACGGTGCCTACGAGAACACGATCACCGAGCTCTGCACGATCGTGCACGAGGCCGGTGGCCAGGTGTACGTCGACGGCGCGAACCTGAACGCGCTGCTCGGCCACGCCCGGCCGGGCGAGTTCGGTGGCGACGTCTCCCACCTCAACCTGCACAAGACCTTCTGCATCCCCCACGGCGGCGGGGGTCCCGGCGTCGGCCCGGTCGCGGTGCGGGAGCACCTCGCGCCGTACCTGCCCACGCACCGGCAGCACCCTGACCCGGAGAAGCGGGAGGGCACCGGCGCGATCAGCGCCGCGCCGTACGGCTCGGCGGGGATCCTGCCGATCTCCTGGGCGTACATCCGGATGATGGGCGCCGACGGTCTGCGCCGGGCGACCGCGACGGCCGTGCTCTCGGCCAACTACGTCGCGGCGCGGCTGGACCAGGCCTACCCGGTGCTCTACAAGGGGCACGGCGGGCTGGTCGCCCACGAGTGCATCCTGGACCTGCGCGGGCTGACCAAGTCGTCGGGCGTGACGGTGGACGACGTCGCCAAGCGCCTCATCGACTACGGCTTCCACGCCCCGACGATGTCGTTCCCGGTCGCGGGCACGCT
>NZ_DASXWU010000032.1:0-154084 GCF_036503465.1 Nocardioides sp.
ACCGGGGCAACGACACTGAATCCAGCGCGACCGGCTCACAACCCCAACACCGGCTCTTCGGACAAGCCACTCCCCGACCCGCCAAACCTCAGCCTAAGCCCGCCCTCCCCAAGGTGTCTTGACACAGAAGGGAGCCATGAGCGAGAGCGCGGCAGAGCGTGTGTCGGTCGACTTGACGCCGGACGAGGCGAGGCTCGTCATCGCGTCACTTCAGCAGTTCGAGCCGTACTGGCCCTCCGAGATGGACGAGCTCAGCCGCGCAGAGCTGTTGGCGGGCATCCGGGCGGCGATGGATCACGTCACCACGTCGCTGGGTTCCCCCGCCTGAGGGAACTCCAGGAGGCCGGCTGTCCCGCCGTCGGCGGCGGTCCCGAGACGGCACCTACACCTGGCACGGCCCCCACGGCCAGGCCCACCTCGTCACACCCAACCGGCACCACCGCGATCCCGCACGCCTGAACGCGCCCGGAGGGTACTGACGTGCCGATGAGCGATCATCCCGTGGCCCGAGCGCGACGTACTCTCGTGTCGTGGCTCTGACCCTGGAGTCGGTCATCACCTGCCCGCTCTGCGGAACGCAGACGGCTGAGACGATGCCCGAGGATGCGTGCTGGTTCGTCTACCGCTGCGAGGGCTGTGGTCAGGACCTGCGTTCCCGGCAAGGCGACTGCTGCGTGTTCTGCTCCTACGGAACGGTCGTCTGCCCACCCACAGCAATCGGAAGCGAGCGAGCATGACGACGCGTGCTGCAGTTGAAGACGAAGAACTGGGCCCGTCGAAGTGCTGGTGCTGCGGGACGATCGAGGACTCCTCGAAGTTGGTCCATCTAGGCAACCATCCTGAGGTCGTCGTCTGCATCAGGTGTGCCCACTCCCTCAGCAAGTGGGCGTGGGAGATCGAGGATCAAGCACGCACGGGTCTCCCAGTTCGCGCACGAGACGGCCTAAGACGATGGCGCAGGACCGTGGTGCAGCACGGCTGGCACCACAACAGGTTCGTGGGCCGAGGTCTGCGCTGGATAGGTCGGTTCACGCCCTGACCGTCGTGCCAACGGCAGGAAGCGCACGCTCATACCGCTGAGCGGGAAGACGTCAAATCCAGCCGAACAGCATCCGATGGGTGAGCGACCCTGGGGCTAGCCACCGGCGGCACCATTCAACAGGAGCACCGTCCTCTCGGTCGCACGAGCATGCGTCCCGTTCGGGCAGATCCCCAAGGCAGTCGAAGCTACGAGCCCCCGCCGCCGGCCTTCCGCCGGTGCATCCGCGGGCCGGCGCCACCCTGCACCTCGGAGCCGTGCGCCTTCTCGCGGAGCGGACCGTCCTCGTGGACGCCCTTCGCCCGGGCGTTCTTCCGATCCAGGGCCTCACGCATCTTCGCCTTCGTGTCGGCGAGGTCGTCGGTGCCTGGGTCCTTGGCGTCGTCCTGGCTCATGCCCTCCACCTTGCCATCCGGGGGAAGCGGGGTCGAGGGGTCACCCAGCCGGCGCCGGTTCGGGCGGAGAGGTCGGCTGCTGGGCGGAGGCCTGGGTGTATCCGAGCCGGGCCGCGGTCTCGCGGGCCGCGTCGGTGACGGGAACGGCGACGACGGCCGTGCCGTAGGCACAGATCTCGGTCCACGTGTCGCCCATCTCGGAGGTGTCGAAGCGCATCGCGACCACGGCGTTGGCGCCGCGGTTGCGCGCCTCGTCGATCATCCGGCCCATCACCTCGTTGCGGCTGTTGACCAGGTTCGAGGTCATGCCCTTCAGCTCACCGCCCATGAGCGACTTGAAGCCGGCACCCATCTGCGAGAACGCGTTGCGCGAGCGCACCGTCAGACCGAACACCTCACCGCACACCTGGCGGATCTCCCACCCGGGCAGGTCGTTCGTCGTCACCACCAGCATGGGTCCTCCATGATCGTCGTCGGCGTCCGCCGCGTGCGGGCGCAGGCACAGCGTAGGGGCCGACCCAAGCCCGACGCGTCGCGGTGGGTCACTCCCAGGTGACCGGGACCCCGTGCGGTGCCATCAGGCCGAGGAACGCCCGCTCACCGTGTCCGGGCCACGACTCGGCGCACACCCAGAACCGGTGCTCGTCCCCCGGCGTACGCCGTGTGGGCTCGGCGAACAGGTGCGCGAGCGGCGCGTCCTCGGTCGCCGTCGCGCCGAGCTCGGCCAGCCGGGCGGCGATCCGCTCCTGCTGGTCGCGCGGGACGTACTGCCACATGACGCTGTGCCACAGCACGGTCAGCGTCCCGGACGTCAGCGTGAGCCGGTCGAGGTACGACGCGGCGTCCGCCCGCTCCACGACGACGGGACGCGTCCGGGTGAGCTCGATCGCTCCGGCCAGCCGGGCATGCCGGGCCGTCATGTCCGGCCAGACGTACGACGTGAGGGTGACCCGGCCGTCCTCGGTGGTCACGTCGACCGGATGTACGTCGCACCCGCCACGCTCCACCACCGAGAGTCGGGCGTGGGTCGGCAGCGGCTCGCCCTCCCACGCCTGATCGAGCACCACCGGGCTCTCGGGGTCGCCCCAGGCGCCACCGGAGCGGTCGGCGAACCGGAACCGGTCCGCCTGCAGGTTGAGCCCGCCGCTCGACCCGATCTCGAAGAGCCGCACCGGAAGCGGCCGCCGGTCGACGAGCCGCAGCAGGCCTCCGACAAGCGCCGCGGAGCGGCCGACCTCGTTGGTCTGCGGCGCCTGCTCGAGCAGCGGGCGGACG
The DNA here is from genome assembly GCF_036503465.1 of Nocardioides sp. Classification (GTDB taxonomy): domain Bacteria; phylum Actinomycetota; class Actinomycetes; order Propionibacteriales; family Nocardioidaceae; genus Nocardioides. The sequence continues at coordinate 2,710 of NZ_DASXWU010000032.1, forward strand.
TCGTCGGCCCTCCGGTCCAGGAAGTCGACGACCGCCGCGACGCCGTCGCTGCTCCAGGTGCCGCCGGTGGTCGGGAACAGACCCGCCAGCTCGGACGCCTGCCCCGTCAGCACCAGCCGGTGCACGCTGCCGGCCAGACGCAGCGCGAGACCCGAGGGACCCGGGTCGTCCTCGTGCCCGCGCAGCACGGTCGCCGTCGGACCGCCGGCCTCCAGGTCGTCCGCCAAGCGGGACAGCAGCTCGGCGTACATCGGTGAGCCGAGCGACTCGCAGGCGCGCGCCTGCTGCCGGAACAGGTCCGGCTGCCGGCGTGCGCTCATGCGTCGCGGGCCTTGCCGAACGGGTTGGGACCGTGCCCGATCTCCCGCGTGGCGATGAGCGCGGCCAGCAGGTCCTCGTCGCAGCCCCCGGTGACGAACTCGGCGAGCCCGCGCAGCTGGCCCTCCGCTACCTCGCGGTCGGTGCTGGTCATCGCCTCGAACTCGGTGTCGAAGCAGCGATCCGGACGGGACTCGCGCAGGAAGTCCTGGAGGCTGCGCACCCGGTTGATCTGCCGCTCGGCGACCCCGGGCCGCTTCTTCCGCCAGAAGCCGGACGTCGAGGTCATCGACACGTCGCGGCGGTTCAGGACGTACAGCGGCTGCTCGAACGCGGCGTCGGTGAAGTCGAAGAAGCCGGACCACTCCTTCGGCTTGATCCGGTGCCAGAGCACCTCCTTGAAGCCGAGCCGGTCGACCTCTCCCACGTCGATGGAGCCGAGCAGCTGCTGCTGCACGAGCTCGCGGACCGAGGTCGCGAACGCGTCGAGGTCCGCCTCGCGCAGGCCGTAGAAGGCCGACGAGGGCTTCGCCGCGGCACCGCCGAACTTGTCCATGAACGACGAGAGGCCGGCGTACGCGCGGAAGAGCTGCAGCAGGTAGAGGTTGTTCTCGCCGCGCACCAACGTGCGCGGCAGGGTGTTCAGCATCCCCTGCGTGAGCGTGGATCCGGACCGACCGTAGGTGACGACGAAGACGAAGCGCGGCTGCGTCCGCCGAGGTACGGCGGACGGGGGCGTGCTCACAGTGCGTAGTCTTCCAACAGCCGCCGTCCGATGATCATCCGCTGGATGTCGGCGGTGCCCTCTCCGATCAGGAGCATCGGCGCCTCGCGGTAGAGCCGCTCGATCTCGTACTCCTTGGAGAAGCCGTAGCCGCCGTGGATGCGGAAGGAGTCCTCGACGACCTGCGCGCAGTACTCCGAGGCGAGGTACTTGGCCATGCCCGCCTCGAGGTCGTTGCGCTCGCCCTTGTCCTTGACCCGCGCGGCCTTGACCATCAGCTGGTGGGCGGCCTCGACCTTGGTCGCCATCTCGGCGAGCCGGAACTGCACCGCCTGGTGCTCGGCGATCTTCTTGCCGAAGGTCTCGCGCTGCTGGGCGTAGGCCACGCCGAGCTCGAAGGCGCGGTGGGCGACACCGCAGCCGCGCGCGGCGACGTTCACCCGACCGACCTCGACGCCGTCCATCATCTGGTAGAAGCCCTTGCCCGGCTCGCCGCCCAGGATCTGGTCGGCCGAGATGCGAGCGCCCTCGAACACCAGCTCCGTGGTGTCGACGCCCTTGTAGCCCATCTTCTCGATCTTGCCGGGCACGGTGACGCCCTGCGCGGTCTCGCCGAAGCCCTCCTCCTTCTCCACCAGGAAGGTCGTCATGTTCCGGTAGACCGATTCGGCTCCCTCGTCGGTCTTCACGAGCACCGCCACCAGGTTGGCCGAGCCGCCGTTGGTCAGCCACATCTTCTGGCCGTCGATCACGTACGTCGCGCCGTCCGTCTCGTCGCGAACAGCCTTGGTCGTGATCGCGCTGACGTCGGAGCCGCAGCCCGGCTCGCTCATCGAGAAGGCGCCCCGGACCTCGCCGGTGGCCATCCGGGGCAGGTACTTCTTCTTCTGCTCCTCGGTGCCGTGCTGCAGCAGCATCCAGGCGACGATGAAGTGGGTGTTGATGATCCCGCTGACGCTCATCCACCCGCGGGCGATCTCCTCCACGGCGAGGGCGTAGGTGAGCAGTGACTCGCCCAGCCCGTCGTACTCCTCGGGGATCATCAGCCCGAAGACACCGAGCTCCTTGAGCCCCTCGACGATCTTCGTGGGGTACTCGTCGCGGTGCTCGAGCTCGGTCGCGACGGGAAGGATCTCGCGCTCGACGAAGTCCCGCACCGCCTTCAGGATCTCGGTCTGGTCGTCGGTGAGACCGTCGGTCTGGCAGAGGCGACCCATGGCGTGGTGGAGTCCTTCCGTCGGGGTTGCTGCGGCCAGTATCTCCGTCGGGAAGCGGTGCCCGGAACCGACTGTGACCCATTCGAGTGGCCGAGGGACGAGGCGTCTCGAAGGGCGACCTGGCCGAGCGCACGCACGGCGTTCGTCCCTGACGCCGGGCTGCTCGTCTCACTGGCAGACTGCTCGCCATGGCGCGGCGCGTGATCGTCCACATCGGGCTGATGAAGTCCGGGACGACGTTCATCCAGGGTCGGCTCGGCGCGAACCGGGAACGGCTCGGCGCGCAGGGCGTGCTCTTCCCCGGCCCCCACTGGCGGCGGCACGTGAACGCCGTCCAGGACCTGATGAGGCACCAGGCCCGCACCCCCGGCTCGTGGGAGTCGCTGACCCAGGAGGTCAACGCCTACGACGGAACCGCCGTGATCTCCATGGAGTACCTCGTGATGGCCCGCGAACGCGCCATCGACATCATCGCCCGCGCCTTCCGCGATGCCGAGCTACGGATCGTCGTCGGCGCCCGTGACCTGGGCCGGACCGTCCCGGCGATGTGGCAGGAGGCGGTCAAGAACCGCTCGACCCTCACCTTCGCCGAGTACCTCGACGGCATCCGCGACGGCGCCGAGAACGGCCAGCGTTTCTGGCGACAGCAGCACGCGGGCCGCATCGTGACCCGGTGGGCCAAGCGGCTGGGCCCGGAGCGTGTGTACGTCGTCACCCTGCCGCCGCCGGACGCTCCCGGCGACGTCCTGTGGCATCGCTTCTGCGAGGTCGCGGGCATCCGCGACGACTCGTCGTGGGACGAGCCGCCCCGCACCAACGAGTCGCTGGGCGTGGCCTCCGCGCTGGTGATGCGGCGGCTGAACGAGCGGACCGAGGACCTCGAGGTCAGGGACTACAAGCTGCGCGTGAAGGCGGTCGGCAAGCACCTGCTGCCGTCGCACCGGTCCGCCGAGGACCCCATCGGGTTCCGGGTGCCCGACTGGCTGCGCGAGGAGGCGGCGCGCATCCGGTCCCAGATCTCCGGCAGCGGCGTGCACGTCGTCGGCGACCTGGACGACCTGACCCCCTTGGACGTCCCCGGCGTCGATCCCGGGACCGTGGACGCCGAGGCCGAGCTCGAGGCGGCACTGGTCGCGCTGGAAGGGGCCGTGCGGCAGGCCAAGCGGATCCGGCCGCTCTGAGGCCCTGGCCGTGGGTCAGGCCGGTTCCTTCTCCGTCTCCTCCTCGTCGGCCCGACTCTCGTCGGCCCGGTCCTCGTCGAACCGCTCGTCGTCCGACGGCTCCTCGAGCGGGTCCTTCCGCACCGGGTGTCTCCGGCGCCGGCCGAACCATCCCAGCGCCAGGGCGCCGAGGATCCCGATGGCCCCGGCGGCCAGGCCGAGCTTCAACCCGGGCGGGGTGAAGGTGAGCTCGAGCCGGCCCGACCCGCCGGGCGGGAGCATCACCGTCAGCAGGCCCGCCGCGTCGCGACCGACCCTCACCGGGTGCCCGTCGAACGTCGCGTGCCAGCCAGGCCAGCCCAGCATCGCGAAGTGGGCCCGACCACCGCTGCCGGTCGCGGCGATGTCGACGTGCTCGTGCCGGATGTCGTCGGAGACCGCGGCGGTGACCTTCACGCCGTTCGGGACGAAGCTCAGGTGGCTGCCGGGCCAGAGCAGCGGCTGGCTGCGGTGGTAGATCTGCACCTGGGAGCTGTCGGTGACCTGTGTCCAGCCCGCGGGAGGGGTGACCTTCGCGGCGCGAGCCTGCCGGGGGCCGACCACGAGAGTCTCGATCTTCATCAGGTCGGCCAGGGACGGCAGCCCCGGCTGAGGCGACGAGAAGATGCTGTGGTACCCGCACGCCTTGGTGAACCCGTCGTACGACATGCACAGGCTGCGCTGGAACCGGACCATCCCCATGCCGGTGTAGTGGTTGACCGCGTCCACGTCGGTGACGTCGTACATGCTGCCGGGCAGGAAGTAGCGCCACTCCTCCGTCAGCTGACGCAAGGTCTTGGAGTACTGCAGGTCCTTGAAGGTCGCGAACTGCATCACCGTGCCGGAGCGGTCGTCGAAGCGCGCCCTCAGCGTGGAGACGTCGCTCGGCACGTGCCAGCCGCGCGACGACTGGTTCTCGCCGAAGGTCTTCACCTGCAGCGTGACGGTGAGCCCGGTGCCCACGATGAAGACGCCGGCCAGCGCCACCGTGCGCAGTCCGCCCAGGCGCGCCGTCAGCAGCGCCAGGGCGGTGAGGACCACCACCAGCGCGGCACCGGCGGCGAGCCGGTGCAGCACGGCGGGGTTGTTCGCCCAGGCCAGGTACGACGGCACGCCGATCGCCACCACCGACCCGAGGATGCGCCCGCGGACGTGCGTCGTGGCCAGCCCGCGACCTAGCAGCTGGGCGAAGATCACCAGGAGCCCGAGGTAGAGGTACTCGCTGACCCGGAGCGGCCAGCGGAACATCCAGAGCTTCGAGGGGGCGAGCACCAGCGCGAGGTAGCACGCCGACATCACCATCGGTCCGGTCAGCCCGCGCAGCCGTCCCCGGAGCTCGCCCCAGCGCAGCCACGGCAGCAGCGGCAGCACGAACCAGGCCAGGAACGTGGACGGCACCCGCATCGGAGCGATGATCGGCAGGATCGGCGGGACGGCGGTCGGGTTGCTGGCCTGGAGGAAGTCGCTGGGCACCGGCTGCATCTTGCCGGTGTTGGCGAGCATCGGACCGAGGGCGCGCACGGTCATGCTGCTCGTCTCCAGCAGGGGCAGGAAGACCAGTGGGAGGAGCAGCGCCGAGCACACGCCCACGCCGACCAGCTTGAGCACGCCCGGGGTCAACCGCCCCGGACGATCGGTGTCGAGCAGGCCCTCCACGACCAGCGCGCCGCCGATCACGAGGAGCGCCACGACGCCGTACGGGTTGCCCTGCGTGACCGCCAGGGCCCCGACGACGAAGCCCCACAGCGGGTTGGCGGTGCCGCGCAGGACCCGGCGGAGCACGAACCAGACCCACGGTGTGTACGAGAAGGCGATCAGGCCGGACGCCCAGGACCCGGCGTCCCAGAACAGGGTGAAGCCGCAGAAGGGCAGGGCCACCGCGACCGACGCGGCGGCCCAGGGCTTGGCGTCGTACTCGCGGCACACGAAGTAGGTGCCGAGGGCGAGCAGCACCATGAACACGAGCTTGATCAGGAACGTCGTCGTCATCAGGTCGGAGGCGCCGGACATGGCCAGCCAGACCGGGATGTTCAACGGGTCGTAGATGCCGAACAGGGCCTCGGCGGCGTAGTTGCCCCCGGCCCAGCCGTGTGGATCCATCCATGCGGGGTAGACGCCGTCGCGGGTCAGCTCGCCGAGGTGGAACCAGGTCGGCGCGAACTGCGCGGCGGTGTCGCCGCGCTGGTAGAACCACTTGGTCACGAGGTGTGGGATCGTCGCGAAGACCCCGGTGGAGACGACCACGACCAGTGGCCACAGCAGTCCCGGTCCGATCCGGCGTGTGCCCGCCGGGCGTGGCTTCACTCGTCGTCCTCCTCGTGGGTCGCGAAGCGGTCCTCATGCTCGGGCCCGAGGGCGGTCGTCACCGCGGCCGGGACGCCGCCTTCGCGGCCCGTGTGGCTGGTCTCCTTGAGCAGGAACAGCGGCCGCCGCTTGGTCTCGGCGTAGATGCGGCCGAGGTACTCCCCGATCACGCCGAGCAGGATCATCTGGACGCCCCCGAAGCCCGAGATCGCGCAGATCAGCGTGACGTAGCCGGGGGCGGAGTTGCCGTGCACGATCGCGTCTACGAGCACCCACAGCGCGTAGCCGACCGCGACCGCGGTGACCAGGACGCCGAACCAGATCGAGAGCCGCAGCGGCCGGTAGTTGAACGAGACGACGCCGTCGATCCCGTAGTTGAACAGGTCGGACACGCGCCACTTCGTGGTGCCGGCGGCGCGCGAGACGTTGCGGTAGTCGACGACGGCGGTGTCGAAGCCGATCCAGGCGAAGAGCCCCTTGGAGAAGCGGTTGGTCTCGCCCAGGGTCAGCAGCGCCTTGACCGCCGTGCGGTCCAGCACCCGGAAGTCACCGACGCCGTCCTCGAGATCGACGTCGACCAGTCGGTTGATCAGCCGGTAGTAGGCCCTGGAGAGGAAGGTCCGCAGCGCCGGGTCCTGGTCGCGGGTACGCCGCGCCACCACCTGCTGCACCTCGCCGTCGAGCAGCGGGAGCATCTGTGCCAGCAGCTCGGGCGGGTGCTGGAGGTCGGCGTCCATGATCGCGACCTTGTCGCCGCGCGCGTGACTCAGCCCCGCGAGCATCGCGGACTCCTTGCCGAAGTTGCGGCTCAGCGCGAGGTAGCGGAACTCCGGGCGGGCCTTCGAGATCTCGCGCAGGATCGGCAGCGTGCGGTCGCGGCTGCCGTCGTCGACCAGGATGACCTCGTACGACGCGGCCACCTGCGGCAGCTCGGCCGACAGCGCCTCCGCCAGCGGCGGGAGTGAGTCCTCCTCGTTGAAGCACGGGATCACCACCGACAGCTCGGGACGGTGGTGGACCGGGTCAGACACGCCGCCTCCGAGGGGTCGACGAGGGCTTGGTGGACGAGGGCTTGGTGGACGAGGGCTTGGCGGACGAGGGCTGGGTCGCCTCGAGCAGGGGGACCAGGCTCTGCTCGATCCGGCCCACCTGCTCCTCCAGCGGAACGGCCAGAAGCGCGTTCTCGCGCACGCCCTCCTCCAGGCGCCGCACGCGCCGCCCGATCCGCACGGTCGGTAGCGCGGCCTCGGAGCCCTTCCTCAGCAGCTCGCGGGGCGACCTCACCGCGACCTCCCGTTCACAGCGACTCCCGGCGGTAGCGCCCGAGGGCCTGGGTGGTGACGCCGTCATCCCTGCTCTCGGGGTCGAGCAGCAGCTCGGTGACCAGGTCCTGGAGGGTGGCGACCCGCAGGTGGAGCCGCCGCGCCTTCTGCACCTCGCGCTCGAGCTCGTCGGCACGGCGGCTCAGTCGCCGCACGCGCAGGTTGTTGTAGGGGCCGGTGGCGCGGACCGCGAGATCGCGCACCCGTGCGCGCCGGCCGACGGGTCCGGGCGCGGGAGTCGATGCGGGCCCCGAGGTCGTGGCCGGGCCCGCGCTTCGGTCCCGCACGGTGAGCACCAGCGAGGAGATGCACGCGACGGCGGCCTCGGTGAGCTCCGCCTCGGTCACCTGGCCGGGCAACCGGGCGTCGGAGGCCACCGGCTCGAGGTCGGCGAGATCGCCGTGCACGACGTACCCGGCGGCCTCGATCCGCTCGGTGGCGCGCCGCCAGACCTCCGTCGCCTCGGCGGCCTGAGCCTCGGGTACGCCGATCGGCTCGCTCCCGAGCGGGGCGAGGACCTCCTGAGCGAGCAGGTCACGGATCCACACCGAGCGCTGGCGGCTGCCGCCGATCTGCCGGCCCAGCAGCGTGTTGACCCGGCGGAGCAGCTCGGCCTGCACGAGCCCGACCGACGCGTTCGCCCGGGGCACGTCGAGAAGGACGTCCAGCCCGGTGAGTCCGCAAGCCTCGGCGAAGCGCCGCCAGAGCTCCGCCGGGCCGGCGTCCGGCCGCGGTGCGGTTACGATGTGGACGTGGTCGGGAGCCAGGGTCGCCCCCCAGCGCTCCGCGACGCCCGACGGGTCGAGGGTCCGCCAGCCCCACTCGCTGTTCTCGGCGGACTCCGGCTTCGGCTGCCACTCCTCGAGCGGCTTGGTGAAGCCGAACTTCAGCCGCTCCTGCCACGCCGAGACGACCGACCTACCGAGTTCGCGCGCGGTCACCACCAGGTGCACGTCGTACGCCGCGAGGTCGGCGAGGGCGCGGGCCGCCTGCTCCGCGGACGCGACCGAGAACAGCTCGTAGCTGAGCACGGCCGACGGGCCGGACCAGCCGTCGATCTGGCGCACCAGCCGTTGCCAGGCCGTGCGGGCCGACTCGGGGAGCCCGGCGAGGCGCTTGTCCTCGCGCACCGCCATCGCCGCATGGATGCGGTCGAGGTGCCGTCCGACCAGCAGCGTGCCGGCGCCCTCGAGGACCGCACGGTTGGCGTCGAGCACGGTCTGGAGGTAGGTGGTCCCGGACTTCGGTGCGCCCACGTGCAGGTAGACGCGCTCCGTCATCGTGTGCTCCTCGCGGTCGGCCCCCACTCGACGGCCAGACGCCATGTGGCGGGAGGTCCTGTGCGGACGGCTCGCGCGGCATCGTCGAACCCGGCGCGGGAGACGATACGCCCCCCGGACGCCTCGGCCTGCGCCGCCACCCGCGCGGGGTCGAGGGAGCGCACCCGGCCGGACTCGTGCTGCGCCTGCCAGGCGTGGGCGTCCCGCGGCGTCCGGGCGACGCCCTCCAGGTAGGCGCGACCCCCCGTCCGGAGAACCATGGAGCAGAAGAGGAAGAACGCGTCGGTGCTGTCCGGCGTCAGCGCCTCCATCAGCCGGCGCGCGACCACCGCCCGCTGCGACGGCCGCCGCGAGAGCTGGGCACCGAGGGTCATCACGTCGCGGAGGTCGTCGAGGCTGAACTCGCGCGTCGTCACCCGTTTCAGGCCCCGGGCGGTGCCCCGCGGGAGGGCGTAGTCCAGCCCCAGCACGCGCCGCCTCCGGGCGTACGCCGGGAGGTCGAGGCCGGCGCCGCACCCCACTTCGACGACGTGTCCGACGCCGGCCAGCTGAGGGAGCACCCACCGGGCGAACGGTGACGGGCGGCCACGGCCGTCGCCGCTGCGCGACTCCTCGGCGACCCGGCTGTTGTAGGCGTTCCAGTCGCGCCGCCACTTCATCAGCGACCCGAACCAGCCGTCGAACCGCTGGGTGACGTCGGGACCGGGCAGGTGCCGGAACGACGGGTCGGGCACTCGCCAGGTCGGCCCGTAGCTCACCGCGAGCAGTCGATCCGGGTCGGCGGGAGCCGGGAGCCGATGCCCCTCGAAGGGGAGGTCGCGGAGCGGGAGGATCGACTCGCGGGGCACGACCTCGCGCACCGTCGCGGTCTCGTGGAGCCGGTCCTCGACGTAGAAGCAGGCGTAGACGTCGAGGTTGCCCCACCCGCCGTCCGGGACCTTGAACCGGACCGTCACGAAGCTCGCCGACCGGTGCTGCACCTTGAGCCCCGCCCGGCGCAGCGCCCGGCCGATGTCCCACAGCTCGACTGCCATCTCGGCCGGGGTCTGCTTCTCACTGAGGTAGTTCAGGTCGATGTCGGAGTCGTGGCCGATCGCACGGCCGTCGCGTGCTGCCCCGAGCAGGGTGCCGAAGGAGAGCCAGCCGTCGATGCCGCAGTCGTCCCGCATGATCTCCAGCACCCGCCGTGCCATGTCGACCATGGCGTCGACCACGCCGGCCTCGCGACGTCCCTCGAACGGGCGCTGGATCAGCCCCCACTTGTCGATGAAGACCGGGATGCCGTGGTTGTCGACGAAGCTCGGCCGCCCCTCACCGTCGCCGAACCTGACCGTGTCCGAGAACAGCTCGGCGTCACCCGAGATGATGCGCACGTCGGCGGTCCCCTCGAGTCGTCGGCGCATCCGCTTGGGCCACTCCACGGTGGTGACCGACGGCTTGGCGTCGGTGGTGCCGAACGACCAGACCCGCTGGCCGTCCATCAGCACGTCCAGGGACCCCGAGAAGCTCTCGCCGAAGTGCAGACCGTGGTCGTCGACGCGCATCGGACGACCCCGGCGACCCCGCCGACTGAGCGCGCCCGCCCGCATGAGCCTCACGTTCTCTCCTACCCGATCTCCGGGGTCCGACGAGCCCCGGAGACTACCGTCTAGGACGCGGGGGATGCGAAAACCCCGGACGGTACGTGGTGGTCCGTGGTCCGGCGGACCTGCGCCGAGTGGTCCATCACCACCTGGGAGAACGTGCCCTTCGACCCGAAGATCCAGTCGATCCGGGCGCCCTTGGGAAGCACACAGTGCCCGTCCACGTTGCTGCCGCCGGTCGCCGCCTCGAGCGGTGTCTTGCCCGTGATCGGACAGAACGCCTTGGCGACCTCGTTGAAGTCGCCGGTGAGCAGGATCGGGAGACCGTCGCCCTTCAGCTGACCGATCGCCTTGAGCAGGATCTTCATCGCCTTGTCGCGGTCGTCCTGGTTGGCGCGACGCGCCGAGAAGTGCACGTTGATCCAGTACACCTCGGCGCCGGTCGAGCGCTGCTGGAGCTTCACGATCGGCTGCGGACGCCAGCCCCCGGTGAACGGGATCGAGATCGAGCTGTGCCAGGTCAGCCCCCAGTCCGCCCGCTTCCACATGACCGACTGCGGGGCCCCGGCATACCCCAGCGAGTTGCCGGGATAGAAGCGGTAGGCGCCGCGGGTGGCGGAGTCGAGGGCGACGATCTGGTCGGGCTGCGACTCCTGCATGCCGATCAGCGTGGCGTGGCGCATCTTGAAGTAGATGCTCGCCCACTCCGCGCGGATGCGCCCGGGCGCCATGTTCGGCTCGTCGCCGCCGGGCGCCGTGTGCTGGCTGCCCAGCATGTTCATGCTCATGATGGCGAACGGCGTGGTGGCGATCCGGCGTGCGGTGGTGCGCGACAGGTCGGGGACCGACGGGCGTGACGCCAGCCCGGCGCGCGCGATCTGCTCCGGCGTCGCCTGGTCGAGGAACCGGTCGGACGGCAGGTCGCTGCGGCGCAGCTGGACCTGGTGGGCGGGGTCCTGCAGGCCCGTGCCGAGCGTCTTCACGGTCTGGGTGCCGTCGTCGCCGAGCTGCCCCTTCTCGTCGTTGCCCCAGCACGTGAACGAGCCGCCCGCGGGGATCGCGCAGGTGTGCAGCCAGCCGGCGGAGGTGAGCTGGACCGGGTCCGAGAGCGCGGCCACCTGGGTGGGCGTGGGGTCGGGGGCGTCCGACCCGGCATCACCGAGCTGGCCGTAGCGGTCGTCGCCCCAGCACCACAGCCGCCCGTCGTCGGCCGTGGCGCACGTGGAGCCGTCACCGGTGGTCACCTGGGTCCAGGTCCGTCCGCCGCTGACCGCGGCGGGACGTGCGTGGTTGGTGAGGGTGCCGTCGCCGAGCTGCCCCTGCCGGTTGAAGCCCCAGCAGAGCATCTGACCGGTCTGGGTGATGCCGCAGGTGTGGGCCCAGGCCGCGCTGAGCTGCAGCCAGGTTGTGCCACCGGCGACCGCGGCCGGCGCGGTGCGGGTCCTGATCGTGCCGTCACCGATCTCGCCGAAGCTGTTGTGCCCCCAGCAGAAGGCCTGTCCCGCGTCGGTGAGCGCGCACGAGTGCCAGCCGCCGGTCGAGACCGAGCGCCAGTCGCGGGCGGTGCCCACCTGCCGCGGCGTGCCATGGAGGCGGTTCACGGACCCGAGGCCGAGCTGGCCCCAGAGGTTCTGACCCCAGCACCAGAGGGTGCCGGAGGTCCTGGTGGCGCAGGTGTGGGTCCACGCCGCCGACACCGTCGCCCAGTTCTTCGCGCTGCCGACCTGGTGGGGTCGGTGCACCGGCGCGCCGTGGCCGATCCCGAGCTGGCCGTAGTTGTTCAGTCCCCAGCACCACAGGGTGCCGTTCGACTTCACGCCGCAGGTGCTGGCGCCGCTGGTGCTGATCGACGACCAACCGCTGCCCCGGACCTGGGCCGGGGTGTCGCGCTGCGTCGTGGTGCCGTCGCCGACCTGGCCGTAGTCGTTGCGGCCCCAGCAGCGGGCGGTGCCGTCCGATCGGGTCTGACAGGTGGTCTGACCACCCGCGGACAGGCTCACCGAGGCCGGGGTGATCTTCATCAGCAGTGAGCCGTCGTGGCCGGTGGTCGCCGGCTGGGTGTTGCTGGTGCGGTAGGTGACGGCGTAGGTACCCGGCCGGGTGGGGGTTCCGGACACAAGCCCGGACGACGACAGGGTGACGCCGGTCGGCAGGCCGGTGGCCTCGGTCCAGACCACGCGGCCCTGGGTGCGCGGCGCGACCGAGAGCTGGAGACGGATCGCCTCGCCGACCATGCCGGTGAACACCTGGTTGCGAGGGGTGGGAACCGGCCACAGCGCGAGCTGCCGCCAGGCGTCCTGCGCGGCGTCGCGCAGCGTGGGCGAGCCGTCGTACGAACGGCTGGCGGCCAGCGAGTAGCGCACGCTGGCCCGCGAGGGGTCGCAGACCAGGTCGTGCCGGTTGCACACGTTCCACACGGCGTACGAGCCATGGCCGGCCGGCACGTCGGTGGTGGGCTTCAGTACTTCGGGGAACAGCCCGTGGTGGCGACGGTATGCCGCCGGGTCGCCGAGCATCGGGCGGGCCTCCGTGTTGCTGACCCGGTCGGGGTCGGAGATCAGGACTCCGCCGATCAGACGGGCCAGGCCGCCCTGGGCGCCGACGTGGGCGAGCACCCGGTGGACGACGGCGGCGCCCTGCGCGTAGCCGACCAGCAGCACGGGCCGGTCCGGACAGGCCGCAGCGGCCGTGGCCAGAAGGTCTCGCGTGGCACGAACGGCGTCGAACACCGGGGACCGCCACTCCCGCACCTTGCTCCGGCTGAGCACGGTGACCGCCGGGGAGCTCGGGGTCGCGCGGTCACGCAGCACGGCGTTCGGCCGATGCGTGCGCAGCGACACGCTGCGAACCGCCACCCGGCGGTCATGACGCTCGGCCTTCGCGACGACCCGGCGTACGACGTCGTCGACGGTCTTGCCGTAGTCGTGGCCGTGGACGGACGGCTCGCCGTTGCCGTTCACACCGACGACCATCGCGTCGGCACAGCGTGGGGTGGTCTGGTCGACGACCGGTGCGGCCTCCTGGCGTTGCCGCTGGCCCCAGTGGCCGAGAACGACGAGGAGCGCGCCGACCAGCAGGACCGCCACGGCACCGGCGACGAGTCGCCGGTCCCGTAGCAGCCTCGTCGGCGCGCTCAGCACGTCACAGGTCCTGACGGATCAGCGCGTACGGGTCGACGTGCAGGGCACGCGCCCGGTCCAAGACCGCGCGGTCGGTCACGCCACCGTCGCTCACCGTGCCGACGTTGGCGCAGTGGTTCGGCTGCCAGACCTGGGGAACGTGGGTGAACAGGTAGTCGATCCAGTTCGCATACTGCCGGGTGACGCCGGGAAGCGGCAGTATCCCCACGACCTCGTCGCTGGCGAGCGAGACCGGCGTCCAGTTCGCCGAGCCGTTCCACGTGATGCGGGCGTGGTGGTTGTCGCCGAGGTGCCCTTGGATCGTCATCGACTTCATGTGGACGTAGCGGTCGTAGATGCCGTTGCAGTCGGAGTCGTAGGCGAGGTGGGTCATCGGGACTCCACCAGGGCCGGCCTCCGTCCGCAGCACCTTCAGCGCCTGTCGGCCGAACATGGCGTAGACCAGATGGATGTTGCAGCCGCGCTTCTTCATGGTCGCCAGGCGGTGCGCGAGGGCCAGCCCACGGTCGCCGTACGTCGCGGTCTGGGCGATCCTGACTTTGGTGTGACCGTTGATGCCCGTCCCCTGGGTGGCGCCGCTGCAGCGGACCTGGTTCAGCACCTTCAGCACCGGGTCCTTGCTGGTGTGGTCACCGGTGTACGGGTAGAAGTCGAGCCCGACCGGACCCACTTGGTAGGACAGGAAGCCCTGCTTGACCGCCTTGTCCCGCTTCATCTGGTTGAAGACCCGGATGAAGTCGTTGTACCTGCGGTGGTTCTTGATGAGCGTGTAGACGTCGTTCCACTGGATGGTCGCGGCCAGCTCGGTGGCGTTCGCCGATCCGTAGAGCACAACGTCGCGGGTCCGCTGGACCTTGTCGAACGTGTAGAACTTCACGTGCGCGATCCCGTGTGGCCCACGGCACGACCCGTGGCAACGGCGCAGCCAGCTGGTCATCCCGGGCTTGCGGTGCTTGTTGTGCCTGGACAGAGCGATCGCCGTACGCCGCGCGATTCGGTTCGACACGTCGGGGTTCCAGTTCCCGTAGTCCATGATCAGCCGGACGCTCACCCCGCGCCGGTGGGCGCGGATCAGGGCGTCGGCGATGCGGTTGCTCCGGAAGTTCCACGAGGCGATGCGGATCTTGTGACCGGAGGTCACGCTGTTGATCGTCCGGACCAGCTTGTGGACGATCCGGTGTGCGGCCGCGTTCCCGCCGTAGGGGTTGTTGAAGGTCGCGCCGCCCGTCGGGTTGTAGTGGTCCGGCGACGCCTGGGCCGGGCTCGTCATCCCGGCCGCGAGGGCCAGGGCGATCACGGGAAGCACCAGCGCGAGGCACAGCTTCTTCCGTCGGGAAGTGGTCATGTCGGTTCCGTCCAAGTGGCACGGGGGCCCGTCGAGCACGCCGGCTCGAGCCCCGATCGATCCGTGGGAGTGTAACTCACGCCACACCAGTCCCACGTTTCTCAACGGCACCTGACCGTCGAGAGTTGGTGGAAGGACTCAGGCTCCGCAGACCGCCATGGTGTGCCGGAAGCCCTGATCCTTGGCCAGCGTCGTTGCTGCCCGGGAGATACTACGGCCGGGACTCGCGTAGAACGCATGCGCGTACGTCACGAGCCGGTGGCCGTCCTCGCACTCGTACACCTGGGCCTTCACCCAGCCCGCGTCGGTCGTGCAGCCGCGGTAGGAATGGGGCAGCGTGGCCCCGTCCTTCCAGACCTTCGTGCAGGCCGGTCCGGTCGGCGACGTCTTGCTGGAGTGGGTCTTCGCGGTGTGTGACGGCGTCGGCGAGCCGCTGGTCGCGGGGTCCTGCGCCACGGAGCTCGAGGAGTCGGACCCACACCCGGCCAGCGTCCCCGCCGCCAGCAGCGTGGCTGCTCCCAGTGCGGCGATCTTCCCCGTGGTCCGCATGGACGGATCGTACGCCGTCACGGCGTCGCCCCGGGCGCGAACCAGTCGGATGTCGTGGTGACCTCGGCATAGAGGTAGTAGTGGTCGCTGGCACGGTGGAGACCCGCGCCGTCCTGCCGGTAGCCGCTGAAGGAGACGCCTCCCCCGCCCATGATCCAGTCGACGCGCAAGGGGGGCGGAGGCAGGTGGCAGCCGCCGACCGCGTTGCCGCCGTTGGCGGCCACCATCCCGGTCGAGGCCGCGACCCGGCAGAAGAACTCGGTGTGCTCGTTCATGTCGCCGGTGATCAGGACCGGCAGTCCGGTCGCCTTCAGGTTGTTGATCAGGTTGATCTCGACGCCGGTCGCGGCGTCCCGCTGCCCCTCCATGCCCCCGGCCGAGTTGTGGGTCGTGATCATCCAGAACTCCGCGCCGGTGTCGTTGTCGCGGAGCAGGACGTAGGGCAGCGGGATCCGCTGGCTGGAGAACACGTAGCTGACCGAGCCCGACTTCTCCATCGTGAACCGGTCGCTGCGCCAGTAGATCTGGAGCCGCTCCCCGTTGTTGCCCAGGCTCGAGCCCGGCCAGAAGGAGTACGCGGGCATGCGGTTGCGCAGCACCGCGAGCTGGTCGGACTGCACCTCCTGCATGCCGCCGACGTCGGTCCCGCGGGAGGTCAGCAGGGCGGCCGTGATGCCGGCCCGGTAGGTGCCCGGTCCGTAGCCGCCCGCTCCAGCCGTGTGCTGGCTGCCGAGGATGTTGGACTGGGCGATCGTGAAGGTCGAGTGGGCCGGCGACAGCGTGTTGACCTTGCGGGCCAGCGCGATCGCGGGCCTCAGCGACAACGACGTACCCCGCTGCACCCGGTACGGCGAGCTCTTCGGCCGGTTCGCCTGGCGTGACACCTCGACGCGGCGATCGCCCTGTACGTGGCCGGCCCTCAGGTGCCCTCCCGCGGCCGCCGTGTGGGCGAGCTCGTCGCCGTGCCCGGACGAGTCGTCGGCGGCCATCCCCTGCGCCACGACCAGCACCGTCACGGTGGCCACGCTGAGGAGTCCACCCACACCCCAGGTCACGCCGCGTGGCAGCGAGCCCAGCCGGGGGCTGCGCCGGGTCCCGAGGTGCTTGGCCATCGAGGTCGCTCCATGGACGGTCGGGGGGTGAACACAACACCTCTCCGCGACCGGCCCGGCACAGGCCTGGCAACAGGTGGGCGTCGACCCCCGAGTCTAAACGGGCCTCGCTCGGTGCGGGTAGTTTGCGCGTAGTTGCCGGGAACGTCGTCCCCCCGGCGGTAGCGTTGAGGTCCGTGAGCACCGCCCAGTCCGGGCCGGCGAAGCCCGGCCGCGTGTACGCCGCACGCCTGGTCGGTCTCCCCATCTTCGACCCCCAGGGCGACCAGGTCGGCAAGGTGCGTGACCTGGTGGTCGCAATCCGGTCCGAGACCAGCCAGCCGCGGGTGCTGGGACTGGTCGCCGAGGTGTTCGGACGACGCCGGATCTTCGTCCCGATGACCCGGGTCACCCACATCGACAGCGGGCAGGTCTACACCACGGGGCTGCTCAACATGCGCCGCTTCGAGCAGCGGCCGACCGAGACGCTGGTGATCGGCCAGATGCTCGACCGCACGGTCACCATCGAGACCGGGGAGGACGACGACGGCATCACCGGCACCGTGTACGACGTCGCGATGGAGCAGGTGCGCACGCGCGACTGGGTGCTCAGCCGGGTCGCCGTGCAGGAGCCCGGGAAGGGTCTGCGCCGGCGTGGCCAGACCCACGTGGTGGAGTGGCGCGACGTGGGTGGTCTGGTGGGTCGTGAGCCCCTGCAGGGCGCCACCCACCTGATCGCCGCTCTGAACGAGATGCGGGCCGCCGACGCCGCGAACGTGATCCACGACCTGCCGCCGGAGCGCCGTACCGCCGTCGTCGCCGCGCTCGACGACGAGCGGCTCGCGGACGTCCTGGAGGAGCTGCCCGACGAGGACCAGGTCGAGATCCTCGAGCACCTGGACAGCGAGCGCGCCGCCGACGTCCTCGAGGAGATGTCGGCCGACGACGCCGCCGACCTGATCGCGGACCTCGCTCCCGAGACCGCCGCCAAGCTCCTGGAGCTGATGGAGCCGGACGAGGCCGAGGACGTGCGGCGGCTGATGTCGTACGCCGAGGAGACGGCCGGCGCGATGATGACCCCCGAACCGGTGATCCTCGGTCCCGACGCCACCATCGCCGACGCGCTGGCCCAGATCCGCAACGAGGAGCTGCCGGTCTCCCTGGCGGCCATGGTGTACGTGTGCCGGCAGCCGCTCGAGACGCCCACCGGCAAGCTGCTCGGGGTCGCGCACTTCCAGCGGCTGCTGCGCGAGCCGCCCTCGACCCTGGTGGCGGCTGCTCTCGACCAGACGATGGATCCCCTGCACCCCGAGGCCGGCATCGACGAGGTGGCGGCCCACCTCGCGACGTACAACCTGGTCGCCGCCCCCGTCGTCGACGAGGACGGGCACCTGCTCGGCGCCGTCACCGTCGACGACCTGCTCGACCACATGCTCCCGGAGAACTGGCGCGACCAGACACTGAGCACCGCGCCGGAGCGGCACGGCACCGCACCGGAGGTGCGTCATGGCTGAGCGGCGCGGAAGCCGCCTGGACACCCCCAAGGAGCAGCGCCGGACCCTGATCCGCACCCCGACCTACGACCGCGACGCGTTCGGGGTGTTCGCCGAGCAGTTCGCACGGTTCATGGGCACGGCCCGCTTCCTGATGTGGATGACGGTCGTGGTGGTGTTCTGGATCGGCTGGAACACCCTCGCCCCGAAGAGCGCCCGCTTCGACGAGTACCCGTTCATCTTCCTGACCCTGATCCTCAGCCTGCAGGCGTCGTACGCCGCTCCGCTGATCCTGCTCGCGCAGAACCGCCAGGAGTCGCGCGACAAGGTGGTGGCCGAGCAGGACCGCCAGGCCAACGCCCGCGCCCACGCCGACATGGAGTTCCTGGCCCGCGAGGTCGCCTCGCTGCGGATGGCGGTGGGCGAGGTCGCCACCCGCGACTTCCTGCGCTCGGAGCTGCGCTCGCTGCGGGACGACCTCGTCGAGGAGGAGGACGACGAGGCGGCCACCTCGGCCTGACGCGGATCAGATGGTGCAACCGGGACCGCAGTTGGTGGCCGAGCCGCTGACCGCGGCGTCCAGGTCGCGGTCGAGATCCGCATCGCGGCGTTCGGCCGTGTCGTGGAACAGCCGACCGTCGAGCTCGACGTACCAGCCCTGGTCGCGGTAGGCGACGTCGCGCAGCACGAGGCCCTGGGCCGTGATGCTCCCGTCCTGTCGGATGCCCGCAGGTAGACCGTGCGCTCGTTCGACGCGACTCAGGTAGCCGTGCTCGAGGACCGAGCAGGTCCCGTCGCGGACATCGACGAGGACAGCACGCAGCCAGTCGCGGCCACCTCCGGGCGGACCCGGGGTGGGCTGGCGTTCCACAGCACGTGGTCGTCCAGCGCGGTCATCCGGTCGACGCGACATCCGGTGACACGGCGTACGGTGCGCGTCACGTCCACGGCAACGTGGACGGGCGCACCCTCGGGGATCCCCCGCCAACCGGGTCCGGCGACAGCGCGAAGCGCCGTCTGTCCGGTCAGCGCCGCCGGCTCCTAGTGGAGCACCCCTGCCCATGCGCGCTGCAGCCAGGTGGGCTCGCCCGCGTGCTCGAGGAAGACGCCCGGCAGGATCCGGAACAGCTCACGACGGCGGATGCCGCGTTCGATGCCCGCCGGCGTCACCCCCTGAGCGAGCAGCTGACGCCGCGAGATCACCGCGGACTGGGATCTCGGCAGCCGCCCCACCTCGTCCATGCCGAGAATCCTGGTGGACGCACCCGAGGTCGCGTCGCCACCTGAGCGGCGCCTGTGGACAACCGCAGAGGACCTCTCCCGGGTGCTGGGTTGACACCGGCGCGAACTAGGCTGGAGCCACCATGAGCACCCCCACCGTCGAGCGGCTGACCGCCGCCCTGGCCACCGTCCACGACCCGGAGATCAAGCGCCCGATCACCGAGCTGAACATGGTCGACCACCTCGAGATCGACGACGCCGGCCTGGTGGGGGTGACGGTGCTGCTGACGGTGTCGGGCTGCCCGCTCAAGGACACCATCGACCGCGACGTACGCCGTGCGCTCGCCGAGGTCGAGGGCGTCACCGGGGTGGAGCTCACCCTCGGGACGATGAGCGACGAGCAGCGTGCCGAGCTCCAGAAGAACCTCCGCGGCGGACAGGCGGCCAAGGAGATCCCGTTCTCCCAGCCCGGATCGCTGACCAAGGTGTTCGCGATCGCCAGCGGCAAGGGCGGCGTGGGCAAGTCCTCGGTGACCGTCAACCTCGCGCTCGCGTTGGCCAAGGCGGGCCGCTCGGTCGGCATCGTCGACGCCGACATCTACGGGCACTCCGTGCCGGCCATGCTCGGCATCGCCGACCACCGGCCGACTCAGGTCGAGTCGATGATCATGCCGGTGCCCACGCCGTCGGGCGTCTCGGTGATCTCGATCGGGATGCTCAAACCGCGTCGCGACCAGGTCGTCGCGTGGCGCGGCCCGATGCTCGACCGCGCGCTCGTGCAGATGCTCGCCGACGTCTACTGGGGCGACCTCGACGTGCTCCTGCTCGACCTGCCGCCGGGCACCGGCGACATGGCGATCTCGCTCGGGCAACACCTCCCGGGCGCGGAAATCCTGGTCGTCACGACCCCCCAGGAGGCCGCGGCCGAGGTCGCCGAGCGAGCCGGGACGATGGCCTCGATGCTCCACCAGCGGGTCGTCGGGGTCGTCGAGAACATGAGCTACCTGGTCTGTCCGCACTGTGGCCCCGAGCACCGGCTCGAGCTGTTCGGCAGGGGTGGTGGCGAGCGGGTCGCCGCGACGTTGTCGAGCCGATTCGGGTACGACGTGCCGCTGCTCGGGCAGGTGCCGATCGAGGAGTCGCTCCGCGAGGGGGGCGACGCCGGCAAGCCGGTCGTCGACTCCGACCCCACCGCGGGAGCGGCGCAGGTGCTGCTCTCCGTCGCGGAGCACCTCGATGCTCGCGGACGAGGTTTGGCAGGACGCCAGCTCGGGCTCACTCCGAGCGCTAAATTCTGAATCATGTTCGGAGTCGGTCTGCCGGAGCTGGCGGTGATCGCGTTCGTCGCCATTCTCGTGTTCGGACCCGACAAGCTGCCCGAGTTCGCCCGCCAGGCCGGGCGGTTCGCCCGGCAGATGCGGACCTTCGCACACCAGGCCCGCGACGAGCTGCGCGAGGAGCTCGGCCCCGAGTACGCCGACCTGAACCTGCGCGACCTCGACCCCCGCGCCATCGTCAAGAAGCACATCGCGGAGGCGATGAACGAGGCGATGCGCGAGGACGACCCGCGTCCGAAGGTCGTCCCGCTGGGCGTCGGTGAGACCCCGCCGTACGACGTGGACGCGACCTAGCGCCCGGTCCTCACGTCCGGCTCTGGACCGCAGCCACGACCTGCCGGGCCACCAGCACGACCCGGCCCTCCGCCACCGTCACCTCGACGAAGTCGGCGCCGACCCGGCCGAGCACGCCGTCGCGGGTGGTGCCGTCCACGCCGTGCAAGCGACAGCGGACGCCGGTGTCGGCGAGCCGCCGGAGCGCCGAGCCGAGGCCCAGCCTGCTCACCGGTGACCACGCCACCTCCGGCACCGACCGAGCGGAGACACCCTCGACGGCCTTGACCGCCGCGAGCCGGAGGACCCAGTCCTGGGCGGCGCCGTGCACCAGGCACCAGTCCGGGCCGACCCGGCGGAGTCGCCCCGAGACCGGCCCCACACCGAGCAGGTCGAGGGTCACGTCGTCGTCCAACGAGGCCATCAGCCGGCTGACCAGGGTGACCGCGGCGTACTCCGACCGGCTCCGGTCGGCCAGCTCGCTCGCACGATCGGCCTCGTAGAGCGCCTGCGCCTGCTGCTCGAGATCGTCGAGGAACGCGAACAGCCCCTCGTCCGAGTCCACGCCGCCACCCTGCCACGTCCCGGCCACGACCGGCCTCCGCGGGTCGCCTTTCTCCACAAGCTCGCCGAGCCACTTGCCAAAAGCGCATGACGAGACGTTTACTGACGCAAACACGATCAAACAAAGGATTTCGCGGTGCTTCTCGGGGACCGCGGCACCCGCTGCCGCTGCCTGCTCGTCTGGATGTCGGGGACGTCGTCCCTGGCCCTGGTGGCGCTGCTCCTGCGCCCGGGGGCGAGCCGCGCCTGGGCATCGGCGTCCCGCGGCACGCTGAGCGGCTTGCCGCTGGACCGGGCGATGGTCGAGCTCGCGGCGTACGTGCTCCTCGCCTGCCTCGCCTGGTCCTGGCTGGCCCTCACCGCGACCGTCGTCGAGGCCTGGAGCGGAGTGGGCACGGCGCGACGCCGCGCCTGGCAGCCCCCCGACGTCGTACGACGTGTGGTGCTGGCGGCCTGCGGTGTCGCCATCGCCACGGGTGCCGCCGCCCCCTCCGTCGCGAGCGACGGAGCCACCACTCATCGACACCTCCACGGTGTCGCGCTCCTCGACGGGCTCCCGCTGCCCGACCGTGCCGTGGCCCCGAGCGGGCGTGCGGCACCATCCACCGCTCCTCCGCCGGCCCGGCGACGGTCGGAGCACACCCGTCGTCGTCCGCCCCGGCGACTCGCTCTGGTCGATCGCCGAGGCCGACCTGCCGCCCGGTGCCCCCGACCGCGCCGTGGTCTCGCGCTGGCACGCGATCTACGCCGTCAACCGCGCCCTGGTCGGCCCCGATCCCGACCTGCTCGAGCCCGGGCAGCGCCTCCACCTCTGAACCGATGGGACCCGCCATGACCTCTGCCTCCCGGACCCAGCACGACGCCGACGTGGTGCGGCTTCCGGTCGTCCCGACCACGCCGGTCGCCAGCGTCCAGGGCACGCTCGCGCTCGACCTCGGCCCGCGGCTCGACGTTCCCGACCTCGACCTCCGTCCGGGTCGCGCCCACGGCCTGGACGTCGTGGGGATCGACCTGGTCCGGCGCCGCCGGTTCGAGCAGCACGCGGCCCGGATCGGCGCGGCCGTGGTCGAGATCGTCGGCGGCGACCGCCCGGTGTCACAGCTGCTGCGATGGACGACCCCGGAGGTCTACCAGGACCTCGCCCGGCGCGCGCACCTGGTCGCCGCCGCGGTGGGCCGACGTCCGGGTGCCGGGGGCATCCAGTCGGTCCGGCCCCACCTCGTCGCCGCCCACACCAGCTTCGTCTCCGAACAATGCGCCGAGGTCAGCCTGCACGTGCGCTACGGCGAGCGCTCCCGTGCCGTCGCCGCACGGTTCGAGCTGATCCGGGACAGGTGGCAGGTCAGCGCGCTGGAATTTGCGTGACCAGCCGACCGCGAGGAACGAGCGGTCGGCGTGCGGTCAGGCAGGTCGAGCAAGCGCGCGAGCGAGCAGGCGAGCTCGCGACCGCGTGTCGAGACCGGGTGACGGTGCCTGGGGCATCAGGCACCGTCACGGTGGTTTCGAGACGCTCGCAGAGCTCGCTCCTCAACCACCGAGCTGGGCACCTAGCCATTGATGCGCGCGGTCAGGCCCGTCGGGCCGCCGGGGGCTCCGTGGCAGCGCTTGTACTTCTTGCCCGAGCCGCACGGGCACAGCGCGTTGCGGCCGACCCCGGCGAACTCGTCGTCGGCGTTGGACACCGTGGTGCCCGGACGCTGCACGGGCTGGGCCGGCTGCTCGTCGCCGCCGAAGGCCGCCGGCACCGACAGCGCAGACTCGTTCTCCGCCGGCGCGGAGTAGGACAGGTGCTGCGGCGTGCGGTTGCGGTCGAGGCCCTTGGCCAGGATCTGCGGCCGGTGGTCGTGGACGCCGTTCGTCGGTACGTCGGGCTGGTCGAGCGAGCGCAGCTCGCGCTGCAACGGCTCCTCGACGTCCTCGACCTCCTCGTAGTCCTCGTCCTCGTCGGCGATCTGCACCTCGAGGTTGAAGAGGAATCCGACCGACTCCTCCTTGATGCCGTCCATGATCGCCATGAACATGTCGTAGCCCTCGCGCTGGTACTCCACGAGCGGGTCGCGCTGGGCGTAGCCACGCAGGCCGATCCCCTCGCGCAGGTAGTCCATCTCGTAGAGGTGCTCGCGCCACTTCCGGTCGAGCACGGACAGCACGACGCGCCGCTCGAACTCGCGCATCACCTCGGAGCCGATCTCGGCCTCCCGACGCTCGTACGCCGCGTGCGCGTCCGCCTGCAGGGCCTCGATGACCTCGTCGCGGTCCAGGCCTTCGACGCCGCCGACCTCCTCGGCCATCCGGTGCAGGTCGACCGTCAGCGGCCAGAGCTGGCGCAGCTGGGCCTGCAGCGCGTCGATGTCCCACTCCTCGGCGAAGCCCTCGGTCGCGCCGACCACGAAGCCCTCGACGACGTCGTCGATGAACGTGCCGATCTGCTCCTCCAGGTCGGCACCCTCGAGCACCTTGCGGCGCTCGGCGTAGATCACGTGCCGCTGGCGGTCCATGACGTCGTCGTACTTGAGGACGTTCTTACGGGAGTCGAAGTTCTGCGCCTCGATCTGGCCCTGCGCGTTGGCGATCGCGCCGGTCACCCGCTTGTTCTCGATCGGCACGTCGTCGGGGATCTTGAGCACCTGGAGGATGCGGTCGACCCAGTCGGCCTTGAACAGCCGCATCAGCTCGTCCTCGAGCGAGAGGTAGAACCGCGACTCGCCCGGGTCGCCCTGGCGGCCGGAGCGGCCGCGCAGCTGGTTGTCGATGCGCCGTGACTCGTGCCGCTCGGTACCGACGACGTAGAGGCCACCGAGGCTCTTCACGTCGTCGTGCTCGGCGGCGACCCGCGCCTTGATCTGCTCGACCATGCGGGGCCAGGCCGCTTCGTACTCCTCGGCGGTCTCGCCGGTGGGCTCGAGCCCCTTCTTGCGCAGCTCCTCGTCGGCGAGGAACTCGACGGACCCGCCGAGCATGATGTCGGTGCCTCGACCGGCCATGTTCGTGGCAACCGTGACCGAGCCCTTGTGGCCGGCCAGGGCCACGATCTTCGCCTCGTCGGCGTGGACCTTGGCGTTCAGCACCGAGTGCGGGATGCCCCGGGCGCGCAGCTTCTTGGAGAGGTGCTCGGACTTCTCGACCGAGACCGTGCCGACGAGGATCGGCTGGCCCTTGGCGTTGCGCTCGGCGATGTCGTCGACGACCGCCTCGTACTTCGCCTCCTCGGTGCGGTAGACGAGGTCGGGCTGGTCCGCGCGGATCATCGGCAGGTTGGTCGGGATCGGGACGACGCCGAGCTTGTAGATCTTGTCGAACTCGCTGGCCTCGGTCATCGCCGTACCGGTCATCCCGGAGAGCTTGTCGTACAGGCGGAAGTAGTTCTGCAGGGTGACCGTGGCGAGGGTCTGGTACTCCTCGCGGATCTCGACACCCTCCTTGGCCTCGATCGCCTGGTGCAGGCCGTCGTTGTAGCGGCGGCCCTGCAGCATGCGGCCGGTGTGCTCGTCGACGATCAGGACCTCGCCGTCGAGGACGACGTACTCCTTGTCGTGGTGGAACAGCTCCTTGGCCTTGATCGAGTTGTTCAGGAACGAGATCAGCGGGGTGTTCGCCGACTCGTAGAGGTTGTCGATGCCGAGGTGGTCCTCGACCTTGGTGATGCCCGGCTCGAGGACCGAGATCGTCCGCTTCTTCTCGTCGACCTCGTAGTCGACGTCCTTGGTGAGGTTGCGGGCGACCTTGGCGAACTCGTCGTACCAGCGCACCTCGTCCTGGGTCGGGCCGCTGATGATCAGCGGGGTGCGGGCCTCGTCGATCAGGATCGAGTCGACCTCGTCCACGATCGCGAAGCTGTGGCCGCGCTGCACGCACTCCTCGAGCGAGCTGGCCATGTTGTCGCGGAGGTAGTCGAACCCGAGCTCGTTGTTGGTGCCGTACGTGATGTCGCAGTTGTAGGCCTCGCGGCGCTCGTCGGGCTTCATCGACGGCAGGATCACGCCGGTGGAGAGGCCGAGGAAGTGGTGGATGCGGCCCATCCACTCCGCGTGGTACTTCGCGAGGTAGTCGTTGACCGTGACGATGTGGACGCCCTTGCCGGCGAGCGCGTTGAGGTACGACGGCAGGGTGGCGACCAGGGTCTTGCCCTCGCCGGTCTTCATCTCGGCGATGTTGCCGAGGTGCAGGGCCGCTCCGCCCATGATCTGCACGTCGTAGTGACGCTGGCCGATGACCCGCTTGGCCGCCTCGCGCACCGTGGCGAACGCCTCCGGCATCAGGTCGTCGAGGGTCTCGCCGGCCTCCAGCCGCTCCTTGAACTCGGCCGTCTGGGCCTGCAGCTCCGCGTCGCTCATCGCGGCGAAGTCGTCCTCGATCGCGTTGACCGCGCGCGAGACCGCCTCCAGCTGGCGCAGGATCTTGCCCTCGCCGATGCGGAGCAGCTTGTCGATGATGGCAGGCACGGGTGACTCCCCGGGTTCGTCTGGTCGAGGTCTACGTCGAATGAACGCGTCAACTCTACCCAGCGGTTCCCACCGGGCCGATTCCGCGAAAGACGGTCGCGGGGATCACCGCACGAGCGTGGTGAGGGCCGGAGCGAGATCACCGCGGCGCTCGACGACGACCGTGTGCAGGCCCAGCCAGCCCGAGAGCCGCCGGAGCTCCGCCGCCAGCTCCTCGGCCGTTTCGCCCGGCGCACCGGGCTCGGCGTACGCCCCCTTGACCAGGAGCAGCCCGGTCTTGCGGTCGGCCTTGAGGTCCACCCGCCCGACGATCCGGTCGTCGAGCAGGAAGGGCAGCACGTAGTAGCCGTGGATGCGCTTCTCGACCGGGGTGTAGATCTCGATCCGGTAGAAGAAGTCGAACAGGGACTCGGTCCGCTCGCGCTCCCAGACGACGGGGTCGAACGGGCTGAGCAGGGCGCGCGCCCCGACGCGCCGAGGCATGCGGGCGTCGCGATGGAGGTACGCCGTGCGCCGGACGCCCTCGACGGTCACCGGCAGCAGCTCACCCTCCTCGACCAGCTCGTCGATCGCCTCCTGCGCCGCCCGGAGCCCGGCCTTGGGCTGGAGGCGCATCCGGTAGTAGTCGGCCAGGTCACGGGCCGTGCCGACGCCGTGCGACCGCGCGGCACGGCGGACCAGCTCCTTGTGGGCCGCGGCCTCGGTGGGGGTCGGCGCCTCGAGGTGCTCACGCGGGATCACCCGCTCGGGCAGGTCGTAGCGGATCTCGAACTGGCTGTTGCGCCCCGCGATGGCCACGTCGCCGGTCATGTACATGTAGTCGAGCGCCCGGCGCGTCGTCGACCAGTTCCACCCCCAGTTCTCCTTCTGCCGGGGCAGCCCGTCGTCGAGGTCGCGGGCGGTCGAGGCGCCGCGCTCGACGATCTCGGCCCGCAGGCTGGCGACGAGGTCGTCGGTGACGACCGTCCCCCACCACTTGTGACGGCCGTCGCGGTAGGCCGCCATCCGGTGACGCATCACCGGCCACAGGTCGACCGGCATGAAGGCCTGCACGTGCGCCCAGTACTCCACGATCCGGCGCGGCTTCGCCTCCGACGCGCGGCGTACGAGGTCGACGTCGTAGGGCCCCATCCGGGAGTACAGCGGCATGAAGTGGGCCCGCTGGAGGACGTTCACCGAGTCGACCTGGAGCACCCCGGTGCGGGTCAGCGTGCGCGCCAGGGTGCGCATCGTCGGCGGGGAGTGCGGCCGGTCGAGGAACCCCTGGGCCGCGAGGGCGATCCGGCGCGCCTGGGGCTTCGACAGGGTGGCCGTCGCGCCGGCGCGGGTCGGAGATGGCACGGAGCCGAACCTAGTGGCCGGCGCCGACAACCCCAGGGCCGTGTCCTCCGCAGGGATGATTTTCGCCCCGACTCGCCCCAAATCTCTGGCCCCCACCGAAGCCAGCGCCCAGAATCCCAGGATGCAGAACCACGGGGGGCTGAGGAGACGCCTGGTCGGCCGGGTCACGGCCACCACCGCGGCGCTGGCACTGGCCGGCACTGCGGTCGTACTGATGGGTCAGGCGACAACGAGCGCCCAGGGCGCTGTCGATACCGTGGCGCCCGCCGCCGCGCCCGCCTCGGTGACGGTCGAGATCGTGCCGAAGGGCTTCGGCTGGGCCTTCGACCCGCAGAACTACACCCTCCCGGTGGGTGGAACCCTGATGGTCCAGAACACAACGAGCATCACCCACACGTTCACCTCCAAGGCGTCTCGAAGCGACGGCCGACCGTACTTCGACGTCCAGGTCCCCGGTAACAGCACCGTGCCGGTACCCGTGGCATCGACGCTGAAGGACGGTGACTACCACTTCTACTGCAAGATCCATCCCGTCATGACCGGGACGCTGACGGTCGGGGCCGGCGGACCTGTGCCCGACGGACCCCAGTTCGACCAGCCCCTCACCCAACCGCCACGCCTGACCGGCAAGAAAATCAGGATCGTGATGAAGAAGGCCGACGTGCGGGTGCTGCCGCACGGCCCGCTCACGTCGATGTGGACCTTCGGCGGGAGCTTCCCCGGGCCGACGATCGTGCGGCGGGCGGGCCAGGACACGAAGGTCACGTTCGTCAACCACCTGCCGCGCCAGGCCGGGGCAGTGACGATCCACCAGCATGCCGGCCATCAGAAGTCCAAGTTCGACGGTCAACCAGACTCGTTCCTGATCCGGCACGGGAAGTCACGCACGTACGACTATCCCCTCAAGGACGCCGGCGAGCCGCTGCCGGCGGCCCTGCGGTTCTACCACGACCACCGGATGGACAAGACGGCCCGGAACAACTGGTTCGGCCTCCAGGGCCTGTTCCTGACCACCGACCCGCACGACGCGAAGATCGGTCTGCCCCACGGTCGGTACGACATCCCGCTGTCGGTCACCGATCGCAGCTTCACCTCGGACAACCAGCTGACGGATCCCTACAACATGACCGGCATGAGCGGCGGACCGGGGACGGAGACGGTCGGCGACCAGGTGCTGGTCAACGGAAGGTTCCTTCCCTACAAGAAGGTCCGGCCCGGGCTCTACCGACTGCAGATTCTCAACTCCTCGCTCTTCTCCAGCTACAACTTCGCGTTGTCCGACGGCCGCTCGTTCGAGCAGATCGGCACCGGCTCCGGGTTGCTGCCTCACCCGGTGTCCCGGAAGAGCATCCTGCTGGGTCCTGCCCAGCGCACCGACGTCGTGGTCGACTTCCGCGGCAAGAGGGGCAAGAACATCGTGCTGAACTCGATCCGGCGCCACGACGCTCCTGACGGCGGCACCGGCACTCGGCAGGCGCCCCTCATGCAGTTCCGGGTGCGGGGCACCCCGGCGCCGAAGGCGACGGTGCCGTTCAACCTGGCCCAGATCCAGCACTACAAGGTGCCCAAGAAGGTCGCGATGACCTGGCGGTTCGGCCTGAATCGCTACGGCCACTGGACGATCAACGGCAAGCGCTTCAACCCGAAGCGGGTCGACCACAAGGTCCGGCTCGGATCCACCGAGCGCTGGAAGCTGGTCAACACCACGCACTTCACCCACTACATCCATCTGCATGAGGAGCTCTGGCGCACACTCAAGCGCGACGGGGACAAACCGCCGCCGTGGGAGCAGGGCTACGAGGACACCTGGCGGCTGGATCCGGGCGAGACCGTCGTCGTGGCGGCGAGGTTCACCGACTACACCGGGAACTTCATGATCCACTGCCACATGCTCGACCACGAGGACGACGGCATGATGGCGACGTTCCGCGTCGTCAAGTAGACCGGGTCTCGACGCGCGGTCGCGACCTCGTCCCTCGGTCGCGCGCTTGCGGTTCCTGAGGAGCCGAGGGACGAGGCGTCTCGAAGGGCGACCCCGGCCTGCCTACGGCAGGTCGACGATCTTCTCGCGGACGGCGTACAGGACCGCCTCCATGCGCGAGTGGAGCTGGAGCTTCTCCAGCAGGTTGCGCACGTGGTTCTTCACGGTGTTCTCGCTGATGAAGAGCTTCTTGGCGATGTCCTTGTTGTTCAGCCCCTGCGCCACCAGCCGGAGCACCTCGAGCTCGCGCTCGGTCAGGCGGAACGTCGACACCGGGCCGCGATCGGGCTGCGACATCTGCTTGAACTCGTCGATCAGCTTGACCGCCATCGACGGGCTGATCAGGGACTGGCCGTCGGCGACGACGCGGACAGCCTGGGCGACCTCCTCGATCGAGGAGTCCTTGAGCAGGTAGCCGCTGGCACCGCTCTTGACGGCCTCGTAGAGGTCGGACTCCTCGTCGGAGACGGTGAGCATCAGGATCTTGGCGGCCGGCACGGCCTCCTTGATCGCCACGCAGGCCTCGATGCCGGAGATCTTCGGCATCCGCACGTCGAGCAGCACCACGTCGGGGGCCACGCGACTCGCCAGGTCGATCCCGGTCTGTCCGTCACCGGCCTCGCCCACCACGTCGAGGCCCGGCTCGGCGTCCATGAGCATGGTCAGCCCGCGACGGAACAGCTCCTGGTCGTCGACGATGATGACCCGGATGGGCTCCGTACCTGCGCCTGGGGGGGTAGACACGCGCCTAGCATGTCATGATCCCGGGTCGGTATGGGTCGAATGGGCGATCCGGGACCCCGTCCGCGTGACCCGTCCGGGCCATGCACCCTGGTCTCATCGACGCAGTCAGTGCGTGCCATTCATGTCGAGCGCTATGACCCCGTAGTCATAGCCCTTCCGGCGGTACACGACGGCCGGTCGGTGCGTGTCCTGGTCGACGAACAGGTAGAAGTCGTGGCCGACCAGCTCCATCTCGTAGAGCGCCTGGTCGAGGGTCATCGGCCGGGCCGCGTGCACCTTCTCGCGCACCACCGGCGGACCGTCGCCGGTCACCGTCATCGAGGCGACCTTGCGCTCGGGGACGTCCTGGTCGCCGGTCGACTCCGGCTCCGTCGCGGTCGGCAGCTCGCCGATGGAGGGGCGACTGCGGTGGGCCCGCACCTTGCGGTCGTTGGCGCGCCGCATCTGGGCGGCCATCTTGTCGACGGCGAGGTCCAGCGCGCCCATCTTGTCGACCGCGGCGGCCTCGGCCCGGATCACCGGGCCCTTGGAGTACGCCGTGAGCTCGATCCGGACGGCCCGGTCTGCCTGGCGTGGGTTGCGTTCGTTCTCGACCTCGACCTGTACCCGCATGATCCGGTGGTCGTGCTTCTCGAGGCGACCGAGCTTGTCGGCCACATGGTCTCGGAAGCGTTCCGACAGCTCACAGTGCCGTGCGGTGACCACCACGTCCATGGAAATCCTCCTGATGTGCGGTTGCGGGTTACGGGGCGTGTGCCTCCCCGATGAGGCAGGGCCCGATGAGGCTGGGCATGGCAGAGTCCGTCCGGCCGACCTGGTCTTCGTCCCCACACCCGCCTGCTGAGAGGTTCGCGGCTTGACTGCCACTACTGCCCTTCTCCCGCAGGTCCTCGCGTCGGGCGAGTGCTGCGAGGCAGGACTTATGACTAAGCCGCACCGTGATCCACCCACACGGAGGGCGGAGCCCCCCGTGCGTGGTGTTACGTGGGCCGTTTCGCCTGCGGCTGGCATCGGCTAGTCGTCCCGACGGCCCGGGCACCCGGGGCGCCTGGACGACGCAACCACGGACCCGGACGGACTCCATGGTCCGACGCTAGCCCGTGCTCGGTGATCACGGAACCGCAATCCCCGAGTCCGGGATCCGCCGGCGCGTGGCTGCCACGGCGACCGCCGCCAGCGGTGGCAGGCCGACCGCTCGCAACGCCCGCTGGGCCTCGGCCGCGGTGGCTCCGGTGGTGAGCACGTCGTCGCACACCAGCACGTGGACGGGGTGCCCGCGGCGGGCCAGACGTCGGAGCGAGGGCGGGTGGGCGCGGAACGCGCCGGCGAGGTTGACGGCCCGCGCCCCGGCGTTCAGGCCGGACTGGTCGGCCAGACCGGAGCGCGTCCGCAGCAGCGGGACGCAGCGCGCCGGGTGCCCGAGCGCGGCAAGCCGAAGGGCCGCGACCCGGGCCAGGCTCGTCGTCGGCTCGTGCCCGCGCTCGCGGACCGTGCTCGGGCGCGAGGGCACCGGCACGAGGAGGAGTGGCGCCGGATCGGCGTCCCCGGCAAGCAGGTCGGTCACGGCCGCCGCCGCCGCGGATGCGAGCAGCTCGCCGAGCGGCCCGGCCATGGCCAGCAGCCGGTGCTCCTTGTGGCCGAGGATCATCGCCCGGACGGTCCCGTCGTACGACGTCGCCGCCCACGGGTCGGTCAGCCCGGGCGGCCGGGGGCTCGGCCAC
This sequence comes from Nocardioides sp., assembly GCF_036503465.1. Lineage (GTDB taxonomy): Bacteria > Actinomycetota > Actinomycetes > Propionibacteriales > Nocardioidaceae > Nocardioides. The sequence continues at coordinate 33,899 of NZ_DASXWU010000032.1, forward strand.
GCCGGTGCCGGATGCGGGTCGAGACCGTCGCGGCACTGCGTGCAGAGGAGGCGGCCGGCGCGACCGCAGCCGACACAGGAGCTGCCGAGGACCAGGTCGCGGAGCGCATCGAGCACCCGCTGAGCCGACCATCGTGCCGGTCGCCACGCAACCGGTGCCGGGGACGCCTGTGGATCAGCCCGCGTAGGTCAGGTGGTGCAGGTGGTCGATCGGGATCAGCTTGTTCAGGTCGACCGGCGAGATGTCGATCAGCCCCGAGCGCCCGACGGCGTACGGCTTGTCGACCGGCGAGGCGACCAGTCCGCTCACCCGTCCCGACACCTGCGTGGGTGCGGCCTGGTCCGGAGGTGTGGAGCCGTCGACGCTGAGGACCCGCACCTCGGCGCGGGAGGGCGAGAGCTGGTCGAGCACCGCGATGGTGGTCGGGGAGGTCCAGCCGATGTCGCGGATGCGGGTGGTACCGCTCGACACCCACCGGATGACGTGGGTCCTGGTGGCGCCGAGGGCCCGGCCGTCCGCGTCGTACTGGAGGCGCGCGGCGACGATGCGGTCGGCGTTGGGTCCGCGGAGGACGGCGACGATGCGCGAGCCGTCGCGCGACACGAGGAAGCGCCGTACGTCCTCGCCGGTGATGCCGGGCACGGTGACCTGGTGACGACGGCCGTCGGCGAGGTAGACGACGATGGAACCACCCGTGCCGTCCTGGACGTCCCACAGCCGGTCGGCGAAGTCCCAGGCGGGACGCAGCAGCCCGGTGCCGGACAGCGCCTCGGTCGCCCGACCCGTGCCCGTGACCGGGCCGACCAGGAGTGAGCGGTCGGTGACACCGGCGACCTCGTTGCCGTCGAGGCGCACTGCGAACGGGCCGATCCCCAGATCTGCCCGGCCGAAGGGGCCGTCGACCGGGGTCGGCCGCACGATCTGGCCCGAGACCAGCCGGCCGCGCCGGAGGGCGTAGACGTAGGCGCTCGCCGAGTCCACCCCGGGGTCGACGCGGTCGAACTCGTCGCTGTCGACCCGGACCGGGGACGTGCCCGAGGCATCGGCCACGGCCCGGCCGGCGATGCTCAGTGTGAACGCCTTGATCTCCGGGTCCTGGCGCAGGGTCCAGGCGAGCTGGGCCAGGATCTGCTGCGTGGTGTCGCCCAAGGGTCCGGGGTCGGGGCCCTTGAGCGTGACGTCCGCGACGCCGTCCCGGCCCACCGGCAGCACACCGGGGGTCAACCCGTGCGGCAGGAAGGAGCGAGACACGGCGCTCAGGGAGGGGCTCGGGCCACGGACCAGCGCGCGCACGAGCGCCGAGGCGAGCTGGGAGCCCTGCGGCACGTGCACGGGCTCGGGCACCAGGATCCGCCCGGTCGGGTCGAAGAAGTAGACCTGCGCCGACTGGTACTGCTGGTCGAAGAAGGTGCGCGGCACGATCAGGGCGTCCGGCGCCCGTGCGATCCGCCACTCGTCGGACTCGCGGACCATCGGGAACACGATCCGTCGGTCCTCGGCCGGGACCGGACCCCGCCACTCGCCACGCACTCCGACCTGGTCCGCCCCGCGCAGCCGCACCACGACGTGCTCGGTGCCGCGGGCGAGGGTGTGGTCGTTGTAGGTCACGACACGCTCCGGCTGCCACTCGGCCCGGGCCTGGTTGCTGAGGAACTTCTGGGCCGTGGTGGTCTGCAGCGGGGTCGCGGTCATGGCGACGAGGAACCCGGTGACGATGTCCGCTGCCGTCGCCCCCGGCTGCGGACCCTTCGGGTTGTTGTACTGAACCTGGGGAGGGGGCGGCTCGACGTTGTTGCTCGCTTCGACGACGGGGCCCTGGTGGGGCACCTGGGCGCACGCGGCCAGGAGGCCGACGACGACCAGGGAACCGACGAGCCCGGAGGTCCGCCTCGGGATCAGGCGCCTCATGCGACGACCTCCGCGGCGTCCTCGGGCACCAGCGGCAGGGGGCTGTGGCGCAGCGGATGCCCGGCGTGCCGTGGCAAGGTGAGCCGGAACTGGGCACCTTCGTCCGGCTTCCCCCAGGCCTGGAGCCAGCCGCCGTGCAGATGGGTGTCCTCCTGCGAGATCGCGAGCCCGAGACCCGTGCCGCCGCTGGTGCGCGCCCGGGCCGGGTCGGCCCGCCAGAAGCGGTTGAACACCATCGCCGACTCGCCGACGGCGAGGCCTACCCCGTGGTCGCGGACGGCGATCGCGGCCGCCTGGTCGTCGGCCGCGACGGTCACCACGATCTCTCTGCTCTCCGCGTGGTCGATCGCGTTGGTGACCAGGTTGCGCACGATGCGCTCGACCCGGCGTACGTCGGCCTCGGCGACGCACGGTGTGTCGGGCGCAGTCACCACCACACGGGTGCTCCGCGCCTCGGCGAGAGATCGAGTGCTGTCGACGACCCGGCGTACGACGTCGGTCAGGTTGACGTCGTCGAGGTCGAGGACCGCGGCGCCCGCGTCGAACCGGCTGATCTCGAGCAGGTCGACCAGCAGCGTCTCGAACCGGTCCAGCTCGCTCTGCAGCAGCTCGGCCGACCGGGCGGTCTCGGGGTCGAAGCTGTTGCGCGCCTCGTGGAGCACCGAGCCGGCCAGCCGGACGGTGGTCAGTGGCGTGCGGAGCTCATGGGACACGTCCGAGACGAACCGCCTCTGCACGCGGCTCAGCTCCTCGAGCTGGCGGATCTGTCGCTGGAGGTTGGTCGCCATCTGGTTGAACGACGTCGCGAGGCGCGCAAGGTCGTCCTCACCGGTGACGCGCAGGCGCTCCTGCAGCTGCCCCGCCGCCAGCCGCTCCGCCACCCGGCGGGCCATCCGGATCGGAGTCACGATCTGCCGGGTCAGCAGCCAGGTCAGCGCGGCGATGAGCAGCAGCAGCAGGACGCCGGCGGTGAACAAGGAGCGGGTCACCAGTGCCAGCGACTGCTGCACGTCGTCGAGGGGGAACAGGTAGTACACGGTCCGGGTCGTGTCGTCGGCGGTGATCGTGAACTGGGTGCCGACCGCGATGCCGGGGATCTCCTTGAACGTGTCAGGCCCGGTCTGGGTGCGGATCGTGGTGAACGTCCAGGCCGGCGGCGTGGAGCGCGGGCTGCTCGAGACGTCGTCGAAGTGCCGCACCAGCGAGTCGGGGACGCTGGTCACCGCCTGCTTCGAGGTGGCCTCCGGACCGCGCTCGTTCAGGGGCTGGTGCTGGTCAGTCTCACCCGCGCCGACCATCACGACACTGAAGCCGCGGGCGTTGCCGCTGTCGGCGAGCCCGCTGTAGAGGTCGGTGGCCTGCTGCTCGGCGTTGGTGTCGTTGCCGGGCCACGCCTTGAGCAGCTGGTGGGCCTGGTCGTTCTCGTTGGCGACCTCGACCAGCACAGCCTCGACCCGGTGGTCGACCAACCCGTGCTCGACCTGGCGCAGGAGGAACCACCCCACGGCGGTGAGGACGATCGCCGAGAGCAGAACCGTGCTGACCACCACCCGGGCCTGGATCGACCGGCGCCAGAAGGTCAGCCCCCGGCGTAGGGCCTCGGGGACGGTGCGGGCGACCATCTCATCTCACCGTCGTCTTCCCCGGCACGCTCATTGCTGGCCGGAGCTGCCGGCCTTGTATCCCACGCCGCGCACGGTCAGGACGATCTCGGGGTTCTCCGGGTCGGCCTCGACCTTGGAACGCAGGCGCTGGACGTGGACGTTGACCAACCGAGTGTCAGCGGCGTGGCGGTAGCCCCAGACCTGCTCCAGCAGGACCTCGCGGGTGAAGACCTGCCAGGGCTTGCGGGCCAGGCACACCAGCAGGTCGAACTCGAGGGGGGTCAGGCTCACCGGCGCCCCGTCGCGGGTCACCGCGTGGCCGGCCACGTCGATGGTGAGCGGGCCGATGCTGAGGCTGTCGGCTCCGGGCGCGTCGTTGCGGCGTACCCGGGCGCGGATGCGGGCCACGAGCTCCTTGGGCTTGAACGGCTTGACGACGTAGTCATCGGCGCCCGACTCGAGACCGACGACGACGTCGACGGTGTCGCCCTTGGCGGTGAGCATGACGATGGGTACGCCGGACTCGGCCCGGATCTCCTTGCAGACGTCGATGCCGTCCTTGCCGGGCAGCATCAGGTCGAGCAGAACGACGTCGGGGCGGTAGGAGTGGAACGCCTCCATCGCCTCGTCACCGCGCTCGACCACGTGGGAGTCGAAGCCCTCCTGACGCAGGACGATCGACAGCATCTCCGACAGGGACGCGTCGTCGTCGACGACGAGCACGCGCGCACGGAAGTCCTCGGCCTGTGTCACGCTGTTCATCTTGCCAGTCGAGACGTCGAAATCCCGGTCAGTAGCGGTACTGCTCCGACTTGTAGGGCCCGTCGACCGGGACGCCGAGGTACGTCGCCTGGGTGTCGGACAGCGACGTCAGCTTCACGCCGAGGGCGTCGAGGTGGAGCCGGGCGACCTCCTCGTCGAGGTGCTTGGGCAGCACGTAGACGCCGACCGGGTAGGCCTCGGGCTTGGTGAAGAGCTCGATCTGGGCCAGCACCTGGTTGGTGAAGGAGTTCGACATCACGAAGCTCGGGTGACCGGTGGCGTTGCCGAGGTTCATCAGCCGGCCCTCGGAGAGCACGATGATCGAGTGGCCGCCCGCGGACTCGGGGAAGGTCCACACGTCGACCTGCGGCTTGACGTTCTTGCGCTCGATGCCGTCGTACGCCTCGAGACCGGCCATGTCGATCTCGTTGTCGAAGTGCCCGATGTTGCCCAGGATCGCCTGGTGCTTCATCCGCGACATCTGGTCGACGGTGACGACGTCGCGGTTGCCGGTCGCGGTGATCACGATGTCGGCGATGCCGAGCACGTCCTCGAGGGTGGTGACCTGGAAGCCGTCCATCGCGGCCTGGAGCGCGCAGATCGGGTCGATCTCGGTGACGATCACCCGGGCGCCCTGACCGCGCAGGCTCTCCGCGCAGCCTTTGCCCACGTCGCCGTACCCGCAGATGACCGCGACCTTGCCGCCGATCAGGACGTCGGTGGCGCGGTTGATGCCGTCGACGAGGCTGTGCCGGCAGCCGTACTTGTTGTCGAACTTGGACTTGGTGACCGAGTCGTTGACGTTGATGGCGGGGAAGAGCAGCGAGCCCTCCTTCATCATGTCGTAGAGCCGGTGCACGCCGGTCGTGGTCTCCTCGGTGACGCCGCGGATCTCGGCGGCGATCTGGGTCCAGCGGGCGTCGTCCTCCTGGAGTGAGGCTCGCAGGACGTCGAAGATCACCTTCTGCTCGTGGCTGGCGGCGGTCGCCGGGTCGGGCGCCTCGCCCTTCTTCTCGGCCTCGACGCCGAGGTGGACCAGCAGCGTGGCGTCGCCGCCGTCGTCGAGGATCATGTTGGCCTTCTGGCTCTCACCGTCCTTGGCGGGCCAGTTGAGGATCTGCTGGGTGCACCACCAGTACTCCTCCAGCGTCTCGCCCTTCCACGCGAACACCGGGACGCCCTGCGGGTCGGCGACGGTGCCGTTCGGGCCGACGACGACAGCGGCGGCCGCGTGGTCCTGGGTGGAGAAGATGTTGCACGACGCCCAGCGGACCTCGGCGCCGAGCGCGACCAGGGTCTCGATCAGGACCGCGGTCTGGACCGTCATGTGCAGCGAGCCGGCGATCTTCGCACCGGTGAGCGGCTTCTCCGCGCCGTAGCGCTCGCGCATCGCCATCAGGCCGGGCATCTCGTGCTCGGCGAGGCTGATCTCCGTCCGGCCGAAGTCGGCCAGGCCCAGGTCGGCGACCTTGAAGTCCATCGTGCTGCCTCCGCTCTCCGGCCGCTGGTCTGCGACCGCGTTCTGAAGAGATTAGGGCTCCGTGACCCCGACGACAGAATCCTCGACACCCCTCCCGGCCCGCTCGGGCAGCCACCGCATCACGGCGATCGCCACGACCGCCGTCGGGATGCCCAGGAGGGCCACCAGCGTCGGGAAGCCGAGCACGTGCGAGCCGAGCGAGAACGCGACGTACACGGTCAGGGCGATGACCTCCTCGACGAGCCCGAGCACGCTGGTCACGGTGGCACGCGCCGGACCGGCGATCGTGTCCTGGACCCGGGTCTCCCCCACGAGCATCGCGTTGTTGAGGAGGCCGTAGCCGAGGGCGATGGCCAGGAAGCCGAGGTACGGCGTGGAGATCGCGCCGACCGAGACCAGGACGGCGCCCGCTCCGAGCATCGCGCCGATGAGCGATGCACCGAGCCGCGCGGTGCGGCCGACGGTGGCGGTGCCGACGACCTGGCCGATGACAGTGATCGCGATCAGGATCGGCACCGTCGTCGTCGCCACGCCGTGCGCACGGGCGACCAGCGGGAAGTACTCGTCGTACGCCGTGAGTCCGACCATCGTCCCGGCTAGGAGCAGGACCCGGCGGACGTCCGGGTGATGGCGCGACTCCGCGAGGCCGGCCCGGAGCATGGCGACGTACGTCGACGCCGCGCGCTCGGTCTCGTGGAGTGCGCCGTCGTCGCCCTCTTCCTGAGGTGCGCGCCGGGCGCGGGCCGAGACGGGGAGGGTCGCCGCGAGCGCCCCCTGCGCGACGGCGATCGCCACCGAGGTCCAGCCGACCAGCGCGTAGCCGCCGACGTGGAACAGGTACGCCGCCGACGCGGTGGCCACGAGGTTGGCGACCATGGCGGTCGAGTGCGCCCATCCGATCAGGCGGGGGTAGCCGGCGCGCTCGCCCCGCTCGACCAGCTCGTCGTACACCAGCGACTCGAAGGTGCCGGACATCAGCGCGCTCGACAGACCCCAGCACACGAAGCCGAACGCGAACCCGGTGAACGTCTGCCAGACGGTCCACGACCCGAACCCGACGGCGTAGATCGCCGCGGAGAGCACGAGCAGGCGACGCCGGTCGAAGGTGTCGGCCCAGGCGCCGGACGGCACCTCGAACAGGAAGCTGGTCAGGGACCAGACGACGAACAGCACCGAGATCTGTGCCGGCCCGATGCCGTGGTCGGTGAACAGCAGCGAGTAGACCGCGTACAGAGGTACGAGGTCCCGCGAGGCGTGATAAGCCAGGACGCGCGGCACGAAGCCGTCGCGCCGGGCCTCAGACCTGAATCAAATGTGGCCGGAGAAGTGGCGCATGCAGGCAGGTTAGACCCTCAGGGGACGCGTCAGGTGCGCGCGATGTCCGGCTCGAGGTAGATCAGGCGCGCGATCGGTTCGGCGGCGCGGATGGAGGACTCGGCGGCGTCGATGGCCCTGGCGACCTCGGCGGCGGAGTCCGCGGCGGGGACCGCGATCTTGGCCGCCACGAGCAGCTCGTCGGGGCCGAGGTGCATCGTCTTGAGGTGGACGATCCGCTCGATGCCGTCGACGCCCTCGAGCGCGGAGGCGATCCGGCGCTCGACGGTGGCGGAGGCGGACTCGCCGATCAGCAGGCTCTTGGTCTCGATCGCGAGCACGACGGCCACGGCCACCAGCAGCAGGCCGATCAGCGCGGTGCCGATCACGTCGAACCACAGGTTGTCGGTGAGCAGCGACAGCCCGACGCCGAAGAGGGCGAAGACCAGACCGCAGAGAGCCGCCAAGTCCTCGAGCAGGATCACCGGCAGCTCGGGCTCCTTCGCGCGGCGCACGAACTCGACGTACGACGCGTCGCCCTTCACGTGTGAGGTCTCGCGGATCGCGGTGCGGAACGAGAGGGCCTCCATCACGATCGCGGCGAGGAGGACCACGATCGGGACCCACGCCCACCTGCTGTCGAGCAGCGAGTCCTCCGGGTGGCCGTGGGTGGCGTGGAGCTCGTGCGCCTTGTGGTAGGCCTCGTAGAGCGCGAACAGACCGCCCACGCTGAACAGCACGATCGACACCACGAACGCGTAGAGGTAGCGCTCGCGGCCGTAGCCGAAGGGGTGCGCCGCGGTCGGGCGACGACGCGCCTGCCGGCCACCGAGCAGCAGCAGGCCCTGGTTGCCGGAGTCGGCGACGGAGTGGATCGCCTCGGCGAGCATCGACGACGCACCCGTGAGCAGGAACGCCAGGAACTTGGTGGCCGCGATGCCCGTGTTGGCCAGGAGCGCCGCGACCACTGCCTTGGTGCTGCCTTCGGTCGACATGCGCCGCAGGGTACCGGGGTCACCGAACGACGGCCCCGCTCCGATCGGCCGGCAGCGCCAGCAGCACGACGACGCCGGCGAGACCCACCAGGGCCGAGGCGACGTCGAGCATCGCGACCACGCCGATCCACTCGGCGCCGACACCGCCGACGACCGCGCCGAGCAGGCTGGCCGCCCAGATCATCGCCTGGAGGGTGCCGAACACACGTCCTCGGTAGGGCTCCGGCACGCGTTGCTGGGCCAGGGTCTCGACACCGACCGACGACCCGACCGCGACGGCCCCGGCGATCGCGCTCAGCGCGACCGCGACGGCGACCAGCGGCACGTTGAACCGCACCAGCAGGAGGACGCAGGCCACGAGCGACCCGGCCCCGCAGAGCAACCGCGGCGAGAGCCGTGCGCCGAGGGCGCCGACGACGACCGAGCCGGCGATCCCGGAGGCGGCGTGGACGGCCTTCAGCAGCGCGTACAACCCGGCCCCACCACCGAGCACGTCACGCACCCACGGCGCCTGGAGCGGGTCGAGCATCGTGCCGCCGAAGGTCATCAGCGCGAAGACCACGAACAGGACGGCGATCGACCGCTCGCGATGCACCAGTGCGATCCCGTCACGCCACTCGACGAAGAACCTCCCTGGCTCTGCCGGCTCCTCCGGTGGCACCGGTCGGGTGCGCATCAGCGCCACCAGCGTGGCGGCGACCACGAACGACACCGCGTCGGCGACCGTCACCGCTCCGAGACCACCCACCGCGTAGACCACCGGTCCCAGGGCGAGACCCCCGAGGCGGCCGACTCGGTTGTTCAGGGCGTTGAGAGCGTTGGCGGGCACCAGCTCGTCGGGGCCGACCAGGGTCGGCAGGAGGGCGTTCTCGGCCGGCATCGAGAACGCCGAGAGCGCCGACTGAGCCGCGGCCACGGCGTACACGACGGGAAGAAGGGACGAGTCGGCCACGAACGCGAGCAGCGCGAGAACGACCAGCCCCTGGAGGAGGTTCACGACCACCAGCAGCCGGCGGCGGTCCCAGCGGTCGACGAGAACCCCCGCCACCGAGCCGAGCACGATCCCGGGCGCGAGCTCGGCGACGGTCATCCCGGCCGTGGCGATCGTCGAGCCGGTGCGCGCATAGACGACGTACGGGAGCACCGCGAAGAGCATCCAGTCGCCCGCCACCGACACCAGCCCGCCCCAGAAGAGCAGGGAGAAGTCTCGGTGTCGGAGTACCCCGATCACCGAGACGCGACGACGCCCAGGGGGCGCGCGGTCGCGTCGTCGAACAACGCGTCGACCCGGTCACCGGACCCGTCGTCGTGCAGGCCGACCACCAGTGCGGGACGGCCGCAGCGCTCGGCCCGCCGCGTGGGTACGGCGTGTGCGCGGGGCCTGCGGGCCCGCAACGCCCGGGTCTCGGGCGCGGTGAGGGTCAGCCCGAGCAGCGACGTGGTGAGCACCTCGCCACAGGTGGCACACGACGCCTGCCAGCCACGGCGGACGTGGGGGTCCGTGCCGTCCAGCCGGTCGTAGGGCCGCACCACCACCTCGCTCCCGCAGCGGGTGCAGGGCACCCGGCCGGCAGCGATCGCGGCGGGCCACCAGCTGTGCGACCAGTCGGCCATCCGGCCGAGAACGGCGCTCGGGCGGCTGACCGCGGTCAGGTGCGGGCGCAGGGCCGGGTTGTCGAGCGACCAGGACGACGCGAGCCCGTCGGGCTCGCACCGCTCGCAACGCGCCTGGACGACGCCGCCGCGCGCGTCACGCCGCATGCTCGACGAGGTGGCTCCGCAGGTCGCGCAGGACACCCGGACGGTGCGCCAGGCGACGCCGTGCCGCGCGACCCAGACCTGGGCGAGCGGGTCGTCGGCCAGCTCCGTCTCGAGCAGCTCGCGGATGCGGGCGCGTCCGCGCGTCAGCCGCATCGACACGGCCTCGGGCGAGAGCCGCAGCCGACGTCCGATCTCGGTCGGGCCGAGCTCGTCGACGTACGTCGCCACCAGGGCCTCCCGGGTCTCCGGCGGGAGCAGCCGCAGGGCGCGGTCGAGGAGCTCGGCGAGCTCGTCGCGCTCGAGCAGGTCCGCGAGCTCGTCGTGACCGACGTCGGGCGGCTCGGTGCTGACCTCGTGTCCCCGGACGCGTCCGTGTCGGACCAGCCAGCGACGGCACACGTTCCGGGCGATCGCGTCGAGCCACGGACGACTTCCCGACGGGTCGAGCAGACGGTCCCTGATCCGCCAGGCCTCGAGCAGGGTCTCCTGGGCGAGGTCCTCGGCGGCTACGGGAGTGCCGGTGATCAGCGCACACAGCCGCGTCACCCGACGCCGCTCCGGCTCCGACCACCACGCGTCCACGACCGCCCCCTCGGGCGTCAGTATCTCCACGTCTCCTGATCGCGCGAGAGGGTCCGGACACAACGGCGTTCTGCCACCGATCCGGATGACGCAGCCGCGACCCGGCTCAGTCGTCGACCAGACCCAGGCGGAGGTACTCCGCGCCGTACCGGCCGTTCAGCACCAGCGACGCGTAGCGGGCGATCTCCGTGTCACCGTCGGCGGTCACCGTCTCCACGCGTACGCCGTGCTCCACGGCCGTGGCCTGGAGCCGGCCGCGGTCCTCGCGGACGACCGGGTCGTCGGCGCCGTCATCGAAGACCAGCAGGACCGGCCGGGTCTCCGTCCCACCCTCGGCGAACGGGTCGTCGAACACGTCCCGGGGCCGGGCCGCCTCGATCAACGGCATCAGGTGCTCGGCGTCGCCGGCGATCGCCGACTGGCCCGAGGCTCGCCGGATGGTCTCCGAGACCCGTCGGGCGGCCCTGGCAGCCAGGCTGGAGCCGCCCCAGACGACCGGGTTGGTGTCGGCCAGGGCGAGCGCCAGGATCTTGCCGGGGTTGACCGCGATGTCGCGGTGCGGCGAGCAGGCGATGGCGACGTCGTCGAGCGCCTTCGCCACGTCGGCGTGGTCGGCGCGTGGGCCGAGGCCGACCTGGTCGAGGTACTCCAGCACGACGACGGCCGTGGCCAGCTGGTCGCGCGTCACGGTGGGCACGATCGTCGACCACCGGCCCTCGGCGTGCTGGGCCACCAGCGAGCCCTCGGGCGAGGCCACCACGACCTGGCAGCCACGGCGTACCGCCTCGGCGACGGCCCCCGCGGTCGCCCGGTCGGAGCCGTCGGGGGCGAGCACGACGACGAGGTCGAGACCACCGGCCCAGCCGGGCAGGGCCGGACCGGGCCAGGCGACGAACGGTACCGGGCACCACGGCTCGAGCACGGCGCGGAGCAGGCGCGAGTCCGGTCCGGCGGCGACGATCGCCCGAGGGCGCGCGGCATCGCGGGCCGTGGCCACGGCGGCGGCGACCCCGGACGCCGACTCCGCCGCCTCACGGCGTACCCGCGCGCCCGCCTCGGCGAGCTCGCGCAGCCGGCCGTCGGCGGTCGCCAGGGCGGACTCGTCGTCCAGCCGCGACTCGTCGAACCAGGTGGCCATGGGAGTACGACGCTCAGGCCGGCTTGCGGGCCTCGTCGACCAGCAGCACCGGGATGTCGTCGCGCACGGGATAGGCCAGGCCGCAGCTCTGGCAGACGAGCTCCTCCCCCACCGGCTCGAGCAGGCCGTGGTCGTCGGGGCAGCGGATGATCTCCATGAGCTTCGGGTCGAGGTTCATCTGGCGTGGCTCCTGATCAGAGAGAGGACGTCGTCGCGGACACGGGTCATGGTCTCGTCGTCGGCACCTTCGACGTTGAGGCGCAGCAGCGGCTCGGTGTTGGACGGTCGCACGTTGAACCACCAGTCGTCGGTGGTCACGGTCAGCCCGTCCAGGTGGTCGAGCACCGCGCCCCGCGTCCCGGCGTACGCCGACTCCACGGCGGCGAGCGTGGCGGTGGGGTCGAGGACCTCGGAGTTGATCTCCCCGCTCAGCACGTAGCGACGGTAGTCGTCGAGCAGCTCCGAGAGCGACCGGTCGGAGCTCGCCAGGGCGCCGAGCGTGTGCAGCGCGGCGAGCATCCCGGAGTCCGCGCGCCAGAAGTCGCGGAAGTAGAAGTGCCCGCTGTGCTCGCCGCCGAAGACGGCGTTCGTCTCCGCCATCCGGGCCTTGATGAAGGAGTGCCCTACCCGCGTGCGGACCGGCGTGCCACCCAGCTCGGTGACCAGCTCGGGCACGCGGCGGCTCGTGATCAGGTTGTGGATCACCGAGGCGCCGGGCTCCTTCGCGAGCTCGCGGGCGGCGATCAGTGCCGTCAGGGTCGAGGGCGACACCGCCCCGCCGAGCTCGTCGACCACGAAGCACCGGTCGGCGTCACCGTCGAACGCCAGCCCGATGTCGGCGTTCTCCGCCACGACGCGCTTCTGGAGGTCGACGAGGTTCTCCGGCTCGATCGGGTTGGCCTCGTGGTGCGGGAACGTGCCGTCGAGCTCGAAGTACATCGGCACCAGCTCGACGGTCCCGCCGTCCGTGCCGCCGATCCGCTCGAAGACCACCGGCGCCGTCAGGCCCGCCATCCCGTTGCCGGCGTCGACGACCACCTTGAGCCGTCGCCCGGCCACCGGGGCGAGCCGGAGGAGGTGCGCGGCGTACGCCTCGAGTACGTCGCGCTGAGTGATCGTGCCCGCCTCGCCGCTCGGCGGCTGCGGGTGACCCACGGCGTCGCGGATCTCCAGCAGCCCGGAGTCGGCGCCGACCGGTCGGGCGCCGGCGCGGCACAGCTTGATCCCGTTGTACGCCGCGGGGTTGTGGCTGGCGGTGAACATCGCCCCGGGATGGCCGAGGTCGCCGGACGCGAAGTACAGCTGGTCGGTGGACGCGAGCCCGATCATCACCACGTCGGCACCGGCGTCTGCGGCGCCGGCCGCGAACGCCGCGGCAAGCGGCGGTGAGCTCGGCCTCATGTCGTGCCCGACGACCACCGTCGACGCCCGGGCGACGCGGACGAACGCCGCACCCGTACGCCGGGACAGCTCCTCGTCGAGCTGGTCGGGCACCGTGCCCCGCACGTCGTACGCCTTGAAGACGGCGTGCGTGTTCGCCGGGTCCGTGGTGGCCACGGGCCGAGCCTAACGACCCGAGCCGGGGCCGAGACGCGTCACTCCGAGGTCAGGACCCGTAGGTGACCGCGCCGCGCGGTCTCACGTCCGACGCCGGACGGGCCCCCGGTCCGTCCTGCCTCGCCGGGCGACCGGGTCGCCTCGACCAGTGGTCGCCCGGCCTCGCGCACGGCGTCCGCGAGCGCGAGCAGGTCATCCGGCGACGGCGGGATCGTGCTCGGGTCCGGCGCGAGCCGCAGCACCTCCCAGCCCCGCGGGGCGGACAGCCGCTCCCCGTGCACGTCGCAGAGGTCGTAGGAGTGCGGCTCGGCGTACGTCGCGAGCGGCCCCACCACCGCCGTCTGGTCGGCGTACACGTAGGTCAGCGTGGTGACCGCGGGACGGTCGCACGCGGTGCGCGAACAGCGCCGGGCGGGGCTCACGGCGCCGACGGTACCCCCGGCCCCGCGGTACGCCGCTGAGGCACGCGGAGGTGCCGGACACCTAGGCTGGCACCATGACCTCGCCGGTGCCCGCCTCCCCCCGCCGGAGCCTCCGCGACCGCCGCGGTCGCGGGATGCGCGGGCCGGCGATCGCGCCGTCGCTGCCGGGGCGTCCGGAGCTGCCGACGCCCGGCGAGCGGTTCGACCAGCTGGTCCTCGACACGGTCCGCGACATCGATACCCGCTGGCAGGAGCGGCTCGGCCTGGTCGAGTACGCCGTGGAGGACACACCGCAGCTGCCGGACGACTGGAGCGGCGAGACGGTCCCGCTGGCGTCGCTGGTCCGTGGGCACGGCACGACCCCCACGCGGCTCGTCGTCTTCCGCCGCCCGATCGAGCACCGCTGCGAGAACCGGGCCGACCTCGAGGCGATGGTGCTGACCGTGCTCGTGGAGCAGATCGCCGAGCTCCTGGGCATCGACCCCGAGGACGTCGACCCCCGCTACTCCCGCGAGGACTGAACGCCCCGACCTAGTCCTGACCCAGACTGATCTGGGGCACCAGGCCTCGCGTGAGCAGCTCGTGCATCGGCACCACCGAGGCGCCGTCTCCGGTGAGCAGGACGGCCGCCCGGATCCGGGTGCTCTCCGGCACCACCTCCAGGAACGCCGTGCCCTTCGGCAGCGGGACCTTCGCCGTGAGCCCCTGCTGCTGGCCGACCCTCCGGTCGAGCAGCTTCTTGCCCGAGGCGTCGTACGCCGAGACGGTGGCGGCGCCCGCGGAGTCGGCCGCGACATACAGCGTCGCGGTGACCGGGGTCGCCCCCTTGCCCCGCGCGACGGGAAGCAGGGTGGCGGCCTGGTCGCGGATCACCGGGTCGGGGACGGTGAACGCCTGGTCGGTCCCGAGGTCGGTGAGCACCGACGCCGTGACCGGGCCGTCGGCGGTGACCTGGACGCCCACGGCGCCGTCGCCGAGGGCCTTGGCCAGCACCTTGGTCAGGGACACCGACCTCGTGGCGCCCGCCGGAACGGTGACGGTGTCCAGCCCGGCGGGGGCGAAGCTGGTGTCCCCGGTGACGATCTTGACCTGCACCCGCACGCCCTCCTCGCCGGGGTTGGCGAGCTGCAGCGTCCGGGTCCCCTTCCCGGTGGGGAGACCGAGCAGCTGGCTGTCCGCCGCCGGGCCGTCCTGGCGGGGCAGCCACTCGCGGCGCACCTGGTGGGTGAGCAGGTTCGTCCGGCTGTCGAGCACGTGCACGGCCAGCCGGCCCCGCGTCACCTGGACCTGGGCGCTCAGCAACATCCGGCGCGGCACGATCCGGCCGAGGTCGAGGGAGATCGTCCGGTGGGCCGGGATCGTGATCCCGTGCAGCTTCCGGGCCGTGAACGGGTGGGAGCCGTACAGGGTGATGTCGGCGTCCGCCGAGCCCGAGTCGGGGTTGACCAGCTCGATCACGGAGTCGTGCTCGGCACCGGCGCCGAGCCCGGTGAACCACTGCTGCGGAGACGGCACGCTGCACGCTTGGTAGGTCAGCGGACTCGTCCCCGAGCGCAGCCCGAGGAGACCCGGCGCCAGCGCGTCCCGGCCCACGACCACCGGGGCATCCGTGCCGGGGACCCGCGCCACCGCGCCCGTGCGCACCGGCATCGACGACGCCGCGCCCTGCGCCCGGACCGACACGTCTCCGGATCCGCCGCTCGCCGTCGACACCCAGGCGTCCGGCGAGCCCGGCACTCGGGCGGGACAGACCACGGTCGCGCTGGTGAGGCGGGTGAGAGCCGGCGGTTGGGTCCGGTCGTGCACCGGCGGCTGTCGCACCATCGCCAGGACGCCGACCGTGACCAGCGGGATGACGACGGCGAGGACGCTCACGGCGTCGAGCCGCGGCGTACGCCGACGCCGGACGACGTCGCCCATCCGGACCCGCTTGCCGGGGCTCATGAGTCGTCCTCCTCGTGACGGCGTCTCGCGCGCAGCGTCGGCAGGCTCAGCACCAGGACCGCCACCAGGCCGACGCCCTCGACCGCGAGCAGCACGGGTCGCTCCACCGACCCGGGGCCGTCGACGGCCCGCGGGTCCACCTCGGTCTCGATCCGCCAGGTGCGCGTCGACTGGGTCTCCGTCCCGGCCTGACCGAGCCCGTCGGTGGCGTCGAGGCCGGCGGCCACGGACCCGTCGTACGGCGCCGGCAGGACCAGGTAGCGGATGCCGGCCCCGGCCAGGTCGTCGACCACGGCCGGCGTCGGACGCGAGACCAGAGCGCGGACGTCGTCGTTGAACGCCCGGTCGGGCTCGGACGCGTAGAGGACCTCGTCCTCGCCGAGGGTGTCGCCCGCACCCCGCCGGATCGTGTAGGTGAGTCCGTGGGCGACGTCGCCGCGGATGACCAGGATCCCGGCCGCCGGTTCAGCGGTCGCCTCGTCGGTCATGAACGGCGGGATGCCGGTCTGCTCGTCGTTGGCCAGGTCTCCCGGACCCTGCCAGACGAACCACCCGAGCCCGACCGCCGGGACGATCGCCGCCACCGCGGCCAGCCCGAGCAGCAGCACCTCGTGGTGCTCACGGCGCGAGCGGCGCAGGATCATCACCAGGCCCTGCGCACCGAGCATGCCGGCGAGCACGAAGCAGCCGTGCAGCACCACCGTCAGCACCGCGATCCCGGGGCGCACCGATCCCGTGGGCAGCGAGAGCGGTACGACGGACAGGCCGGTCGCGGTGATCGCCGCGACGGCGGCGACCAGCCAGGTGACCAGGACCGGGATGCGCGTCGCGCGGGGAATCAGGGCGAGGAACGCGAGGGCGACCAGCAGCGCGCCCAGCCACCACGGGCTGCCGAGGCCGGGGCCGAACCGGCCGAGGAGGAAGTCCCCGAACGACAGCGAGGGATAGGGCTGGCGGCCGGTCTCCATCAGCAGCAGCGAGGCGGCACCGTGCCGGATCGCCGGCAGCCACCACGGCAGGAGCAGGACCGGCGTCACGGCGAGCGCGAGCAGCGGCGGACCGACCACGTCGCGACTCCGCGGGAGGCGGCGCGTCACGGCGTACGCGAGTCCGAGGACGATCACCGCGAGGACGACCCCGAAGGCCCACGCCACCGGCTCGAACGCCGCGGCGAGGGCGAGCAGGAGGCCGGTGCGCCACGCCGCGCGCCAGCGGCGGTCTCGCTCGGGGTCGCCGAAGCCGAGAGCCGCATGGGCCAGGAACGGCAGGATCACCGACACGGCGACCACGCCGAGCCGGCCGTCGCCGAAGGCACCCGAGGTGACCGGGACCAGGGCGTAGCTGACCGCGCCCAGCGCGACCAACCAGCGCGGCGAGCCGCCGGGATCGACCAGGCGCCCGACCACGCGGAGCATCCGCCACGAGCCCCACAACGCGAGCGGGACGGCCAGGAGGAGCACGGCGGCGACAGCGGCGGCGGCGCTGTTTCCCAGCACCCAGCCGAGCAGGCCCATGACCACGACGTACGCCGGAGCGGGGACGGCGGTGCCGGTGCCGAGCGGGTGCCACGACTCCGTCCACAGGCCCAGCAGCTGGGTGGCTTGCGCCGGCGCCGGCGCGAGGCCGCCGCCGGTCACCTGGCCGAACGCCTCGCGGGCGCCGAACACCGACAGCAGCACCACGAGCGCGAGCGACAGCGCGAGCGGGTTGGTGAAGAAACGGGCGACGAGCCCGGTGTCCTCCTCGGGCGTGTCGTCGTCGACCACGGCCGGGCGCCGGAGCGGCACCGGCGCCACGGCCTCCTTGGCGGCCCGCCGCCGGTCGGCCACGTCCTGGGCCTGGTTGAAGGCGGCGGCGACGATGTCGCCGACGAAGTCGAGCCCGTGCCGGTAGGGCAGCCACCAGGGCGCCAGCAGGGGGCGGGGATCGTGGTCGCCGGAGGTACCCGGTGACCTGCGCGCCTTGCGAGCGCGGCGGATCTCGTTCGGGCTGAAGTAGACGGAGAACATTGCGGCCAGGTCGTCGAGCGCCTCACCCGGGGAGCGGACGACGAAGAACCCGGCCATCCGCACCAGCGTCCCGACGAAGAGCCGGACCAGCTGCCACGGCAGCTTCCGAGCGGGGACGTTGGCCAGGAGGGTGAACAGCGCCGCACGGCGTTCCTGGTAGTGGGTGTGCCGCCCCGTCAGCGGCGTACGCCGGGTGCCGCGGTGGGCCGCCTCGGCGTGGAACACGATCGCCTCGGGCACCACGACCGTGCGGTGGCCGCGGTGCGCGGCCCGCCACCCGAAGTCGATGTCGTTGCCGAAGATCGGCAGGTTGTCGTCGAAGCCGCCGAGCTCGTCGAGCACGCTCCGACGTACCAGCATGCCGGCGGTGTTGACCGCGAGGACCTCGTGCGCCTCGTCGTGCTGGCCCTGGTCGTACTCGCCGGGCTCGAGTCCGGTCTCCCGACGCCCGGTCCCGGAGATGGTGACGCCCACCTCGAGCAGGCGTTTCAACGACGGCCACTCGCGAAGCTTCGGGCCGAGGATGTCGGCGCGCGGGTCGGCGGCCGCCGCGGCCAGCAGCCGCTCCAGCGCGTCGGGAGCCGGGTTGCTGTCGTCGTGCAGGAGCCAGACCCACTCGGGCCCACCCGCCTCGAGGACGGGGATCTGCTCCAGACCAGTGCGCACCGCCTCGGGGTACGCCGCGCGGCCGGTGAGCGTGACCACCTCGTCGAAGGCATCGACCAGGAGATCGGGGCTCGCGTCGCGGCTGCCGGTGTCCACCGCCACGACGCCGCACGGCGGAGTGGTCTGCGCCCGGACGCCGTCGATGACGGCCGGCAGCCACCGGGCCCCGTCGTGGCTGACGAGAAGAGCCACGACTGCCGGATCCACGGTCGATCACACTAGCGGCGGGGTGGAAACCCCCGAATTCGCCGGCAGGGTGAGCCGAGTCACCAGGCTCCAGGCGCCGTCACCCGGGGCGCTTCACACAGCCCGCTTCTTCAGCTTCCGGCGCTCACGCTCCGAGAGCCCGCCCCAGATGCCGAAGCGCTCGTCGTTCATCAAGGCGTACTCGAGGCACTCGCCCCGCACCTCGCACGTCAGGCAGACCTTCTTGGCCTCCCTGGTCGAGCCGCCCTTCTCGGGGAAGAACGCCTCCGGATCGGTCTGTGCGCAGAGCGCGCGCTCCTGCCAACCCGCTTCCTCGGCGTCCGCGTCGAGGAGAAACAGTTCCCTCACGGTTCTCGCCCTTTCGACCCTGTTGTGGTGTGGCGTTGATGTGTGTGGCTGCTACCGGCTCGAACGCCCATACCGTTCGAAGAACACTGTGGGAATTACACGCCTGTCGTACACCGGAAGTCAAGGCGGGATCTGGTATTGGCATTTCCCTGCGGACGTGGCCCCGACCCGCTAGCATCCCGCGGTCCCGGGTGCGGCAGGCTACCCACATGCACCGCATCACCGTGCTCTCGGGAGGCGTCGGCGGCGCGACGTTCCTGACCGGGCTGCTGCACGGCGTACGCCGCGGGCTGGTGCCGGGCGTCGACCCCGACGCCGTGGTCACGGTGGTCGCGAACACCGCCGACGACATCTGGCTGCACGGGCTCAAGGTCTGCCCCGACCTGGACACCGTGATGTACACGCTCGGCGACGGCATCGACCACGAGCGCGGCTGGGGCCGTCGCGACGAGACCTGGAACGCCAAGGACGAGCTCGCGGCGTACGGCGTGGAGCCCACCTGGTTCGGCCTCGGCGACCGCGATCTCGCCACCCACCTGGTCCGCACCCAGATGCTCGACGCCGGCTACCCGCTCTCCCAGGTGACCGAGGCGCTGTGCCGGCGCTGGCTGCGCCCCGTCCACGGTGACGGCGTGCGGCTGCTGCCGATGAGCGACGACCGGGTCGAGACCCACGTCGCGATCGCCGACCCGGACAGTCCCAGTGGTCGCCGGGTCGTGCACTTCCAGGAGTACTGGGTGCGGTTGCACGCCGAGGTGCCGGCCGAGGCGGTGGTCGTGGTCGGGCTCGAGGAGTCCTCGCCGGGGCCGGGGGTGATCGACGCCATCACCGACGCGGACCTGGTCGTCGTCCCGCCGAGCAACCCCGTGGTCAGCGTCGGGACGATCCTCGGCGTGCCGCGCGTCCGGGAGGCCGTGGTCGCGACGAAGGCGCCGGTGGTCGGGGTCTCCCCCATCGTCGGCGGCACCCACGTGCGTGGGATGGCGCACCAGCTGCTGACCTCGATCGGTGTCGAGGTCGCCGCGAGCGCGGTCGCGCTGCACTACGGGGCCAGGAACGGCGATCCGGACGGCGGCGTGCTCGACGGGTGGCTGGTCGACACCGTGGACGAGGCGGAGACCGGCCGCGTGCGGTCGGCCGGCATCGCCTGCGAGGCCGTCCCGCTCCTGATGACCTCGCCCGAGGCAACGGCCGAGATGGCCGCGGCCGCGGTGAGGCTGGTCTCGTGAGCAACCCGTGATCACCGTCTGGGCCCCCGACGGGGTCGGGGAGGTACGCCACGGCGACGACCTCGCCGACCACCTCCTGGGCGCGTTGTCGGAGTGCGACCTCGCCGACGGGGACGTCGTCTGCGTGACCAGCAAGGTGGTCAGCAAGGCCGAGGGCCGGGACGTGGTCGGCGACCGGGCCGAGGCGATCGTGCGCGAGACCCGGCGGCTCGTGGCTCGCCGCGGCTCGCTCTCGATCGTGGTCAACCGGCTCGGGCTGACGATGGCCGCGGCCGGCGTCGACGCCTCGAACGTCGAGACGGGGCGGGTGCTCCTGCTGCCCGAGGACCCCGACGCGACGGCTCGGAGGCTGCGGGCCGATCTCCTGGAGCGGACGGGTGCCGGCGTGGCGGTCGTGGTGACCGACACCGCCGGGCGCGCCTGGCGGGAGGGGCAGACGGACATCGCGGTCGGGGCCGCCGGGCTGCGCGTGCTCGACGACCACGCGGGCCGGGTCGACCCCTACGGCAACACACTCGCGGTCACCGCACCCGCGGTCGCCGACGAGCTGGCCGGGGCAGCCGAGCTCGCCGCCGGCAAGCTCGCCCGACGGCCGTTCGTCGTGGTGCGAGGACGTGGCGACCTGGTGCTCCCGCCGGGCGAGGACGGACCCGGTGCCGCCGCGCTGCTCCGTCCCGAGGGCGCGGACCTCTTCGGGCTCGGTGCACGCGAGGCCGTACTGGCCGCGCTGCGCGGCAGTGACGACGACCGGGCCGCCTTCGGCGGGCCGGCGGACGCGGTCGAGCTCCGCGACCTGCTCGCCGGACTGACCGGCGCCGAAGTGGGTCTGGTCGACGGGGCGATCGAGGTGGTGTCGGAGGACGGCAGGACCGGCTGGGTGGTCGCGGTCGCGGCGTACGCCCACGGATGGCTGGTGGACGAGCGCGCGCCCGTCGGAGTTCGGTTGCGCCCGATCACTACGTAGACTCGCCGCACTCCACCCCGTCCGGCCGTCACGAAGAGAGAGCTCAGCACAGTCATGGCCAAGTCCTCGAAGTCGTCCGCGTCGTCACGGACCACCCGCACGGAGCGGCAGAAGGTCGTCGAGCAGATGCGTGCCCGGCAGAAGGCGGCCGAGCGTCGGCGCGGCGGCATCATCGTCGCGGTCTGCGTGCTCGTCGCCGTCGGCATCATCGTCGCGGCGGCCTGGGGTCCGGTGGTGGACCACTTCCGCACCTCGAAGTACTCCGGCAAGCCGCTGGCGCGGATCGGCGCGCCGGCCGGCGCCTGCCAGAAGACGACGACCAAGCCGGCCAACGGCAACCAGCAGCACATCCCGGACGGGTCGCCGGTCAGCTACCCGGACAGCCCTCCGGCGTTCGGCGAGCACTACATCGACCCGGACCCGATGGCGCGCAAGTTCTACACCAGCCAGGACCGGCCGGCGCTCGGCACGCTCGTGCACAACGAGGAGCACGGCTACACGATCCTCTGGTACGACGACAGCGTCGCCGGCGACGACAACCAGATGAGCCAGATCCGCGCGATCGCCGACAAGTTCTCCGGCACCACCGACCTGCGCCACAAGTTCAAGGCCGTGCCGTGGACCAAGGACGACGGCAAGCCGTTCCCCGACGGCCAGCACATCGCCTTCACCCACTGGTCCGTCGGCGGCACCGCGAACGCCGCGGCAGGTCAGGCCAAGCAGGTCGGCGTCTGGCAGTACTGCTCGTCGGTCTCCGGTGCGGCCCTGCAGACGTTCATGAGCGACTACCCCTACACCGACTCCCCCGAGCCCAACGGGATGTGACCGCTCAGGTCAGGTCGGTCCGTCCGGTTGCTCGCAGGCGGTCCACCAGCGCCTTCACGTCCTGAGCCCGGTCGCGCGTGGTGACCAGCACGGCGTCCGGGGTGTCGACCACGACCACGTCGTCGACGCCGACCAGGGCGACGAGACGCCCGCCGCCGGGCACCACGACGCCGCTGCTCGCCTCGGCCACCACCGCCCCGGGATCACCCAGCACCTGCAGCTCGCCGTCCCCTCGGAGCCGGCCGAGCACGGAGGCCAGGGAGTGGAAGTCGCCGATGTCGTCCCAGCCGAGGTCCGCCGGGACGGTCGCGACGCGTCCCTCGGCGGCGGCCGGCTCGGCGACCGCGTGGTCGATCGCGATCTTGGTCAGTCCCGGCCAGACCTCGTCCATCGGAGAGGGGTCCGCGGCGAGGTCACGCAGCGCGGTGGCCAGGTCGGGATGCCAGGTCGCGAGCAGGTCGAGCAGCACCGTCGGACGCACGACGAACATGCCGGCGTTCCAGCGGTAGTCATCCGAGGCGAGGTAGGCCGCGGCAACGTCGGGCGGCGGCTTCTCGACGAACTCGCGCACGACGAAGGCCCCACGGTGCGCCGAGAGGGAATCGCCCTGCCGGAGGTAGCCGAACGACGTCGCGGGGCGGGTCGGCTCGATGCCGATCGTCACCAGCCAGTCGTTCCGCGCCACGTCGATCGCCAGGGTGACGGCCTCGGCGAACGCATCGAGGTGCCCGATCGCGTGGTCGGCCGCGAACGAGCCCATCACGGCGTCGGGATCCTCCCGTTCGAGCAGGGCCGCGGCGTACCCGATGGCGGCCATCGACTCGCGAGGCGCCGGCTCGCCGATCACGCGCGCCGGCTCGACGCCGGGCAGCTGCGCGAGCACGGCATCGCGGTGGCGGGCTCCGGTCACCACCAGCAACCGGTCCTCGGCGAGCGGCGCGAGCCGGTCGGCGGTCTCCTGCAGGAGCGAGCGCCCGCTTCCGGTCAGGTCGTGGAGGAACTTGGGGGACCTCGAGCGCGACAGCGGCCACAGGCGCGTCCCCGAGCCGCCCGCCGGGATCACGGCCCAGAAGTGCTCGATCGCAGCCATGGCCGAAACCCTAGGGCGTTGAGCCTGTCCGTAAGGTGACCTCGCGATGACGACGTTCCCCCAGATCCTGTCGGGGCTCCTGGCCGCCGACGCCGGGCGGCCGCTGGTGACCTTCTACGACGACGCGAGTGGTGAGCGCACGGAGCTGTCCGTGACCACGTGGGCCAACTGGGTCGCGAAGGTCTCCTCGCTCCTGGCCGACGAGCTGGACGTCGAGCACGGCAGCCGGCTGCTGGTCGACCTGCCGCCGCACTGGCTGGGGACCGTCGTGCTGGGAGCGGCGTGGGGATGTGGCTTCGAGGTGGTCTGGGAGGGCGACGACGGTGACGTGGACGCCGTGGTCACCGGGCGGGACGGGCTCGGCCGGTGGGCGTCCGAGGCCGGCCGCATCCCGGTCGTGGCCTCGGCGCTGCGGCCGCTGGCGGGGCGGTTCCCGGACGGCGTACCAGGGGGCGTCCACGACCTCGGAGCCGAGGTCTGGTCGCAGCCGGACGCGTACGTCGCGTGGCCGGGGCCGGAGGACGGCGACCTGGCGGTTGCCGGGACGACGCAGGCCGACCTGTGGAGGTCGGCCGCCGCCGGTGATCTCGCCGACGGCGGCCGCCTCCTCTCGGAGGCGAACCCGGCTTCCCCTTCCGGTCTCGCCTCCCTCACCGAACCACTGGCACGCAGCGGTTCACTGGTCCTGGTCACGCAGGCGTCCGAGGAACGGCGTGGGCGCATCGCTGCCGACGAACGGGTGACCGACCGCTTCTCGCCCGCCACCTGACGTCTCGGGGCGTCGCGCCTAGCCCACCAGGTCGTACCCCCCGAAGCCGCCGCCGACGTACACGGGACGCTTGAGGCCCGAGCCCTTGCCGGGGATCGCGTACAGCCGGCCGGTGTTCTTCTGGCGCACGATCAGGTCGGGGTGGCCGGTCAGCTGGAGGTCGCTGATCCCGATCGTCCAGTCGTACGGGGACATGTCGACCGGCAGCGTCGACGGGGAGTGCAGACCACCTGGGCCGTTGCCCTGGAGCAGGGTCAGCGTGCCACCGCGGCGCAGCAGGCTGTCGGGGGCACCATCGCCGTTCCAGCGGCCCACCCCGATGGGGTTTCCCTTGAGACGGCTGTAGATGGGGTAGCTCTTCTTGAAGCCGGCCAGACCCCTACCCGGATACACCCTCATCACGCCGTAGCGCGGCTGGCCGATCAGGTCGGGGAACCCGTCACCCGTCATGTCACCGACGGCGGTGAGCTTGCCGACGGTGCCGAAACCCTTGGCCAGCATCTTGGTCCGCGCGAGATGGCCGTGGCCGTCGCCGCGCCAGAGCACCAGGTTGCCGCTGGTCTGGCGGGTGACCACGTCGCCGTAGCCGTCGCGGTCCCAGTCGCCGGCGACCAGGATCTTGTCGGCCCCGGAGAGGTCCGCCCCGGTGTCGATCGGGCCGCCGAGGTCGAACCGGCCGGGGTTGACCCACTCCTCGACCCGGTTTCCGTCGAGGGCGACGACATCGGGCGCGTTCGACCGGGCGACGTTGCCCACGGCCAGGCCGGTGGCGCCCGCGAACCGGTTGATCGGGCCCAGTCTCCGGCCGAACGTCCCGTCGCCGTTGCCCGGGAGGACGTAGGACGCGCCGGTGCTGCGCTCGCGGACCAGCAGGTCGGCGCGGCCGTCGTGGCTGATGTCACCGGCCCCCGCGATCACGTCGTACTGCCCGAAGCTGCCGGGGATGCGCACGCCCTTCGCGAACGTCGTGTCGCCCCGCCCGGCGTACAGCCAGAGGTCGCCGTCGGCGTCGCGCGCGACGAGGTCGGCGTGACCGTCCCCGTTCAGGTCACCGACACCGGTGATCAGGTCGAAGGACTTCCAGCCCGTGCTGCTCACGACGCGTCGGAACCCGCCGTCCGACCGCTGGAGGAACAGCACCAGCGCACCGGTCGAGGGGTTGCGGCCGGCGAGGTCGTTGCGGCCGTCGCCGTTGAGGTCACCCGGCGCGGTCACCTGGTCCAGGCCCCGGAACCCGGTCAGCACCTGGGTGGCCGCCTTGAAGGTTCCCCGCCAGGTGCCGGGCCGGACGGCGACGCTGCCGTCGGCCTGCCGCACGAGCAGGTCGCTGTGCCGGTCGCCGGTGATGTCCGGTGTGACGGTGAGCTGCGTGGCGCCGGAGACCACGGAGGCGGCGGTGACGGGCCTCGGGAAGGAGAAGAGCCCCCCGGTGGGCACGACGAACGCCTCGCCGTCCCTGGCACGACGTACGACGATGTCGGGTGCGGGCGTGGACGCGAGGTTGGACTCGAGCTGCCGCCCGGACCAGCCGCGCTGCGCGGCCGCGGCGAGGCGGCGGATCTCGGGGAGCTTGGCGTAGAGGTACTGGCCGGGGCACAACGTGGCGGCGGCGTCGCGGTGGCCGTTGATGGCCTGGAACCACCGCTTGGTGACCCACTGACGGGTCGAGTCGGCGTTGACGCCGTGGAGTGACAGCTTCCAGGCGTACAGGCTCGCGTAGGCCTGGATCATCGCCGAGCTCGGATGGGCGATCTGGTAGTTGCCGATCGCCGAGGCGGCGAACGAGTCGTCGTTGTAGCCGAGGGTGTGGGCCCCCACGACCGGGCGGTCGACGCCGCCGTACCGGCCCTCCCAGATCCGGCCGAAGCGATCGACCAGGTAGTTGTAGCCGATGTCGCTCCAGCCGCGGGACTCCACGTGGTAGGCGTAGATGCTGCGGATGATGCCGGGCACCTCGCTGCGCGAGTAGCCGTTGGCGTTCACGGTGTGGTGCACGAAGCCGGCGTGGACGTCGCCGTAGTGCAGGGAGGACTTGTCGCGGATGCTCTCGTCGGCGCCCCACTGCTGGCGCGAGTAGATCACCGGCTTCGGGGTGAACACTGCGGCCGCCAGTCGGGCGGTGTCGTCGGCGCCGGTCGTGGACGCCACGGAGGCCGCGCGATCCAGGACCACGGCCTCCTGGACCGAGTCGCTCCCGCCGCCGCCGTCCATCGTGCTGGTGTCGATCGCGGCCCGCTCGTCCGCCGAGTCCTGGGCGTGGCCGGGTGCGATCACGGCGAGCTTCATGTCCGGCGGCATCGGCTGGTCGGAGACGACGCGCACCTGGACGTCGCTGACCTTGCCGACCAGCACCGGCTCGGTGCCCGGCCGGGCGTGACGGGCCTCGGCCGATCCCGGGTCGGGGCCGTGCTCGGGGTCGTAGGGCACGTCGCTCCATGCGGTCCACCCGTTGTCGGTCCGCGTCCGCGCGGTCACCGTCAGCCCCGACTGGGGGATCGTGACGCCGTGCGCCCAGGTCACGCCGACCTCTCCGAAGCCGGTGACCGTCTGCGGTGTGGTGGTCAGCTCATGGGTGCCGCCGCGCTGCTGGGCGATCCGGGCCGACGGCGTGGGGATCGCTCGCCCGGCGGTGGTCGTCGAGGAGGTCAGCTGCACCTCGCGCACCTGCGGCTTGACCGGGGCTGTGGGGACCCGCGACGCCTTGATCGCCTCCGCTGTGTACGCCGCGAGCGCGGAGGTCGGGAGCGCAGTGACTCCTCCGCCGCTGGTGGTCGCCGGACCGGTGCCGACCACGTCGAGGGTGACCACCCCGGCCGCCGGAGTGAGCGCAGCGAGCACGACACCGAGCGCCAGCACCTGCTGGCAGGTCGTGACGAACCGACTGCGGTGGGGGCTCATGCCGCTGCTCCAGATGTGTGGGGGAAGGAGTCACACGAGCAGCAAGTTTCACATCAGTCACACGGCACGGGAAGAAGTTCTGAGTAACTACAAGCCTGTAATTTCCAGTCGACACGCCGTCGAGCGCCGGATTACTCGAGCTTGCTCGAGGAATCCGACAAGCGCGAGAGAGTGAGGAGCGTCGGCTCGAACCCGAACGAAGAGAGGGGTCGAGCGACGCGTCTCGAAATCCGGTAAGCGCCGGATCTTCCGAGCGAAGCTCGACCTTCCCGCGCCCACGCCGAGCCCTCCTTCCTCGCGCTCGGCTGCGCGGTCAGATGTCCGCGCCCATCGCCTCGTCCATCTCCTGCTCCTCGTCGAGCGGCTTGTCGCCGTCGTCGTCGTAGTGCAGGAAGCGGATGCCCTCGTCGACCGGCCCGTCGAACGCCAGCCGGCCCTTCTCCAGCACCAGCACCCGCTCGCACATGCTGCGGACACTGCCGGCTGAATGGCTGACGTAGAAGAGGGTCGTACCGCTGTCGCGGACCTCCTCCATCTTCGCCAGGCACTTGCGCTTGAACGGGCGGTCGCCCACCGCGAGCACCTCGTCGGCGAGGAAGATGTCGGCGTCGACGTGGATGGCGACCGCGAAGCCAAGCCGGGCGAACATACCCGAGGAGTAGTGGCCGACGGGCGAGTCCAGGAACCGGCCGAGATCGGCGAACTCCACGATGGCGTCGAACTTGCGCCGCGTCTCCGCCTCGGACATGCCGAGGATCGCGGCGTTCAGGTAGACGTTCTCACGGCCGGTGAGCTGCGGGTGGAAGCCGGCCCCGGTGGCGATCAGGCCGGCGATCCGGCCACGCGTCTTCACCACGCCGGAGTCGGGACGCATGATCCCGTTGATCATCTTCAGCAGCGTGCTCTTACCGGAGCCGTTCAGGCCCATCAGCCCGATCGACTCGCCCTGCTTGACCGTGAACGAGACGTCGTCGACGGCCAGGAAGGAGTCGGACAGGTCCTGCTGGCGCAGCATCGCCACGCTCATCTGCTTGAGCGTGCGGTGGTAGCGCAGGGTGAACGTCTTCGAGACGTGGCGGACGACGATCGAGCGGCGGTCGGTCACAGAAGACGCTCCGGGATGCGCCGTTCGAGGCGGGTGAACGTCGACTGGGCGAAGGCCAGGATCACCATGCTGATCAGCAGCGCCCGGACCGCCAGCCAGAACAGGTTCGGCGGCATGTCGGTGGCGACGGTCTGCGACGGGTGGCTGGTGGCGCCGACCCAGAAGCAGCGCTGGAACGACAGCACGGCCTCGCTGATCGGGTTCATGAGGTAGAGCCCGGTGTGACCGTGGAAGCGCTGGGCGACCAGCGTGTACGGGTACATCATCGGCACCCCGAAGCGGATGAAGTTGCTGAGCACGTTCACCGCGTTGTAGATGTCGCGCAGGAACACGTTCGCCGCGCTGAACATCAGGGCCAGCGCGGTGCCCAGGGTCATGCTGATCAGCAGACCCATGACGCCGAAGAACATCCCCACCGGGTCGGGGCGCCAGCCGGCGATCAGGGTGGCGATCAGCAGGATCACCACCTGGGGCACGACGTGGAACAGCGAGACCAGCATCGAGGCGACGGGGAACATCTCCCGTGGCACGGCCATCTTCTGGACCAGGGACTTGTTCCGGACGATCGACCGGGTGCCGGCTGTCATCGTCTCGGTGAAGAAGTGCACCACGATCAGGCCGGCGAAGACGTGGACCGCGAAGTCCTCGGTGCGGGTGGCCCGGCCGAAAAGGATGCCCATCACGAAGTAGTAGATGAAGAACTGCGTGAGCGGGTTGACGTAGGACCAGAGCAGGCCGAGCACGGACCCCTGGTAGCGCGCCGCGATCTCACGGCGCACCAGCAGGCTGAGGATGTAGCGGTGCCGGAACACCTCGAACAGCCCCTGCTCCGACCACGGCGGACGCAGCGGCGCGTCCACCGCACGGAAGCGTACGGGCGGCGCGGCAGGGGCGCTCGTCGCCGCGTCGTTCCCGCTCACGTCCCGGTCACTTCCGCTCACTCCTCGGACTCGGTCCAGGGCCGCAAGGTCTCCTCCCAGGCCTCGGGCGAGGTGATCTCCGCCAGGGCGTCCCGGTACTCGGCGGACAGGGCGTCCCACTCCCGGTGGAAGCGCGCGTGCACCGCGAGGGTGCGACGCATCAGGTCGCGGAAGTGGGCGGGGTCGCGCCGGTAGAGAGCAGCGGAGGTGCCGTCGTTCATGGACACGACGGCCGAGTCGTAGCGCGCCAGGCGGAACCACCTGGCGTCCATCGCCGGCAGCTCGACCTCGGGGAACTCCGCGGCGAGCTTCCGGCGCGGCCGCAGCTGCCGGATCGGGGCGAGCCCGGCGGTGATCAGCATCGACCGGCGGGTGGGGACCTCGCTGTCGGACTTCCCCTTCCGGGGCGGCTTCTCGCGGCGTACCGGCGGGAAGTCGTCGGGGTCGGCGTGCAGCTGGGCGTCGCTGAACTGCTTGCGGAAGGCGTTCACATCGGCCAGCCGGTGCGGGAGCAGCTCGTGGAGCCCGCGCGGACCGGCCAGGACGTCCTCCATGGCCATCAGTCGCAGCTCCGCGGTGGAGTACTGCATCGAGACCAGGTGGGCGATCTGGTGGTTGACGCTCTCGCGCAGCATCCGTCCGCCGCGCGGATATCTCGAGTGGAGCAGCGCCGCGACCAGACGGTTGCGGTGGTGGAAGTAGGCCTGCCAGTCGACGGCGTCGTTCTTGTCGCTCCACGGCACGTGCCAGACGGCGGCGCCGGGGAAGGTCACGGTCGGGAAGCCGTGCTCCTTCGCGCGCAGGCCGTACTCGCTGTCGTCCCACTTGATGAACAGCGGCAGCGACAGGCCGATCTCGTCGATCACCCGGCGCGGGATCAGGCACATGAACCAGCCGTTGAAGTCGACGTCCTGCCGCTTGTGGAGCCAGCGCGCGGAGCGCAGGTTGCGTGCCGCGAGGTCCCACTCCGGGTAGGCGTCGAGCGGGGTCATCCACCAGAAGCGCCAGGGATGGATGATCTCGCCGAAGCTGTGCAGCCGCGAGCGCGAGTAGAGGCTGAACATGTGACCGCCGACGATCGTCGGGCGCTTGGCCAGGTCGCCGAAGGTGACCGCCCGGATGATGCCCTCGGGCTCGCAGACGACGTCGTCGTCCATCATCAGCGCGTACGTCGCGGTGCCCTTGCGCAGCGACTCCAGCTGGCCCCGGGCGTACCCGCCGGAGCCGCCCAGGTTGCCCTGGACGAGCACCCGCAGCCGATCGCCCAACGCCTTCTCGGCCGCCGGGAAGAACTCCGAGCCGGTCACCGGCTTGGAGCCCTGGTCCATCACGAAGACGGTGTCGACGTACGGCGCCAGGTCGTCGTCGTCCCCGATCTGCTTGAGCAGCTTGGAGCAGAAGTCGGGGAGGATCGTGGTGATGGCGATGTCGGTGGTGCCGTGCTCCGCCAGCTCCTCAGGGACGTCGGCCGTCCACTCCGCCGACTCCACGACCGCGTCCTCGTCACCGCCGACGACGTCGTACCAGTACCAGCCGCCGTCGACGAACGGCGTGAGGCTGAGCTCGAACGTGAACCTGCCCGAGCCCTCGGAGTCCGTGGTGGCCGAGGCGACGCGCTGCGCGCGACCGTTGGCCATCGACTTGTACACCGTGACGCTCGAGCCCTTGCCGGTCACGGACACGGTCAGGGTGACGTCGGTGACGTGGGTCCACCGCCGCCAGTAGGACGCCGGGAACGCGTTGAAGTACGTACCGAAGGACAGCCGCTGCCCCTGGAGCACGCGGAGCGCCGTGCGCGACTCGATCTGGTCGGGGTGGACGCTCGCGCCGGTCGAGGTCGTCTGCCGGATCGCCGCCTGGTTGAGCTCCTTGGCGGCCCGGTTGCCGCCGACCTGGTACTTGTCGGCGTCGAGCCGTGCCTCCTCGGGGTCGACGTAGAGCGCCATCACGTCGGTGTCGCGGTCGAGCGGCAGGATCTGGCGCTGCAGCAGACGGGTGGTCATTCGACTCCTCCACTCGTGAGCTCGGCGCCCTCGGCGAAGTGGGGCCGCAGCTTGTTGTCGAACATGGACAGGGCCGAGCCGATCGCCATGTGCATGTCGAGGTACTTGTAGGTGCCGAGACGCCCGCCGAACAGCACCATCGGCTCCTTCTTGGCCAGCTCGCGGTACCGCAGCAGCGTGGCGCGGTCCTCCTTGGTGTTGATCGGGTAGTACGGCTCGTCGTTCTCCTCGGCGAAGCGGCTGTACTCGTGCACGATCACGGTCTTGCCCGGGAGATAGGTGCGCTCGGGATGGAAGTGCTTGAACTCGTGGATGCGCGTCCAGGGCACCTCGATGTCGTTGTAGTTCATCACCGCGCAGCCCTGGAAGTCGTCGACGTGCCTGACCTCCGCCTCGAGGTCGACGGTGCGCCACGACAGGCGTCCCTCGCTGTGGCCGAAGTACTCGTCGACCGGCCCGGTGTAGACGATCGGCACCCGGCCCTTGAACTCGTGGGCGATGTCGAAGAAGTCGGTGTTCAGCCGGACCTCGATCTTCGGGTGGTCGGCCATCCTGGTCAGCCACGCCGTGTAGCCGTCCACGGGCAGGCCCTCGTGGGTGTCGTTGAACCACCGGTTGTCGAAGTTGTAGCGGACCGGGAGCCGGGTGATGATGTCCGCGCTCAGCTCCTTCGGGTCGGTCTGCCACTGCTTGGCCGTATAGCCCTTGATGAACGCCTCGTACAGCGGGCGGCCGATCAGGCTGATCGCCTTCTCCTCCAGGTTCTGCGCATCCTCGGTCTGGATCTCGCTGGCCTGCTTGGCGATCAGCTCGCGGGCCTCGTCGGGGGTGTGGCTGCGGCCGAAGAACTGGTTGATCAGCCCGAGGTTCATCGGCAGTGAGTAGACCTGCCCGTCGTACTGGCCGAAGACGCGGTGCTGGTAGTGCGTGAACGACGTGAAGCGGTTGACGTACTCCCAGACCCGCTCGTTGGAGGTGTGGAAGAGGTGCGCGCCGTAGACGTGCACCTCGATGCCGGTCTCGGGGTCGGCCTCGCTGTACGCGTTGCCGCCGATGTGGCGACGTCGCTCGAGGACGAGGACGTCCAGGCCCAGCTCGTTGGCACACCGTTCAGCGATGGTGAGGCCGAAGAAACCGGACCCGACGACGACGAGGTCGGGCTGGGACAAGTCAGAACTCCTGATCGGTCGAGATCCGCCAGTCTAGCCAGCGGAGCGGTCCGAACCTGGAATCGTGCCGCCGCCCGAGGGCGAGGGGAGCCGACGCATCGAGCGCGCGTCGCGCACCGCGCGCAACACGTTGCTCGCCTCCACCCGGCCCCCGCGGACCGGGCTGAGCGCGGTCACGACGGCGGCGACCGCGTAGGGCTTGGCACGCACGAGCGGGTTGGTCCCGTAGCGGAAGTGCACAGCGAACAGGTTGCGGTACATGTAGTAGCCCTTCCAGGTGTCCAGCGCGTGCTTCTGGTCGAAGTCCAGCTGACGCACGAGTACGGCATCGCGGACGGCCCAGATCCGGTAACCGGCGCGGCGGGCGCGCAGGGCGAAGTCGACGTCGTCGTAGAAGATGAAGAAGGAGTCGTCGGGCAGCCCGACCGCCGCGACGACCTCTCGGCGTACCAGGAAGCCCTCGAAGGCGACGTTCTGCAGCTCCACGCGCTCCGGCATGGCGGCACGCTCGCCGTACGCCGACTCCACGCTGGCGCGCTTGGGCCGGATCGACCAGGGGCGGCTGAGGTCGAAGTCGATGGCGGCCTTCTCGACCAGGTGGCCGCGGATGTCCTCGCGGACCACCATCAGGCACGCCTCGTCCTGGGCCATCAGGACCGCCAGGCAGTCGGGCACCGGGACGACGTCGTCGTCGATCAGCCAGATCCGGTCGAAGCCCTGGTCGTACGCCGCCGCCATACCCGCGCGGAACCCGCCTGCGCCGCCGGTGTTGGTCTCGAGATGGATCCGCTGCAGCGTCGGCCCGGCCGACGAACGATGGCGGTCGAGCACCTCGCGGGTGTGGTCGGTGCTGGCGTTGTCGACCACGATGATCGACCCGGGCTGATGGGTCTGCGCGGTCAGCCCCTCGAGGGTCCGGGCGAGCAGGTCGGCCCGGTTGTAGGTGACCACGACGACGGCGACGGTCTCGCTCACAGGAACCTCTCGTGGCCGGTGAAGTCGCCCCGCAGCGCGTCGCGCCAGGCGCCGATGCTGAGCCGGATGCGGCCGGGGTCGCGCCGGGTGAACGTGTAGAACCACAGCGTCTTCGCGACGAAGGCCAGCGCGTGCGGTACCCCGCCGTACTCGCGCAGGTTGACCAGGTTGTTGCGCGCCATGCAGTAGTGCTTGAGGTCGCTCGGGGTGTCGTTGTACGTCGTGCGCCCGAACGCCATCGGGGTCCCGAGCGCCCCCACGGACGGGTGCTGGACCCGGGCATCGACGACGGTCGCGATGCGCGCACCGGCACGCTCCGCGCGGAGGCGGTACTCGTGGTCATCGCCCCAGATGAAGAACTCCGCGCGCGGCAGGCCGATCCGCTCGACCAGCCCGCGCGTGACCAGGACGCCGTTGAACGGGATCACGATGTCGCGGATCAGCCCACCATCGGCGGCTCGGCGTACGTCGTCCATGGCGTGCACTACCCGCGTGCCACCGGGCAGCCGGATCGGGAAGACCAGCCGTTCGGGGTCGGCCTCGTCGACGACGACCGGGCCCCAGAAGTCCAAGGCGCCGTCGTGGGCGAGGAGCCGGTCGAGGCAGTCAGGCTCGGGCGTGCCGTCGTCGTCCATCAGCCAGACCAGGTCGGCGCCCCGCTCCTCCGCCCAGCGCAACCCCTCGTGGAACCCGCCCGCGCCGCCGGAGTTCTGCGGCAGCGTCCGGGCCAGCACCGGCACGCCGCCGGCGGTCGTCCCCACCTTGCGCAGCCACTCCCCGGTGCCGTCGCTCGAGGCGTTGTCGATCACCAGGATCTCCGCCAGCTCCTCGATCGCCCGCAGTCGCTCGAGGAGCCGCTCGATCATGGCGAGCCTGTCGAAGGTCACGACCACCGCGCTGATGCGGCGGCGGCGGTCGGTCACGGGGAAACCCTAGGTCCTGCCAGCCCCCAGCTCGCCGCGGGCCAGCCGCGCCAACATCGCCATGGTGCCGGCCTCGAGCCCGGAACCAGGACGAGCACGACCGGTGCGCTCCGCCCAGTCCGTGAGCAGCTCGGTGTACCAGACTCCGGCCGCGTGGAGTGCCCGCGCGAGCTCTTCCGGCGCGGATGATCGCGGACACACCTCGTCGAGCCGAGTCAGCGTTGCCTGGTCCCTCGGGTCACCGACAGAGCCGATTCGGTACGCCGGAGGCGCCAGCAGAGGCACGAGGCGACTCGCGATCAGATCGCAGATACCGACCCACGTCATGAAGACCCGCCGCTGAAGCAACCCTCCGGCCAGCCACACGAGCAGCCCCCACGTGACGTCACAGGCACCCGTCGCGTCGTACTCCGGGAGGGGCAGGTGCGCGCGGTCCTGCTCGAAGGCGGCGCGGACATCACCACGGTCGACGAGGAAGTCGACCTCACCGGTCAGGCCGATCCAGACGTCGACGGTTCCCTCGTCGAGCGTGAGGTCGAGCATGTCGAGCTCGGCGGTCCGAGCCTGCCAACGGTACGGGCGCTGGTGCGGGACCTCCCAGCTCGCGACGGGGTCGGCACCGAGCAGCCGGCGAGTCACCTCTTCCCGTTCGGCCCAGATCTCGCCGCGTCGTCCCGGCTCGGCCACGACGACGAGATCGACGTCGGAGAGCTCGGTTGTCTCGTTCCGGGCCACTGAGCCGTGCACCAACGCGGCACGGACTCTCGTGTCGGCGACCGCCCACTCACGAGCACGGGCGACGATCCGGTCTGCCTGGTCCATCCCGGGATTACATCAGCGCCGCCGTCGAAGGCAGTCACAGGTCGATGGTGAGTCTCACCGTGACCTCGTCACCGAGCTGGAGCCCTTCCGGCCTGCGGACCGCGTCCTTGATCGGCACGACGTACCCGCCGTCCTTGGGCCACAGCGAGGTCGTGAAGTCGGTGTCGCCGATGCGGCCGCGGACCGGGATCATCCCCCAGCCGTAGGTGACGAACACCGCGGCGTCACGCAGCTCCTCGGCCTCGTCCTCCGGCACGGCGACGAAGTGGTACGGCGCGGGGCCGCGCCACTCGTACATCGGCCCGGAGAACTCCAGCTCCATGGGAGAAGTTCAGCAGACGGCGCCCAGGTTGCTGGACTGGTTCGCGGCGTACCCGGTGGAGAGCGAGCCGATCGAGCCGCCGGTGACGGTCGTCGGGGCCTTCTTCTTCGTGTGGTGGTGCGCCGAGGTGGCCGGCGGATGCTCCGAAACGGCGATGGAGGCCGCGACCTTGCGCCGGATCAGGGCGATGTCGGGGTGGCCGGTGTCGATCAGCGGCGGTACCAGCGAGAGCGTCGCGACCGGCTGGCTCTTCGCCTTCAGCGCGAGCGCCATGAACGTGTCCACCTCGCTCGCCGGGATGTCGGTGGAGATCATCTGCGACGACGCCTTGGCGATCTTCTCGAAGTTGGTCAGCACGGTCTGCGGGCTGACCTGGTGGAGCATCGCGTTCATCACGCACTTCTGCCGCGCCATCCGCGAGTAGTCGTCGGAGCTGTCGCGGGAGCGGGCGAACCACAGCGTGTCGAAGCCGTCGAGCTTGCGGATGCCGGGCTTGATGTAGCCGGTGACGTCGGCGCCGAGGCCGCCGACGGGGATCGGCTGCCGTACGTTGAGGGTGACGCCGCCGACCGCGTCGACGAGGCCGCGGAACCCGGCCAGGTTGACGAACGCCCAGTAGTTGACCTTCAGACCGGTGATCCCCTCGATCGCCGAGATCGTGGCGTCCATGCCGGGGTCCTTGACCCCCTTGAACAGACCGAGGTGGTCGCCGACCCAGGTGTTCACGCCGTTCAGCTCGCAGTCCGGGTAACCGCAGTCGAAGCCGTGCGGCCACGCCTTGTGCATCACCGAGCCCTTGGCGAACGGGAAGTTCGTCATGTTGCGCGGGAGGCCGATCAGCACCGTCTTCCCGGTCGTCGCGTCGATGCTGGCCACCGTCATCGAGTCGGTGCGCAGCCCCCACCGGCCGGCCCCGGAGTCGCCGCCGACGAGCAGCACGTTGTAGCGCCCGTCGTTCGCGCCGTGCACGGTGTCGCCGGAGAACATGGTGAGGATGAAGTCGCGCTGGACCCCGACCAGGTGGGCGCCGAAGAGCAGGGTGCCGGCGACCGAGAGGCAGAGGACGCCGTTCAGCCCGACCACGGCCCGGCGATGACCCATGGACAACGACAGCGGCTGGCCGATCCGCCACGCGTCGAGGAAGAGCAGCGCCCAGCCGATGGCGAGCACCATCAACCCGAGCCGGACGACGCCGAGTGCGGTGGTGTCGGTCACGAACCAGAAGACGTACTGGTGGTGGACCGCCGCCATCGCCATCCCGAGGATCCCCGCGACGAGGAGGGCCGCCCAGATGCGGGTGGCGATGCGACCGACCCTGCGGTCGCCGGCCACCAGCTGGGCCGAGCCCGGGACGGCCAGCGTCATCACCATCAGCATCAGTGCGCGGCGGTAGCGCACGCGCGCGGCACGGTCACCTGCGGTGGCCCGGACTGTGGGAGACGCGGGAGGCAGCCCCATGGGCATGGCTTTCTGTGCTGGGGAAGTAGCCCCGCCAGTATCACCAGCCACACCGGTCACACCGCGGACCGACGCGCCGAATCGGGCCCGTGAAGTGCCGGCCGGTACCCTCGCCGACATGTCCGACGACTGGCTGTACGGCCGCTCGCCCCGTGGCGGGAAGAGTGGGCGGGACGGCGGCCGCCAGGACGGCGACGCGGGCTCGCACGCCGATCCCGACGCCACCCGGCCGGTCCCGCGGCAGTCCGGGTCGCGCGAGCCCGGTCCCGACGAGACCCGCGTGATGCCCACCGTGGCACGTCAGCAGCGCGGCTCGGCCGCTCGGTCGCCGCGCGAGACACCAGCCCCTCCCCCGCCCCCGTCGCGTGCCGGCGGCGGGTTCCTGGGCGGCGTACGCCGGTGGGGCCCGCGGTGGCCTCGGCCGCGGTTCCGGCTCCGCTACCTCTGGCTGCTGCTCCTGCTCTGGCTGGTGTACCTGGTCGCAGTGCCGGTCTTCGCATGGAACAACGTCTCGCAGGTCAACGCGTTCCCGTCCGGCCACCGCCCCGCGGACACGCCCGGCACCAACTACCTGATCGTCGGAAGTGACTCCCGCAAGGGCCTCACCGCCGCCCAGCGCAAGCAGCTGCACACGGGCAACGACTCCGGGCAGCGCACCGACACGATCATGCTGCTGCACGACGGCTCGGGCCCGAGCCTGCTGATGTCGATCCCGCGCGACTCCCTGGTGGCGATCCCGGGCCACGGGACGACCAAGATCAACGCCGCGTTCGCCTACGGCGGCCCGAAGCTGCTGATCCGGACCATCGAGCAGCTGACCGGGATCCGCATCGACCACTACGTCGAGATCGGCTTCGGCGGCTTCGTGAACGTCGTCGACTCGGTCGGCGGCATCACCATCTGCCCGAAGCACAACATGGACGACAAGCTGGCCAACCTGCACGTGAAGAAGGGCTGCCAGCACGCAGACGGGCGCGTCGCGCTCGCCTACGCCCGGTCGCGGCACGCCGACCCGAAGCTCGGCGACGTCGCACGAGGCGGGCAGCAGCGCGAGGTGGTGAACGCGGTCGGTCACAAGGCGCTGTCGCCGTGGACGTTCGTCAACCCGTTCCGGTACTGGAGCCTGAACATGTCCGCCGCCGACAGCCTCCAGGTCGACCAGGACCTGAGCGTGTTCGGGATGGGACGGTTCGCGTGGGGCCTGACGCACGCCGACCTCAACTGCGTGGTGCCGATCAGCAACCTCTCGGTCCAGCTCGACCCGACCCGGTCCAAGCAGATGTTCAAGCTGATCCGCGACGACGACACGTCAGCGGTCGACAAGCGACTCTGCACCCGGTCGGGGCTGCCGCCCAGCGCGGGATAGTACGGATCAGCGGGCGGTTGTCCACGGGCGTGAGACGAGCCAGGTGATCCGTACTATCGCGACCGGTGGTCCTCGATCCGCCGGGCCTTGCCGGTCGAGCGCTCGAGGCTGTGCGGAGCGACCACCTCGACCCGGGCGGTGACGCCGATCCGGTTCTTGATCCGCTCGGCGAGCACCGACTCGAGCGCGGCCGTGCCGAGGGCGTCCGGCTCACCCAGCGACTCCACCCGCACCGTGAGCTCGTCGAGGTTGCCGGGCCGGCTGAGCACGCACGTGTAGTGCGGCGCCAGGCCGTCGACCGCCAGGATCTGCTCCTCGACCTGGGTGGGGAACACGTTGACCCCGCGCACGATCATCATGTCGTCGGTGCGACCGGTGACCTTCTGCATCCGCCGGAAGGCCGGGTACGCCGACCCCGGCAGCAGGCGGGTCAGGTCGCGGGTGCGGTAGCGGATCACCGGCATCGCCTGCTTGGTCAGGCTGGTGAAGACGAGCTCGCCCTCGTCGCCGTCCGGCACCGGCTCCAGAGTCAGCGGGTCGACGATCTCGGGCAGGAAGTGGTCCTCCCAGACGTGCAACCCGTCCTGGGTCTCGCCGGACTCCTGGCTGACCCCTGGACCCATGACCTCGGACAGTCCGTAGATGTCGACCGCCCGCAGGTTGGTGCGGGCCTCGACCGCGTGCCGCATCTCGTCGGTCCACGGCTCGGCACCGAAGATCCCGACCTCCAGGCTGGTGTCCTTCGGGTCGACGCCCTGGGCCTCGAGCTCGTCGAGGATCGACAGGAAGTACGACGGCGTCACCATGATCACCCGAGGCCGGAAGTCGACGATCAGCTGCGCCTGCCGCTCCGTCATGCCGCCGCTGACGGGAACCACCGTGCAGCCGAGTCGCTCCGCGCCGTAGTGGGCTCCGAGCCCGCCGGTGAACAGGCCGTAGCCGTAGGCCACGTGCACGACGTCACCGGGCCGCCCGCCGGCCGCGCGGATCGAGCGCGCCATCAGCTCCGACCAGGTGTCGAGGTCGTCCGCGGTGTAGCCGACCACGGTGGGCTTGCCCGTCGTGCCGCTGCTGGCGTGGACGCGGTTCACCTGCTCGCGCGGCACCGCGAACATGCCGAACGGATAGTTCGCGCGCAGGTCCGACTTGGTCGTGAACGGGAGCTGCGCCAGGTCGTCGATCGAGGTCACGTCCTGGGGTTTGACTCCCGCCTGGTCGAAGGCGCGGGTGTAGTGCGGCACGTGCGCATAGACCCGGGTCAGGGTGTCCTGCAGCCGCTCGAGCTGCAGCCGCTCGAGCTCGTTCCGGTCGTACGTCGGGATCTCGCCGCTCATGCGGCGAATCTAGACCGGAGTCAGCCCGCGTCGAACAGCGTGCCGCGGATCTCCTTGCTCCGTCCGGTGAAGACCGCGACGACCTCGTCGCCGACCGTGACCAGCACGTCGTACACCCCGTCGCGGCCGTCGCGCTCGCGCTCCGTCGCGGTGGCGACCAGCCGGTCGCCGAGATGCGTCGGCCGGCGGAACCGGATCTCGCACCCGGCCGCCACCGTGGAGCGGTTGTAGGAGTTGCAGGCGAACGCGAAGGCGCTGTCGGCCAGCGTGAACGTGTACCCGCCGTGCCCGATCGCATGGCCGTTGACCATGTCCTCCCTGACCGTCATCGAGAGGGTGGCCGTCCCGGGGCCTACGGCGTCCAGACTCATCCCCAGGCCCTGACTGGCCCGGTCGCCGGCCCACATCGCTTCGGCGCTCCGGCGGGCGGTCTCCTCGGGCGTCACGGGCAGAGGTTAGCCAGGCGCCTCCGCGTCGGCCTCGTCCCGGTCCGGGGTCGGATCGAGGAACAGGTGCCGTACCTCCGGGAACCGTTCCTTGACCAGGTCGTCGATCTCGTCCGCGGCCTGTTCGATCTGCTCGGGTGTCAGGTGGTCGGCCAGGTCGACGCGTGCCGCCACCAGGACCTGCTCGGGCGAGAGCCGCATCGTCATCAGCTCCAGGACCCGGTCCACGCCCTCCGCATCGTGGATGGCGGAGGCGATGTCGGACTGCATCCGGGGGGATGCCGCCTTGCCGATCAGGTACTGCTGGTTCTGCCGCCCGAGCCCGTAGGCGACCGCGATCAGCAGGGCGGCGATCGCCAGCGAGGCGATCCCGTCGAACGTGCGGCCGCCCCGGACGGTGTCGAGCCCCAGCCCGGCGGCCGCCAGGACGAGCCCGACGAGGGCGGCACCGTCCTCCCAGACCACCGCGCGCAGTGCAGGGTCCGCCTCGCCGCGGAGGAACGACACGACGGGTGCGCCGGCCTCGGCGGCGTTGCGGCGCAGCTGCAGCACCCCCTTGCCGAACGAGGCCCCTTCGAAGAGGAACGACAGCCCGAGGACCACGAACGCCCACAGGGGCGAGCCCTCCGACCCGCTCGGCGAGAGGAGCGACTCGATTCCCTGGTACGCCGAGAAGCCCGC
The DNA here is from genome assembly GCF_036503465.1 of Nocardioides sp. Classification (GTDB taxonomy): domain Bacteria; phylum Actinomycetota; class Actinomycetes; order Propionibacteriales; family Nocardioidaceae; genus Nocardioides. The sequence goes on from NZ_DASXWU010000032.1 coordinate 73,895, forward strand.
CCCCAGCACGAAGATCCCCACCGCGGCCAGCAGCGACCAGAAGTACCGCTCCATGCCGTAGCCGAACGGGTGCTTCGGATCAGGCGCCTTGCGGCTCTTGCGCAGGGCCGCCATCAAGAACACCTGGTTCATGGTGTCGCCCACGGAGTGGGCGGCCTCCGACAGCATCGCCGAGGAGCCGGAGGCGAGCCCGGCGACCAACTTCGCGACCGCGATCAGCAGGTTGGCCGTGCCGGCCACGAGCACGGTAGAGGTGGACTCGTCCTCTGCCATGTCCTGTTGAGTACCCGATCACCCGCAGACCAGCAGCGGCCTCCGGGGTCGATTCAGCTGACGGTCCCCAGCTCGTCGCGCAGCCGCGCGAGCAGCGCGGAGAGCAGCCGCGACACCTGCATCTGGGTGATGCCGAGGACCTCACCGATCTCCGACTGGGTCGCGCCCTTGAAGAACCTCATCTCGAGCATGATCCGCTCACGCCGGTCGAGATGGGCCAGCAGCGGCTTGAGCGCCACGCGTGCCTCGGCGCTGTCGAAGGACGCGTCCTCGTCGCCGAGCCGGTCGCCGATGCCGCCCTCGTGGTCACCCGGAGCGGCGTCGAGCGAGGTGGGCGCGAAGCAGCCGTTGGCGGCCAGCGCCTCGACCACGAGATCGAGGTCGAGCCCGAGCCGGTCGGCGATCTCGCTCGGGCGCGGCGCGCGCCCCAGCTCCTGGCACAGGTCGGACTCGACGGCGGTGATGCGCGCCTGGGCCTGCTGCACCGAGCGAGGAGGACGGACGCTCCACCCGTGGTCGCGGAAGTAGCGGCGTACCTCGCCGCGGATGGTCGGCACCGCATAGCTGAGGAAGTCGGTGGCCCGCTCGGGATCGAAGCCGCGGGCGGCCTTGACCAGGCCCAGGTAGGCGACCTGCTCGAGGTCGTCCACCGCGACGCCGCGGGACCGGTACCGGCGGGCGACGTCGACGGCGATCTGCATGTTGATCTCGACGATCGTGTCCTCGAGCATGCGGCGTTCATCGCCGGTCGCCGTGGCTGCGAGCGCGAGCAGACGCGCCGTCGCGTCGCGCCGCGGGAGCTCCGCGATCTCGTAGGGATCGTCGGTATGGAGAGGAGGGGATTCGGTCGTGAGGGTGGCCACGCGAGACACGCACCTTTCGGAAGGCTTCCGGTGCTGCTGGACGTGGCAGGGGGTCTCGACCACTTGTCACTGGTTTAGCACTCCCGGACAGCGCCGGAACACACCCCTAGGGGGGTGAACACCTCACCCCCCGAGGCGCCGGCCCCCGTGGCCCCCGCCTGGGCGGTACCGCTCAGGCGACCCGGGGAAGACCGTCCGCATCCTGGACGACGCGCTCGCCAGGCCGTGCGCCTGCGCTGCACCGGCACTGTCGGAGGGCCCTGCATGAGCAGGAGGGTCTCGGGTACGGCGAGGCATGAGCGAGATGGGGCACAAGAACGAGGAGCGTCCGGTCGAGGTGGAGGGCGTGCCCGAGGGCGAGGAGATCTCCCAGGGAGACGCGGCCGAGCGCATCGACGAGGACCCGGACGAGCAGGAGAACCGTCGCGACCCGGTGTGGAACGACGAGGACCACGAGGACTGACACGGGACTGACAGAGGGCTGACAGCGGATCGAGAGGAGCAGAGGTCATGGCCGAGCTGGACGGCAAGACCATTGCGTTCCTGGTGGCGACCGAGGGCGTGGAGCAGGTGGAGCTCACCGAGCCGTGGGCGGCGGTCGAGAAGGCCGGAGGCGTCCCGCGCCTGCTGTCGGTCGAGGCGGGGAAGGTGCAGGCCCTCAACCACCTGGACAAGGCGGACACCTTCGAGGTGGACGCCGTCGTCGCCGACGCCGACCCTGCGACGTACGACGGGCTCGTGCTGCCCGGTGGCGTCGCGAACCCGGACGCCCTGCGCACCGACGAGGACGCGGTCGCCTTCGTGCGCGACTTCGTGGAGGCGGACCAGCCGGTGGCCGCGATCTGTCACGCGCCGTGGACGCTCGTGGAGGCCGACGTGGTGCGAGGACGCCGGATGACGTCCTGGCCGAGCCTCCAGACCGATCTCCGGAACGCCGGCGCGGAGTGGGTGGACGAGGAGGTCGTGGTCGACGGCCGGCTCGTCACCAGCCGCAAGCCGGACGACCTGCCGGCGTTCGACGAGGCGATGGTGGAGTTGTTCGCGGGCTGATTCGCCCGGCGTCAGACCCGGGAGCCGGCGATCGCGAGCGCGACCCGGTGCACCGCAAGACGCAGGTTGGTCGCCGGGAGGTGGGTCCTGATCCGGCGCTCCACGAAGGGGCGCGCGAACTCCGGGAAGTCCGCGCGGCCGAACGGATCGAAGAGGTGGATCGCCTCGTGAAGCCCCTCGAGGGCGTGGTGCTCGAGGCCGCGACGCCGTGAGTCCGTCAGCGCGAGCCGGTCGGCCACCTCGCCGATCAGGGGCAGGTTGAGGTGCAGGGCCCGGAACTCCAGGGCCCGGGCCTCGCCCGGCTGGGCATGGGCCGCGCGGGTCAGCAGGTCGCGGGTCAGGATCCGCCTGGTCTGGTCGGCCCAGTCGGCCGGAGACTTCTCGGTCACGGTCGAGCCGGGGGGCTGCTCCACGACGCGCATCGCACCACTCTGTCCACTCGGGGGCGTCGCCCATCGCCCGGCTTGGTCGGCCCTGGTCCGGTCGTGCCTGAGGCCGCCCGGACCGGGCCGCGGCGACTATGTACCCCTGGCCTCGCGGCTCCAAACACGCCTCGAGGCGGGGAAATTCGCTCCGGCGGACCGAACCCTCCGGCTGGCTGCTCAACCAGAGGGCCTGTCCCCGCCACAGGTGGCGGACACCGGGACCGTGCCCACCTGGTGAGGATCGAAACGAGCGGGTACGAGCGATCCGATGGATGCTGCAGTCACGGGTCGGCAGCCGCCGGCTGCGGGCGATCCGCCCGGCCACGTAGTCGCAGGTGAGGACGCGTGAGCCGCCCATCCGTCCGCGCCACCTACTTCTGGCTGATGGGCACGTGCATCGTGCTGATCGTCCTGGCCTGGAACGTCGTCCGTCTCTGGTCGGTCCCGGCGGCCGTGGCGATGAGTGCCGTCGCGGCCATCATCCCTCCGGTGGCCGCCATGTGGGCCGGCCGCGGGCGCGGTGGCGGCTGACGACCCATCCCCCATCCCGGCATCACCCGCTCAACCTGCGGTCGAGCAGGCCCCGCAGCTCGTCGAAGGACCGCTCCGCGCCCGCCTCCTGGTAGGCCGCCGTGTCGTTCATCGTGTACCCGTGCGCTGCATCCGGGTAGATCTCGTTCGTCGCCGTCAGACCGGCGGCGTCCAGCGCCGCACCCAGCCGCTCGACGGCGGCCGGGCCCATCGACCGGTCGTGGTCGGCATGCCCGAAGACGTACTCGGCACGCGTGCCGGAGACCAGCCGGTGTGGGCTCTCCGGGTCGTCCTCGACGGCCAGGGCCGCGCCGTGGAAGCCGGCGACGGCCACGACGTCCCCGTCCAGGGCCGCCGTTCGGACGGCGAGCCGGGCGCCCATGCAGTACCCGACCGTGCCGACCTCGTCGCCGTCGGCGTGCTCACGCAACGCGGCCAGGTACGCCGGGATGTCGCGGCGCGCCAGCTCGGGCGTGAGGTGGCCGATCCGCGGCCCGGCGTGGGCGAAGAACGCCTCCCCCGCTCCGGGCTCCCGGAGGTCGGTCTTCGGTGACGTCTCGTCGGCCGAGCCGTCGCGGTGGAACACGTTCGGCGCCAGCACCGTGTAGCCCCAGCTCGCGATGCGGTCGGCCATCTCCGCGATCTGCGGGCGGATCCCGTAGGCGTCCATGAACAGCAGCACGCCGGGTCCGTGTCCGGTCAGGTATGCCTGGGCCGGCCCGTCGGGGGTCTGGATCTCGATCAGGTTCACGGGCTCACGTTAGGCCGGGGCCTGGATCGCCGCCGAAAACGGTCGAATGCGCATGACGAGCCGGTCGACCCGCGATAGGTTCGTGACCCAGTCATTGAGGTATCAGGACCGCTCGGGCGGATCTCCTGTGGGGGTGTGATGGCCACGCACGGCGCACCGGGAGGACCCACCTCCTCGGCGTTGTACGACGCGGCCACCGACGCGTTCCGGCGCTGGCGCACGGGCGACGAGCCCGCCCTCGACGACCTGGTCCGGATGATGAGCCCGGTGCTGTGGCACGTCGTACGCGCCACCGGCCTCGACCGCGAGGCCGCCGAGGACGTCGTCCAGAACACGTGGCTCACCCTGGTCCGTTCCGCCGACTCGGTCCGCGACGCCCAGGCCATCACCCGCTGGCTGTGCACGGCCGCGCGCCGCGAGGCCTGGCGGGTCAGCAAGGTCTCGACGCGCTCCCGGCCGGTCGAGGACGAGGTGCTCGACGCCCGCATGCCGGTGCAGAGCTCGCCCGAGTCGGAGGTCGTCACCAGCGACGAGCAGGCACACCTCTGGCGGGCCCTCTCCCGGCTTCCCGAGCGGTGCCAGAAGCTGTTGCGGATCGTGGCCTGGGAGCCGCGGCCCGACTACTCCTCGGTCGCCGACAGCCTGGGGATGCCGATCGGGAGCATCGGCCCCACCCGTCGGCGCTGCCTCGACAAGCTGCGTCTCGAGCTGGGCGGGCTGGCATGAACACCTTCGACGACGACCTCCTCCAGGCGATGGCCGACCTCTACGCCGCGCTCGATCCGGCGCCGGCGGACCTGGCCGACGGCGTCCTGGCCCGGCTGGCGGTGCAGGACCTCGAGGCGGAGTTCGAGCTGTTCACCCTTGTGCAGCCCGTCGACACGCTGGCCGGCACCCGGCACGGCGACGAGCCCGAGACCAGCGCGACGGTCGCGCTCGAGTTCGCGGGGTCGGCGTACCGCGTCCTGGTGCGGATCAGCGACACCGACGACGGTCGCCGGCTCGACGGCTGGGTCGTGCCGGCCCTGCCGATGCGGGCCCTCCTCGGTCCCCAGGGCGATGCCCTCGCGCACACCCGGCAGAGCGCGTACGCCGACCGCGAAGGCCGCTTCGAGTTCCCCGCCGCGGTGACCGGCGAGGTCCGGCTGTGGCTGCTCCCGCAACGCGGCCGCGGGGACGGCGACACCGTGCCCGCGTTCGTGACGCCGCCCTTCCTCGTCTGACCGCGGGCGGCCGACGGATTTTCCGGGAACGTGTGTATCAGGCGCCCGTTGACCGGCTCTTGAACGTCAGCGGCCGGGAACGCTGATTCGGGGGAACAGCGCCCCCGGCCGACACGGGAGAGAGCGCCGACATCGTCGGCGTCACGGGCTGGATCGCGGTGCATCGGGGGGTTGCCCTGCGATCCGGCCCTTCCGCGTGTCACCAAGCCTCGGCGTCAGCCCGCTCGGCTCGCCTCGACCAGCCGCCGGACGCGCGGCGCCCACCATCCGTCGTAGCGCCGCTGCAGCTGCGGGATCCGCCAGTCGGTGCCCTCGACCATCTGTCGGCAGCGGTAGCTCGGGCAGTGGCACCGGAGGCACCAGTCGGGCTCGACGGTGCTCATCGCGTAGTCGGTCACCAGCTCGGTGCCGGCAGGCACGTCGGTCATCGTCGCCAGCGTGGACCCGTCGACCCAGCCGACGTTGGGGTCGCAGGAGTGGTTGGGGAAGTCCACACCGAGGCTCTCGATCCGACCGTGTTCGACCGCGGCAGCCCGCAGCACGACCGAGCGGGCCGGGAAGTCGGAGGTCGCGAACAGACCGCGTCCGGCGATCTCCGACGGTCGCACCTCCACATCCGGGTGGACCCACGAGCCCGGCTGGGGCTCAGGCACCGTCCAGACTCTCGGTCAGCGCCTCCAGGAGCCGGTCGACGTCGCGGTCGTCGTTGTACGGCGCGAGACCGATCCGCAGACCTCCGGCCGTGCCGAGACCGAGCCGTCGCGACGCCTCATAGGCGTAGAACGATCCCGCCGGAGCGTTCACGTTGCGGGCGGCGAGATGGCGGCGTACGTCCTGGGGGTCGTGGCCGGCGAACGTCGCGAGCAGGGTCGGGGTACGCCGGGCCGCCCGGCTGTGCAGGGTGACACCGGGAAGCGACACGAGGTGCTCCTCGACCCGGGCCCGGAGCCGGTCCTCGTGCTCCTCGACGGCGGCGAGCGACGCGACCAGCCGCAGGCGCCGCGAGCCCTCGCCCGGCACCAGGTCGGCCAGGAAGTCGACCGCGGCGGCCACCCCCGCGAGCAGCTCGTAGGCCGGGGTGCCGAGCTCGAAGCGCTCGGGGACACCGTCGCTCGAGGGGGCGAGCTTGTCGGGGCGTAGGGGCTCGAGCACCTCCGGGCGCGCGGCCAGCACGCCGCAGTGGGGGCCCAGGAACTTGTACGGCGAGCAGGCGAAGAAGTCCGCGCCGAGCGCCTCGACGTCGACGGCGACGTGCGCGGTGTAGTGGACCCCGTCGACGTAGAGCCGGGCGCCGGCGGCGTGCGCGAGCCCAGCGATCGCGGGCAGGTCGGGGCGTGTGCCGAGCAGGTTGGAGGCCGCGGTGACCGCGACCAGCCGGGTGCGGTCGGACAGCACCGCCTCGACCTGGCCCGGGTCGAGCTCGGCGGTCTCGGGGTCGAAGTCCGCCCATCGCACCGTCGCCCCCGCCCGCTCGGCCGCGATCGTCCAGGGCCGGACGTTGGCGTCGTGGTCGAGCCGGCTGACGACGACCTCGTCACCCGGCCCCCACCCCTGCGCGAGGGTGCGCGCGAGGTCCATCGTCAGCTGGGTCATCGACCGGCCGAAGACGACACCGCGCGGGTTCACGTTGAGCAGGTCGGCCATTGCCTCCCGTCCGTCGCCGAGCGCTCGGGAGGCGTTCCGCTCGGCCGGTGTGACGTCTCCGTCGTTGGCCAGCGGACCGGCGAGCGTCTCGTACACCGCACGCGCGACGACGTCCGGCGTCTGCGAGCCCCCGGGCCCGTCGAAGTGCGCGGCACCGAGCCCCTCCCCCTCAGCCAGCTGCGGGAAGTGGGCGCGCACGCGCGCGACGTCGTACGCCGTGCTGGTCGAGGTGGTCACAGCTCGGACTGCACGCCGGCCAGCAGCTGGCGCGCCATCACGATCCGCTGCACCTGGTTGGTGCCCTCGTAGATCTGGGTGATCTTGGCGTCGCGCATCATCCGCTCGACCGGGTAGTCGCGGGTGTACCCGTAGCCACCGAGCACCTGCACGGCGTTCGTGGTGACCTCCATCGCGACGTCGGAGGCGAAGCACTTGGCTGCGGCGCCGAAGAAGGTGAGGTCGTCGTCCCCGCGCTCGGAGCGACCGGCCGCGGCGTACGTCAGCTGTCGCGCGGCCTCGACCTTCATGCCCATGTCGGCGAGCAGGAACTGCAGCCCCTGGAAGTCGCTGATCGGCTTCCCGAACTGCTGGCGTCCCTTGGCGTACTCGAGCGCGACGTCCAGCGCCCCCTGGGCGACACCGACCGCCTGCGCGGCGATCGTGATCCGGGTGTGGTCGAGAGTCCTCATCGCGGTCTCGAAGCCGGTGCCCTCGGCACCGATCATCCGGTCGGCCGGCAGCCGCACGTTGTCGAAGTACACCTCGCGCGTGGGGCTGCCCTTGATGCCGAGCTTCTTCTCCTTGGCCCCGAACGTGACGCCTTCGTCGGACTTCTCGACCACGAACGCCGAGATGCCGCGGCTGCGTTTCTCCGGGTCGGTCACCGCCATCACCGTGTAGTACTCGCTGACGCCGGCGTTGGTGATCCAGCGCTTGACCCCGTTGAGCACCCAGTCGTCCCCGTCCCGGACCGCCCTGGTCTTCATCGCCGCCGCGTCCGAGCCGGCGTCGGGCTCGGAGAGGCAGTAGGAGAACCCGCCGTCGCCGGCCGCGAGCTTGGTCAGGTAGCTCTTCTTCAGCTCCTCAGAGCCGCTCAGCATCAGCGGCAGCGATCCGAGCTTGTTGACGGCGGGGATCAGGCTGCTGGCCACGCAGACCCGGGCGACCTCCTCGATCACGAGCACGGTGGCCAGCGCGTCCGCGCCGGCGCCGCCGTACTCCTCGGGAACGTGGGGCGCGTGGAAGTCGGCCTGCTGGAGGGCCTTCGCGGCCTCCTCCGGGTAGCGGCTGTCCTCGTCGACCTCCGCGGCGTACGGCGCGACCTTGGCCTCGCAGACGTCGCGGACCGCCTGTCGGATCGCCCGGTGCTCCTCGGAGAGCGCGAACATCGGGAAGTCGGTGCTCATGGCCCGGATTCTAGGCTGGGGCACATGGACGAGTGGCAGCGAGATGAGTGGGTCGACCTGATGCTGGACGACCTCGATACCTGGGCCGTGGTCGGGCTGTCCGGCGACCGGGGGCGCACGGCGTACTCCATCGCCGACCTGCTGCAGCGGCGCGGCAAGCGGATCGTGCCCATCCACCCGCGGTTCGCCGACGAGGACGGCGAGGTGCTCGGTGAGCGCGGCTACGCGGCGCTCGCGGACGTCCCGTTCCCGATCGACGTGGTCGACGTGTTCCGCCGCTCGGACGCGGCCGGCGAGTTCGCCGACCAGGCGGTGGCGTGCGGCGCGAAGGCCGTCTGGTTCCAGCTCGGCGTGATCGACGCCGACGCGTTCCGGCGTACGACGGAGGCCGGGGTGCCGATGGTGATGGACACCTGCCCGGCGATCGAGTGGCGCCGCCGGGACCGGCCGCGCTCGGCGTGACCGGTTCCTACACCTGGTCCTCGTCGACCGTGTGGACCGCCGCCTCCTCGGCCGACGCGGCCGCGCCGTCGATGCCCACGTCGTCCGCGACGTCGTCGTCGTGGTCGTCCGGGTCGGGCGTGAGCCGACCCGAGCGCTCGTCACCGACCTCGTAGCCGTCGGACGGGTCCGTGCCCTCTTCGCCCAGGAGCTCGGCCTCCTGGCCCTCGGCGGTGTGGTCGACCTCGGCGGACGGGTCCGGCTCCTCCTGCTCCATCCGCTCCTCGAGGCTGTCGCCCTCTGCATCCTCGGCGGGCGTCACCGCGTGCGCCACGTTGCGACTGGGGCGTTCCGGCGGCGACATCCCCTCGTCGAGCACGTCGTCCACGCCACGGTCGTCGAGCGTGTCGGCGGCCTGCAGCTGGTCCTGGTCGAAGTTGCTGCTCATGACCCGGTCGTACCCAGGCCGCGCGGCATCAACCCCGGTGCAGCACCAGGGCGCTCTAGGAGAAGCCGAGCTTGCGTCCGCTCGACGAGCGGACCTTCTTGCCCTTCTCCAGGGCCGTCTGGCGGAGGTCGGCCTGGAAGTCGAGCATCTGCTGCTGGAGGTCGGCGTCGGAGGCCGCGAGGACGCGCACCGCGAGCAGCCCGGCGTTGCGGCCGTTGCCGACCGCCACCGTCGCGACCGGGACGCCGGAGGGCATCTGCACGATCGAGAGCAGGGAGTCCATGCCGTCGAGGTGCTGCAGCGGCACGGGAACGCCGATCACCGGCAGGGGCGTCACGGCGGCGAGCATCCCGGGCAGGTGGGCCGCGCCGCCGGCCCCGGCGATGATCACCGACAGCCCGCGGGCGGCCGCCTCGCGTCCGTAGGCGAGCATCTCGTCGGGCATCCGGTGCGCCGAGACGACGTCGGCCTCGTAGGCCACGTCGAACTCCTTCAGCGCCGCCGCGGCCGCCTCCATCACCGGCCAGTCGGAGTCGGAGCCCATCACGATGCCCACCCGAGGCGCGTTACTCACTCTCGTCTCCCAGCTCTCCGGCGAACCACGCCGCCGCGTGGCGGGCGCGCTCCAGACACTCTTGCAGGTCGTCGCCGTAGGCGTTGACATGGCCGACCTTGCGGCCGGGACGCGGCGCCTTGCCGTACAGGTGGACGCGCAGACGGGGGTCGCGGGCCAGGGCGTGCGGATACCCGTCGTACAGAAGGCCGCCCGAGTCGCTGGGGCCGCCGAGGATGTTCACCATCACCGTCCACGGCGCTCGGGCCACGGGCGAGCCGAGCGGCAGGTCGAGCACCGCACGGAGGTGGTTCTCGAACTGCGAGGTGACCGCACCGTCCTGCGTCCAATGTCCCGTGTTGTGCGGGCGCATCGCGAGCTCGTTGACCAGGATCCGGTCGTCCACCGTCTCGAACAGCTCGACCGCGAGGATGCCGGTCACGTCGAGCTCGCGAGCGATCCGCAGCGCGAGCTCCTGGGCCTGCGTGGCGAGCCCGTCGGACAGGCTCGGTGCGGGCGCCACGACCTCGTGGCAGATGCCGTCACGCTGCACCGACTCGACGACGGGGTACGCCGCGGCCTGGCCGCTCGGGCTCCGCGCGACAAGGGCGGAGAGCTCGCGCCGGAAGTCCACGCGCTCCTCGGCCAGGATCCGCGACCCCGTCGCGGCCGCGGCGTCGAACGCCGGCGCGCACTCCTCCGGCGTACCCACGAACCAGACGCCCTTGCCGTCGTAGCCGCCGCGGCTGGTCTTCAGCACGCAGGGCAGGCCGAAGTCGGCGACCTCCTCGGCGTCCGAGACCGCACGGAACCTCGGCACCGGCGCTCCCAGGGCCGCCAGCGCCGCACGCATCACGAGCTTGTCCTGGGCGTGCACGAGGGCGCCGGGACCCGGTCGCACGGCAATGCCCTCCTCCTCCAGCACGTGGAGGTGACCGGTGGGCACGTGCTCGTGGTCGAAGGTGACGACCCGGCAGCCGGCCACCAGCGCCTGGAGCGTGGCGAGGTCGGTGTAGTCCCCCACGTCGTGGTCGGGGATCACCTGGGCGGCCGAGACACCCGGCGCCTCGGCGAGCAGCCGCAGCGGGATGCCCAAGGCAGCGGCGGGCTCGGCCATCATCCGGGCGAGCTGACCGCCGCCGACCACGGCCACCGTCGGTGCCCCGGCCGCCGCGGAGCGGCCGTCCGCAGCGTCTCCGGGGCTCACCCGGAGAAGGGTAGAGCCGCGCTCAGGCGGTGCGGACCTCGGCCTCCTCCGAGGCGCGCAGCGCGTTGGACGAGCCCGGCGCGTCGACCTCGAAGCGGAGACCGTGACCACGCACGGTGGTGATCAGGCTCGGTGCGCTCGGATCGTCGCCGAGCTTGCGGCGGACCCAGCCCAGGTGCACGTCGATCGTCTTGGACGACGTCCAGAAGGTGGTGTTCCACACCGTCAGCATCAGCTCGTCGCGGGACACGACGGACCCGGCCCGCTGCATCAGGAAGAGCAGCAGGTCGAACTCCTTGCGCGAGAACACGATCTCGCGATCATCGCGCCAGACCCGGCGGGTAGCCGGATCGATGGCAACGTCCTGGACCTTGAGCACGCATCGAAAATACGGAGCCAACACCTGCCCGCGCCGAAGAATCGGTCAACTCGCGGGCCGCCGAGGGTAAAATTCCCCGGGTCGTGTCACCCGGTCTAGGCCATCGGGACCATGCCTCAGTGACGCCGAACGGCCACGGGTTCCACCAGTCCGAACCCTCTCACCGGCCGCGCCGGCAGCGGACGCGCCTCGAACTGGTCCTCCGGCAGAAGTCCCGCGGTGGCGCCGTCGACGATGATCCGGTTGCGCCGCGCGACGGCTGTCAGCCGGGCCGCCATGTTCACCGGTGGCCCGAACACGTCCCCCAGCCGCATCACCACGGATCCGGTGGACAGCCCCACGCGGACGTCGGGCATCCGCTGGTCGCGGCCGATCACGCTGATGATCCCCTCGGCGGTGTCGTAGGCGCGGATCGGGTCCTCGTTCACGAACAGCACCGCGTCGCCCAGGCTCTTGATCACCCGGCCGTGCTGTCCCGCGACGACGTCCGCGCACCGGGACTCGAAGATCTCCACCAGGTCGCCGATCCGGTCGTGGTCGAGCCGATTGGTGAGCGCCGTGAAGTGCACGATGTCCGCGAAGCCGACCGTGACCTGGGTGGTGTGCAGGTCGGCGTCCTCCGCCCCCAGCGCCTCCACCCGTGCGACCGCCGCCGCGAGGTGCCGGCGCCACACGTAGACCAGGAGCCCCTCGAAGGGTCCGTTCAGCGCGTCGAGGAGCCGCAGCGCGGCCGTCGCCCGCGATCCCGTGGCGTCCTCCCCCGACTCCATCTCCTGGACCCGGTGCACCAGGGTCGCGACCTCCCAGTCCGCGAGCCGGGCCATGGTCTGGCCCACGGCCCGGGTCAGGTCGACGGCCATGTCGAAGTCGATGGTCCCCTCGGCGACCAGCCGGAGCAGCGTGGACACGGCGTCGGCGTCCGCCTGCGTGAAGGCGCGCTCGTTGCCCCGGTCGGGGAAGCCCAGGGCGCGCCACAGTCGCTGGGCCTGCTCGATGCTCGCCCCGGTCTCGGCCGCTACCTCGAGGGCGCTGTAGACGACGTCCTCGCCCAGGATGGCGTGCTCGAGCTGCTGCGCGGGGGTCTCGTCAGGTGCCGTCATCGTCCTGTCGGTCGGCGACGGAGGCGCTTCCTGCCCCACCGAGCAGCTCGGTGATCTGGCGCTGTACCTGCTCCACGTGCGGGATGTCGTGGAGCCGGACCGAGCCGTGCGTGCTCGCGTCGCTGATCACGAGCGTGCCACAGCCCAGCATCCGGTCGACGATGCCCATGTCGTAGGCCACGTCGCTGATGCGCATCAGCGGGATGTCGTGCCCCTTGCGGGACAGGATGCCTTCGCGGGTGATCAGCCGCCTCGTGGTGATGGTGTAGGTCGAGGTGAGCCAGTCGAGGAACGGCCGGAGCACCCACCACACGATCACGATGAGCGCGAGGATCCACACCACCAGGCTGGCGAAGCCGTTGCCGATCATGCGGTCGAGGAAGATCGCGACCGCCAGCGTGATGACCAGGACCAGGCCCGGGAGGATCAGCGCCTTCGGATGGGTCCGGGTGTCGACGACGACCGACTCGCCCTCGGTCAGCAGCTTCTGTGAGATGGCCACGGCGAGAGTCTGTCACTCGGAGGGGCGGACGTGCACCACATCGCCGGCCGCGACGACGACCGTCCCCTCGGCGTTCTCGACGACCAGCCGGCCGTGCTCGTCCACGTCGACAGCGCGGCCCTCGAGGGTCTCGCCGCCCGGCAGCTCGACCCGGACCTCCTGCGCGAGCGTGTCGCACAGTCCGCGGTAGTCACGCAAGGTGTCTCCGGGCGATCTGACCGCGGCGTCCAGACCGGTCCGGAGCTGGTCGAGCAACTCCCCGAACAGCTCCGTGCGGTCGCGCGGACCCGTCTCGAGTGCCAGCGAGGTGGCCGTCGGCACCGGCAACTCGTCGGACGTCTGGTCGACGTTGAGCCCGATGCCGACGACCGCCAGCGGGGTGTCGGCTCCCCGCCCACGCACGTGGACCCGCTCCACGAGGATCCCGCACACCTTCCGTCCACCGAGCAGTACATCGTTCGGCCACTTGAGCGAGCCCCCGACCGTGCGCGCCACGGCGTACCCTGCGACGAGCGGCAGCAGCGGCCACCACTCGTCGTCGAGGCCCGGGTCGACCACGGCCGAGAACGTGAGCGCCGCACCCTCGGGAGTCACCCAGGTGCGTCCGAGCCGCCCGCGTCCCGCGGTCTGGTGGTCGGCGACCACCACGAGGCCGGGTTCCGGGGTGGTCGCTGCGAGTGCGTTGGTCGACTCGGCCTCGGCGTGCAGGTGCACCTGCCAGCGCGGGCCGGCGGCCTCCTGGAGGCGTTCGAGGACGAGCGGTGCCCGTGGAGTGGCGTCGTTCATGAGCACTAGTCTCGGGCAGGTGAGCGCCCCATCGACGCACCAGCCCACCCACCTCGGCGAGGGCACCGACGTACCGCCTCCCGACTCCGGGATCGACATCCACACCACGGCCGGGAAGCTCGACGACCTCCACCGGCGGCTCGACGAGGCGATCCACGCCGCCTCCAAGAAGGCGGTCGAGAAGCAGCACGCGAAGGGTCGCAGGACCGCACGCGAGCGCATCGAGATGCTGTTCGACGAGGGGTCGTTCGTCGAGCTCGACGAGCTCGCGCGTCACCGGTCGACGGCGTTCGGACTCGAGAAGCGCCGGCCCTACGGCGACGGCGTGGTCACCGGTTACGGCACGGTCGACGGGCGCCAGGTGTGCGTGTTCAGCCAGGACTTCACGATCTTCGGCGGCTCCCTGGGCCAGGTGTACGGCGAGAAGATCACCAAGGTGATGGACCTCGCCATCAAGACCGGGTGCCCGATCATCGGCATCAACGAGGGCGCGGGTGCGCGGATCCAGGAGGGCGTCGTCTCGCTCGGCCTGTACGGCGAGATCTTCCGCCGCAACGTGCACGCCTCGGGCGTGATCCCGCAGATCAGCCTGATCATGGGCTCCTGCGCCGGCGGCCACGTCTACTCCCCCGCCGTCACCGACTTCACGGTGATGGTCGACGGCACCTCGAACATGTTCATCACCGGTCCCGACGTGATCAAGACGGTCACCGGTGAGGACGTCACCATGGAGGAGCTCGGCGGCGCGCGCACCCACAACACCAAGTCCGGCAACGCCCACTACATGGGGTCGGACGAGGAGGACGCGATCGAGTACGTCAAGGCGCTGCTCTCCTACCTGCCTCAGAACAACCTCGACCCGGCTCCGGCGTACGACACCCCCTCCGACGACGAGATCACCGACCGCGACCGCACCCTCGACACCCTGGTGCCCGACGGCGCCAACCAGCCCTACGACATCCACGAGGCGATCGCCGCCGTCCTGGACGACGAGGAGTTCCTCGAGGTGATGGCGCTGTTCGCGCCCAACATCGTGGTCGGCTTCGGCCGTGTCGAAGGGCGGTCTGTTGGGGTGGTGGCCAACCAGCCGATGCAGTTCGCGGGCACCCTCGACATCGACGCGTCGGAGAAGGCGGCGCGGTTCGTGCGCACCTGCGACGCGTTCAACATCCCGGTGATCACGTTCGTCGACGTGCCGGGCTTCCTGCCGGGCACCGACCAGGAGTGGAACGGCATCATCCGGCGTGGGGCCAAGCTGATCTACGCCTATGCCGAGGCGACGGTCCCACTGGTCACGATCATCACCCGCAAGGCCTACGGCGGAGCCTACGACGTGATGGGCTCCAAGCACCTCGGTGCCGACATCAACCTGGCCTGGCCGACCGCGCAGATCGCGGTGATGGGCGCCCAGGGCGCGGTGAACATCCTCTACCGCAAGGAGCTCAAGGAGGCCGCCGACCCCGAGACGACGAGGGCGCAGCTGATCACGGAGTACGAGGACACGCTGGCCAACCCCTACCTCGCCGCCGAGCGGGGGTACGTCGACGGCGTCATCCCCCCGCATGAGACCCGGATCGAGATCGTCAAGGCGCTGCGGCTGCTGGCCTCCAAGCGGGAGATCCTGCCGAGCAAGAAGCACGGGAACATCCCCCTGTGACGGACGAATCCGCCAGCGAAGCGAGCTCCGCGCCGTACCTGCGCGTCGTCAAGGGCGACCCGACCCCGGAGGAGCTCGCGGCCCTGGTGGCCGTGCTGGCCACGCTCGGCTCGCCTGACGCGGCGCCCCCACGTCGTACTCAGGAGTGGAACGCACCGCGACGGATGCACCGCGTGGTGCCGCCGCACGGGCCGGGCGGCTGGCGGGCGTCGGGACTTCCCCGCTGAGCGGCCCCGGGCAAAATCTTCGCGACTTCGCGCCGGAGCCCGGGTCGCGACCTACCGTTTCGGAAGAGCGCGCGACCAATGGGGGGTCGTCGCAGACGTCGGGGGGTTCCATGATGAGCTCACAGATGAGGGACGCGTCCGGGACGCAGGGCACGGCGCTTATGGCGCATCCTCGGGGTGCGGGCTTCCGGGTGCTGAGCCGGATGGCACGGAGCGTGGCCGAGGAGCCCGAGGAAACTCACCGCCCGCGATGGGAAGAGTCCGTCCCGGCGGATGCGCCGGACCCGGGTGAGGTGTCCGCGGCCGAGGATTGACCTCCGGTATCCACGCGGTGGGGAGCAATCGGCCGCCGTGAGGATGACGTTCGCTCGGATCGATGCGTCAGCCGGACGCGCAACGGCGCGTCGCCCGTCCGCGCCCCGGAACGTGTCACACCTGCAGGCAGAAAGGGTGGCCGGCCGGATCGGCGAGCACGGGACGCTCGCGCCTCTCGACCGTTCGGGGCCGGGCCGCCGTGACCCGTCCCCCGCCGGTCCGTCGTCCACAAGGGGCGGATCGAGGGTGGCGACTGTCTGCCCAATGGTCTATCATCGAACATATGTTCGATCTCTCGGGAGTCTCGGAGCCGGCGGCCACGCCGCTCGATGCGCGCGCCATCGACACCTTCCGTGCGCAGCTGTCGGCCGCGCTGGAGTCGCCGAGCGGGCTCGACGACGGGGGACGTGTGGATGCGATCCGTGGGCTGGAGGCGCTGGCCTGCGTCGTGACCGCGGCACAGGCACACCTGTCGGTCGAGCTCGACACGTCGCGTCGCGAGGAGCGTGCGGCGAAGGGTGTCCCGGCCGCGCAGCTGGGCCGCGGAGTCGGCCAGGAGGTCGCCCACGCACGGCGTGAGTCGCCGCACCGCGGACAGCGCCACCTCGGACTCGCCAGGATCGCCACGACCGAGCTGCCGTCGACCTGGCGCGCATGGCGCGCCGGGAGGATCACCGAGTGGCAGGCGACGCTGATCGCCCGCGAGACCGCCTGCCTCTCCCGCGAGGATCGTCTCGCGGTCGACACCGCGGTCGCCGGTGACCCCGCCCGACTCGAGCGGATGGGGCTGCGGGAGCTGGTCGGTGAGCTGCAGTCGGAAGCCAACCATCTCGACCCGGCCTCCGTCGTGGCCCGGCGCCGTCGGGCAGAAACCGACCGACATGTCACCCTCCGCCCCGCGCCCGACACGATGACCTGGCTGACCGCTCTGCTGCCGGTCAAGGACGGCGTCGCGGCGTACGCCGCACTGACCCGGTCCGCCGACTCGGCGCGGGCGGGTGGCGATCGGCGTGGCAAGGGCCAGGTGATGGCCGATGCGCTGGTCGGCCGAGTGGTCGAGGGCGACACAACGACCGCAGGTCACCAGCGCGTGTCGCTCAACCTGGTGATGACCGACCACGACCTGTTCGGCGCCGGTGACCAGCCGGCGTACGTCGACGGCTACGGCCCGGTCCCCAGTGAGCTCGCCCGCGAGATCGTGGCGGGCGCCTGCACCAGGAAGGAGGAGCTCTGGCTCCGTCGGCTCTACTGCCACCCGCGCACCGGTGAGCTGGTCGCAGCGGACTCGAGGTCACGCCTGTTCCCGCGGTCGCTGGCCCGCTTCATCCGCCTCCGCGACCGGGTCTGCCGCACTCCGTGGTGCGACGCACCCGTGCGACACCTCGACCATCCGGTGCCGCGAGCAGACGACGGACCCACGAGCGAGGTCAACGGCCAGGGGCTCTGCGAGGCGTGCAACTACGCCAAGGAGGCGCCCGGCTGGTGGGCCAGACCATCCCCCGGCACCGACGGGCACGAGATCGAGACGACGCTCCCGACCGGCCACCGATATCGCTCCCGACCACCGCCGATCGTGGCGACGGTCCGGCGTACGCCGATCCGGATCGACTTCGTCCTGGCCACCTGATCGCCCGAACCGACCACGGCGGTCGAGTGCGCCCCGTAGCCTCCCCTCGATTCCATCGGGGGAAGGAGCCCGGATGCTGAAGGTGGTCGTCGTGCTGGCAGTGGTCGCAGTCCTGGCCGGTCTGGGGACGAACTGGCTGCGCGACAGGGGCAAGGACCTCGCGCACCATGCCATCGACCTGTCGCTGCCGGGCACGGTCGAAGGGCCTGCCTGGTCACCGGTCAGCCACGGCCACGCCGTGCGGGCCGACCGGGTGCGGTTCGCGGACGGGCACGTGACCACGGTGCGCTGCCACCTGACGTTGGGCACCTACTCCGTGCGCGTGGACCATGGGTTCACGTTCTCGCCCCAGCCGGGGGCCATCCGCCGAGGGTGCCCCGGACGGTCGCTGCGCGCCTCCCTGGAGCACGCCACCCGGATCGACGCCGAGCCGAGCGGCCGGGTCATCCGGCTGACGTTCTCCGACCGGGACGGCGCCACCGTCGCCACCCTGCGCGGCCGGTCGGGCTGAGGGCCGCCGCCAGCGACCAGAGTGCGCCGCCGAGCAGGGCCAGCACCCACGCGGCGACCTCGGCGGTCCAGCCCGGCGGGTCGAAGGCCACCTCGACCGACTCTCCCTGCGCCGAGGCCGGCAGGTGGACGGTCACGAGGTACCCGTCGACGGGGTCGCCCAAGGAACCAGCAGAGGTGGAGTAACCCGGCCAGTCGAGCAGGCTCAGGACCACCATGCCTCCGCCGGCCGGCACCCGGTCGACGCGGAACGTCGTGCTGGTCGCATCGGCCTGCACCGAGGACACCATGGTGCCCGGCGAGGTCCACGCGACGTGGCCGGCTCGTGGCACCGGCGTACGCCGGGTCCACAGCACGGCGTACGGCGTGTGCTCGGCGACCTGCCAGCCCGCGGGCGGGTGCCGGAGCCGCCGCGCGGGGAAGTCCTGGCGGATCAGCAGCAACGAGCTGACGCCGAGCAGGTCCACCCGTTTCGTGCCTGTCGTCGGCTCGGTCGTGAACAGGGTGTCGAGGAGCTGCGGGCAGGTGTCGCCCTGGTAGTAGACGCAGTAGCGGTACTTGTACACGCGCTGGCTGACGGCGGTGTAGGTGTTCTGCGCGGGCAACCCGGTCAGGTACCAGCCCGAGCCGATGGGCAGCTGGCGCGCGGCGCCGGGGTCGGTGCGGTCGAGCACGTCGGTCGCACCGACCTGCAGGAGGTCACCGACGGCGTCCGGGTACAGCGCCTGGTACGTCGAGAGCTCGGTCGGGGCGTTGCGTTGCGGTGAGGGCGGCGTCGGGAAGAACGCGTGCTGGACCCCGAACGCCGCCAGGGTCACCACGCCGGCCACGGGTGCCAGCCAGGAACGTCGTCCCGTGCGCAGCAGCCACCACAGGAGCACGATCGCCCCGGCGACCAGCGCCGTGGCGCACAGGTGCGCGCGCCACTCCGACGACGCCCGCACCACCGCGAGCAGAGCTGCCAGCACCACCCAGCCCATGGAGAGGGCGAGCCGGCGCGGCGAGGGACGCGCGAGCCCGAAGCGCGAGCCCGCCACGGCGACCAGGACCACCAGGCCCGTGACCAGGAACGGCGCCAGCCGCAGCGGCCAGCGCAGCGGCCCCAGCTGTGAGGGTCCGTCGACGATCGCGAGGGTGACCACGGTGACGACGATCAGCCCGCCCAGCGGCCGCCAGGCCCGCCGAGCCCGGCCCCAGTCGATCCAGAGCGCCGTCGGCAGCAGCCAGGCCAGGTAGGCGTAGGGCAGCAGGTGCGAGGAGACGTTGGGCACCGAAGAGGTGGGCAGGACACCCGCGATCAGCGCGAGCGGGTCCGTGCTGAACTTCCCACCGAACGGGGTGAAAGCACTCGACCGGTCGCTCACCGACGACGTGAGGACCCCGGGCAGGTAGACGGTGAGCGCGACCAGTCCGAGCAGGATCCCCGCGCCCAGGACGCGCAGCGCCGCGGCGCGGTCGCGCGTGAGGTAGCAGTCGACGAGGCAGGCGGCGATGGCGACGACGAGCATGATCGTGCCGAACACGTAGCCGACGCTCACCAGCAGGTAGCCCGCGGCCAGGGCCGGCAGTGGGTTCGCGCCGCGCAGCATCGTGCGGCGCAGGCCCCACCAGGCCCACGGGAACAGCGCCCAGATCATCTCCCCGGCCGCCCAGGACGGCAGGTCCAGGTACTGGGTCATCCCGCCCATCGGGGCCAGCACAGCGGCGACGTACGCCGCGGCCGGGGGCGCGTCGTACGAGCGGACGAGCAGGTAGATCCCGACCACCGCCGCCGCGACCAGGGCGAGCTTCACCGCGACGGTCAGCACCAGCATGTCCGGCACCACCGTGGCCAGCAGCCCGATCCCGATGGTCAGGGGCGACCACAACCCCCACTGGCCCTCGGCGGCGATGTTGCCGGACCGCCAGGCGTGCGGGTCGAGCGTGGCCCAGTGGCCGTGCCGGACGAGGTCGCCGAGGTGGTACCACCAGCCGTAGTACGCCGCGGGGGTGTCGCCGTACCAGTAGTAGTGGTGGTCGCCGACCAGTAGCAGGCCCAGGCCGACGAGCACGGTCAGCACCGCGAGCCCGGCCCACCGCGCGTCGGTGCGGACGCCGCCGACGCCGCTGACCTCGCTGACCTCGCTGACCTCGCTGACGGGGGGGCGTGTCACCGCCTGACCGCCGCGAGGAAGACCGACGAGCCGAACGGGAGGTCGCGCCGAACCAGCGCCCGGCGGTCGAGGCTGCACAGGCCGAGCAGGACCCGCTCGACCACCGGCGACACCGGCGGGAGGTCGACGACGTCGGCCGGCCCGGTCGCTCCGGAGGACCCGAACCGCTGTTGCACGGCCCGCATCGCCCGTTCCGCGGCGAACGCCGGGAAGACCGCGCTGAAGCCATAGGTCGCCCGGAGCACGTCGAAGCCGGCCGCCCTCACGACCGCGACCGCCCGCTGCCGGGTGTAGCGGCGATGGTGGCCGTTGGCCACGTCGTGGTCGGACCAGGCCCACTGGTACGCCGGCACCGAGAGCAGCAGCCGCCCCTGGGGCTGCAGCACCCGGCGCAGCTCGGCCAGGGCGACGTCCTCGGGCTCGCAGTGCTCGACCACGTCGAAGGCGCTGACCACGTCGAAGCTGCCGTCGGCGAACGGCAGGGCGAGCACCGATCCGCAGACCCCGCTCGGTGCCTGCAGGCCGCGGCCGTCGAGGTCGAGCGAGACCTTCTGCGAGGCGCGCAGCCACCCGACGCTGGGTCCGTCGGCACTGCCGACGTCGAGCAGTCGCTCCGCGGACCCGACGTACGGCTCGAGAGCGGTGCGCAGCATGTCCGACCTCGCGCGGTACCACCAGTAGTCGGGGTTGCGGATCGATGGCGAGCCGCCGTGCGGGGTCGCAGGGGTCGGGCCGGGCACGCCGGAACACTAACCGCCGCCCCTGAGTGCCTCCTGGTCGGCTCTGCCAGACTCCCCCGGTGATCCCGCTCGTCCTCGCCTCGGCCTCACCCGCCCGTCTCGCCACCCTGAAGTCGGCCGGCGTGGAGCCGTCGGTGGTCGTCTCGGGGGTCGACGAGTCACAGGTCACCGGGCTTCCGCCGGCCGACCTCGCCCAGCGCCTCGCCGAGCTCAAGTGCGCGGCCGTCGCCGACGAGGTGGGGTCCGGACGTCTCGTCCTCGGCTGCGACTCCGTCCTCGAGCTCGACGGTCAGGCGCTGGGCAAGCCGGAGGACCCGGACGAGGCAGTACGCCGCTGGCGGACCATGCGCGGGCGCACCGGCGTGCTGCACACAGGCCACTGCCTGCGTGAGACGACGTCCGGCCAGCAGGCCACCGGCACCGGCTCGACGGTCGTCCACTTCGCGGCGGTTACCGACGACGAGATCACGGCGTACGTCGACTCCGGCGAGCCCCTGCAGGTGGCGGGTGCATTCACCATCGACGGGCTCGGCGGCGCGTTCGTCACGGGGATCGAGGGTGACCACCACAACGTGGTCGGGCTCAGCCTGCCCCTGCTCCGCGACCTGCTCGGGGAGCTCGGCCACGACTGGACCGCCCTCTGGCGGTAGCGCGGATCAGACGCGGTCCTCCGAGGACCGTTCGGGGTCGAGCAGCGGGCGCGCGGGGCCGAGCAGCGACGCCGGATGGTGCGCGAGATCGGTGGCGTGGACCGGCTGGCGGAAGACGAACCTGCGGAACAGGTAGAACCGGGCGGCCTGGCCGAGCAGCTGGCCGACGACGTTCCCGGCGATGTTGTCCGAGAAGGGGTCGGTGAGCCCGAGCACGTGCCGGCTCACCCAGAGGCAGGCGATCGCCAGCGGCATCGTGACCAGGTTGATCACGAAGAACGCGGTCCGCCCGCCGTCGGGATGCACCGGCGGGCGGTGCTGGAAGGTCCAGTGCCGGCTCAGCTGGTAGCTGACGAGCATCCCGAAGACGTTGGCGATGACGAATGCCGCGATCGCATGCTTGACGAGCCAGGGATGGCTGGTGATGTACAGCCCGTGCGCCAGGAAGTTGAAGACCAGGAACGACGTCAGCGTGGACAGCCCGCCGGTGACCATGAAGCGCCCGATCTCCACGACGATGTGGGGCAGACGCGTCGGCACGTGGGCAGTCTAAGGAAGAGCCCCTCCGAACCGGGTAACAGCCACCGTCGCGCCCGCCTGCGTCAGGTGGACTCCGCCGCCGTGTCGCGCGCCTCCTCCTCCAGGACGACGGCCGAGACCGGGTGCTCGCGCTGGAGGGTCTCGGGCGCGGCCAGGACGAGGAGGACCGGCAGCGCGCACACGACCGCGCACAGCACGAACGCCGGGGAGTAGCCGGCCGCGTCGGCCACCCAACCGGTGACGACCGGTCCGAGCACCGCGCCGAGGTCGCCGGCCATCTGGAAGACCGCCACCACGGTCCCGCCCCGCCCCGCCACCACGTCGCCCATCACGGCGCCGGGCGCCACCGAGTCCGAGGCCGCGGCGACGCCGATCATCGCGGTCGCGATGACCAGGCCCGCGATCGCCGGAAGTGCGGGCAGCAGCAGGAAGGCCATGGCCCCCACGAGCAGGCCCAACGCGATCACCGGACGACGACCGACCGTGTCGGCGACCTTGCCGGTGGGCAGCAGCAGCGCGCCGCTGACGAGGCTGACGATCAGGAAGGCGGCGTACACCCAGCCGGCCGAGAGGTGCAGTGACTCGCGCACGTAGAGCGGCAGCATCGCCGAGCGGGCCCCGACGAGGGCGAAGTCGCCGGCGAACGCCGCGGCCAGCGCGGCGAGGTAGGCCCGGTGCCGCAACGCCACGAGCAGTGCCAGGGGCTCGGACCGGGCCGCCTGCCGGGCGGCCAGGTTGCTGTGCCGGAGCGCCCCGAGCCCGATCAGCCCGGCGACGACGAGGGTGCCGGCGTACAGGAAGAACGGCAGTCGGAGCGAGAACGTCGCCACCGTGCCGACCGCAGGCCCGGCGACCATCCCGATCAGGAAGGACCCCGCCCACACGCCCTGGGCCCGGCCTCGCAGATGGCTGGGCGTCACCCTGACCAGGAGACTGGCCGCGCTGACGCTGAACATGATCGAGCCCACGCCGCCCGCGCCGCGCAGGACGAGCAGCTGCCAGTACGACTGGGAGAGCCCGGCCAGGGCGCTGCTCACGGCGACCACGCCGATGCCGGTGGCGAGCAGCACCCGCTCGCCGGCGCGGTCGATCAGCCGGCCCACGAACGGCGCCATCGCGATCCGCATCAGTGCGAAGGCGCTGACGACGGCCCCGGCCGCCGCCTTGCCGACCCCGAACTCGCGGGCGAACAGCGGCAGCGCCGGTGCCACCAGCCCGAAGCCGAGCGCCACCATGAAGCCGACCCCCGTCAGTGCCCGCACCTCGGCGGGGAGGTCGCGGAGCAGGCGCACCGCTCGACGCTACTCGACCGGCAGGCCGAGACCCCGGGCGATGAGCATCCGCTGGACCTCGGAGGTGCCCTCACCGATCTCGAGGACCTTGGCGTCGCGGTAGAGGCGAGCCACCGGGTACTCCTCCATGAAGCCGTATCCCCCGAACACCTGGGTGGCGATCCGGGTCGCCGTCACCGCGGACTCGGTGGCGTACAGCTTGGCCACGGACGCAGCCTGCTTGAGCTCGCTCAGCTTCGGGCCGCTTCCGTGGCGCATGGCGTCCTTGGTCGCGGCGGCCTTGTAGACCAGGAGACGGCTCGCCTGGAGCATCACCTCGAGGTCGGCGATCTGGAAGGCGACGCCCTGCTTCCGTCCGATCGGGACCCCGAACGTCTGCCGCTCACCGGCGTACTGCAGGCAGGCGTCGAGGCACGCCTGGATGCAGCCGACCGCCAGCGCGGCGATGGCGATGCGCCCGTCGTCGAGCGTGGCCAGGAACTGCGCGTATCCACGGCCCCGCTCGCCCAGCAGGTTGCCCTCGGGGATGCGGACGTCCTCGAGCGTGATCGGGTGGGTGTCGGAGGCGTGCCAGCCGAGCTTGTCGTACGCCGGCTCCGCGGTGAACCCGGGCGCGTCCGCCGGGACGATGAACGCCGAGATCTCGGCCTTCCCGTCGTCGTTCTGGCCGGTGCGGGCCGTGACCGTCACGCACGAGGTGAGCTCGGAGCCGGAGTTGGTGATGAACTGCTTCGCTCCGTTCAGCACCCACTCGCCGTCGCCCATCTCGGCGCGGGTGCGGGTAGCCCCTGCGTCGGAGCCGGCGCCCGGCTCGGTGAGCCCGAATCCCGCGAGGGCCTGGCCGGCGACGAGGTCGGGGAGCCACCGCTCCTTCTGCTCGTCGTTGCCGAAGGTGAGGATCGGGTTGATCCCGAGCCCGACCGCCGCCTCGAGCGTGATGCCCATCGACTGGTCGACCCGGCCCAGCTCCTCGATCGCCACGCAGACGCTGGTGAAGTCGCCGTCCTCGCCCGCCCCGCCGTACTCCTCCGGCGCGGTCAGTCCCATCAGTCCGAGCTTGCCCATCTGCTGCACGACGTCGGTCGGGAAGTGGTGGTCGCGGTCCCATTGCGCCGCGTGCGGCGCGATCGCGCCCTCCGCGAACTCGCGCACGACGCGCCGGAACTCCTCGTGCTCCCGCGACAGCTCGAACGTCATGCCGGACATCGTAGCCGCGCTGGTTAACGATCGCTAACCTTGAGGTCGACTGACCAGCGGCTCGGACTCAGGGCACCGAGAAGTCCTGCGGAGCGCCTTCTCCCGTGGCCCCGTCGACGTGCTCGCGGAGCAGGTCGGCGTGACCGGTGTGGCGGGCGTACTCCTCGATCATGTCCGCCAGCAACCGGCGCAGGCTCATCCCGTCGTGGGTGGTCTGCTCCAGCCCTCCTCGGGACAGCGCCTCGGCGAGGGCGTCGCGGGACCTGTGCACGGACGCCACCCAGAGGGCACGCAACGCGTCGGGCGTGTCGTCGGCCGCCGTGCGCCAGGCCCAGTCCTCCCAGTCGTCCTCGAGGTCCAGCTGGTCGAACGGCGCCATGGCCGTGCGACCGGCCAGTCGGTTCTGGAAGTACAGCTCCTCGACCCAGGCCAGGTGCTTGAGCAGGCCGCCCAGCGTCACGGACGAGGCACCGAGTGTCAGACGCAGCCCATCGGCGTCCAGATCGGCACACTTCCACGCGAACGTGAGCCGGTTGCGTTCCAGGGTGATCACGGCGGTCTCGACCTCGTCGCCGCGCATGAAGCGCTCGAGGTCCCACTCGGGTGGCCGGCCGGGCGTGAAGCCGAAGGTTCTCGTCATGGGGCCAACGTAGGGACTTTTCCGGACGTAACGCGTCCGCAAACCGTTCCGAGGCTCGGGTCTGTATGACCGACTGGGCTTCTCCAGATCCCGTTCGAGGAGAACGCGCGCTCCGGCATCGACGCCGCGATCCCGATGGCGGGTGGGTGGCCGGCAGCGGGAAGGCTCTGGGCGGCGTCCTGGCGGCGCGACAAGCGAGGTTGGGTACCGGAGTGGCTGCACCGGGTGAGCCTCAGGCGTGCTCAACGAGGGGCCCGGACCTTCCACCGACGAACGTGAGCCTCGGAGGGATCGATAGGTTCGCCGGGTGTTCAAACTGTTGCTCTTCCTGCACCTGCTGGCAGCGATCTTCGCCGTCGGCCCGCTCGTCGGCGCGGCGACGACCGCCTCGCGTGCGCTGCGGTCGTCGGACGCCGGGGCCGCGACCTCGGCGGCGAGGACGATCCGGCTGTACAGCTACGTCTCGGTCGTCGTGGTGATCCTGGGCATGGGACTGATGTCGCAGAAGGCGCCGTGGGACAAGTCCCGGGAGGTCGCGGACTTCGGCGACACCTGGATCTGGCTGTCGCTGCTGCTCTGGGCGTGCGCTACGGCCGTCGCGCTCGCGGTGCTGGCGCCGACGCTGACCCGGGCGGCGGCGGTGATCGGGGGCACCGGTTCGGCGCGCGGCCTGGTCGGCCGGGTGGCGGGAGCCGGCGGGGTGATCGGGCTCCTGTACGCCGTGATCGTGGTGCTGATGGTCTACCAACCGGGCGGGTGACTCACCCGCGCCGGAGCACGTGCACGACGTACGTGCTGTCGTCGGTGTACGGCTGTAGGTCGTAGGTCGCGAAGCGGTGCACCATCTGCAGCCCGACCGACTCGTAGTCGGCGACGAACTCCGCCAGCGGGTACGTCCTCGAGAAGCCGGACGGTGCGCCGGAGAGCGCGAAGCCGACCAGCATCCGGCCCTCGGGTGCGAGCAGGGCGGCGAGGTTAGCGAGGACGGTGCGCTCGGTGTCCGGCGCGAGCAGGATCATCACGTTGCCGACGCACACGACCAGGTCGTACGCCGTGGGGTGGCCGGCGTCGGACAGCTCGGCGGGGGTGAGCTCGTCGAGTCGCGAGTCGACCAGCGGCAGGTCGGGGAAGGTGCGACGGGACTGGTCGAGGATCTCCGGGTCGAAGTCGACCCCGACCACGCGATGCCCGCGCGCCAGCAGTGCAGCGCCGACGCGACCCATCCCCGACCCGGCGTCCAGGATCCGTCCGCCGCGCGGTGCGAGCACGTCGGCCAGTCGCGCCTCGCCCTCGATGTCGACGCCCTCGGCCATCAGCCGGGCGAAGTGCGCGCCGTACCCGCCGTGGCCCGCCGCCCGCTCGTAGGAGCGTGCCTGCTCCCACCTGGTCTCGGCGCTCACGACAGGATCGCGCCGGGATTCAGGATGCCGTCGGGGTCGAGTGCGTCCTTGATCTTCCGGGTCAGTGCCATCACGTCCGGTCCGAGCTGGTCCGGCAGCGACACCGCTTTGGCCCGCCCGACGCCGTGCTCGCCGGTGATCGTGCCGCCGAGGGCGATCGCCGCCGACATCACCTCGAGGAAGGCCGCACGCGCCCGGCGCTCGGACTCGGGGTCCTGTGCGTCGTACACGATCAAGGGGTGGGTGTTGCCGTCACCGGCGTGGGCGACGGTCGGGATCTCGACGTCGTGCTCCGTGGAGATCGCGACGATCCTCGCGAGGAGCTCGGGCAGCAGCGGGATCGGGGCGCCGACGTCCTCCAGCAGCAGCGACCCCCGCGCCTCGAGCGCGTTGAAGGAGATCCGGCGCGCCTGCACGAACATCTCGCCCTCGTCGGCGTCGTCGGTCACGAAGCACTCCCCCGCCCCGGCCGCCTCGCAGGCCGCCTGCATCGCGGTGATCTCGCCCGACCGCACCTCGCCCGGCGCGTCGGACTGACCGATCAGCAGCGCGCCCACGCTGCGGTCCAGCCCCATCGGCTTGAAGTCCTCGACGGCGTTGACGGTCGCCTGGTCCATCAGCTCGAGCAGGCACGGCCGCATCGTGGTGCGGATCGCGACGACCGCCTCGGCCGCGGCCGTCACGGTCGGGAACGTCGCCACCATCGTCGAGCGCGCGCCCTGGGCGGGCACCAGCCGCAGGATCGCCCGGGTCACGACGCCGAGCGTGCCCTCACTACCGACGAACAGCTTCAGCAGCGACAGCCCGGCGACGTCCTTGATCCGCTTCCCGCCGAGCGTGATCAGGGTGCCGTCCGCCAGGACCACGTCGAGCCCGAGCACGTAGTCGGTGGTCACGCCGTACTTCACGCAGCACAACCCGCCGGCGTTGGTCGCGACGTTGCCGCCGATCGAGCAGATCTCGAACGACGAGGGGTCGGGCGGGTACCACAGCCCCTCCTTCGCGGCCGCGGCCTTGACGTCCTTGTTGAACGCACCCGGCTCCACGACCGCGACCTGGCAGAGGGGGTCGATCTCGACGGCGGTCATCCGTTCCAGGCTGAGCACGATGCCGCCGTCGACCGCGCTGGAACCGCCCGACAGCCCGCTCCCCGCACCCCGGGGTACCACCGGCACGCGGTGCGACGCAGCCCAGCGGACCGCGGCCTGCACGTGCTCGGCGTTCTCCGCGCGTACGACGGCGACCGGCGTCCCCGCCGACGGGTCACGCGACCAGTCGTGCCGGTACTTCTCGACCGCGTCCGCCCCGGTGACCACGACATCGCCCGGGAGCGCCGCGCTCAGCTCCGCCAGCGCCTCACGGTCGACGCCGCCCTCCGCTTGTCTGTCGATGTCCATGTGCCCGGTGACCTGCATGGGGCCATGCAACCACGCGGATCACGGTCGGCCGGACGACGATAGTGTGCTCGGCGGAGTCCCATCCGCCCGGAGGAGTGCGCCTTGCCCGACGTGAGACCCCTGCAGCCCCTGCGAAAGGTCCTGATCGCCAACCGCGGCGAGATCGCGGTGCGCGTGATCCGTGCCTGCAAGGACGCCGGGATCGGCAGCGTCGCGGTGTACGCCGAGCCCGACCGCGACGCGCTGTTCGTGCGTCTGGCCGACGAGGCGCACAGCCTGCACGGCGCGACCCCCGCCGACTCCTACCTCGACATCGCCAAGATCATCGCGGCCGCCGAGAGGTCCGGCGCCGACTCCGTCCACCCCGGTTACGGCTTCCTCGCCGAGAACGCCGGCTTCGCCCAGGCCGTGATCGACGCCGGTCTGGTCTGGATCGGCCCGCCCCCGGAGGCGATCGAGAGCCTCGGCGACAAGGTGCGGGCACGCCACATCGCGGAGAAGGTCGGCGCACCGCTGGCCCCTGGCACGAAGGACCCCCTCGACAACGCCGACGAGGCGGTGGCCTTCGCCAAGGAGAACGGCCTGCCGATCGCGATCAAGGCCGCCTTCGGCGGCGGCGGCCGCGGGCTCAAGGTCGCCCGCGAGATGTCCGAGGTGGCCGACGCCTACGAGTCGGCCGTGCGCGAGGCGGTCACGGCATTCGGGCGCGGCGAGTGCTTCGTCGAGAAGTTCCTCGACAAGCCGCGTCACGTCGAGACGCAGTGCCTGGCCGACCAGCACGGCAACGTGGTCGTCGTCTCGACCCGCGACTGCTCGCTCCAGCGGCGCCACCAGAAGCTGGTCGAGGAGGCGCCCGCGCCGTTCCTCAGCGACGACCAGATGAGCCGTCTCTACGACTCCTCGAAGGCGATCCTGCGCGAGGCCGGGTACGTCGGGGCCGGCACCTGCGAGTTCCTGGTCGGACAGGACGGCACCATCTCGTTCCTCGAGGTGAACACTCGGCTCCAGGTCGAGCACTGCGTGTCCGAGGAAGTCACCGGGATCGACCTGGTCCGCGAGATGTTCCGGATCGCGGCCGGCGAGGAGATCGGGTACGGCGACCCGGCGGTCCGCGGACACTCGATCGAGTTCCGGATCAACGCCGAGGACGGCGGGCGCAACTTCATGCCCGCGCCGGGCACGCTGTCGGCCTGGCACCCGCCGCAGGGCCCCGGTATCCGGCTCGACGGCGGTTACGAGAACGGCGAGACGGTGCCGGGTTCGTTCGACTCCTTGATCGCCAAGCTGATCGTCACCGGCCGCGACCGCACCGAGGCGCTCGAGCGGTCACGCCGCGCGCTGGCGGAGTTCGTGGTCGACGGGATGCCGACGGTCATCCCCTTCCACCGAGCCGTGGTCGAAGACCCGGCGTACGTCGGCGCCTCGAACCCGACGGGCGAAGGCTCCTTCGACGTCTACACCACGTGGATCGAGACCGACTTCGACAACCAGATCACGCCGTACGGCGGTGACGTCGCCGAGGCCGAGGAGACCGCGGACCGGCAGACGGTCGTGGTCGAGGTGGGCGGACGCCGGCTCGAGGTCAGCCTGCCCGGCGGTCTGGGCGCCGGGATCTCGACGGGTTCGGCTTCCGGCGCGAAGAAGCCGAAGCGGTCGGCCGGGAAGAAGTCCGCCGCTGCCGCGAGCGGGGACGCCGTCACCAGCCCGATGCAGGGCACGATCGTGAAGGTCTCCGTCGAGGAGGGCCAGGAGGTCGCCGAGGGCGACGTGATCGTGGTGCTCGAGGCGATGAAGATGGAGCAGCCGCTGAAGGCGCACAAGGCCGGCACCGTGTCCGGGCTGCAGGCCGAGGTCGGCGCGACCGTGACCAACGGCGCGGTCATCTGCGAGCTCAAGGGCTGATGTCCCGGCCCGAGGCGGTGCGGCTGCGAGCACCGCTGGAACGGGTCAGCCCGCGGGCCCGGCTGATGTGGACGTGCACCGACCTGCTGCGGTGCGTCCCGCCCATGGCGTTGCTCCTGCTCGGCGACGGGCCGTGGGACTGGTTCGACCTCCCCACCTGGTCCCTCGTGGGAGTCGGCGTCCTGTTCGCGGCGTACGGCGTGCTGGTGCCGCAGTGGCGCTACCTCGTGCACCGCTGGGAGGTCACCGAGACCGCCGTGTACACCCAGACCGGCTGGTGGGCCAGGGAGCGGCGGATCGCCCCGATGTCGCGGGTGCAGACCGTCGACCACCGCGAGGGCGCGATCTCGCGGCTGTTCGGGCTCGCCACGGTGCGGGTGACCACGGCGTCGTCCGCGGGGGCGCTCTCGATCGAGGGGCTCGACCGGGACCGCGCCCTCGTCATCGTCGACGAGCTCACCCGGATGGCCGACTCCGTCCCCGGCGACGCGACGTGACCGGCTGATCACGATGAGCGACTGGTCCCGGCTCGACCCACGGATGCTCCTGGTCCACCCGGTGCGCGACCTCGTGAAGTTCCTGCCGGCGCTGGTCGGGATCGTGGTCTTCGGCCGCTCCTCCGAGGGCGGAGGCTGGTGGGGTGTGGCCGGCGTCGGCATCCCGATCCTGCTCGGGCTCGCCCGGTACCTGACGACGACCTACCGGATCACCGCCGGCCGGATCGAGGTCCGGCACGCGCTGCTGAACAGGCGCGTGCTCTCGGCGCCGCTCGACCGGGTGCGGACCGTCGATCTCACGGCCTCCCCCATCCAGCGCCTCCTCGGGCTCGTCACCGTGCGGATCGGCACCGGTCAGACGGCCGGCCACGGCGAGGAGAGGCTCGCCCTCGACGGTCTCTCGGTCGCGGCCGCCACCGCCCTGCGCGAGCGCCTGCTCCACGTCACGACGCCGGCCGACACCACGTCGGCCCCGACGACGGGCGGCCCGCGCGTCGTGCTCACCCTGGACCTGGCCTGGGTCCGCTTCGCACCGCTCACCTCCGCGGGCATCGTGATCGCGGGCGCGGCGCTCGGAGCGGCGGCCCAGACCATCCGCACGCTGGAGCTCACCCCGTCGGTCGACCTGGACCCGCTCGCGCACCTCGGCCTCGCGCTGCTCGTGGTGGGGGGCGTGATCGGTGTGCTGGTCACCATCTGCGTGCTCGCCGTGGTCGGCTACCTGGTCACCAACTTCGGCTTCCAGCTCTCGCACACGGCGACCGACGGCTCCTGGCACCTGCGGCGCGGCCTCTTCACGACCCGCGAGACCAGTCTCGACGACGCCCGGGTCAGCGGCGTCAGCATCGGGGAGCCGCTCGCCCTCCGCCTCGCCGGCGGCGCGCGGCTCTCGGCGATCGTGACCGGGCTCGACCGGAAGCAGCAGGGCAGCTCGGTCCTGGTGCCGCCGGCACCTCGAGCCGAGGTCGACCGGGTGGCCGGCGACGTGCTCGGCACCTCGAGGCCGGTGACCGCCCTGCTCGTCGAGCACGGCCCGCGCGCCCGCAGGCGGCGCTGGATCCGGGCGTTGTTCCCCGCCACGGCTCTCGCCCTCGCCGCGCTGCTGACGGCGTATGCCGTCGCCTGGGAGCTCCCGTTCGTCGCGGTCGTCGCCGTGCTGCTGGTCGCCGGTGCAGTTCTCCTCGCCCGCGACCGAGCGGGCGGGCTGGGCCACGCGCTGGTCGACGACCACCTCGTCGCCCGGTCGGGCAGCCTCGACCGGCGCCGGGAGGTGCTGCACACGCCGTCGGTGATCGGCTGGAACCTCCGTGCAACCTGGTTCCAGCGTCGCGTGGGGCTCACCGATCTGGTCGCCACGACCGCGGGCGGGCGGCAGCGGGTGAGGGTGCTCGACGTCGACGAGGCGGCCGCCACCCTCCTCGCCGTGCGCGCCACGCCGAGCCTGCTGGACCAGTTCCTCGCCTGAGGCCCGGCTCCCGCCCATCGTGCAGGCTGGGCCAGGTGGACCGCGAGAGCCTGTTCCTCCACGCCGACTTCCGGCGGCTGTGGGCGGGTGACGCGATCAGCCAGGTCGGCACCATGGTCACGATGCTGGCGATGCCGCTCCTGGCGGTGAAGGTCCTGCACGCGACGCCGTTCCAGGTCGGTCTGCTGACGACGTTCGAGTTCCTGGCGTTCCTGGTGATCGGCCTTCCGGCCGGGGCCTGGGTCGACCGGATGCGTCGCCGCAACGTGATGATCACCGCCGACCTCGGGCGCGTCGTCAGCCTCGGCTCCGTGCCGGTCGCGGCGGCGTTCGGTGTCCTGACGATCTGGCAGCTCTACGTCGTCGTACTGCTGACCGGTGGGCTCACCGTGTTCTTCGACGTCTCCTACCAGAGCTACCTGCCGTTCCTCGTCGGGCGCACCCGGTTGGTGGAGGGCAACGCGAAGCTGCAGGGCACGCAGTCGGTGGCCCAGGTCGCCGGACCCAGCGTCGGCGGGTTCCTGGTGCAGCTGATCGGTGCTCCCTACGCGATCGCCGCCGATGCGGCGAGCTATCTGTGGTCGGCGCTGTGGGTCGGCGCGATCCGGCGGCGCGAGCCGAAGCCGGAGCGCGCGGCCGACGCGAACCTGGTCCACGAGATCCGCGAGGGCGTCTCGTTCATCGCCCATCACGGCATCCTGCGCTCGATCGCGGGCTGTACCGCGACCAGCAACCTCTGGAACGCCGCCGGCCAGCCCATCCTGATCGTGCTGCTCGCACGCAACCTGGACTTGTCGGCCGGTCTGATCGGCGTCCTGTACTCCGCCGCCGCGGTGGGCGGGCTCGTGGGTGCGCTGCTCGCCCAGCGGCTCGCCGCCCGCATCGGGCAGGGGCCGGTGATCTGGCTCAGCGTCGCCCTCAGCTCGCCGCTGGCGTTCGTCCAGCCGTTCCTGCACCGGGACTGGACGCTCGGCCTCTTCGTGGCCACCCAGATCGCCTTCTACGCGGGGGTGGTCGTCTACAACATCACCCAGGTCAGCTTCCGCCAGGCACTGTGTCCCGAGCGACTGCTCGGCCGGATGAACGCCACCATGCGTTTCGTCGTCTGGGGCACGATGCCGATCGGCGGTCTGCTCGGCGGAGCGCTCGGCTCGACGGTCGGCGTACGCACCACCCTGTTCGTCACCGCGGCCGGTGGGAGCCTGTCGTTCCTGTGGGTCTACCTCTCACCGCTCCGACGGATGCGGGAGCTCGCGACGGAGCCAGGACGCGTCCAGTGACCTGATCTACGTGCGGTCACGCCCCTGCACGCTCGGACAGCGCTACCGCGTTGAGGCATCCGCCGTTTGCGTCCGAAATCCGCCGATGGACCCCGTCAACGGCCAGACGGATCTCCTCGACAAGAATCTCGGGTCACGAGATGGTCACGATCTCCGGGCCCATGTGTGCACGTGCCGTAACCGGGTACCGCTTGTGGCGGTTTGCAGATGCGAACGGAACGTCTCGGCTCCTCTGGAGGTCAGCCATGCGTAGTTCTCGTCTCGTCAAGATCACCGGGACCACGGCGATGTCCGCGGCGGCCCTGCTGGTGGTAGCGGCCTGCGGGGCCGGGAGCAGCAACCCGCCCCCGTCCTCCGGCCCGGTCAAGAGCGGAGGCTCCATCACCTTCGCCCTCGACGAGGACGTGGCCGGCTGGAACGTGCTGCAGGCCAACGACAACGAGTTCGTCCTGCAGGAGATCCTGGACCAGACGTGGCCGCAGACCTTCGTGATCCACCCCGACCTCAAGCCTCATCTGAACACCGCGATCGCCACCAGCGCCAAGGTGACCAAGAAGAGCCCGCAGACCGTGGTCTACAAGCTCAACCCCAAGGCGACGT
Organism: Nocardioides sp.; assembly: GCF_036503465.1. Taxonomy (GTDB): domain Bacteria; phylum Actinomycetota; class Actinomycetes; order Propionibacteriales; family Nocardioidaceae; genus Nocardioides. The sequence continues at coordinate 107,566 of NZ_DASXWU010000032.1, forward strand.
GGTCCGACGGCACTCCGATCAATGCCGACGACTACATCTACAACTGGAAGGCGCAGTCCGGCAATCCGAAGTACAAGGACGTCGGCGGCAAGGCGTTCCTGCCCGCGAGCACCAGCGGCTACAGCCAGATCAAGTCGGTGACGGGCTCGAACGGCGGCAAGACGGTGACCGTCGTCTTCTCCCAGCCCTACAGCGACTGGCAGTCGCTCTTCAGCCCGATGATCCCGGCGCACATCGCCTCGAAGGTCGGCTTCAACAGCGGCTTCCAGGAGTTCAACGCGGCGGCCAAGGTCTCCGGCGGCCCCTACATGCTGCAGAGCTACAGCAAGGGTGAGGACGTCGTCGAGGTGCCCAACCCGCACTACTGGGAGTCGAAGCCGAAGCTGGACAAGATCACCTACCGGTTCATCACCAACGACGACCAGCAACCACCCGCCGTCCAGAACAACGAGGTCAACATCGTCAACCCCGCGCTGGTGTCGACCACCTTCTACCAGAGCGTCAAGAACATCCCGAACTTCAACGTCCAGGTGTTGCCCGGCCTGGAGTTCCAGCACATCGACTTCAACGAGAGCAACCCCTACCTGGCCAAGCAGAGCATCCGGCAGGCGATCGCCTACGGCACCGACCGTCAGCAGATGGTCGACCGGATCGTGGCGCCGCTCGGCGTGAAGAACCCGCAACCTCTGCAGAACCGGATCTGGATGCCGACCCAGCCGCAGTTCCAGGACACCAGTGGCGGCCTCGGTGACTTCGATCCGAGCAAGGCCAAGCAGCTGCTCGAGAGCTCCGGCATGACGATGGGCTCGGACGGCTACTTCCAGCCGAACTTCGGACCGGAGAAGGGCAAGGACCTCACGCTGTCGATCTCGACGACCAGCGGGGTGCCGGTCCGCTCCCAGATCGAGCAGCTTTTCCAGGCGAGCATGAAGAGCATCGGCATCAAGATCAACATCCAGAACTACGACGCCAACAAGCTGTTCGGCACCGTCGGACCGAAGGGCGAGTTCGACATGATCGAGTTCGCGTGGGTGCAGTCCCCCTACCCCTCCGGCAACCAGTCGATCTACTGCTCCTACACGAACGCCAACCTCTGTGGCTCGAACTGGGACCACTACGCCAACCCGCAGGTCGACAAGCTGTTCACGCAGGCACTGACGAACATCGACACCAGTCAGGCCGCGCGGCAGTACAACCAGATCGACTCGATGCTGTGGAAGGACATGGCCACGCTGCCGTTGTTCCAGCAGCCGCAACTGTTCGGGTGGTCGTCGAACTACGGCAACATCATCCCGAACACGAGCAGCACGGGCATCCCCTGGAACGCCAACCAGTGGGGAGTGTCGGCACAGTAACGACTCCGCGATGTGGCCCTTCATCCTGAGGCGCGTCCTGGCCGGGCTCGTGGTGCTGTTCATCGCGAGCTTCTGCCTCTACGTGCTGGTGTCGCTGTCCGGTGACCCGCTGGCGCAGCTCAAGGCCAACCCGCACGTCTCCCCCAGGACGATCGAGGCAGCCCGGCACCAGATGCACCTCGACGAGCCGCTCCTGCAGCGTTACTGGACCTGGTTCACCGGGTTCCTGCACGGCGACTTCGGGACGAGCACCACCGGGCAGCGGGTCGGGCCGCAGATCTGGGTCCGGCTCGGGGTGACGGCCAAGCTGGTGATCCCGACCGTGATCATCGCCGCGATCGTCGCGGTGCTGCTCGGCATCTGGAGCGCCGTCAAGCAGTACTCGGTGACCGACCACACCTCGACGGCCCTGGCGTACCTCTTCTACTCCTCGCCGGTGTTCGTGATCGCCCTGGTGCTGAAGAACTTCCTGGCCGTCGACGTGAACAAGACCCTGGGACACACGATCTTCTACACCGTCGGGGAGAACACCCCCGGCGTGACGGGCACCTGGAACGTGATCCGGGACGATGCGGCGCACACCGCGCTGCCGGTGATCGCCCTGGTCCTCGTGACCTATGCGGCGTGGAGCCGTTACCAACGCGCCGCGATGCTGGACGTGCTCAACGCCGACTACATCCGGCTGGCCCGGGCGAAGGGCCTGTCCCGCCGCAGGGTGCTGCTGGTGCACGCGGCACGCAACGCGCTGATCCCGGTGACCACGGTGATCGCCCTGGACTTCGCCGTCATCCTCGGCGGCACGGTGATCACCGAGATCGTCTTCGGCTGGGAGGGGATGGGCCGGTTCCTCTACGAGGGGCTCACCGGTCCGGTCAGTCCCGACGTCAACGCGGTGCAGGCCTGGCTGATGATCACTGCCACCGCCGTCGTCGCCTTCAACATCATCGCCGACATCCTGTACGCCGTACTCGACCCGAGGATCCGTCTTGGCTGAGCCAGAAGCACACCCACCCGAGCAGACCGGACGCCCCCGTCCGACCCTGACGGCGCCGAAGGGCCCCCGGGAGACGCTCGGGTCGGCACCCGAGGCGGCACCCCCGGTCAGCCGGAGCCAGCTGCAACTGGCCCGCGAGCGGTTCTTCCACCACAAGCCGGCGGTCGCCGGGCTCGTGGTGTTCGTTTCGCTGCTGCTGCTGTCCACGATCGGCGGCCACTTCTGGCACTACAGCTACAGCGACATCACCGCTCAGTACTCGACCGGTCCGTCACTCCAGCACCCGTTCGGCACCGACACCATCGGTCACGACCTCTTCGCGCAGGTCCTCCTCGGCACGGCGACGTCGATCAAGACCGCGATCGTCGTGGCCGCGCTGGCCACCGTGGTCGGGACGCTGATCGGAGCCCTGGCCGGCTACTACGGCACGTGGGCCGACTTCGCCCTGATGCGCTTCACCGACCTCGTGCTCACCGTCCCCCTGTTCGCGGTCCTGCTGGTGCTCGCGAACACGCTCGGCAAGCAGGCCAACAGCTGGTTCTGGATCGCGATCATCCTGGCCGCGCTGCTGTGGACCTACCTGGCCCGGCTGGTCCGCGGATCGTTCCTGTCGCTCCGGGAACGTGAGTTCGTGGAGGCGGAGTGGGCGATCGGGGCGAGCGACGCACGGATCATCGTGCGGCACCTGATCCCGAACGCCCTCGGGCCGATCGTGGTCAACGCCACGCTCACCGTGGCGGTGGCGATGCTGATCGAGGCGGCACTCTCCTTCGTGGGCCTGGGCATCCAGCCGCCCGAGGTGTCGCTGGGCAGCCTGATCAACGACGGCCAGGGCGCGATGGCCGTGCTGCCCTGGCTGTTCTTCTTCCCGGCCGGCTTCCTGATCGCGATCATCCTGTCGATCAACTTCATCGGCGACGGCCTGCGCGACGCACTCGACCCCTCACAGCGGAACAGCTCGTGAGCGACCACCTGCTCGAGGTCCGCGACCTCTCCGTCGACTTCTCGACCCGCGAAGGGACCGTGCAGGCGGTGCGGGGGCTGAGCCTCGACCTCGCCCCGCGCGAGACGGTCGGCATCGTCGGCGAGTCCGGGTCGGGGAAGTCGACGGTCGCGCTCGCCATCCTCGGCCTGCTGCCGCGGAACGCGACCGTCTCGGGCTCGGTCCGGTCCGGCGACACCGAGCTGACCGGGCTCCCGGAGAGGGCCCTGGCGAAGGTGCGGGGCAGCACCATCGCCTACATCCCCCAGGATCCGCTGACCTCTCTGAACCCGGCGTACACCATCGGCTGGCAGGTCGCGGAGGCGATCTGGGCCAAGGGGCTCGACTCGAAGCGAGGCGCCCATCGGCGGGCCCTCGAGCTGTTGGAGACGGTCGGGATCCCGCGCGCCGCCCAGCAGATGGACAGGTACCCCCACGAGTTCTCCGGTGGGATGCGCCAGCGGGTGGCGATCGCGATCGCGATGGCCAACAACCCCCGGATCATGATCGCCGACGAGCCCACCACGGCCCTCGATGTCACCATCCAGGCGCAGGTCCTCGATGCGCTCCGCGCTGCGCGCGAGGAGACCCACGCCTCGCTGATCCTGATCACCCACGACCTCGGGATCGTCGCCGGGATGGCGGACCGGGTGATGGTGATGTACGCCGGGAAGCCGGTGGAGACCGCGCCCACCGACGAGGTCTTCTACCGGTCCCGGATGCCGTACACGCTCGGTCTGCTGGGCTCCCTCCCGCGGCTGGACGACGAGCGCCGCGGCCCCCTGCGGCCGATCCCCGGCACCCCGCCCTCGCTGCTCACGCTGCCCTCCGGATGCCCGTTCCGGCCCCGCTGCCCGGTCGCCTTCGACCGCTGCGTGACGGAGGAGCCCGGGCTGGACCCCGCCGGGCCGGACCACCGGGCGGCGTGTCACCTCCGGACCGAGCTCGAGGCCGGCGACACCACCCTCTTCGCCGCGAGCTGGGAGGACACCACGGACCAGGTCGGGGGCGACGAGGTCGGCATCCACGGCCGGAGCCGGTCGGAGGTGCCGCATGGCTGAGACCCGGGCGGACGCCGGACACCGGCCCGTCGTGGAGGTCACCGACCTCGTCAAGCACTTCCCGATCCGCGGCGGCCGGCTGGTGCGGCACACGGTCGGCGAGGCGCACGCGGTCTGCAAGGTCTCCTTCGAGCTCCGGGAGGGCGAGACGCTCGGCCTGGTCGGGGAGTCCGGGTGCGGCAAGTCGACGGTGGCACGCACGGTCCTCCAGCTGACGCCGGCCACGGCCGGCTCCGTGCGGTACGACGGCACCGAGCTGACCGAGCGCAGCCGGCGACAGCTGCACTCGGTCCGTCGCGACATCCAGGTCGTGTTCCAGGACCCGTACGCCTCGCTCGACCCCCGGATGCCCGTGGGCGAGGTCGTGGCCGAGCCGCTGCGGATCCACGGGCTCTGGGACAAGCGGACCGGACCGGAGCGGGTGAGCGAGCTGTTCCGCCAGGTCGGGCTCAACCCCGAGCACACCAACCGGTTCCCCCACGAGTTCTCCGGCGGCCAGCGGCAGCGGGTCGGCATCGCCAGGGCGCTCGCGCTGGAGCCCAAGGTCATCGTCCTCGACGAACCCCTGTCCGCGCTGGACATGTCGATCCAGGCCGGCATCGTCAACCTGCTGGAGAGCCTCCAGTCACGTCTGGGGCTCGCGTATCTGTTCATCGCCCACGACCTGTCGGTGATCCGGCACATCTCCCATCGGGTGGCGGTGATGTACCTGGGCAAGATCGTCGAGACCGGCACCAGATCCGACGTGTACGACCGACCCTCACACCCCTACACCCAGGGGCTGCTGTCCGCCGTACCGGTGCCGGACCCCCGCCTCGAGCGGGAGCGCCGGCGGATCATCCTGGAGGGCGACGTGCCCAGCGCCGCGGATCCGCCGTCCGGATGCCGGTTCCGCACCCGCTGCTGGAAGGCCCAGGAGATCTGTGCACACGAGGAGCCGGCGCTCATCGACCGCGGGCAGGGGCACCCGGTGGCATGCCACTTCGCGGAGGTATCCGATGTGATGCCGTAGCCGGACGGACGTCGGCTTCACCTGCGCAGCGGTGCGAATCGACCTACGCTCCGGCCATGAGCGATCTCGGGGGATATCAGCCACCACCGCCGGCGCCACCGGGCGCACCGCCGGAGAAGAAGACCGACGACATCCCGCTGTGGGTGGTCCTGGTCGCCGGCGTCGTCACGCTCGGGCTCGCCGGGCTGCTCGGCTTCGTCGTGCTGACCCGCGGCGGGGACGACCACCACGAGTCCGCGCCGGCCAGCAACCACGCGGCCCACCACCACTACCCGAAGCACTGGGACCACCGGATCGCGCCGTACGCCCGGATCGCCGCGAGGCAGCGGGGTCTGACGTTCAAGCACCCGGTGCCGGTCCGCTTCCTGTCACCGGCCGCCTTCACCATGAGCCTCGAGGCGGAGGACCAGGAGCCGACCCAGCAGGACCGGCGCGAGATCGAGCAGGCCACGGCGCTGCTACGGGCGTTCGGCCTGCTCAGCGGCCACGTCGACCTGCTCCGAGCCGTGAAGGGCTTCAACGGCGCTGCGGTCGACGCCTACTACTCCTTCAGGACCCGGTCGATCACCGTGCGCGGGCGCACGATCACCCCGGCGGTCAAGGCGACCCTGGTCCACGAGCTCACGCACGTGCTCCAGGACCAGTACTTCCACGTCGGAGCCCGGCTGAAGGCGCTCCAGAAGAAGTCCGGGAACGGCACGAGCAGTGCGGCCGGCGAGGTCCTCGACGCCCTGGTCGAGGGCGACGCCGAGCGGATGGAGGGGGCGTACCGCAGCTCCCTTCCCCCGGCCCAGCAGCACGCGCTGGACGCGGCTCAGAAGGCCGAGGGCGACCGGGCGACGTCCACTCTTGCCAAGATCCCGAAGATCGTCGTCACCATGCAGACCTCGCCGTACACCCTCGGCATCGGTCTCGCCCGGACCGCCGCCGAGCAGGGCGGCAACGCGGAGGTCAACCGGCTGCTCCGGCATCCGCCGGTCCACGAGACAGCCCTGATGGAGCCGCTGCGGGCGCTCTCGCGACGGAGAGGCGCCACCCACGTCGACGTCCCGTCGCTCGAAGCCGGCGAGAAGAAGTTCGACTCGGGCGAGTTCGGCGCCCTGAGCTGGTACCTCATGCTCGCCGCGCGCATCCCGGTGATGGACGCGCTCGAAGCAGCCGACGGCTGGGGCGGGGACGCGTACGTCGGCTTCGATCGCGGCGACGAGACCTGCGCCCGGATCGCCTACGCCGGCCGCACGGCCGCGGACAGCACCCGGATGACGGGCGCGCTCCAGCAGTGGATCGCGGACTTCCCGGGCGCCCGGGCGCGGGTCGCCCAGGCCGGCAGCCGGGTGAGCTTCGAGTCCTGCGACCCGGGCACCTCCGCCCAGCTGGGCAACGACGACTCGGCCGACGCGGTGGCCCTGGTCTCCACCCGCGCACTGGTCGAGGTCAGCCTCCTCCACGGCGGGGCCACGGCCGCGCAGGCCACGTGCCTGGGCGACCGGCTCGTGCAGTCCTACACCGTCGCCCAGCTCACCGACCCGACGTTCGGTGCGAACGACCCGACGGTCACCGCGCACGTCCAGGAGCTGGCGGCCCGGTGCCGATGATGGCCGGCTAGCTCCGCCGATCGCCGAGGATGCGCATCGCGGCGAGCTTGGCGGGCCCGCCGCTCACGCAGCCGCCGGGGTGGGTGCCGGAGCCGCACTGGTAGTAGCCCTCGATCGGGGTGTTGTACCGGGCGTAGCCCGGCGCGGGCCGCATGAAGTACATCTGCGGCGCCAGGAACTCGCCGTGGAAGATGTTGCCCTCGGTCAGCCCGGCCACCCGTTCGATGTCCAGCGGCGTGACGACCTCGCGGTGGAGCACGAGGTCGCCGAACCCCGGGAAGTGGTGCTCCAGCACCGCCTGCACGGTGTCGCCGAACGCCTGCCGCTCGGTGTCCCAGTCGCTGCCCTTGAGGTGGTACGGCGCGTACTGGATGAAGCAGCTCATCACGTGCTTGCCCGGAGGAGCCATGTCGGGGTCGACGACGGACTGGATGGCGCCGTCGATGAACGGCTTCTGGGAGTACCAGCCGTACTTCGCGTCGTCGAAGGCCCGCTCCAGGTACTCCAGCGACTCCCCGATGTTGATGAACCCGCCGAAGTGGTCGATCCGGCCCTTCAGGGCGGGGAAGATCGGCAGGTCGTCGAGGGCGAAGTTCACCTTGGCCGAGGTTCCCTGGAACCGGTAGCGCGCGATCGCGTCGTTCAGGTCGCCGGGCAGCTCGCGCGGGTCGACCAGCTCGGTGAAGGTACGCCGCGGGTCGAGCGCACTGACCACGATCGGCGCGGCGTACTCCGTGCCGTCGGTGAGCACGACCCCGGTGGCCCGGCCGTCCTTGGTGATCACCCGGTCGACCGGGGCCTCGAGCTTCACGGTCGCGCCAAAGGCCTCGGCTGCGCGCTGCAACACCTGGGTGAAACCGCCGTTGCCGCCCTTGTGGAAGCCCCAGACCCCGTGGTGGCCGTCCTGCTCGCCGATCAGGTGGTAGAGCAGCACCAGGCCGGAGCCCTGCGACATCGGCCCGACCTTGGTGCCGATGATCGACGAGGACGCGATCGAGGCCTTGACGATGTCGGACTCGAAGTAGTCGTCGAGCAGGTCCGCGCAGCTGCCGGTCAGGAACCGGATCAGGTCGTGCAGCGTCTTCTTGTCGGCGCCGCGGAGCTGCTTGACCATCCAGGCGACGTCGGCCTGGTCGGCCGGATCGTCGCTGAAGATGTCAGGCGGGGCGGCGTCGAACAGCGGCTTGGCGACCTGGATCACCCGTTCGAGGTCGTGCTCCCAGCGGTGGTAGGCGTCGACGTCCTTCTTGCTGTGCCGGGCGATCTCCTGGTCGTTGAACTGCTCGTCCTCGGTCATCAGCAGGTAGTCGCCGTTCTCCATCGGGGAGAACGCCGTCGGCATCAGCAGCGGCAGGAAGCCGTGCTCGACCAGGTTCAGCTCGTGGATGATCTCGGGGCGCAGCAGGCTGAGCGCGTAGGAGAACGTCGTGAACGAGAACCCTGGGTGGAGCTCCTCGGTGATCGCGGCTCCGCCGACGAAGGGCCGGCGCTCGAGGACCAGGACCTTCAGGCCGCCCTTGGCGAGGTACGCCGCGTTGGTCAGGCCGTTGTGGCCGCCGCCGACGACGATCGCGTCGTAGGTGTTGCCACTGCCGCTCGTCATGACTGCTCCATTCGGTGCGAGATCGGGGCCGGCTCGCGGGCGGTGCCGCTCGTCTTGCGGGCCGGGTTGTAGAGGGGAAGCCGGTCGGTGGTGGCCGGGACGGAGAGGTACTCGTGGTCGACGGTGATCTCCAGGTGCACCGTCGAGCCCAGACCCGTCGAACTCCGTGCGGCGTACTCGGGGAGCACTCGCGCGATCGCGATGTGCCGCTGGAGCACGGGGCTGTACATCAGACTCGTCGCGTAGCCGACCCGCTGGTCGCGGTCGGGGCCGCCGTAGAGCATCGACTCCCAGGGCACCGGCGTCTCGTCCTTGGGCACCACCAGGCCGTGCTCGAGGTGCAGGTCGCGGTGGGCCTCCCAGTCGACCCACAGTCCGACGGTCGCCCAGCGTGAGGTGCCGTCGCGGAGCTCCCGCTCGATGGCCCGCCGCCCGATGAACGGCCGGTCGTCGCCGAGCGCCGCGCCGTCCCTGCCGAGCATCCAGCCGAAGCCGAGCTCCTTGGGGGTGAACCGCTCCGCGTCGGTGAACGCGTAGCGCGCGGAGTTGAACTCGACGTTGATCAGGGAGAGGCCGGCCTCGATGCGCAGCATCATCAGGGCGTCCTCGCCGAACGGCCGCAGTCCCTGGCCCTCGCCGGCCTGGATGATCTTGTCGAGCACGCCCAGCGCGTCGTCGGCCTCCACCCTCACCTCGAAGCCGAGGTCGCCGGTGTACCCGGTGCGCGAGATCGTGACCGGCGCGCCGCCCATCTTGGCCGGCGTGAGGCCGAAGAAGGCCAGGTCCTTCACCTCGGGCGCGAGCGTCGCCAGGATCTCCCGGGAGCGCGGCCCCTGGACGGCGAGCATGCCGTAGTCCTCGCTCACGTCCTCGATCGAGACGCGCAGCCGGCCGACCAGGGAGTCGAGGTAGCCCAGGTTGGGGTCCGCGGCGGTCAGCAGCCAGTCGTCGTCGGCGTGCCGGAACACCACGCCGTCCTCGAGGACGTAGCCGGCGTCGTCGCACCAGACGGTGTACATCGCCTGGCCGGGGCGACACCGTCGTACGTCGCGGGTCATCAGGCCGGCCAGGAAGCGCTCGGCGTCGGGCCCGGTGATCCGGTACTTGTACAGCGGCGAGGTGTCGAAGAACCCCGCCGAGTTGCGGACGGCGAAGTACTCGTGCTTCGCGGCGAGGTCGTAGCGCAACGCGGAGAGGTAGCCCGACCAGTGGCCGTACAGGCCGGTCTGGTTGAGCTCGCTGAGCCGTGGGTGGAAGGGCGTCGTCTTCATCAACATGGCGCCGCCACCCTAGCCTGAACCGCCGTTCAAGTTCTAGGCCGAACGATGCCCGGACGGGTCAGCTGACCCCGAAGGCGAGCCAGGTCGACTTGAGTCCCAACCCGCCCCGGAACGCGTCCCCGGTGAGAGTCTTCGTGCCCGTGCTGCCGACCAGCTTCATCGACTCGATCCGCCCGTTCCACTGGCCGTTGCCGTCGCGCTGGGTCACGGTGATCCGGCGCAGGTTGCCGATGCTCGGCCACCGCTTCTCGATGGTCGCGTCGGAGAGCGTCGTGCGCCAGGTGTGGTTCGGATTGCCCGACCAGCCGTCGTACGGATCAGGCTTCGCGACGAGGTACGGCTGGTCGCCCTTCGCCAGCCACCCGCCGTTGCTGGAGCTGAACTCGGTGAAGGCGGGCTTCTGGTCGTACAGCCGGACCTGGTCGGCCGTCTTGGCGACGGCTTCGTCGGTGCTCGGGGTCTCGGCCGCCGTTCCGCCGTACACCTGGCAGTCGCTGGTGTCGCAGAGGGCCGCGCGGGAGCTCAGCGGATGCGCGACCTTGTACGCCGCATAGGTGCGCGCGGCGATCGCCTGGGCACGCAACGCCGCCTGGTGCCACGACGAGGGCATCTCGCGCGCGAGGACGCCGCGGACGTAGTTCTCGAGCGAGACCTTGTTGACCGTGATCCGTCCGGGGTGTCCCGTGACCGGCCCGATCGACTGCAACGTGCCGCGGTAGCTGACCCGGTCCCCCGCGACCAGCAGTGTCAACGGCTTGCCGGTCGAGCGGAACTCGCCGGCGCCCGTCAGGGTTCGCCACGTGTGCCAGCCATCAGTGCGGTAGGAGACGCGGGTGGCCGTGCCTCGACCGGACATCCGCCACCGGGTCGCCTTGCCTGCGGCACCGGTGGTCGGCACCTTCCGAGTCGTGCCGGCAGCGAGGTCGCGCATGAGCAAGCCCGGGCGTGCGAGCACCGTCGTGTTGTCGTCGGTGTCGGCCTCGATCCAGACGGTCACGTTGCCGCCGACGGTGCCGGCCTGGGTGTGCGGATAGTAGAACCGAACGATCTTCTGGGCGCTGAGGCCCTGCCGCGCCGCGCCCTCCGCGCCGTACTGGCTCATCCCGCGCCCGTGACCCCATCCGTGACCGCGGACGACGATCGTCGCGTGCCTCGGGATGCTCAGGCCGGCAGCGGCGGCCGGCTCGAGCGCAGCGCCGCCTGCGACCAGGACGGAGGTCGCCACCGCGAGCGCGGTGGCAGCAGTCGTCGTACATCGCGGCGGCATGTGATCTCCGATCGAGGGGCGCGTGACTCGTGTGACGGGAGGGGATAGGACACCACGGGCTCAGACGCGATGCAACCTGCGGGCCGCCTCGGCCACGGAGCCGCTGATCGACGGGTAGACGGTGAACGCCTGCGCCAGCTGGTCGGCGGTCATCGACTCGGCGACGGCGATCGACACCGGGTGGATCAGCTCGCTGGCCCGCGGCGCCACGACGACGCCACCCACGACGATGCCGGTTCCGGGTCGGCAGAAGAGCTTCACGAAACCGTCGTGCACGCCCTGCATCTTGGCGCGGGCGTTGCCGGCGAGTGGGAGCGTGACCTGGTTGACCTGGATCTCGCCCCGGTCGACCGCCTGCTGCGACCAGCCGACGGTGGCGATCTCGGGGGCGGTGAACACGTTGGAGGAGACCTTCTTGAGGTCGAGGGGCGACACCGCGTCGCCCAGGAAGTGCCACATCGCGATCCGCCCTTGCATCGCCGCGACGCTGGCGAGCATCAGGACGCCGGTGCAGTCACCGGCGGCGTACACCCCGCGCGCACTCGTGCGCGAGACCCGGTCGACGCGGACGAACCCCCGCTCGTCGGTGTCGACGCCGGCGGTCTCGAGGCCGAGTCCGCCGGTCTTGGGGACCGAGCCGACGGCCAGGATGCAGTGCGAGCCCTCGACCGTTCGGCCGTCGGTGAGCGCCACCGTGACGACGTCGCCGTCGCGGGTCACCGACTGCATCCGAGAGCGCCCCAGGACGTGCATCCCGCGCCGGGTGAGCACCTCCTCGAGCACCCTCGCGGCGTCGGCGTCCTCGCCGGGGAGCACCCGGTCGCGGCTCGACACCAGGGTGACCTCGCCGCCCAGCGCCAGGTAGGCGCTGGCGAACTCCGCCCCCGTCACCCCCGACCCCACGACGATCAGGTGCTCGGGTAGGTCATCGAGGTCGTAGACCTGCTCCCAGGTGAGGATCCGCTCCCCGTCGGGCTGGGCTTCGGGGGTGATGCGCGGGGCGGCACCGGTCGCCAGCAGCACGGCGTCCGCGGCCAGCCGCTCCTCTCCACCGTCTGCCGCCGCGACGACCACCGCGTCGGCTCCGTCGAGCCGCCCGCGGCCCGGAAGCACCCGGACCCCTTCCTTCTCGAGCCGGCGCGCGATGTCGTCGCTCTGGTCGCGGGCCAGCTGCTTCACGCGTGCGTTGACCCGGCCCAGGTCGACGCGGACGGAGGCCGTCGCGTCGTTCGTCAGCTGCACTCCCAGCTCGGCCGCGCCTTCGGCGTGGGTCATCAGCTCGGCGGTGGCGATCAGGGTCTTGCTGGGCACACAGTCGGTGAGGACCGCCGAACCCCCGACGCCGTCGGAGTCCACAAGGGTGACCTCAGCCCCCAGCTGGGCCGCGACCAGGCCTGCCTCGTAACCTCCGGGTCCGCCGCCGACGATGACAACGTGCGCGGGGCTGGACATGGGGTCATTGTGGCAGCCGCGTCGGGTCCCAGAAGAACCACGTGCGTCCTTCCCTGAAACGGAACCACCGGCCATCCAGGCCGTCGAACCAGCTGCCAGGAGGACGCAGGTCGAAGACGATCGTCCCGCGCTCGCTGGTGCGCCATCCGGTGGCCTCCGCGCCCAGCACGACCAGGCCGGACACCGTGGCGATCCACGGCAGTCCACCGGAAACCCGCATCCGGACGCCGAGCAGAGCCGCGGTGAGGTCCGGCATCGCCGGCTGCTCGGACACCTGCGCTGTCCGCTCGAGCCAGGGAGTGCGGACGTCGAGGGTGCGACCACGCGTCAGCCGGGCGACGTGCACTCCCCACGGACACAAGCCTCCGCAGATGCGGGGACGACGCCTGTGGATGAGCCCGCCCGGCGACCGACGTCCTTCGAGGTCTGCATGGATGAGTCACATGACTCGTCCACGCAGACCTCCCGAAGGGCCGTCGAGGCCCGAGGTCAGAGGTTGATCATGTGCCCGGCGATGCCGTGCACGGTCTCCTTGATCGCCTCGGTCAGGGTCGGGTGGGCGAAGACGTTGCGGGCGACCTCGTCGGCGGTCAGGTCCCACTTCTGCGCGAGCGTCAGCACCGGCAGCAGCTCGGTCACCTCGGGGCCGATCATGTGGGCGCCGAGGATCTCGTTGTACTCCGCGTCGGCGACCACCTTGACGAAGCCGACCGCCTCGCCGAGCCCCTGGGCCTTGCCGTTGGCCGAGAACGGGAAGGTCGCGGTCTTGACGTCGTAGCCCTTCTCGCGCGCCTGCTCCTCGCTGTAGCCGAAGGACCCGATCTGCGGCTGGCAGTACGTCGCGCGCGGCACGAAGTCGTAGGCGACCGGCATGGTCTCGGCACCGCCGATCGTCTCGGCCGCGACGACCCCCATGGCCTCGGCGACGTGGGCGAGCATCAGCTTCCCGGTGACGTCGCCGATCGCGTAGACGTGCTCGACGTTGGTGCGGCAGTGGTCGTCGACCACGATCGCGCCGCGCTCGGTCGCCACGCCGAGCGCCTCCAGTCCGTAGCCCTCGAGCCGGGGCGCGAAGCCGATCGCCTGCAACACCTTGTCGGCCTCGAGCACCTGCGAGGAGCCGCCCTTCGACACCGTGACCTTGACCTTCTCGCCCGACTCGACCCCGGCGTCGGCGATGGACTCCACCTTGGTCCCGAGCAGCACCTTCACCCCGAGCTTCTTGTAGTGCTTCAGCAGCTCCTTGGAGATGTCGGCGTCCTCGGTCGGCACCATCCGTTCCAGGAACTCCACGATCGTGACGTCGACGCCGAAGTTGGCGAGCACGTAGGCGAACTCCACGCCGATGGCACCCGACCCGGCGATGATCACCGACTCCGGCAGCTCGGGGTCGAGGATCTGCTCCTCGTAGGTCACCACCCGCTCCGACAGGGTGGTGCCCGGGATCAGCCGTGTCGTCGCGCCGGTGGCGATGATCAGGTCGTCGTAGGTGTACGACGCACTCCCGCCGTCCTGGTCGGAGTTGAGCTCGACGTCGATCACCCCGGGACCGTCGCCCTCGCGCGGTCGCAGCGTGCCCCACCCGTCGATCTCGGTGATCTTGTTCTTCTTCATCAGGTAGTGGACGCCGCGGACGATCCCGGCGCTCACCTTCCGGGAGCGCTCGTGCGTCGGCCCGAACGCCATCGTGGCGTTGCCCTCGATCCCGAACACGTCCTTCTCGTGGGTGATCACGTGCGCGAGCTCGGCGTTGCGGAGCAGCGCCTTCGAGGGGATGCACCCGACGTTCAGGCAGACACCGCCCCAGTACTTCTTCTCGACCACGGCGACCGACTTGCCGAGCTGGGCCGCGCGGATGGCGGCGACGTACCCGCCGGGGCCGGCTCCGAGGACGATGAGGTCGAAGTGCTGGTTCGAGGTGGGCTCACTCACGTCCGTCAGCCTAGTGAGCACAACGACTACGCTCTGCGCGTGCCCCTCTACGCCGCCTACGCGTCGAACCTCGACCCGCGGCGGATGGGACAGCGGTGCCCGCACTCCCCCCTGCAGACCACGGGCTGGCTCACCGGGTGGCGGCTCACCTTCGGCGGCGAGGACCTCGGCTGGGACGGCGCGCTGTCCACGATCGTCGAGGACCCGATCGACCAGGTCTTCGTCGCGGTGTACGACGTGTCGCGCGACGACGAGGCGAACCTCGACGGCTGGGAGTCGACCGACACGGGTCTGTACCGCAAGGTCAAGGTCCGGGTCTCGACGATGACCGGCGAGCTGCTGGCGTGGACCTACGTGCTCGACGCGTTCGAGGGCGGCCTGCCCAGCGCGTCGTACCTCGGTGTGGTCGCCGACGCCGCGGAGGCCGCGGACGCGCCGGCCGACTACGTCACCGCGATCCGGCTGCGGCCCTGTCGCTCGACCGGGCTCTGACGACCCGGCCGCGGCCCGGGCTCACGCAAGCGAAGGGCTCGGCTCAGTGCCGTGCACCTTGATCGCGACCGGCACGTCGGTGGTGATGCCGTTGGCGTTCCGCACGTGCACCGTGAGGGTCTGCCGGCCGTGTGCCGCGCCGTCACAGCGCAGCGTGTACGGCCCGGGCCCTTCCTCGGCGGAGCAGGCCACGGATCCGACCTCGGCCCATGCCGCCGTCGGAGCCGAGTGCGTCTGCTCGTCGGCGGTCGCCTCGACGGTCACGGTGAACCCACGGGTGAGCTTGGCGCCGTCCGGCGGAGACGTGACCGTGACGTCGGGGCCGTAGACCGTGCCGACCACCGCCTCGCTGGGAGCCGACCAGCCGTCCTGGTTCAGCGCCTGCACCATGAAGGACTGCGGCCCGTCGCTGCCGAGCGGGAAGCGCACCGAGGTGCGGTAGCCGGCCGGCCCCTGGACGAACCTGGTGACCCCGCTCGGCGATGCCGTGACCCGGTAGCCGAGCACGATCTGGCCGTTGTCGGCCGGTGCGCTCCAACTGACCTGGTAGCCGTCGTCCACCTGCGTGGCGGCCTCGACCACCGGGGCGTCGGGTACCGCGGCGGGCTGGTCGAAGCCGACCTGCACCGTCGCGCGCCGGCCGACGGAGACCGTCGTGAACCGGATCTTCTCGGGCGTGGTCAGGCTGCTGCCGGCCGGGAGGGCGGGGTTGGTCAGGTCGCGGTCCGGGTAGGCGATGCCGACGGGGTTGCCCGGTGAGGCGTCGATCATCTCGACCGGCCCCCGTCCGACCTGCCGGCGGATCATCACGCCGGGGATCGTCCGCCCGACCTCCGGGCTGCGCTCGGGCTGGTACTCCACCCAGTACGTCGTCCGGCCCACCCGGATGCGCAGCGCCTGGTTGGCCGATCCGGAGTGCTCGAAGTCCGCGACCCGGAACGTGCCCGAGCTCCGGACGTTCTTGATCTTCCCGGCCCAGCCGAGCCGGAGCAGCGCGGGCGCGGAGAAGAAGCCCTTCGAGTGCCCCATCGCGTCCCAGCTGTCGCCGTACTCCACCGGGACGCAGCGGCCTCCCAGCGCGACGCGGCGCCCGTCCTTACGGCACAGGACGCCGTAGGCGTGCTCGAGGCCCAGGTTGTGGCCGAGCTCGTGGACAAGTGTCGCCATCCCGGGCGAGCGGAACCTGACCCAGGTCACATGTCCCGGCAGCTGCGCAGCGGACGCGGCGGCGTTGCACTGCTCGGTGAAGATCATCAGCCGGTTGAAGCGGTCGGGGTGGTATCCGGCCCGACGCAGCCCG
Organism: Nocardioides sp.; assembly: GCF_036503465.1. Lineage (GTDB taxonomy): Bacteria > Actinomycetota > Actinomycetes > Propionibacteriales > Nocardioidaceae > Nocardioides. The sequence continues at coordinate 123,891 of NZ_DASXWU010000032.1, forward strand.
GCGGTCGCAGCGCGGATCGAGCCCCGCTCGGTGTTGCACATCGTGTCCGCGGAGGCGGTCACGTGGACCCATCGGGTCACCGTCACGCGGAGGTGCTCCTGGCCTCGGGAGGCGTGGGCGTACCACTCGGCGGTCTTGCGGAGGTCGGAGCTCACCGAGCGCACCGAGGGGTACGACGGGTGCCGGTGCCCCCAGTAGAGCCGGGCGGCGAGCAGATGCACCGATGCCGGAGCCGAGAGCCGTCCCGCGAAGCGACTGGTGCTGGTGTCCCGGGTCGAGGTCACCGCGCGGTCCACCGACCGGACCGTGGTGTGCTGTGCCCGGAGGGTCGGGGCGGGGCCCGCGGCTGCGGCGGCTGCGGGCATGCCGAAGAGCGGCGCGAGCAGCGCAAGCGCGACGTATCGCGGACCCCCCACGGTCAACCCCCCAGTCGGACCCGTGCCTCAGGGTGAGGCATGAAGGCCTCCAAATCAATCATCACGGCGGATGAACGTGTGGCCCTTTCGGACTAGACGACCTGGGGTCGCCGCCATGACGCACCCATTACGCTCACGCCGTGACCCCGCAGGAGCAGGCCCAGGAGGCCGCCGACATGCTCGCCCGTCTCACCGGCGTCGAGCGGCACGACGTCGCCCTCGTGCTGGGCTCCGGGTGGCGCCCGGCCGCCGAGGCGCTCGGTGGGGACGACGCGGGACAGACGGTCGCCGAGATCGCCACCACCGACCTGCCCGGCTTCTCGGCCGCTGCCGTCGCGGGCCACTCGGGCACGATCCGCAGCATCCGGTCAGGCGACCGGCACCTGCTGGTCTTCCTCAGCCGCACCCACTACTACGAGGGCAAGGGGGTCGCGGCGGTCGTCCACCCGGTTCGCACCGCTGCCGCTGCGGGCTGCCGCACGATCGTGCTGACCAACGGGTGCGGTGGCCTGCGTGACTCCTGGGGCCCGGGTACGCCGGTGCTCATCCGCGACCACATCAACCTCACCGCGCGTTCCCCGATCGAGGGGCCGCACTTCGTCGACCTCACCGACCTCTACTCGGCGCGGCTGCGGGCGCTGTGCCGGGAGGTGGACCCGTCGCTGGACGAGGGTGTCTACGTCCAGTTCCCCGGGCCCCACTACGAGACTCCGGCCGAGATCGAGATGGCGCGGCGGATCGGCGGCGACCTCGTCGGCATGAGCACAGCGCTCGAGGCGATCGCGGCCCGCGACGCCGGCATGGAGGTGCTCGGCATCTCGCTGGTCACCAACCTGGCCGCCGGCATCTCGGGCGAGCCGCTGGACCACGCCGAGGTGCTCGAGGCCGGGCGGGACGCCGCTGACCGGATGGGCGACCTGCTCGCCCGGATCGTCGGCCGGATCCAGGCCGGGTCCTAGACCGCCACCCGCTCTCGGAGACCGTCGACGCAGCCGGCCATCATCCGGGCGTGGTTCCACCGCAGCAGCGGCCGCACCACCGGGGAGATGGCGGCCAGCCAGCCGCCGACGGTCACCTCCTGGACGAAGTCCAGCCGGGTACGCCGACCGAGGTCTGTGAGCCGCCAGCGGGCGACCCCGTCGAGGTCGCCGGAGATCCGCACCTCGAGCCGGGGCGCCTCGCGGTGGAGGGCATGGAGCACCACGTCGAGGGTGTACGGCAACCGCGACCGGCACAGCACGCGGGCGTCGTCGGCGCCGAGCGTCGCCACGGCCAGCACCTGCGGCCACCACTCCGGGTAGTGCTCGAGGTCGACCAGCACCTCGTGGACGCGGAGCAGCGGCGCGTCGACCGTCCAGCTCCCCGAGAACGCGTATCCGCGCCTCACCGGTCGCCCAGGTCGAGTCGCCGGGACATCCGGCCGTACGCGCGGGCCGCGTGCTCGCGCACCCACTCCTCCGGGTCGTCCAGCAGTGCGCGCACGTCGGCCACGTGCTCGGTGTCGCCGACCACCCCGAGGGCACGGGCGGCGTTCGCCCGCACCCGCGGCAGCTCGTGCCTGGTGAGCGCGGCGGCCCCCGGCCCGGATCCGGCGACGTCGTGCTTGGCGGCGACCTTCAGGCACATCTCGGCGGGACGGTAGTGCTCGTCGCCGAGCCCGGCAACCACCGCCCGCGTCGCCTCGTCGTCCCAGCAGTAGAGGAGGCCGCGGGCTCCCCAGGTGCGCACCCAGTAGGCCTTCCACACGCCGACGTCGTACGCCGGCGCCCCCTCCGACCAGTCGAAGCCGGTCAGGTACCGCAGCTCCGGCACGTACGCCGTACGGTCGGCGCCGTCGAGCAGGTCGACGCAGACCTCGACGAACCGGCGCCGGCCCACGAACGCGTCGAGCTCCTGGATGAGTCTCGCGACCGGCCGGTCCCGATCGGCCGGAGGAGGGATGGTGCTCACACCCACTAGCCTGCCAGCGTGAGCGACCGCACCGACGAGCTGACCGCGCGCGCCCGGGCCTGGGCGGCCGACGACCCGGACCCCGAGACGAGGGCCGAGCTCGAGGCGCTGCTGGCACGCGACGACGCGGCGGCCCGGGACGAGCTCGCCGACCGGTTCGACGGGACCCTGCAGTTCGGGACCGCGGGGCTCCGCGGCGAGCTGGGTGCCGGCCCGAACCGGATGAACCGGGCGGTCGTCACCCGCACGGCGGCCGGCCTCGCGGCGTACCTGGTCGAGCACGGCCTGGAGAAGCGAGGCGGCGCGGAGCGCGACGCCTCCGTCGTGATCGGGTACGACGCGCGGCACAAGTCCGACGTGTTCGCCCGCGACACCGCCGAGGTGATGACCGGTGCCGGGCTGCGCGCTCTCGTGCTCCCGCGCCCTCTGCCGACGCCGCAGCTCGCGTTCGCGATCCGCGAGCTGGGCTGCGTCGCCGGGGTGATGGTGACCGCGAGCCACAACCCGCCGCGCGACAACGGCTACAAGGTCTACCTGGGTGACGGCAGCCAGATCGTGCCGCCTGCGGACGCCCGGATCGCGGCCCGCATCGAGGCCGTCGGGCCGGTGTCGGAGATCCCGCGCGGCGACGGCTGGACGGTCCTCGGCGAGAGCATCGTCGACGCGTACCTCGACACGGTGGCCGGGCTGGCCGGTGACGGCCCTCGTGACCTGCGGCTGGTCTACACGCCGCTGCACGGCGTCGGCGGTACGTCGGTGGCCCAGGTGCTCGAGACGGCCGGCTTCGACTCGCCGTACGTCGTGCCGCAGCAGGAGCAGCCGGACGCCGACTTCCCCACGGTCTCCTTCCCCAACCCGGAGGAGGCCGGGGCGATGGACCTGGCGATGGCCCTGGCCGCCGAGAGGCAGGTCGACCTCGTGGTCGCCAACGACCCCGACGCCGACCGGTGCGCCGCCGCGGTGCCGGACGCGCACGGGTGGCGGATGCTGCGCGGGGACGAGGTCGGGGTCCTGCTGGCGCACCACCTGCTGACCGGCGGGCACACCGGCACGTATGCCTGCTCGATCGTCTCCTCCAGCCTGCTCGGGAAGATGGCGGCGGCAGCGGGTCAGCCGTTCGCCGAGACGCTGACCGGGTTCAAGTGGATCAGCAAGGTCGACGGGCTGGTGTTCGGCTACGAGGAGGCGCTCGGCTACTGCGTCGACCCCGAGCACGTGAAGGACAAGGACGGCGTCTCGGCGTTGCTGCTGCTGTGCGAGCTGGCCGCCGCCGAGAAGGCGCAGGGTCGCACCCTGGTCGACGTGCTGGACGACCTCGCGCTCGCGCACGGCCTGCATGCCACCGACCAGCTCTCCGTGCGGGTCACCGACCTGGCCGAGATCGCCGCGGCGATGGAGCGGCTGCGTGCGGCTTCCCCGTCCGCCCTGGGCGGGCTTCCGGTGCGGACCGTCGACGACCTCTCCCGCGGCGACGGCGGCCTGCCACCCACCGACGGCCTGCGCTACCGGCTGGGCAGCGGCGCGCGGGTCATCGTGCGCCCGAGCGGCACCGAGCCGAAGCTGAAGTGCTACCTCGAGGTGGTCGTGCCGGTCGACGAGGAGGCCGGCGTCGATGCCGCCCGGATCTCCGCGGCCGCGCGCCTCGACGCGCTCCGCGACGACATCAAGGCCGCTGCAGGGATCTGAGTCAGAGGACGACCAGCGTCACCACGAACGCCGCGGCCAGGGCCGCCAGGACGCCGATCTCGAGCCACGCCGTACGACGGACGACCTGTGAGCCGAGCTCGTACTCCTCCTCCGAGCGCTCCTGGATGCCGAGCCGGAGCCGGTCGTTGACCGCGAGCTGGGTGATCCGCTGCTCCACGAAGTCGGGATAGGCCATCTCGTTCGCGCCCTTGACCTCGGTCCGGAGGCGGCCGCCACTCAGCCGCTCCTCCGACAGGTCCGGCGACAGCATCTGCGGGCTGCCGCTCCACCTCATCTCCGCACGCACGGTCTTGCGGAGCGGCCGGCTGATCGCGGGACAGATGTACTTCTGGCCGCCGGAGCGGACCAGCAGGTACCGACGTACGACCACCGTCTCGATCGAGGCCAACGGGATCGACACGTCTCCGGCCAGGGTGCGCAACCGCAGCTCGGTGGTCGTGGCGGCGACACTCGGGCGGAGCATCGCCATCCAGACCAGCCCGGCCAGGAAGGCGCAGCCGAGGACGCCGGGAACGGCGACGGCGGGCGACTCGTAGACCACGAACAGGACGGCGGCGCACGCGGCCATGGCGAGCCCCAGGGCGCCCATCGCCCGCCCATTGGTCGGACGGAACCGCTGGATCTCCTCGGCCTCGTGGTCGGCCATGTCGTCGCACTCCTGGGTCGTCGCTCGAATACCGGGCGTCGGACCCTCAACTCTATGCTGGGCTGGTGACGAGCACAGCCACCCCGACCGTGGGCCCCGGTCACGAGCCCGGTCACGAGCCGGGTCACGACTGGGCGGACGTGACGGCCTCGGAGTCGTCGTTGCGGCGCTTCCTGCACGGCCTGCCGGGCGTCGACCAGGTCGGCGCCGAGCAGCGCGCGGCGAGCCTCGGCACGCGCTCGATCAAGACCACCGCGAAGGCCTACGCGATCGATCTGGCGATCTCGATGGTCGATCTCACCACCCTCGAGGGGCAGGACACGCCGGGCAAGGTCCGGGCGCTGTCCGCGAAGGCGAGGCGACCCGACCCGGCCGACCCGAGCTGTCCGCCGGTCGCGGCGGTCTGCGTCTACCCCGACATGGTCGCGACGGCGAAGCAGGCCCTGGGGTCCAGCGGCATCCACGTCGCGTCCGTAGCCACGGCGTTCCCGAGCGGGCGTGCGGCGATGGAGGTGAAGCTCGCCGACACCCGCGAGGCCGTCGCCGCCGGCGCCGACGAGGTCGACATGGTGATCGACCGGGGCGCCTTCCTGGCGGGGCACTACCTCCAGGTCTTCGAGGAGATCGTGGCGGTGCGCGAGGCCTGTGCCAGAGAGGGGGGCGCCGCCCACCTCAAGGTGATCATGGAGACCGGCGAGCTCCAGACCTACGACAACGTACGTCGCGCCAGCTGGCTCTCGATGATGGCCGGCGCCGACTTCATCAAGACCTCGACCGGCAAGGTCCAGCCCGCGGCCACTCCGCCGGTCACCCTGGTCATGCTCGAGGCGGTCCGCGACCACCGCGAGCAGACCGGCCGGATGGTCGGGGTCAAGCCGGCCGGCGGCATCCGCACCAGCAAGGACGCGATCAAGTACCTCGTGATGGTCAACGAGATCGCCGGGCCCGACTGGCTCGACCCGGACTGGTTCCGGTTCGGCGCGTCCACGCTGCTCAACGACCTACTGATGCAGCGCACCAGGCTCGCCACCGGCCGCTACTCCGGCCCCGACTACTTCACCCTGGACTGAGGAGGCTGACGCCGTGGTCTCGACAAGCTCGACCGCCGGGAGGTTCGAGTACGCACCGGCGCCCGAGTCCCGCGCAATCGTCGACATCAAGCCGTCGTACGGCCTGTTCGTCGGCGGTGACTTCGTCGACGGGCACGGCCGGAGCTTCAAGACGATCAGCCCGTCGACCGAGGAGGTGCTCGCCGAGGTCGCGGAGGCCGACGAGGCCGACGTCGACCTCGCGGTCAAGGCGGCACGACGCGCGCACAGCCGGGTCTGGGGCCGGATGCCCGGCAAGGAGCGCGCCAAGTACCTCTTCCGGATCGCCCGGATCCTCCAGGAGCGTGGCCGGGAGCTCGCCGTGCTGGAGTCGATCGACAACGGCAAGCCGATCAAGGAGACCCGCGACGTCGACGTCCCAATCGCCGCGGCCCACTTCTTCTACTACGCCGGCTGGGCCGACAAGCTGGAGTACTCACGCCCGGGAAATGGGCAGAGCGGGACGCAGAGCCTCGGCGTCGCCGGGCAGGTCATCCCCTGGAACTTCCCCCTGCTGATGCTGGCCTGGAAGATCGCGCCGGCGCTGGCCTGTGGCAACACCGTGGTGCTGAAGCCGGCCGAGACCACGCCGCTCACGGCCCTGCTGTTCGCCGAGATCTGCCAGCAGGCCGACCTCCCGGCCGGGGTCGTCAACATCATCACCGGTGCGGGCGACACCGGACGCGCACTGGTCTCCCACCCGGACGTCGACAAGGTCGCGTTCACGGGCTCGACCGAGGTCGGCCGGGCGATCGCGAAGGCCGTCGCCGGCACCGACAAGCGGGTCACCCTCGAGCTCGGTGGCAAGGCCGCGAACATCGTCTTCGACGACGCCCCGATCGACCAGGCGGTCGAGGGCATCGTGAACGGGATCTTCTTCAACCAGGGCCACGTCTGCTGCGCGGGCTCGCGGCTGCTGGTTCAGGAGAGCGTGGCCGACGAGGTGCTCGCCCGGCTCAAGCGACGGATGGGCACGCTCCGCATCGGCGACCCGCTGGACAAGAACACCGACATCGGCGCGATCAACTCCGCCGAGCAGCTGGCCAAGATCCGCGAGCTGTCCGAGATCGGCGAGCGCGAGGGGGCGGGTCGCTGGTCACCGCCGTGCGAGCTGCCCGAGCACGGCTTCTGGTTCCCGCCGACGATCTTCACCGGAGTCAGCCAGGCCCACCGGATCGCCCGCGAGGAGATCTTCGGGCCGGTGCTGTCGGTGCTGACGTTCCGCACGCCGGCGGAGGCGATCGAGAAGGCCAACAACCCGCCGTACGGCCTGTCGGCCGGCGTCTGGACCGACAAGGGCTCCCGCATCCTGAAGATGGCCAACGCGCTGCGAGCGGGTGTGGTGTGGGCCAACACGTTCAACAAGTTCGACCCGGCCAGCCCCTTCGGCGGCTACAAGGAGTCGGGCTACGGCCGCGAAGGCGGCCGTCACGGTCTGGAGGCCTACCTCAAGTGACACGCGCCGAGACACGACAGAGCGTCCGCAAGACCTACAAGCTGTTCATCGGCGGCGACTTCCCGCGCTCGGAGTCCGGCCACTCCTACGTCGTGAACGACGTGAAGGGGCGGTTCGTGGCGAACGCCGCCCTGGCGTCCCGCAAGGACGCGCGCGACGCGGTCGCGGCGGCGCGCAAGGCGTTCCCCGGCTGGGCCGGGCGCACGGCGTACAACCGCGGCCAGGTGGTCTACCGCATCGCCGAGGTGATGGAGGACCGCCGCCCGCAGTTCGTCGAGGCGCTGCGCCAGGGCGAGGGCCGCACGGCCGCGGCCGCCGGCAGGGTGCTGGACGAGTCCATCGACCGGCTCGTCTGGTACGCCGGGTGGGCTGACAAGCTCGCCCAGGTCGTCGGCAACGCCAACCCGGTTGCCGGGCCGTTCTTCAACCTCTCGACCCCGGAGCCGACCGGCGTGGTCGCGGTCCTCGCCCCGCAGGAATCCAGCCTGCTCGGGCTGGTCAGCGTCGTCGCGCCGGTGATCGTGGCCGGCAACACCGTCGTCGTCGCCTCGTCGGAGGGGCGGCCGCTCCCGGCCGTGACCGTCGCCGAGGTGCTCGCCACCTCGGACGTGCCGGGCGGCGTTGTCAACATCCTGACCGGGTCGCTCGACCGCACCGCCCCGACCCTGGCGTCGCACATGGACGTGAACGCGATCGACCTGACCGGTCTGGCCGGAGACCCGGAGCGGGCCACCGCCCTCGAGGTCGAGGCCGCGGCGAACCTCAAGCGGGTACGCCGCGCCCCCGCGGCCGAGCCGGACTGGAGCCTCGACCCCGGCCTCGACCGGATGACCGACTTCCTGGAGACCAAGACCGTCTGGCACCCGATCGGGGTCTGACCACTGGCTGGTGCAGGTCCTAGCTGCTGACCATCACCGGCTTGTAGTTGACCGCGAGGGTCGACCGCGGCTTCACCCGGTCCCGGACCCCGAACTCGGTGGTCTTGTGATGGGCGTTGGAGGCGAGCCTGACCTTGGCCCGGTGGAACGGGTTCCAGTAGATCCGCCGGACGCCCGAGGAGTCCTTGACCACGCAGGTGTAGGTGCCGTGCCGGTCGGTCCGGCAGGGCGGGCCGGTCCGGGTGCCGAGCAGAGTGCCGTGCATCCACTGCTGGATGCGCAGGTACGCCTTGCCCGCCGGACGCAGCGAGCCCGAGTTGGTGGGTGAGGTCAGCAGGGTGTTCCCCAGGGTTCCGGCGGTGCCGGGCAGGTAGCCCCAGTCGTAGCGGTACCAGAACACCCGCTTGACGCCGTTGGCCGCGTTGAGCAGGTAGGTCCGCATCACGTTCGCGATCTGGCGGGCGTCGGAGATCTTGACCGCTGTCCCGGAACCCATGCCGTAGTTGACCTCGGTGTTCCAGATCGGCTTCGAGCCGGGCACACCGGCGGCTCGCAGGCGCTGCTTCGCGGCGTGCAGCAGACGGATGCTGTCCTCCGGCACGGCCAGTCGCGTCCCCGCCCGTTCGGTGGGGTACAGGCTGAGGGCGACGGCGTCGACGTACCTCCAGACGGCCTTGCCGCCGACCCGCTGGTTGTAGAAGCTGCTGAGACCCTTCATCTCGAACTTGAGCCGGGTCACCATCGGCGGGGCGATCACCTTCGCGCGACGGGCGAACTTGTCCCGCACCTGGTCCATGGCCTGGGTGAGCCTGGCCAGCTTCGCGAACGTGCCGGTCCAGAACGTCTTGATGTTGCCCTCGTTCCAGACCTGGTACGCCGAGATCCTCCTGCCGTAGCGCTTCATCACGTGCGCGACGAACGCCTTGTAGTCGCCGATGTGCGTGGCCGGGACGTTCCACGGGTCCTTGGAGTAGAAGGACGGCGTGCCGGCGACGACCATGGTCACCTCGGCGTGGTGCTTCCGCGCCGCCGTGACCAGCTGGTCGAGGCGGCCCCACGAGTAGTGGTGGCGCGAGGTCTCGACCTGGCCCCACTGCACTCCGACATCCCAGAGCCGGACGGCGCCGGGATGGATCTTGCCCAGCGAGCCGCTGGTGGACGTGTTGTCGTGGATGCCGAACAGGCCGTGCCTGACCCGGACGTTGGAGGCGGTGGCCGGTGTGCACGCCACCAGGGCGAGCGTGGCGGCCAACGCCGAGACGATGGTGATGCGCCGTGAACGGGCGCGGGACGACAGTCGGAACATGGGCCCCCCTCCGGACTGGACGACGAATCGTAACAAGGCCCGCGTGCCCCACGTCACCTCTTGGACTTCACCAGGACCGGCTTGAAGTTCACCTTGATCCGGCTGCCGCCGGTGACCCGGCTGGTCACGCCGTTCTCGTTGGTCTTCCTCGTCGCGGTGCTCACCAGCCGGACCTTGACCGTCTTGAACGGGTTCCAGTAGATGCGGCCGACGCGCGTGGCGTACTTGATCTTGCAGGTGTAGGTGCCCTGCCGGTTCTTGATGCACGGACGCTGAGTGGTGGTCCCGATCATCGTGCCGTTCATCCACTTCTGGACCATGGTGAAGGCCTTGCCGGCCCGGGTCAGGGTCCCGGCAGCGCGGTGTCTGGGGTCCGTCAGCAGGGTGTTGCCGAGCGTGCCGCCGCCGGGGAGGGTGCCCATGTCGTAGGCGTACCAGTCGACCTGCTTGACGCCCTGCGCGGCGTTGAGCAGGTAGGTGCGAATGACGTTGGCGGTCTGGCGGGCCCCGGAGATCGGCACGTCGGTGGCGTCACGGCCCATGCCGTAGTTGATCTCGGTGTCCCAGATCGGCTTCGAGCGCGGGACGTTCGCGTCGTCCAGGAAGCCGCGCATCGTGTGCAGCAGCGCCATGGCGTCCTCGGGGATCGACGGGCGCTGGCCGCCGTTGCTGGTGGCCACGGTCTCCGTCGGGTACAGGTTCAGCGAGACCGCGTCCACGTACTTCCACACCGGCTGGCCGGTCGAGTGCAGCTTGGTCGAGTAGAACGCGCGGGCCGCCTTCTGCTCGAACCTCAGCCGGGTCACCATCGCCGGTCCGATCACCCGCACTCCGGGGTCGACCGCGTCGCGGACGCTGTGCACGGTCCTGGTCATCTCAGCCAGCTCGTCGTCGGTGCCGGTCCAGAACGTCGAGATGTTGGCCTCGTTCCAGACCTGGTAGGACTGGATGCCGCGGTAGCCCCAGTGGCCGGCCCGGTAGCGCTCCATCACGGCCTGCACGTAGTCGCGGTACATCGTGGGGTCGGGCGCGTCCGTGGGCGTGGAGGCGGCGTACCACGGCGAGAGGCCCAGCACCAGGGTGACCGCCGTGCCGTTGTTGTGCGCCGCCTTCACCACGGCATCGAGGGGTGCCCAGTTCCAGGTGCCCTCCGTCGGCTCGATCGTCGCCCAGTCGGTGCCCGCGTCCCAGATCCGGATCGACCCGGTGCTCGCGCGCCGGAGCGAGCTCAGGTAGCGGTCGTGCACGCCGAAGAAGGAGTGCCCGACCTTGACCTTGTGGACCCGCGCCTTCGAGACGGTGCGCGACGCCGACCCGTCGGCCGAGGCGTTCGGGCCCGCCAGCGTGACCGCCAAGGCGGCGATCAGGACCCCGACGACGGCCACCCGGGCCCGGACGTTCCCGTATCGAGTCGACGACACCGGCATGATTTCTCCCCCATGAGGTAGTCAGCAGGACCAAGCATTCGAAAGCCCCTCGCCAGTCTCAGTTTTTTTACTTTTCGTCGAAGACGATTGGAGGAATTTCGCCTTTGATCGGCAGAGGGGCCCGGCCGGGAAGGTTTCCAGGCGCTCCGGCACAATGTCGCGGTGCCCACCCCGGTCCCGGCCCTCGTCGTGGTGCTGGCCGGACCGTCCGGGGTCGGGAAGTCACGTCTCGCTGCCCGCACCGGCCTCCCGGTCCTCCGGCTCGACGACTACTACCGCAGCGGCGACGATCCGGCGCTCCCCCGCATCGCCACGGGCGCGAACGCCGGCCTCGTCGACTGGGACGACCCGCGCTCCTGGCTCCGCGACGGAGCCGTCTCCGCCATCTGCGAGCTGGCGGTCACGGGGCGCACGGTGGCGCCTGTCTACGACATCGCGCGGAACGGTCCGGTGGGGACGCACGTGGTCGACCTGGACGGGTCCGGGCTGTTCATCGCCGAGGGGATCTTCGCCCAGGAGGTCGTCGCGGGATGCCGCGCGCACGGCGTGCTCGCGGCGGCGCTGTGCCTGCGCCAGCATCCGCTGGTCACCTTCTGGCGCCGGCTCACCCGTGACCTGCGCGAGCACCGCAAGCCACCTCTGGTGCTGGTACGCCGCGGCTGGGCGCTGATGCGCGACCAGCGGCGGGTGATCGCCGCAGCCGCAGCCGCCGGGTGCGAGGTGGTGTCGGCGCCCGAGGCGGAGGAGAGGATCCGGGGGCTCAACCGCCGATGAGGAGGACGACCGTCTCGGCGACGCAGGCGGGCTTGTCCTGGCCGTCGATCTCGATGGTGTGCCGCAGGGTGAGCTGCTTGCCGGTCGGGAGGTCGGTGACCTCGCCCATCACCACCCGGTCACGGATGCGCGAGCCGACCGGCACCGGCGCCGGGAAGCGGACCTTGTTCACGCCGTAGTTCAGCTTGGCGCCGGGCGTCTCGAGCGAGAAGACCTGGCTGCCGAGCAGGGGCACCAGCGACAAGGTCAGGTACCCGTGTGCGATCGTCCCGCCGAACGGCCCGGACGCCGCCCGCTCGACGTCGACGTGGATCCACTGGTGGTCTCCGGTGGCGTCGGCGAAGCGGTCGACCCGGTCCTGGTCGATCTCCAGCCAGTCACTGGTGCCGAGCTCCTCACCGGTCAGGCCGGCCAGCTCGTCGAGGTCGTCGAGGACTCGCATCTCATCTCCGGGGTGGGTGACGGGTCTGCCAGGATCGGCGTGTGTCCGAACCTACCCGCGAGCAGATCCTCCAGGCACCGAAGGTGCTTCTCCACGACCACCTCGACGGAGGGCTGCGGCCACAGACCGTGGTGGAGCTGGCCGAGGAGGTCGGCCATCAGCTCCCGGCGCCGGATGCGGACTCCCTCGGCGGGTGGTTCGCCGAGTCCGCCGACTCGGGCTCGCTGGTGCGGTACCTCGAGACCTTCGAGCACACCGTCGTCGTGATGCAGACGGAGGAGGCCCTGGAGCGGGTGGCCCGCGAGTGCGTGGCGGACCTCGCCGCCGACGGGGTCGTGTACGCCGAGATCCGCTACGCCCCGGAACAGCACGTCAGCCGTGGACTGACCCTCGACCAGGTGGTGGCGGCGGTCCGTTCCGGCTTCGAGGCCGGGATGGCGGAGGCTCCACCGGGGCCGACCGGGGGCCGGATCGTGGTGCGCCAGCTGCTCACGGCCATGCGCCATCAGGCCCGCTCCCGGGAGATCGCGGAGCTGTCGGTGGCCTGGCGCGACGCGGGTGTGGTCGGCTTCGACATCGCGGGTGCCGAGGCGGGCTTCCCGCCGACCCGTCACCTGGACGCGTTCGAGTACCTCCAGCGACAGAACTCCCACTTCACCATCCACGCGGGCGAGGCCTTCGGCCTGCCGTCCATCTGGGAGGCCATCCAGTGGTGCGGCGCCGACCGTCTCGGCCACGGTGTGCGGATCGTCGACGACATCACCGTCGACGACGACGGCCGGGCCCACCTCGGCCGGCTGGCGGCGTACGTCCGCGACAAGCGCATCCCACTCGAGCTCGCCCCGGCCTCGAACGTCCAGACCGGGGCCGCACCCTCGATCGCCGAGCACCCGATCGGCCTGCTCACCGACCTCCGCTTCCGGGTCACCGTCAACACCGACAACCGGCTGATGAGCCAGACCTCGATGACCAGTGAGATGACGGCTCTCGTCGAGGCCTTCGGCTACGACCTCGCCCGGCTCCGCTGGTTCACGATCAACGCGATGAAGTCCGCCTTCCTGCCCTTCGACGAGCGGCTGGCGATCATCGAAAGCATCGTCAAGCCCGGGTACACCGCCCTCGGCGCCGGCTGAGACAGCGGCCCCCCAGGAAGAGGTCAGCCCACCCGCTCGATCACCAACGGCGACGGTGCATGCGAAGCGGCATCGCCGATCTCGTAGCCGCCTTCCAGCGACTCGAGGGCGCGGGGGATGCGGTCGGCGTCGTCGGTGTGCAGCGTGAACAGCGGCTGACCCTCGGTGACCTCGTCGCCCGGCCGCGCGTGCCAGACGACCCCGGCACCGGCCTGGACCGCGTCCTCCTTGCGCGCACGGCCCGCACCGAGACGCCATGCGGCCAGGCCGACCGCGAGGGCGTCGAGCCGGGTGATCGTGCCCGACGACGGCGCCGGCACGACGTGGGTCTCGCGGGCAGTCGGCAGGGGAGCGGACGGATCGCCTCCCTGGGCAGAGATCATGGCGCGCCACACGTCCATGGCCGACCCGTCAGCGAGCTTGTCGGCCGGATCGACGTCGTCCCGTCCGGCCGCGGCGAGCATCTCCCGGGCCAGGGCCAGGGTCAGCTCCACCACGTCGGCCGGCCCGCCGCCGGCGAGGACGTCGACCGACTCCTGCACCTCGACGGCGTTCCCGGCGGTCAGCCCCAGCGGAGTCGACATGTCGGTGAGCAGTGCCACCGTGCTGACGCCGGCGTCCTGCCCCAGCGCCACCATCGTCGTCGCCAGCTCGCGGGCCTCGTCGACGGTGCGCATGAACGCGCCGGTGCCGACCTTCACGTCGAGCACGAGGGCGCCGGTGCCCTCGGCGATCTTCTTCGACATGATCGACGAGGCGATCAGCGGGATCGCGGGCACGGTGCCGGTGACGTCGCGCAGGGCGTAGAGCTTCTTGTCGGCGGGAGCCAGCCCGTCGCCGGCCGCGCACACCACGGCGCCGACGGACTCCAGCTGCGCCAGCAGCTCGTCGTTCGACAGCGCGGCGCGCCACCCCGGGACGGACTCGAGCTTGTCGAGCGTGCCGCCGGTGTGGCCGAGGCCGCGGCCGCTCAACTGCGGCACGGCGACCCCGCACGCCGCCACCAGCGGCGCCAGGGGGAGGGTGATCTTGTCCCCGACCCCGCCCGTGGAGTGCTTGTCGGCGGTGGGGCGGGACAGGGAGGAGAAGTCCATCCGCTCCCCCGACGCGATCATCGCCGCCGTCCACCGGCCGATCTCGCGTCGGCTCATCCCGTTCAGCAGGATCGCCATCGCCAGCGCCGACATCTGCTCGTCGGCGACCTCGCCGCGCGTGTAGGCGCCCACCACCCAGTCGATCTGGTCGTCCGACAGCTCGCGGCGGTCGCGCTTGGCGGCGATCACCTCGACGGCATCGTGGTCACCGCCCATGGACGGCCTCGAGGTCCTCGGGGCCGAAGGCCTGCGGTAGAACCTCGCTCATCCGGAGAACGCCACGCGGGGTCATGACCTCGAGCTCCGGACCGCCGTTCTCCCAGAGCAGCTGTCGGCATCGGCCGCAGGCCATGATCACCTCGCCCTCACCGTTCACGCACACCAGGTGAGTGAGCCGACCACCACCGGTGGCGTGCAGCGAGCTCACGACGCCGCACTCGGCGCACAGCACCACGCCGTACGCCGCGTTCTCGACGTTGCAGCCCACCACGACCCTGCCGTCGTCGACCGTCGCCGCCGCACCGACGGGGTAGTGGGAGTACGGCGCATAGGCACGACGCGAGACGGCGACGGCCTCGGCACGCAGTGCCTCCCAGTCGAACGAGTCCCTCACGCCCATCCCTTCACGACCAGCCCGTCACCCTCAGCCCTTGACATAGGGTTCGCCGTCGGCTGCGGGCGCCCGCACCTTCCCGACCAGTCCCGCCACCGCCAGGATGGTCGCCAGGTAGGGGAGCATCGCCACGACGTTCGACGGGATCGACGGCGCGTTGATCGACAGCGTCACCTGCAGTGCCGACGCGAACCCGAACAACAGGGCCGCGCCGACGGCGCCCCGGGGGCTCCAGCGTCCGAAGATCACGGCGGCGAGGGCGATGAAGCCCTGGCCCGAGGTGATGTTCTTCTGGAACTGCCCCACCGAGAAGATGAAGTACGAGCCCCCCAGACCGGCGATGGCGCCACCGAGGATCACGTTGCGGTAGCGCATCGCAAGCACCTTGATCCCCACGGTGTCGGCCGCCTTGGGATGCTCGCCGACGGCCCGGGTCCGCAGACCCCACCGCGTGCGGAAGAGCCAGATGTCGACCAGCACGATCAGCACGTAGGTGATGTAGACGAGCACGGTGGTGTCGAACAACAGCGGCCCCACCACCGGGATGTCGCCCAGCAGCGGGATCTTGTGCGGGTCCATCAGGGGCGGCTGGTTGAGCGACTCCGCGTGCGGCTGCATGAAGGCGTCGTAGGCGAAGCCGGTGAGGCCGGCGGCGAAGACGTTCAGCACGACACCGAGCACCACCTGGTTCACGAGGTACCGGATGGCGAACACGGCGAGGATCCATCCCATGAGCGCGCCCGCCAGGGCACCGGACACCAGTCCGGCCGTGGCGCCCACCAGGCTGCCGAGCAGGGCGGCGGCCCAGGCACCGGCGAGCATCTGACCCTCGATGGCGACGTTGATCACCGCGGAGCGCTCGCACATGACGCCCGCGAGCGCGCCCAGGATCAGCGGGACCGCCAGACCGATCGAGCTGGTGAGGAGGCCGACCACGTCCACGAAGGCGAAGGAGCTGGCCGAGGCCAACCAGCAGATGAGAGCGAAGACGAACAACAGGATGCCGACGCCCATGACCACCCCGAACAGCCGGCGGCGCGGTACGACGAGCCAGATCAGACCCAGCAGGATGGTCAGCCCGCCGGCCACGTACGCGACCGGCGCCGCCGGCAGCGTGAAGTGCGGTACGTGCGCAGCACCGGTGGCGCCGAGCTGCAGCTTCGCGTCCTGGTGGTGGTGGCCCTCGAGGCCGAACCGCCATACCGTCAACAGCCCGAGCACGAACAGTGAGATCCCGCCGGACAAACGCTGGGCACGTGAGACGGGTGCCCGGGTCACCGCGTGCTCGACGGTGAGGTCTTCGGGTGTCGTGAGTTCGATGGTCATCCGTTCCACCCCTTCGCCAGCTCGCCGGCGACGCCCGAGGTGGAGCCCTTCAACCGGTAGATCGCTCGGACCAGCATCGGCGCCGCGATGAACAGCACGATCAGTGACTGGATCACCTGCACGAGGTCGATCGGAGTCCCCGTCGCCGACTGCAGCTGGGTGCCGCCCGCGTGCAGGGCGCCGAAGAGCACACCCGCGGCCACGATGCCCTTGGCGTTGGCACGGCCGAGCAGGGCGACGGTGATCGCGTCGAAGCCGATCCCCGCGTCGATGTCACCGGTGATCTGGCTGTTGGTGCCGAGGATCTGGCTGACCCCGGCGAGTCCGCACAGTGCACCGGCGAGCACCATCACCGTGATGTAGCTGCCCTCGACGTTCATCCCGGCGGTACGAGACGCGAACTGGTTCGCACCGACCGCCCGGAGGCGGAACCCGAGCGTGCTCTTCGTGAGCAGCCAGTGGACGAACCACGCTGCCAGCAGGGCCAGGATCAGGCCGGCGTGCACGCGGACGCTGCTCCCGAGCAGCGGGGGCAGCTGGGCGCTCTTGTGGACCTGGTTGGAGATCGCCTGGCCGTACGGCGGGGCCTGGAACCCCTTGACCGACAGCAGATACGCCAGGAGGTACACCGCGACGTAGTTGAGCATGATCGTCGTGATCACCTCATGGGCACCGGTCTTCGCCTTGAGGAAGCCGGCCAGTCCGCCCCAGACGGCACCGCCGAGGATGCCGGCGATGATGCCGAGCAGCAGGTGGAGACCGGGGGGCAGGTCGTAGTGGAACCCGACGAAGCCGGCGCAGATCGCGCCGGCGATCACCTGACCCTGTCCGCCGATGTTGAACAGACCCGCGCGGAACGCCAACCCCACCGACAGCCCGCCGAGGATCAACGGTGTGGCGTTGGTCAGGGTCTCGGAGATCGGGCCGACGTATCCGGCCCACGTGCCCTTGGATGCCGTGTGTGGGTTGAAGATCGCGCCCTGGAACAGCGCGACGTACCCGTGCCAGATGGCGGCGAACCCGTAGCGGAAGGTGTCCCACGGATACTGGAAGAAGTAGTGCGACGCGTCCTGGGTCCTCGGGTCGGCGACTGCGATCAGCAGGCCGCCGAGGATCATCGCGGTCACGAAGGCAAGGAGTGTCACGACCAGGGAGTTGGCGCGGGCGTAGCGTGCCCAGAACCCGTGCGGCTCCGGTTCGTCGCGGTGAGCCAGCGCCGCCTGGGGGTCGGCCGCGGGGTCGGCGGTCTGCTCGCTCACGACGCCTCCTCCTGCTCCTGAGCCTGCCCCGCCATCAGCAACCCGATCGCCTCGGGATCGGCGCTGCCCGACGTCTCGCCGATGATCTTCCCCCGGTACATGACGCCGATCCGGTCGGCGAGCCCGAGCACCTCGTCGAGCTCGGTGGAGACCACGATCACTGCGGCCCCGTTGTCGCGCTCGGCCACGATCCGGCGATGGACGAACTCCATCGACCCGACATCGAGTCCGCGCGTGGGCTGGGCGACGACTAGGACCTTGAGCGGACGGGACAGCTCGCGCGCGAGGACGACCTTCTGCTGGTTCCCGCCTGAGAGGGTGGACGCCGGATGTTCGATGGACGACGTCCGGACATCGAACTCGGAGATCCGCTCGTCGGCGTTCGTGGCGATGCGACCGAGGTCGAGCGAGATGCCGTTGGAGAAGGGCTCCCGGTCGTAGAGGTCCAGAACCAGGTTCTCCGCGACCGAGAAGCTGCTCACGAGGCCGTCGTGGAGCCGGTCCTCGGGGACATAGCCGACACCGAGCCCGAGGATGTCGTCGATCTTGGCGCGGGTGACGTCGCGGCCGTCGATGAGGACCTTCCCGGACTCGATCTTCTCCAGGCCGACCAGCGCCTCGGTGAGCTCGGTCTGGCCGTTGCCCTGGACACCGGCGAGCGCGTAGATCTCACCCGCGCGCACCACGAAGCTCACGCCGTCGACGGTCACCTGGCCGGCCTGGTCCACGATGCGGAGCTCCTCGACCCGGACGACGTCGGCCCCGGGCCTCGAGACCTCCTTGTCGATCTCCAGCTGGACGGGTCGCCCGACCATCATCGAGGCCAGCTCCGCTGATGACGCCGTGGGCTTGGCCTCCCCGACGACCTTGCCGCGGCGGATCACGGTGATGCGGTCGGCCACGGCGCGAACCTCGCGGAGCTTGTGGGTGATGAAGACGATGGAGGTGCCGCTCTCCTTGAGGGATCGCATGATCTCCATCAGGTCGTCGGTCTCCTGGGGGGTGAGCACGGCAGTCGGCTCGTCGAGGATCAGGATCTGCGCGTGCCGGATCAGCGCCTTGATGATCTCCACACGCTGCTGGACGCCGACCGGCAGGTCCTGGACCAGGGCGTCGACGGGCACCTGGAGTCCGTAGCGCTCGGAGACCTCCCGCACCTCGCGGCGAGCGGCTCGCCGGTTGAGGAACCCGAGCCTGGTGCGCTCGTGGCCGAGCTCGACGTTCTCGGCCACGGTGAACACCGGAATCAGCATGAAGTGCTGATGCACCATGCCGATCCCCGCGCGCATCGCGTCTCCGGGACCGGAGAAGGTGACCGGCTCGTCGTCGACGAGGATCTCGCCCGCGTCGGGCTGGTAGAGCCCGTATAGCACGTTCATCAGCGTGCTCTTGCCGGCCCCGTTCTCCCCGAGCAGCGCGTGGATCTCGCCGGGTTCGACCACGAGGTCGATGGCGTCATTGGCGACCAGGTCGCCGAAGCGCTTGGTGATGCCGCGAAGCTCGAGCTTCACTGATGGACCTCCCTCTTCGGCCCGGACCCGCCTGTTCGCGCCGCCCACATCATGGCGCACGCATCCGGAGATACCGAGAGGGGAGCACCGGCAGCGCCGGTGCTCCCCCCGCGGCTAGCTCAGTGACCCGGCCCTACTGCGGCTGGCTCGGCGAGGTGATCTTGATCTTGCCGGAGATGATGTCCTGCTGGACCTGGTCGAGCGCGCTCTTCAGGGCGGACGGCACCGTGCTGTCCCAGTCGTGGAACGGAGCCAGGCCCGTGCCGTCGTTCTCCAGGGTGCCGATGTAGTTGCCCTTCGGGAAGGTGCCGGAAGCGGCCTTCTCGACGTACTCCGTCACCGAGTCGGTGAGGTTCTTGGTGACCGAGGTGATGAAGTACTTGCAGTAGTTCGACACGCTCTCGCAGCCGTCGGTGTCGACCCAGATCACGTTCAGCTTGCCCCCGGATGCGGCTGCCGCCGCGGCCGAGCCGACACCCGTGCCACCCGCAACGGGGAAGACGATGTCGGCGCCCTGCTGCTGGAACTGCTGGGTGATCTGCTTGCCCTTGTTGGCGTCGGTGAAGGAGTTGGCGAAGGTGCCACCCTTCTGGTTGGTCTCGTCCCAGCCGAGGACCTGGACGTTCGTACCCTTCTGCTTGTTGTAGTACTGCACGCCCTCCCAGAAGCCGTCCATGTAGATGGTCACCGGCGGGATGTTCAAACCGCCGTACGTCGCCACCTTGCCGGTCTTCGACATGCCCGCGGCGAGGTAGCCGCCGAGGAAGCCGCCCTGGGCGGTGTTGTACTGCAGGCCGTAGACGTTCTTGAGCCCCTGGTTGCTGCTGTCGATCTCCGCGTAGTGCTGGCTGGGGTTCTTCTTGGCGATCTTCGCGACCGCCTGGTACATCAAGCCGCCGACCGCGATCACCGTGTCGCAGCCCTTGTTGGTCTCGGCGGTGAGGTTCGGCGTGTAGTCGTTCTGGGAGCCGGACGGGACGTAGGAGACGCTGATGTTCGAGTTGGCTGCCTTCGCGGCCGTCATGCCCGCCCACGAGGACTGGTTGAACGACTTGTCGTCCACGCCGCCGGTGTCGAGGACCATGCATGCCTTGAGGCTGCCGGTCGACGTACCACCGGAGCTGGTCTGACCGGAGCTGCTCGGCTCGTCGGTGGCGTTGCTGGAGCTCGGCTTACCGCAGCCGGCGATCAGCAGGCTGGCCGCCCCGAGCGCGATCACGATCTTGAGTGGGTGGCGCAAGTGGATCTCCTCGTTCGTCCCGCACCTCGGGTCGGCGCGGATTCGGGGGTCACCCTAACGGCGGGTACCCCCCTACGTCATCAACCGGAGGGCCTGTCATCGACTTGTGACGTTCGGCCCCTTGTCTAGTGCTAGATGGCCCCGAGGGCCACCCCGGCGAGCACCTTGGCGCCGATCGCCGTGGCGCGCTCGTCGACGCGCAGGTTCCCCTGATGGATGTCGTACGTCGGGCCACCCGGCTGGCGGGTCCCGAGCCGTCCCATCGCGCCCGAGACCCGGGTCAGGTACCACGCGAAGTCCTCGCCCCCCAGGCTCTGCGACGTGGGGGCCCGACCGGCGGTGCCGAGCACCTCGTCGACCGCTCGGCCGAGCAGCGCGACCGAGGCCGCGTCGTTGACCACCGGCGGGACCCCGCGCTGGTAGTCGACGTCGGCACGGACGCCGTACGGCGCGACGATCTCGGCGACGTGCCGCCGGATGCGCTCCTCCATGTCGCTCCAGGCGACCGCGTCGAGCATCCGCACCGTGCCGGCCAGGGTGCCGGAGTCGGGGATCACATTGACCGCGCGGCCGGCCCCGAGGCGCCCCCACACGAGGCTGACGCCGACGCGCGGGTCCAGCCGCCTCGAGAGCACCGAAGGCAGCTCGGTGACGATCTTGGCGAGGGCGAACGTCAGGTCCTCGGTCAGGTGCGGGCGGCTGGTGTGACCGCCACTCCCGGACAGCCTGATCTCGAGGGAGTCGGCCGCGCCGGTGACCGGGCCCTCGCGCAGCCCGACGTGCCCGACGTCGATCGTCGGGTCGCAGTGCAGGCAGAAGATCCGGGTGACGTCGTCGAGGGCGCCGATTTCCATCAGCCGGGCGGCGCCACCCGGCATGACCTCCTCGGCCGGCTGGAACAGCAGCCGCACCCGTCCCGGCAGCCGCCCGGCGGCGTGCACCTCGGCCAGCGCGAGTCCCGCCCCGAGCAGCGCCGTGGTGTGGACGTCGTGACCGCAGGCATGGGCGACGCCGGGCACCTGGCTGCGCCACGGATCCGGTGTCGTGTCGTTGACGGGCAGCGCGTCCAGGTCGGCGCGCAGCGCGACCCGGGGGCCGTCGCCGTCTCCGAGGTCGGCGATCAGGCCCGACTCGCCGGTGCGGGTCAGGCGCCATCCGACCTCGTCGAGGTGGTGGCAGACCAGGTCGGTGGTACGGCTCTCGCGCCAGGAGAGCTCCGGGTGGGCGTGCAGGTCGCGTCGCAGGTCGACGAGGTCGTCTTCGCGCTTGTCGAGCACGGTCTCGACGATCGCGAGCGCCTCTTCCCTGGACATGTCGGTCCGAGGTTAGTTCACGCCCGGCCCGGGCCCCGCATCGTCACGGTCGTCGTACGCCGCGAGGATGCGGTCGGCTGCCTCGACCGCCGGCAGCTCCCCCCGCAGCACGAGCTCGCGTACGCCGGAGCGCACCCGGCGCACCGGCCCCGAGCGGCGCAGCCGCTGCTCGAGCTCGTCGCGCACCAGTGCCCAGGCGAAGTCGAGCTGCTGGTGGGCCCGCTTCTCGGCCAGCCCGTCGGCACCGAGGTGCTCACGGTGGTCGACGACGCGCTGCCACACGTCGTCGACTCCGGCCCCGGTCAGGCCGGAACAGGTGACGACCGCCGGAGCCCGGTCGCGCCCGTGCACCATCCGCAGCGCCCCGCCGAGCTCGCGGGCAGCGGCCCGAGCCTCCGCCTCCCGGTCACCGTCGGCCTTGTTGACCGCGATCACGTCGGCGAGCTCGAGGATGCCGCGCTTGATCCCCTGCAGCTGGTCGCCAGTACGCGCCAGGGTCAGGAAGAGAAAGGTGTCGACCATGCCGGCCACCGTGGTCTCCGACTGGCCGACCCCGACGGTCTCGACCAGCACCACGTCGTACGCCGCCGCCTCGAGCACCAGCATCGCCTGGCTGGTGGCTCGGGCGACCCCGCCGAGGGTGCCGGCGCTGGGACTCGCCCGGATGTAGGCGTGCTCGTCCGCGGCGAGGTCGGGCATGCGCGTCTTGTCGCCGAGCACGGACCCGCCGGTACGGCGACTGCTGGGGTCGACCGCGAGCACGCCGACCCGGTGGCCCGACCGGGTGAGCCGGCCGCCCAGAGCCTCGATGAAGGTCGACTTCCCGACTCCGGGCACCCCCGAGATCCCGACCCGCACCGACAGCTCGGCCCTCGGTGGTCGAGCGGAGTCGAGACCACTCAGCAGCTCGCGTGCGAGCGCGCGGTGTCCCGGCTTGCTGGACTCGACCAGCGTGATCGCGCGGCTGACCGCCGCGCGGCGACCCTCCCGCACCCCTTGGACAAGGTCGTCGACCTCGGTCATCGGCTGTCGAGCTGCTCGCGCAGGCGGGCCAGCAGGTCGAGCGCCGAGCGCGCGATCACGGTGCCGGGCAGGAACACGGCGGCCGCGCCCATCTCCTCGAGGGTCCTCACGTCCGCCGGCGGGATCACCCCGCCGACCACCACCATGATGTCGTCGCGGCCGTGCTCGGCCAGCGCCTTCTTCAGCGCCGGCACCAGGGTCAGGTGGCCGGCCGCGAGGCTGCTCACCCCGACGATGTGCACGTCGGCGTCGACCGCCTGCTGGGCGACCTCCTCGGGCGTGGAGAACAGCGGCCCGACGTCGACGTCGAAGCCCATGTCGGCGAACGCGCTGACGATCACCTTCTGCCCGCGGTCGTGGCCGTCCTGGCCCATCTTCGCGATCAGGATCCGCGGGCGGCGACCCTCGGCCTCCTCGAACGCCGCGGTCGCGTCCAGGACCTCCTCGACCAGGCCACCGCCGGCCGAGTCGGACTCGTCCCTGAACACACCGGAGATGGTACGGATCTGCGCCCGGTGGCGGCCCCACACCTGCTCCAGGGCTCCGCTGATCTCGCCGACGGTCGCCTTGGCGCGCGCCGCGTCGACGGCCGCGGCCAGCAGGTTCCCGTTCCCCTCGTCCGACGCCGTGGCGGCGAGCACCTCGAGCGACCGCCGTACCTCCTCGTCGTCGCGCTCGGCCCGGAGCTGCTCGAGCTTGGCCACCTGCTGCCGGTAGACCTCGTCGTTGTCCACCTTCAGTACGTCGAGCGGCGCTGCATCGGCACCGTCGTCGACCCGGTAGGTGTTCACGCCGATCACGGCCTGGGCCCCGGAGTCGATCCGTGCCTGGGTGCGCGCCGCGGCCTCCTCGATCCGAAGCTTCGGGATGCCCTCCTCGATCGCGCGCGCCATGCCGCCGGCGCGCTCGACCTCCTGGATGTGGGCCCACGCGCGCTCGGCGAGGTCGTGGGTGAGCCGTTCGACGTAGTAGCTGCCGGCCCACGGGTCGATGGTCCAGGTGGTGCCGCTCTCCTGCTGGAGCAGCAGCTGGGTGTTCCGGGCGACCCGGGCGCTGAAGTCGCTGGGCAGCGCGATCGCCTCGTCGAGGGCGTTGGTGTGCAGGCTCTGGGTGTGACCCTGGGTCGCCGCCATCGCCTCGATGCAGGTGCGGGCGACGTTGTTGAAGGCGTCCTGGGCGGTCAGGCTCCAGCCGCTGGTCTGGCAGTGCGTGCGCAGGCTCAGGCTCTTCGGGTCCCGCGCCCGGAAGTCGCGCACCAGCCGCGCCCACAGCGCGCGGGCCGCGCGCATCTTGGCGACCTCCATGAAGAAGTTCATCCCGATGGCCCAGAAGAAGCTGAGCCGCGGCGCGAACCGGTCGACGTCGAGACCGGCGGCGACGCCGGTGCGGAGGTACTCCACTCCGTCGGCCAGTGTGTAGGCCAGCTCCAGGTCGGCGGTCGCTCCCGCCTCCTGCATGTGGTAGCCGGAGATCGAGATCGAGTTGAACCTCGGCATGTGCTCGGCGGTGTAGCTGAAGATGTCGCCGACGATCCGCATGCTCGGACCGGGCGGGTAGATGTAGGTGTTGCGGACCATGAACTCCTTGAGGATGTCGTTCTGGATGGTCCCCGACAGCTGCTCCGGCTTGACCCCCTGCTCCTCCGCGGCCGCGATGTACAGCGCCATCACCGGCAGCACCGCGCCGTTCATGGTCATGCTCACCGACATCCGGTCCAACGGGATGCCGTCGAAGAGCGTGCGCGCGTCGTAGATCGAGTCGATGGCCACGCCGGCCATGCCCACGTCACCGCGGACCCGCGGGTGGTCGGAGTCGTAGCCGCGGTGGGTCGCGAGGTCGAAGGCGACGCTCAACCCCTTCTGGCCGGCCGCGAGGTTGCGCCGGTAGAACGCGTTGGACTCCTCGGCGGTCGAGAACCCGGCGTACTGCCGGATGGTCCACGGCTGGGTGGTGTACATCGTCGGGTAGGGCCCGCGCAGGTACGGCGGAAAGCCCGGCCAGGTGGCCAGCGCGTCGAGGCCTTCGAGGTCGGCCCGCGTGTAGAGGGGCTTGATCTCGATCCCCTCGGGACTGTGCCACCCCTCCGGTGGTCCAGGAGCGAGCCCTGCGCCGTTCTCCGGTGGTCGAGGAGCGAGCTCTGCGAGCGTCTCGAAACCACCCTCCGACGCCAGTGGCAGGTCCGCAAAGCTCTCCGGCACGCTCATCGCAGCGCCTCGCGGGTCCGCGTCAGGAACTCGACGGCGTCGACCCCCGCCGCGCACGAGTCGTCGGCCCAGGCCGGAGCGTCGGTGACCACCACGATCACCCGCGTCGCGCCGGCGCCGCGCAGCGCCTCCGCCGCATCGCGACCCCACGCGTCGTACGCCGTGTCGGAGCCGGCCAGACACACGACCCGTTGGCCCTGGTAGGCCGTCACCACGTCCTCGACCCCTTCGGTGGCGCCGGCGACATCGACCGGGATCCCGCCCGCGGCGAGCAGGTTCGCCGCGAAGCTCGCCCGGGCCGTGTGCTGGGCCACCGGACCGAGGGTGGCCAGGAAGACATGCTGCGCGGGTGGGTCGGCACGGAGGGCCTCGAACGCCGCGCCCCAGCGTCGTACCTGGTCGGGACGGCCCACACGCTCGGGCAGGGTCTCCCCGAGGTGCGGGAACTCGCTGAGGCCGGTGATCGGCTTCGCCCGGGTGGCGACGTCGCGCGCCCGGGTCGCGGCCACGCCCTCGACGCGTCCCAGGAACGAGCCGTCCTCGAGCGCGGCGCCGATCCCACCGACCCCTTCGATCCGCTGGAGCTCGGCCCAGGCGGCGGTCGCCAGGTCGTCGGTGAGCTTCTCGACGGCGTACGCGCCGCCGGCTGGGTCGGTGACGGCACCGACGTGCGACTCGGCGAGGAGGAGCGAGGAGACGTTGCGCGCGATCCGCCGGCCGAAGGCGTCGGGCTCACCGAGGGGGCTGTCGAAGGGGACCACGGTCACGGCCTCGGCCCCACCCACACCGGCCGCGAACGCCGCGACGGTGCCGCGCAGCATGTTCACCCACGGGTCGTAGGCGCTCAGCATCGCCCGGCTCGTGACCGCGTGCTGCCGCTGCTCGCCGGAGGCGCCGCTGAGGCCGAGCAGCCGCGCCCAGCAACGCCGCGCGGCTCGCAGCTTGGCGATGGTCGGGAACTGCTCGTCGGTGGCGGCGTACCGGAACTCCAGCAGCCCCGCGGCCTCGTCGACGGTCATCCCGGCGGCCGTCAGCATCCGGAGGTACGTCGCGCCCGCGGCCAGGCTGTACCCGACCTCCTGCGCGTCGGAGGCGCCGAGGTCGTGCGCCGAGGTGGCGTCGACGACCACACCGCGCACGCCGTGCTCGAGCGCCAGCCGCGCGATCTCGACCATCCCCTCGTCGCTGCCGGAGTGACTGTCGCCTCGAACCCGGGTCCCCAGCGGGTCGGCGCCGAGGTTGGAGTCGGGATGCAGGCGGATGCCCCGCTCGGCGGCGATCTCGAGCAGCCGGCGTGCCGTCGAGGGGGTGCCGTTCTCGAGGACCACCGGGGCCAGGTCGAGCATCACCCCCTCGAGCTGGTCCGCGAGACGTCCCGAGACCAGCCACAGCGACGTCGCGCCGTTCTCCAGGTCCGGCAGCGCCGTGCCGTCGGGCTCGTGCAGCGGGACCCGGATGTCCCAGTCGCCCGTGCGCGTCGGACGCCCGGAGGTCACGAGGTCGTCGAGGAGGTCCGGGGTCCCGAGCGGCGGCACGGGGATCCCGTCGTACGTCGTGCGCGTCAGCGCTGCCCAGACGGCGTCGTCGGAGTCGTCGTCGGTGAGCCGCCCGCCCTTGCGGAGCACCGCGGCCGCGGCCTTCTCCCAGTCGGCCCGGGTGGCGTCGTCCTCGGGTGCGGCGAGGCGGAGCGCACCCTGCTCGGGCTGCAGCTCCTCGGGCTCCTCGAGCCCGCCGGCCACCTCGTCGGTCATGCCAGCAAGGTTAGGAGTGGGCGATCCGCGTCAGCCACGCGGTGTGAGGTTTTCGACTGCCGGCCGACGGTCCGGCCGAGCCGGGAGCGATCTCTAACTGACAAAACTCTTGACGATAGACCGTGCCAGGGTTTCTAATAGAGATCACAATGTCAGTTAGAAAGGAACCCGCGGTCATGGCCTCCTCGACCGTCCCCACCTCCCCGTCCGTCCGCGCCGACGCCGGCCGCGCCGGGCAGGAGGCCTTCCTGATCCTGCGCACCGCGTTCACCGTCGCGCCGATCCTGTTCGGCCTCGACAAGTTCGCGAACGTGATGACCGACTGGTCGAAGTACCTGGCCGGCCCGTTCAACGACCTGGTTCCCGGCACCGCCCACCAGGCGATGCTGGCGGTCGGCGTGATCGAGGTCGTCGCGGGCCTCCTCGTCGCCTGGCGGCCCAGGATCGGCTCGTACGTCGTGGCCCTCTGGCTGGCGGGCATCATCGTGGACCTCCTCGTGCTCGGCGGGTACGGCGACGTCGCCCTGCGCGACTTCGGGCTCCTGCTCGCCGCCCTCGCCCTGGCCCGCCTCGCCCCTGCGTACTCCCCCCGCTGACCCTCCCGTATCGCTCGTCCCCCCATCCCCTGCCCGGACCCGGTCCCGACGCGCCTGCCGCGTTGCGGCCGGGTCCGCTGGCACCATCGAGGCTTGTGATGGTGATGGGGCTCGGTCACGTCCTCGGGTCCGACGGGCGCGAGTGGTACAACGTCTGGTCCGGGGTCGGGGCGGACCTCGGCCAGCTGGCCCTGTTCGGCGCCGTGTTCGGCCTCTACCGCAAGCACCGGTGCCACGTGACGCGGTGCTGGCGGCTCGCCAAGCAGCCGGTCGAGGGGACCTCCTGGTACGTCTGCCATCACCACCACCCCGACGGGAAGCCCACCCACGCCGACGTGCTGCGCGCCGTCGCCGACCACCGTTCGGGCGACCCCGCCTCGCGGCACTGATACATGCGGCTGCGCATGTAGTTCTCGGGCAGGGGTACCGATCCGGTATGTCCACCACCTTCGTCAAGGAGATGCGGTCGAGCGGCAACGGCCTCCTGGTCCGGATCTCGGTCATCGCAGCCATCGGCGGTCTGCTCTTCGGCTACGACACCGGAGTCATCTCGGGTGCGCTGCTGTTCATCAAGTCGGACCTGAACGCCAACACGTTCGAGCAGCAGGCGATCGTCGCCGTCCTGCTCCTCGGTGCGATGTTCGGCGCGTTGATCTCGGCGTACATCGCCGACAAACTGAGCCGCAAGTGGACCAAGGTGATCTCGGGCAGCGTCTACGTGATCGGTGCGCTCGGCTGCGCCTTCTCGGTGAACGCCGAGATGCTGATCGGGTTCCGCTTCCTGTTGGGGCTCTCGGTCGGGACGGCCTCGTTCGTGGCGCCGCTGTACATCTCCGAGGTGTCGCCCCCTCGGGTGCGCGGCGGGCTGGTGTCCTTCAACCAGCTGGCGATCACCACGGGCATCCTGGTCGCCTACATCGTGAACTTCGCGCTCAAGGGCGTCACCGACGAGTGGCGCTGGATGCTCGGCGTGGCCGCGATCCCCGGCGCCGTGCTGGCGGTCGGCATGCTGACCGTCCCGCACACCCCGCGCTGGCTGGCGATGCAGGGCCGCGAGGACGAGGCGCGCGACGTCCTGGAGGACCTGCGCGAGAACGACGACGACACCGACGTCGACGACGAGCTGAAGGACATCGAGGAGGAGAACGAACGGGAGAAGAAGACCCGCTTCGGTGAGCTCTTCACCGGGCGCCTACGGCCGATGCTGCTGGTCGGCCTCGTGCTGGCGATCGCCCAGCAGTTCGTCGGGGTGAACACGGTGATCTACTACGCGCCCACGATCCTGTCCGACACGGGCCTCGGCAACGCCGCGGCGCTGGCGCAGACCGTGGCGGTCGGGGTCACCAACGTGGTCTTCACGATCATCGCGGTGCTGCTGCTCGACCGACTGGGACGCCGAGTCCTGCTGATCACGGGCACCATCGGACTGCTGGTCGCCCTGGTCGTCCTGGGCATCTACTTCTCGTCGACGACCCTGCAGGACAGCTACGGCTGGGTGGCGCTGGCGGGCCTGCTGCTGTTCATCGCCAGCTTCGCGGTCGGACTCGGCCCGGTCTTCTGGTTGATGATCTCGGAGATCTTCCCGATCGGCATGCGGAGCAAGGCCATGGCGATCTGCACGATCGCCAACTGGGGCGCGAACTTCCTGGTGGCCCAGACCTTCTTGAGCCTGAGCAACGCGATCAGCCGGGAAGGCGTGTTCTTCCTGTACGCCGCTCTCGCGGTGCTGTCGATCGCCTTCTTCTCCTGGAAGGTGCCGGAGACCAAGGGCAAGCCGCTGGAGGAGATCCAGCAGGAGGTCGCCTGAGGCTAGTCGGCGGGCATGCCGTAGTGGTGGACGAGCGCGTCGTCGACCAGGTCGCGCACCCGCCGACCGGTGGCGGCGCTCTCGGCCTCGAGCCGGGCCGCCAGTGCCGGTGACAGAGTGACCGTCAGCGAGCGGTCGCCCCGGCCGAAGACGCCGACCGCGATCGTGACCAGCGTCCCGAGCACGTCGAGGATGCCGACGACCCCGAGGCCCCGGAGGAAGCTGTCCGAGGCGTCGTTTCCGGTGATCATCGAGCTCACCATGACCGCGACGACCAGGGCCAGACCCACCGTGCCCCACATCAGCGGCGCGAGGGAGCGCCGCGCGCCGGCGAGCCCGAGGACCAGACAGATCTGCGCCAGCGTGAGCGACGCGGTGACCGCGACCCCGAAGGTGTGGTAGAGGTTCTCGATCAGGTCGTCGGACCCACCCCACACCATCAGCAGGCCGAGTCCGGCGGTGCCGAGGGCGACCAGGAAGCCGACCACGCCCACCGGCTCGAAGCGGCGGCCGACGACCGCGAGGCAGCACAGCGTCACGACGCTGGCACAGCCGACCACGACAGTGGTGAGCAGTACCCGCACGCTGGTCTCGCCGAGGTCGCCGGCGCCCAGCAGGGCCGCGATCCCCATCAGGGCCGCGATGCTGAACGACGAGATCGTCACCGCCAGCACGGCGCGTCGTACGTCGGTCTTGGTCGTCCCGGTGCTCGTGACTCGGTCACCTGTGTTCATGCCCACCATCGTCGAGTGGGACGTCACAGCCGCGCGTGAGTACGCGGGCCCAGACCGGACAGGTTTTACCCGGGGGACGGCTCGGCGGTCAGAGCTCCGCGCGGGAGTCGCGGTCCTTGTCGCGGATGCCGATCTTGTTGCCGAGCCACACCAGCGGGTCGTAGGTGCGGTCGACCACGCGCTCCTTCATCGGGATGATCGCGTTGTCGGTGATGTGGATGTTCTCGGGGCAGACCTCGGTACAGCACTTGGTGATGTTGCAGTAGCCGAGCCCGGCCTGCTCGCGAGTGACCTTGCGCCGGTCGACGGTGTCGAGCGGGTGCATGTCGAGCTCGGCGTACCGCAGGAAGAAGCGTGGCCCGGCGAAGGCCGGCTTGTTGTCGTCGTGGTCACGGATGACGTGGCAGGTGTTCTGGCACAGGAAGCACTCGATGCACTTGCGGAACTCCTGGCCGCGCTCGACGTCCTCCTGCATCATCCGGCGCTTGCCGTCGGCGTCG
>NZ_DASXWU010000033.1:0-14594 GCF_036503465.1 Nocardioides sp.
CCTGCCCCGGCCCGGAGGCGGCCCTCGCCCTGGTCGGCGTGGCGCGCCGGCTGGGGATACCGGCGAAGGCACGGGAGGTGCGCGGGGTCGACCGGGTGGTGATCCGCGACGGTGACGCGATCTCGCAGCTGTTGACCCGGCTCGGTGCGCACGAGGCGCTGATGGCCTGGGAGGAGCGCCGGATGAGGCGCGAGGTGCGGGCGACGGCCAACCGGCTCGCCAACTTCGACGACGCCAACCTCCGGCGCTCCGCACGGGCGGCCGTGGCCGCGGGTGCTCGGGTGCAGCGCGCCCTGGAGATCCTCGGCGAGGAGGTCCCCGACCACCTGAAGATGGCCGGCGGGCTCCGGCTCGAGCACAAGCAGGCCAGCCTCGAGGAGCTCGGTCAGCTCCACGACCCGGTGCTGACCAAGGACGCGATCGCCGGCCGTATCCGGCGTCTCCTCGCGATGGCCGACAAGCGGGCCGAGGAGCTCGGCGTACCCGACACGGAGGCGTCGCTGACCCCCGAGATGCTGGCCGAGGACGAGTGAGCGGCCTCGCCGACCCGGGCGATAGGCTCGACGTACCGCACGCAGCGACTTGCTAGGAGCGAATCCCGTGACCGTTCGAGTTGGCATCAACGGCTTCGGCCGGATCGGCCGCAACTTCTTCCGCGCCGTGCAGGCGTCCGACGCCGATGTCGAGGTGGTCGGGGTCAACGACCTGGCCGCCAACGACATCCTGGCCCACTTCCTGCGCTACGACTCGATCCTGGGCCGCTACCCGGGCGAGATCTCGTCCGACGACAACTACCTCACCGTCGACGGCACCAAGATCCACGCCACCGCCGAGCGCGACCCGGCCGCCCTCAGCTGGGGCGAGATCGGCGCCGACGTCGTGATCGAGTCGACCGGCTTCTTCACCAAGGCCGCCGACGCTCGCAAGCACCTCGAGGCCGGTGCCAAGAAGGTGTTCATCTCCGCACCGGCCACCGATGAGGACATCACGATCGTGATGGGCATCAACGACCGTGACTACGACGCCGACCGGCACCACATCATCTCCAACGCCTCGTGCACGACCAACTGCCTGGCACCGATGGCCAAGGTCCTTCTCGACACCTGGGGCATCGAGAAGGGCTTCATGACCACGGTGCACGCCTACACCACCGAGCAGCAGCTGCTCGACCAGATCTCGCTCAACCGCAAGGGCGAGATCAACCTCCGTCGTGCCCGTGCCGGCGCCAGCAACATCATCCCGACCACCACCGGGGCGGCGAAGGCGATCTCGCTCGTACTGCCGGAGCTCAAGGGCAAGCTCGACGGCTACGCGCTGCGGGTGCCCGTGCCGACCGGCTCGGTGACCGACCTGACCGTCACCCTGGGCGCGGAGGTGACCAAGGACGAGGTGAACGCCGCGTTCAAGGCGGCAGCCGACTCCGGGCCGCTGGCGAAGTACCTCGAGTACACCGAGGACGAGATCGTCAGCGCCGACATCGTCACCTGGCCGGCGTCCTGCACGCTCGACGCCAAGTGCACCCTGGCCAACGGCAACCAGGTGAAGGTGGTCGGCTGGTACGACAACGAGTGGGGCTACTCCAACCGGCTGATCGACCTGTCGTCCCACGTCGGCGCCGGCCTGTGACCCTGTCCGACCAGCTGGGCGACGTCCGCGGCAAGCGGGTCCTGGTCCGCTCCGACCTGAACGTCCCCCTCGACGGCCCGGACGAGCACAGAGAGATCACCGACGACGGGCGGGTGCGCGCCAGCGTGCCCACGATCCGGGAGCTGGCGGGCGCCGGCGCCCGGGTCGTCGTGGTCGCCCACCTCGGACGGCCGAAGGGCGAGCCCGAGGCGCGGTACTCCCTCGCCCCGGTGGCCGCACGTCTCGGCGAGCTGCTCGGCACGGACGTGGCGTTCGCCTCCGACACCGTCGGCCCGTCCGCGCAGGCGACCGTTGCGGCGCTCGAGGACGGCCACGTCGCGCTCCTGGAGAACGTCCGGTTCAACCCGGGTGAGACCAGCAAGGACGACGACGAGCGTGGCGCCTTCGCCGACCAGCTCGCGCAGCTCGCGGACTGTTTCGTCTCCGACGGCTTCGGGGTCGTCCACCGCAAGCAGGCCAGCGTGTACGACGTCGCGCTGCGCCTCCCGCACGCCATGGGTCAGCTCGTGGCCACGGAGATCGAGGTGCTGCGTAAGCTCACCCAGGACCCCGAGCGCCCCTACGTCGTGGTGCTCGGTGGTTCGAAGGTCTCCGACAAGCTCGGGGTCATCGACAACCTCCTCGGCAAGGCCGACCGGCTGCTGATCGGTGGCGGCATGGTGTTCACCTTTCTCGCCGCGCAGGGCCACGAGGTCGGCAAGAGCCTGTTAGAGGGCGACCAGCTCGACACCGTCCGCGGCTACCTGAAGCGGGCCGAGGAGTCGGGCGTCGAGATCGTGCTGCCGACCGACATCGTCGTCGACACCGAGTTCCCGTCCGCCCACCGGGAGCCGCAACCGCACGTCGTACCGGCGTCGGGGATCCCGGCCGACGGCCTCGGGCTGGACATCGGTCCCGAGTCGTCGCGTGCGTTCGCAGCCGCGATCACCCCGGCGAGGACGGTGTTCTGGAACGGCCCGATGGGGGTGTTCGAGACGCCGGCCTTCGCCGACGGCACCCGGGCCGTGGCCCAGGCGCTGACGGAGATCGACGGGCTCTCGGTCGTCGGCGGCGGAGACTCGGCGGCCGCGGTGCGGCAGCTCGGCTTCGACGAGGACGCGTTCGGCCACATCTCCACCGGTGGCGGCGCCAGCCTCGAGCGCCTCGAGGGCAAGGAGCTCCCCGGGATCGCGGTCCTCGAGCGCTGACCCCGACGTACCCCACGACAAGGACGGACCGATGGCTTCGCGGACCCCGCTGATGGCGGGCAACTGGAAGATGAACCTGACCCACCCCGAGGCGGTGGCGCTGGTCCAGAAGCTCGCCTGGATCCTGGCGGACAAGAAGCACGACCACGCGCGCACCGAGGTCGCCGTGCTCCCGCCGTTCACCGACCTGCGGTCCGTCCAGACGCTGGTGGACGGCGACCGGCTCGCCATCCGGTACGGCGCGCAGGACGTCTCCGTGCACGAGTCCGGCGCCTACACCGGCGAGATCTCGGCGGCGATGCTGGCCAAGCTGGGCTGCTCGTACGTCGTGGTGGGGCACTCCGAGCGCCGGGAGCACCACGGCGAGACCGACCAGACCGTGAACGCGAAGGCCCGACGCGCCGCGTCGGCCGGGATGACGCCGATCGTGTGCGTCGGCGAGGGGCTCGACGTACGCAAGGCCGGCGAGCAGGTGCCGTACACGCTGGCCCAGGTGGACGGCTCGCTGGCGGGTTTCTCTCCGAAGGAGATCGCCGCGCTGGTGGTCGCCTACGAGCCGGTCTGGGCGATCGGGACGGGCGAGGTGGCCACCCCGGAGGACGCGCAGGAGGTCTGCGCCGCGATCCGCGGGCGGCTGCGTGAGACCGCCGGCGACGGCGCGGCGGACGGCTGCCGGATCCTCTACGGCGGCTCGGTGAAGGCGGCGAACATCGCCGGGATCATGGCCCAGAACGACGTCGACGGCGCGCTCGTCGGCGGGGCGAGCCTGCAGGCGGAGGAGTTCGGCGGGATCTGCCGCTTCTACGACATGCCGGTGCTCTGAGGCCCCTCGGGGCTCGCGGGATCCTGGTCCAGACCGCCCGTCGGGCCGGTTCGGGATGCCCGGATCGGTGACGTAGGCTATGTCCTCGTGACCACCGTCTTCACCGTTCTCCTCGTGATCACCAGCTGCATACTGGTGTTGCTCGTGCTGCTGCACAAGGGCCGCGGGGGTGGGCTGTCCGACATGTTCGGCGGTGGTGTATCCAGCTCGCTCGGGGGATCGTCCGTGGCGGAGCGCAACCTGGACCGGTTCACCATCGGTGTCGGCTCCATCTGGTTCGCCTGCGTCATCGCCCTGGGCCTGTTGCGGGCCTACGCCAACTAGGAAAGGTCCGCACGTGGCAGGTGGAGGAAACGCGATCCGGGGTAGCCGGGTCGGCGCCGGTCCGATGGGTGAGGCGGAGCGCGGTGAGGCCGCACCCCGCCAGGCGGTCGCCTACTTCTGCTCGCACGAGCACCGCTCAGTGGTGACGTTCGCGGTCGACGCGGTCGTCCCCGACTCGTGGGACTGCCCCAAGTGCGGGCTCCCCGCGAGCCTCGACTCCGACAACCCACCGCCGGCTCCCAAGATCGAGCCCTACAAGACCCACCTGGCCTACGTGAAGGAGCGCCGCTCCGACGCCGAGGCCGAGTCGATCCTCGACGAGGCGATCCAGCTGCTCCGCAGCCGCCGGAAGTCCGGCGACATCATCTTTTGAGACACGCAGTCGCGCCCGAGGAACGAGGCCGCGCGAGCGCGTCGAGACCGAGCAGTCGTGCCCAGGTACGAGGCCGGGGCGTGAACGTGGCCCCACGAACTGGCCCACAGACGGCCTCCCGAATCGCCTCGGCGCGTCGTCTGTGGGCCAGTTTGTTCGACAGGTCGAGAAGATTCCGGCCCAGACCCGGACGGAGTGCGGGACTGAGCCGCGGGTCTCGCAACCCCTGTGACGTGCCGGGATCGTCGCCGGCGCCCGCGGCGCGTGCGAGGCTGAGCGCATGAACGACGCTCCCGGGGGCGACGTATCGAGCCTGTACGAGCTGGCCGGCGGCTGGCAGGGCCTGCATCGTCTGGAACAGGCGTTCTACGACAGCGTGCTGGACGATCCCGTGCTCCGACCACTCTTCGGCGAAGGCCAGGCGAAGCACGTCGAGCACCTCACGATGTTCACAGCTGAGTCGTTCGGCGGGCCGGACGACTTCTCCCGAGTGCTCGGCTTCCGGCACCTGATCGACGTGCATCGTGGGTTGAGGATCACCGACGAGCAGCGCCGGCGGTTCATCGACCTGTACGCCGCGGCCCTCGACGCCGCGGACAGGCCGGCCGACCCGGCGTTCCGGAAGGCCGTCATGGAGCACATCGAGTTCGGCACGGCGGTCGCCCAGCAGAACTCCCACGCGACGACCGAGGAGGAGCTCCACCCGATTCGCGAGGTGCCTCTGTGGACGATGGATCCGCCGGGGGAGGGTTAGTACGGATCACGAGGTCGGCCTCCGCCCGGCCCCAGACCGGCCGGGTGATCCGTACTATCCGGTCAGGGCACCTGCGAGGCGGCCTCGCGGTCGAGGAACCAGATCGTCTCCTGCTGCCCGTGGACGCCGGTGGCGGGGACCTCGTGGACGCCGGGCGGCTCGGCGGCGAGGGCGCGGCCGACG
The DNA here is from genome assembly GCF_036503465.1 of Nocardioides sp. GTDB lineage: Bacteria > Actinomycetota > Actinomycetes > Propionibacteriales > Nocardioidaceae > Nocardioides. Next base: position 5,292 of record NZ_DASXWU010000033.1, read on the forward strand.
GCCTCGGCCTTGTCCGTGCCGCTGACCACGAACCACACCGCGGCGGAGCGGTTGAGAGCGGGAAAGGTCAGGCTGACCCGTTCGGGCGGCGGCTTCGGGGAGCCGGTGACGCCCACGCAGATCTCGTCGTCCACCCGCAGCTGCGGAAAGCCCGGGAACAGCGACGCGACATGGCCGTCGGGCCCCACGCCGAGCATCAGCAGGTCGAAGCCCCCGGAGCCCTGCCCGCGCACCACCTCGGAGTACGCCGCGGCCGCGGCGTCGACCGAGTCGGCGTCCGCCGTGGACGGTATCTCGTGCACCCGGGCCGGGTCGGCCCCGACCGCGTCGAGGAACGCCTCACGTGCCTGCTTCGCGTTCCGCTCGTCAGACTGGGGGGCCACGAACCGCTCGTCGCCCCAGTAGAACGACACCCGGCTCCAGTCCACGCCGCTGTCGGGCGCGAGCCGGGCGATCTCGCGGTGGACCTTGTCGGCGATGCTGCCGCCGGTGAGTCCGATGTCCGGCACGTCACCGGCGGCCTGCCGGGCCGACACCAGTCGCAGGAACTCACCGGCGACGGTCGTGGCCAGGTCGTCCGCGGACTCGTGGACCTCGACGCGCGGGACGGGTACGGCGCTGGGCGTGCTCATGAGAGGTGCAGCTTCATCAGCTTGCGGGCGGTGGCGGCGTACACGTCGTCCTCGTCGAGACGCCGGAGCTCCTCGGCGAGCAGCTCCGGGAGCTGCCGGCGCTTGAGCGCCACCGGCCGGTCGGGCCGGTCCGGCGAGGAGAAGGTGGCCAGGCGTCCGTCGCGCCGCGAGATCACGATCGGTCCCTCCTTGGTGTCGAGTCGGACCTCGGTGATCCCGGGTCCGTTGGATCCTTTGCGATCGATGTGCACCTTGAGCCGGTCGGCCAGCCACGCGACCAGGAGCTCGGCGCTCGGGCTGATCCGCTCCGCCGTCACCGATCCGCCGGTGACCTTCAGCGGCTGCTGGTCGAGCGCCGCGGCGAGCAGCGCCCGCCAGGGCGTGATACGGGTCCAGGCCAGGTCGGTGTTCCCGGCGGCGTACGACGAGCACTGCACGTGGATGGCCTTGCTCTTGCCACGAGTGGCCGCGGCAGCGTCGGTGATGCGTCGTTGGGCGAGCCGGCCGAGCGGGTCGGAGGCCGGGTCCTCCGGCGGGTCGCACGGCCACCAGGCCGCCACCGGCGAGTCGGGGAGGAGCAGCGGCAGCACCACCGACTCCGCGTGCTTGACCACCTCGCCCTGCAGTCGGATCAGGGCGGTCTCGCCGGTCCAGCCGGCGCCGGTGCCGACCTGCGCGTTGATCTGGGGGTTACCGCGGGCGTCGCCGAGGATCACGCCGAGCACGCGTGCCGGATGCTCGTGGGAGGCCTGCCGGGCCACCCGCATCGCCTCCTCGGCCTCGTCCTCGTCGACCACGATGATCAGCGTCATCACCATGCTCATGGCGGGGCTTCCGGAGCGGAGACGGGACGCGACGAACTCCGCGGCGATGCCGGACGCATTGGTGTCGATGAGCTCGATCATCTCCTCGCTCCTGTCACGGTCGCCTCCAGGTCCGGCCGTCGCGGGTCAGCATCGCGTCGGCCGACGGCGGTCCCCAGGTGCCCGCGTCGTACGGCTCCGGCCGGCCCTTCCTCGCCCAGTGGTCCAGCACCGGGTCGAGGATCTGCCAGGCGCGCTCGACCTCGGAGTGCCGCGGGAACAGCGGTGGGTCGCCCAGCAGGACGTCGAGGATCAGCCGCTCATAGGCCTCCGCGCTGGACTCGGTGAACGACCCGCCGTAGGCGAAGTCCATGTTCACGTCTCGGATCTCCATCTGGGTGCCGGGCACCTTCGACCCGAAGCGCAGCGTCATCCCCTCGTCGGGCTGGACCCGGATCACCAGCGCGTTGTGGGTCAGCTCCTCGGTCGCGGCGCGGGTGAAGGGCAGGTGCGGTGCCGGCTTGAAGAGGACCGCCACCTCGGTGACCCGACGGCCGAGCCGCTTGCCGGTGCGCAGGTAGAACGGCACACCCGCCCAGCGCCGGTTGTCGACGTGCAGGGTGATCGCGGCGTAGGTCTCGGTGGACGATGTCTTGCGGACGCCCTCCTCCTCGAGGAAGCCGACGACCTTCTCTCCGCCCTGCCAGCCCGCGGCGTACTGCCCGCGGGCGGTGGTGAGGTCGAGGCGGCGGGGGAGGGTGATCGACTGGAGCAGCTTGAGCTTCTCGATGCGCAGGCTCTCGGCATCGAACGACGTGGGCTCCTCCATCGCCACCAGCGACATCAGCTGGAGCAGATGGTTCTGGATGACGTCGCGCGCGGCTCCGATGCCGTCGTAGTAGCCGGCACGGCCACCGATGCCGATGTCCTCCGCCATCGTGATCTGCACGTGGTCGACGTAGTTGGCGTTCCAGATCGGCTCGAACATCGCGTTCGCGAACCGGGTGGCCAGGATGTTCTGCACCGTCTCCTTGCCGAGGTAGTGGTCGATGCGGAAGATCGACCCGCTCGGGAAGACCGAGGCCAGCGTCTCGTTGAGCTCGCGGGCCGACTGCTCGTCGTGCCCGAACGGCTTCTCCACGACCACTCGTCGCCAGGACCCTTCGGCCGGCTGGGCCAGGCCGTGCTCCTTGAGCTGGCCGACGACGTCGCCGAAGAAGCCTGGCGGGATGGCCAGGTAGAACGCGTGGTTGCCCCCGGTGCCGCGGACCTCGTCCAGCTCCTCGATCGTGCGCCGCAGCGTGTTGAACGCCGCGTCGTCGTCGAAGTTGCCGGGCACGAAGCGGAAGCCCTCGGCGAGCTGCTTCCACACCTCCTCGCGGAACTCGGTGCGGGCGTGCGCCTTGACCGAGTCGTGCACGATCTGCGCGAAGTCCTCGTCCGCCCAGTCACGGCGGGCGAAGCCGACCAGGCTGAAGCCGGGCGGCAGCAGACCGCGGTTCGCCAGGTCGTAGATCGCCGGCATGACCTTCTTGCGCGACAGGTCACCGGTCACCCCGAACAGGACCATGCCGCACGGACCCGCGATCCGCGGGAGCCGGCGGTCCTGCGGATCCCGGAGCGGGTTGACCCATTCCTTCATGACGGACCCTGCTCGGTCACTCACGGTGCTCCCGGTAGTAGGCGATCAGCGATCGCGTCGACGCGTCCTGGTCGGCCAGCGCGGCCTCGTCGCCGGCGATGGCCGGACCGACCTGCTGGGCGAGCTGCTTGCCGAGCTCGACGCCCCACTGGTCGAAGCTGTCGATGCCCCACACGGCGCCCTCGGTGAACGTGATGTGCTCGTAGAGCGCCACCAGCTGTCCGAGGACGGACGGGGTCAGCGCGGGAGCCATGATCGAGACCGTCGGCCGGTCTCCGGTGAACACGCGGGCCGGCACTATCGCCTCGGTCGTGCCCTCGGCGCGCACCTCGTCGGCCGTCTTGCCGAACGCCAGCGCCCGCGTCTGGGCGAAGAAGTTGGCCAGGAACAGCTCGTGGACGTCCGTCTCGCCGTCACGCAGCGGGTACGCCGGGTTCGCGAACGCGATGAAGTCGGCCGGGATCAGCCGGGTGCCCTGGTGGATCAGCTGGTAGAACGCGTGCTGGCCGTTCGTGCCGGGCTCGCCCCAGAACACCTCACCGGTCGTCGTCGTGACGTCGCTGCCGTCCCACCGCACGCCCTTGCCGTTGGACTCCATGGTCAGCTGCTGGAGGTACGCCGGGAACCGGTGCAGCAGCTGCGAGTAGGGGAGGACGGCATGGCTCTGGGCGCCGAGGAAGTTCGCGTACCAGACGTTCAGCATCCCCATCAGCAGGGGCACGTTGCGAGGCGGCTCGGTGGTGCGGAAGTGCTCGTCCATGGCGTGGAACCCGGCCAGCATCTCGGCGAACCGCTCCGGCCCGACGGCGACGGCGAGCGACGTACCGATCGCGGAGTCCATCGAGTAGCGGCCGCCGACCCAGTCCCAGAAGCCGAACGCGTTCTCGGGGTCGATGCCGAACGCCTCGACCTTGTCCAGGGCGGTCGACACCGCGACGAAGTGCTTCCTCACCGCCTCGGCGGCATCCTCGCCGCTCAGCCCGTCGAGCAGCCACGCCTTGCAGAGCCGCGCGTTGGTGAGGGTCTCGAGGGTGCCGAAGGTCTTGCTCGACACGATGAACAGGGTGGTGGCCGGGTCGAGGCCGGCCAGCGTGGTCGCGGCGTCCGTGGGGTCGATGTTGGAGATGAACCGGCACTCCGGGCCCGCCCCTCCATCGGGCAGAGTGCGGTACGGCGCCAGCGCCTCGTAGGCCATCACCGGACCCAGGTCGGAGCCACCGATGCCGATGTTCACCACGGTCCGGATGCGCTGTCCGGTGACCCCTGTCCAGGCGCCGCTGCGGACCTGGTCCGCGAACGCGTAGACGCGGCGCAGCACGTCGTGCACCTCGGCGACGACGTCCTGGCCGTCGACCACGAGGTGCGCGTCCGCGGGCAGCCGCAGGGCGGTGTGCAGGACGGCGCGGTCCTCGGTGACGTTGATGTGCCGGCCCGCGAACATCTCGTCGCGCCGTGTGGTGACCCCGACATCGTCGGCGAGGGCGAGCAGAGCGGCGAGCACGTCGTCGTCGAGCAACGACTTGGACAGGTCGACGTGCAGGTCGGCCGCACCGAAGCCCAGCCGGGTCACCCGCTCCGGGTCGTCGGCGAACCAGGCCCGCAGGTCCGGGGAGAACCCGTCCGCCAGCTTCGTGAGCCGAGACCAGGCCTCCGTCGACGTCGCATCGACGGGGGCCTCGCTCACTGTGCTGTCCCGTGGGCCGCCTCGAGCGCCGTGGTGACCGCCCCGAGGAGCTCGTCCCAGGCTTTGATGAACTTCTCGACGCCCTCCTTGATCAGGACCTCGATCACGTCGTCGTAGTCGATGCCGGCGTCGGCGAGGGCGTTCATGGTGGCCTCGGCGTCCGAGTAGTTCGGCCGCACCTGGTCGCCGGTGATCTCGCCGTGGTCCGCGACCGCGTGGAGAGTCTTCTCGGGCATCGTGTTCACGGTGTTCTCGACGACCAGGTCGTCGACGTACATCGTGTCCTTGTAGGCGGGGTTCTTCACGCCCGTGGACGCCCACAGGGGCCGCTGCTTGCGAGCACCGTCCGCCTCGAGCGAGGCCCAGCGGTCGGACGAGAAGAACTCCTCGTAGGCCTTGAACGCGAGACGTGCGTTGGCGACTCCTGCCTTGCCCTTCAGGTCGTCGTGTCCCCCCATCCCGTCGAGGCGCTTGTCGATCTCGGTGTCGACCCGGGAGACGAAGAAGGACGCGACCGACTGGACTCGGGAGAGGTCGTGCCCGTTGTCGCGCGCCTTCTCGAGACCGGCGACGAAGGCTTCCATGACGTGGTGGTACTGCTCGAGGCCGAAGATCAACGTCACGTTCACGGGGATCCCGTTGGCGAGGGTCTCGGTGATCGCCGGCCAGCCCTCCTTCGTGCCCGGGATCTTGATGTAGAGGTTCGGCTCACCGACCGTGTTCCACAGCTCCGCGGCCTCCGTGACGGTGCCGGCCGTGTCGTGGGCCAGGCCGGGCGAGACCTCGATCGACACCCGCCCGTCGACGGTGTCGCTCGCGTCGTACGCCGCGCGCATGACCTTGCAGGCATCGCGCACGTCGTCGGTGGTGATGGTCCGCACCGCCTGGTCGGTGTCGGCTCCCTGGCCGGCGAGCTCGCGGATCTGCGGGTCGTACCGCTCGCCCTCCTTCAGCGCCGCCTGGAAGATCGAGGGGTTGCTGGTGACCCCCACGACGTGGGAGTTCTTGATCAGGTCGGCGAGGTTGCCGGTCTCGAGGCGCTCGCGGGACAGGTCGTCCAGCCAGATGGAGACCCCCGCGTCGGTGAGCTGCTGCAGGCGGTCGGTCATGGTTCCTCCTGGTGGGTCGAGCTGGGTTCTCCAGCCGGTCGTGCCCCGACGGGGCTGCGTCAGTCCGTGACGCTCCGGATGCTGTCCTGGGCGGCAGCGGCGACGGCCTCGGCGGTGATGCCGAACTCCTGGTAGATGCGCGCGTAGTCGGCGGAGGCACCGTAGTGCTCGAGCGAGATGATCCGCCCGTGGTCGCCGACGACCTCTCGCCAGCCCTGGGCGACGCCGGCCTCGACCGAGACACGGGCCTTCACCGTCGGCGGAATCACCGTCTCCCGGTACGACGTCTCCTGCGCGTCGAACCACTCCCGGCACGGCATCGACACCACGCGCGCCCGGACGCCGTCCGCGGCCAGCAGCTCACGCGCCTTGACCGCGAGCTGGACCTCGGAGCCGGTGCCGACCAGGACCACGTCGGGCAGGCCGCCCTCCATCTCCGACGGAGGGTCGAGGAGGACGTAGCCGCCTCGGTGGACGTTGCTGGTGTCGGACCAGTGCTGACCCCGGGCGTCCTCCCCGCGGGGGAAGGTCGGGACGTTCTGCCGGGTGAGGACCAGCCCTGACGGCCGGTCGGTGTGCTCCAGGATCGTCTGCCAGCAGGCGACGGTCTCGTTGGCGTCGGCCGGACGCACGATGTCGAGTCCCGGGATCGCCCGCAGGGCGGCCAGCTGCTCGACCGGCTGGTGGGTCGGACCGTCCTCGCCGAGACCGATCGAGTCGTGGGTCCAGACGTAGGTGACCGGGATCCCCATCAGGGCGGCCAGGCGGACCGAGCCCCGCATGTAGTCGGAGAAGGTCAGGAACGTGCCACCGAAGACGCGCGTGCCGCCGTGCACCGCGATGCCGTTCATGATCGCGCCCATGCCGTGCTCACGGATGCCGAAGTGGAGCACGCGCCCGGCCAGGGGGTCTGCCTTCCACATCTTGGTGGCCCGGTCGCCGGGCAGGAACGACGGGACGCCCTCGATGGTCGTGTTGTTGGACTCGGCGAGATCGGCCGAGCCGCCCCAGAGCTCGGGGAGGTGCTCCGCGATCGCGTTGATCACCGCGCCCGAGGCCTTGCGGGTCGCCATGCCCTTCTCGTCGGCATCGAACGACGGCAGGTGGTCGGCCCAGCCCTCGGGGAGGGCGCGCTTCTGGAGCCGCTCGAAGAGCTCGGTGTCGGCGGACGGCTTGCGCGCCCACGCGGCGTACTCCGTGTCCCACGCGGCCTGCAGGGCCTTGCCGCGCTCGACCGCCTGCCGCGTGTGCTCGAGGACGCCGGTGGGGACCTCGAAGCTCTGGTCCGGGTCGAAGCCGAGCACCTCCTTGGTCGCGGCCACCTCGTCGGCGCCGAGCGCGGAGCCGTGCGCCTTGCCGGTGTTCTGGGCGTTCGGGGCGGGCCAGGCGATGATCGTGTGCAGCACGATGAAGCTGGGTCTGTCGGTGACGGCCTCGGCCCGGCGGATGGCGTCGTAGAGCGCGGGCACGTCCTCGCGGTACGTCGTGCCGTCGTTGGTCCAGTCCACATGCTGTACGTGCCAGCCGTAGGCCTCGTAGCGCGCGCCGACGTCCTCGCCGAGAGCGATGTCGGTGTTGTCCTCGATCGAGATCCTGTTGTGGTCGTAGATCAGGGTGAGGTTGCCGAGCTCCTGCACGCCGGCGATCGCGGACGCCTCTGCGGAGACGCCCTCCTCGATGTCGCCGTCGGAGCAGAACGCGTAGATGTGGTGGTCGAACGGCGAGTCGCCCATCGCGGCGTTCGGGTCGAACAGCCCGTGCTCGCGCCGGGCCGCCATCGCCATGCCGACGGCGTTGCCGACGCCCTGCCCGAGCGGACCCGTCGTGGTCTCCACACCGGCCGTGTGGCCGTACTCCGGGTGACCGGGGGTCTTGCTGCCCCAGGTGCGGAGTGCCTTGAGGTCGTCGAGCTCGAGGCCCCACCCGCCGAGGAACAGCTGGATGTAGAGGGTGAGGCTCGAGTGTCCGCAGCTGAGGACGAAGCGGTCGCGGCCGGGCCAGTGCGGGTCGGCCGGGTTGTGTCGCATCACCTTCTGGAACAGCAGGTACGCCGCGGGCGCGAGGCTCATCGCGGTGCCGGGGTGGCCGTTGCCGACCTTCTGGACGGCGTCCATGGCCAGCACCCGTACGGTGTCGACGGCCTTGTCGTCCAGCTCGTTCCAGTCCAGCTTGGCGGGTGTCTGGCTCACGCGCGGTTCCCTTTCCGAACGGGTCGGACGAATGCCCCGATGGGGGCGTGCTCAGGCGTCTCCGAGCCTACTCACCCCGGGCGTTAGACTGCGAGGCGCCTGCTTGCAGGTGACTCTTCCTGCGAACTTCCTGCGCCATCACGTACCCGAGGACCCTGTGTGACATACGTCGGCCACCGAGCCCCGGCGGCCTCGCCGGACCTTCCTCGGGCTTCGGCCGCCGCCACCACGCGTGATGTCGTCGCCGCCTACGTCGGCCTCACCAAGCCGCGGGTCATCGAGCTCTTGCTCCTCACGACCGTGCCGGTGATGTTCTTCGCCGCCCGTGGGGTCCCCGACCTCGGGCTGGTCGTCGCCACCGTCGTCGGGGGCGCCTGCTCGGCCGGTTCGGCGTCGGCGCTCAACTGCGTCTACGACCGTGACATCGACGAGCAGATGCGGCGTACCCGTCGGCGGGCGATCCCGCGGCACATCGTCACGCCGTCGGCCGCCTTCACCTTCGGGATCGCGCTCGGGGCGCTCGCGACGGTGATCCTCTACGTCTGGGTCAACCCGCTCTCGGCGGTGCTGTCGGTCGTGGCCGAGTGCTTCTACCTGTTCGTCTACACGATGCTGCTCAAGCGCCGGACGACCCAGAACATCGTGTGGGGCGGGCTCGCGGGATGCTTCCCGGCCCTGATCGGCTGGACCGCGGTGACCGACCGCCTGGCCTGGCCGCCGCTCGTGCTGTTCCTCGTGGTCTTCTTCTGGACACCGCCGCACACCTGGGCCCTGGCGCTGCGCTACCGCGAGGACTACGCCGGCGTCGAGGTGCCGATGCTGCCGGTCGTGGCGCGGGCCGAGGTTGTGGGCCGGCAGATCGTCGCCTACAGCTGGGTGATGGTGGCGACCTCGCTGCTGCTGTGGCCGGTGGCCGGGACCGGGCTGCTGTACCCGGTCGTGGCAGCGGTGCTCGGCGCGGTGTTCCTGGCGCAGGCGCACCGGATGTGGGCACGGGCGCGCGGCACCGAGGACCTGAGCGTGATCAAGCCGATGGCGCTGTTCCACGCCTCGAACCTCTACCTGTCGTTGCTGTTCGTCGCGGTGGCTCTCGAGCCACTCCTGCACTGACAGCCGGCCCGCCGCCGGCGGCCGACGCCACGTGGCCGGTCCTGGTCGGTTCGCGGAAATCGGCTGGAGAGGGCAACCAAACACCCCTACCGTTCGTCTGAACAGGTACGACGGTTGGCCTGCCCACGGGGGTG